>NZ_FTPJ01000002.1:0-778056 GCF_900156195.1 Burkholderia sp. b14
ATTGGCACTGGGTGTGCCGATGACCACGTCGTCCTGGCCTGACAGGCGCGCGAGCACCGCGCTCCATGCGGCAAGCACCGTCATAAATAGCGTGGTGCCGTGCTCCGCGCTTAAGCGCTTCAGTGCTTGCGTGGTTGACGCATCGATCTGCACCGGCACGTGCGCGCCGGCAAACGACTGTTGCGCTGGGCGCGGCCGGTCCGTCGGTAGTTCCAGCAGCACCGGGGCGTCGGCCAGCGTCGCGCGCCAATAGTCGCTTTGCGCCTGCAGCCGCTCATCCGACAGCCACTGCCGTTGCCACGCCGCATAGTCCGGATACTGGATCGCCAGCGGCGGCAGTGGATCGACTTGGCCGGCTGTGCTCGCCGCGTACAGTGCACTGAACTCACGCGCGAGCACCCCGATCGACCAGCCGTCCGACACAATATGGTGTTGCGTGAGCAGCACCACGTGTTCATCATCGGCCACTTGAATGCCGCACGCGTGAATCAATGGGCCGCGCGCCAGATCGAGAGGCGCGTGCGCGGCTTCATGACGCAAGCGGGCCAGTTGCACCTGCGCATCCGGCACCCACGCAGATCATGCCAGCGCAGCGGCACACCCGTGTGCGCCGGCAGCAGCCGCACCTGCGGCTGACCGTCAACACTGACAAACGTCGAGCGTAGCGCTTCATGACGCGCGAACAACGCATCCAATGCCTGTTGCCATGCGCCCGATCAAGTGGCCCGCGCACATGTAGCGCCAGCGGAATATGATACGACTCACTGACCCCATTGAGCTGCGCGAGGAACCACAGCCGCTGCTGCGCGAACGATAGCGGCAAACTGCCGTCACGTGAGACCGGCGTGATCTCGGGCCGCACCTCGGTGCCTTGTTGCCAGTGGGCGTCGAGCACCGCGGCAAACGCGGCCAACGTGGCGTCGCAAACAAGGTCGCCAGCGGCACGTCGGCACCGAGCATTCTCACCCGGTTCATCAACCGCACCGCGAGCAGCGAGTGGCCCCCGAGCGCAAAGAAGCTATTCGTGCCGACCCACACGCTCGACACCCAATAGCTCCGCCCAGATTCGCCGCCAGCGTCGTCTCGAGCTCGCCTTGTGGCGCTTCATACGCTTGATGCGCCAACGCGTCAGCGTCCGGTTCGGGCAGTGCACGCCGATCGAGCTTGCCGTTCGGCGTCAGCGGCACGCATCGAGCCGCACGAATGCGCTGGGCACCATATACTCGGGCAGGCTCGCCGCCACCTGCGCGCGCAGTGTGCTCGCGAGCTGCTCGTCCGCTTCGGCCTGCACATACGCCACTAGCCGCTTCGCCGAGCCTTCACCGGTTGCTACTACCACCGCATCACGCACCTGCGGATGTGCCGTTAAGCACGCTTCGATCTCCCCCGGTTCAATGCGAAGCCGCGGATCTTCACTTGCTCATCGTTGCGCCCCACAAACTCCAGATTGCCGTCCGGTCGGTAACGCGCCACATCCCCGGTCTTATACAGCCGGGCCCCCGCTTCATCGGAGAACGGATCCGGCACAAAGCGCTCGGCGGTCAACGCCGGGCGGTTCAGATAGCCCCGTGCCACCCCGGCGCCACCAATATACAACTCACCGACCGCACCGAGCGGCACCGGTTGACCGTGCGCGTCCAGCAGATAAATCGTCAGATCCGGAATCCGTGTGCCCACCGGGCTGCCCACTTGCTCGCTGTCCTGCTGCTGAAGTAGCCGATACGTCACATGCACAGTCGCTTCGGTAAGCCCATACATGTTGACCAATTGCGGATGATGCTCGTCGTGCGTGGCATACCATGCCTGCAAGATAGCAGGCTCCAGCGCCTCCCCGCCCAAGATCACGTAGCGTAATTGATCCGATAAAGCGCTGTGTGCTTGGCTGGCCATCAACGCCTTAAACGCACTGGGGTCTGATTTAAGACGGTGACGCCCTGCTCACAGATCAACTGGTAAAAAGCGTCGCAGAGCGAGCAATCGAATGGGGCACAATGACAAGCTTGCCACCATAACGCAGTGCGCCCCACAGCTCCCAGACCGAGAAATCGAACGCAAACGAGTGAAACAGGCACCAAGTATCATGCTCGTTAAAGCCATACCACGGTTGCGTCGCCTCGAACAGCCGCACCACTTGCGCATGTTCGACCATCACGCCCTTGGGCGTGCCGGTCGAGCCCGACGTATAGATCACATATGCCAAATGCCGGGCGGTGAGCGCGGCTACCGACGGATTCGTGTCTGGCCATGCCGGCAGGGTGGCTGGATCGAGCACCGTACATTCTGCCAGCGCCGCGTCGCCCAACGCAGCGCGCCCGGCCGCATCCGCGAGCACAATCGCCGGTGCCGCATCGGTGAGGATATACACCAAGCGCTCACTCGGATACGCGGAATCCAACGGCACATACGCGCCCCCCGCTTTTAAAATCGCCAGCAGCCCCACCACCAGCGCGGGACTACGCTCGGCACAGATCGCCACTCGGGTATCGGGCTTGACACCTAACTCGATCAGCTGGTGTGCCAAGCAATTGGCTCGGGCGTTCAGCTGTGCATAACTGAACGTTTGGTCTTCATAGACCAGCGCTGGCGCCTCGGGCATGCACTCGACCTGCGCTTCAAACAACTGGTGGATGCATAAGTGCGACGGATAGTCTTGCTGCGTCGCATTCCATGTCTGCAGCAGCAACTCGCGCTCCGCCTCGGGCAGCACCTGCAACTGCTGCATTGCAGTATCGGGCGCCGCCTCGAGTGCGTCGGCCAAGCTGTGCAGCGCCTGCTGCATATACGCGCACACCCGCTCAGGCTCCAGCGACGGCACGCTCTGCGCGGTCAGCCCCAGTGCCTGCCCAAAGTCCTCGACCGACAGTATCAGCGGGTAATTGGTGCGCTCCTGGGCACTCAACAGCTCCACACCCGGTAGCCTGCTGCACTCATCCGAGCCCATTGCATTGTGCCGGTAATTGAGCAGCGCACTAAAGAGCGGCGTGCCCGCCGGCACGCCGCTGCAGCGCTGCGCGAGCGCCAGCGACGCATGTTCATGTTCCAACAGCGCGGCCAAGCGCGCGTGCGTGCTCCGCACACACGCCTGCACACTGCCGTCCAGCTCCACACGCAGCGGCAGCGTATTGATAAAGAGCCCCATCGCACGATCGGCGCCTTCACCCGCTTGCATCCGACCGAACAGCACGGTGCCAAACACGACACGTTGTTGGCCGCTCGCACGGGCGAGCACCTGCGCCCACGCCAGATGGCATAGACTCGCCAGACTGACGCCCAACCGTTTGGCATGCGCGCGCAGCCGGTCGTTCAATGCCGACGGCAGCATCCGGTGTGACTCGCTCACGTCACTGCCGTCGCGCTGGACCTGCGCGAGCCCAAACGGCAAGGTCGGCTCCACACCCACGAGCAGCTCAGTGAAGAAACGCTCGTGCTCAGCTTGGCTCATGCCTAGCCTGGCTTGCGCGACCAGATGGCGGAACGGCTGCGCCGGCGGCAGCATGTCGCCTCGAGCCTCGATGAACGCCCGCACCTCCGCGTGCATCACTTCCAGCGTCGAATGATCGCCAATCAAATGGTGTAGCCGCTGCATAAGTAGCCAGCGACCCTCACTATCCTGGGCGATCGCACAGTGCAGCAGCGGCGCTTGCGTCAGATCCAGCCGCGTATGACGCGGATCAAAGCGCCGTGCCAATTGCTCGGCGATCGGCCGTCAGCGGCGTCTAACGTCAGCTCGGTGATCGGCAGCCGCGCGTGGCGCCATACCACTTGCGCGGGCATCGACACGCCTTCCCACACGAACGCGGTGCGCAAAATATCGTGACGATCGATCACCTGCTGCAGCGCGTGCAGATACTGGTCAAGCCGCGCTCGCGTGTCAAAGGCCAACTGCACCATCAGCAGATACGGATCGCCGTCGCGCGCGAGTAGATGGTGAAACAGCAGCCCGTCTTGCAGCGGCGACAGGGCATAAATGTCCTGGATATTGGCTACACCTTGCGGCACCTGCTCGACAATCTTGTCGATGTCCGCTTGCGTCAGCTCAATGAGCGGCAGCATCGACGGCGTAATCGCACTCGTGTCGGGCATGATCGCGTTGGGCGGCACCACCACGTCACGGTGCTGACCCAACGTCTGCGCCAACGCACTGAGCACCGGCGTGTCGAATAGCGCACGCACGGATAACCCGACTCCCCGACGCCGCAGATGCTCAATCAACCGCACCGCCAGCAGCGAGTGGCCACCGAGCGCAAAGAAGCTATCGTGCCGGCCCACACGTTCGGCACCCAATAGCTCGGCCCAGATCGTCGCCAGCGTCGTCTCGAGTTCGCCTTGCGGCGCTTCATACGCTTGATGCGCCAGCGCGTCAGCGTCCGGTTCGGGCAGTGCACGCCGATCGAGCTTGCCGTTCGGCGTCAGCGGCCACGCATCGAGCCGCACGAATGCGCTGGGCACCATATACTCGGGCAGGCTCGCCGCCACCTGCGCGCGCAGTGTACTCGCGAGCTGCTCGTTCGCTTCGGCCTGCACATACGCCACCAGCCGCTTAGCCGAGCCCTCACCGGTTGCTATTACCACCGCATCACGCACCTGCGGGTGCGCCGTTAAGCACGCTTCGATCTCCCCCGGTTCAATGCGAAAGCCGCGAATCTTCACTTGCTCATCGTTGCGCCCCACAAACTCCAGATTGCCGTCCGGTCGGTAACGTGCCAAATCTCCGGTCTTATACAGCCGTGCACCCGCTTCATCGGAGAACGGATCGGGCACAAAGCGCTCAGCAGTCAACTCCGGGCGGTTCAGGTAGCCCCGTGCTACCCCCGCGCCACCAATATACAATTCGCCGACCGCACCCAGTGGCACCGGCTGGCCGTGCGCGTCAAGTAAATAAACGCGTGTGTTCGCAATCGGCCGGCCAATCGGGATGCTGGCGTTTGTTTCCGGCACGGACGTGATCTTGTAAGTCGTCGCAAACGTGGTGCTCTCGGTCGGACCATAACCGTTGATCAGCTGCTCAGGAGGTGACTCGCGCATCACTTGCGCAACCCACCTCGCATCCAACACGTCTCCTCCAACAATCAATGCCTTCAGTTGAGAGAAGGCCGTGTCCACTTGTGTGACCATCTGATTGAACAAGCCAACGGTGAGCCACAAGATGCTGATGCGCTGTTCGCGCAAAGTGTGCGCAAACGCAGCGGGCATCAGCACCGTGTCATGATCGATTACCACAACGGTGGCGCCATTTAACAGCGGTGCCCACACTTCAAACGTGCTCGCGTCGAAAGCCGGGTTCGCTGCGAACGCCACACGATCACCAGCGCGAATGTCAACATAGCCATTGTTGATGACCAGCCGCGCAATCGCATGATGCGGCACCATCACGCCCTTGGGCGTGCCGGTCGAGCCCGATGTATAGATCACATACGCCAGATGCCGGGCCGTCAGCCCCGCCACCGACGGATTCGTGTCCGGTAACGCCGGCAGAGTCGCTGGATCGAGCACCGTACATTCTGCCAGCGCCGCCTCGCCCAACGCAGCGCGCCCGGCTGCATCCGCCAGCACAATGCTGGGTGCCGCATCAGCGAGAATGTGCGCCAAGCGCTCGCCTGGGTAGCTCGGGTCCAGCGGCACATACGCACCCCCGGCCTTTAAAATCGCCAGCAGCCCCACGACCAGCGCCGGGCTGCGCTGCACGCAGATTGCCACCCGGGTATCCGGCTTGACACCTAACTCAATCAACTGGTGCGCGAAACGATTGGCTTGTGCGTTCAGCTGCGCATAGCTCAACGTTTGGTCCTCGAACACCAGCGCCGTCGTCTCGGGCGTGCGCTCGACCTGTGCTTCGAATAGCTGGTGCACGCACCGATGTTTTGGATACGCCTGCTGCGTCGCGTTCCATGTCTGCAGCAGCAACTGGCGCTCGGCCGGTGACAGCAATTCAAGCGTTGCGACTGGCTGCTGGGGGCACGCCACCATGGCGCGCAACATCGCCTGCAGATACCCGACGTGCCGCTCGATCGTGGATCGCTCAAACAGCGCCGTCGCATACGCTAAGCTGCCGATGATCTCGTCACCTGCCTCAGATAAGTTCAGCTCGATATCGAACTTTACGACGTCATACTCGAGCTCAGCCGGCGTGGCCGTGAGCCCAGGTAGGCGCCACTTGCCTGGCTCATTGTTTTGCCACGCGAACATCACTTGAAACAGCGGCGTATGATTCAATTGACGCGGCGGCTGCACGATCTCCACCACTTGCTCGAACGGTAGATCCTGGTGTGCTTGTGCGTCCAACATCGTACGCCGCACGCGCGCGAGCAGCTGGGCGGTATCGGGCTCACCCGACACATCCACGCGCAACGCCAGCGTATTGACAAAGAAGCCGATCAACGGCTCGATGGCGGCATGCCCGCGATTGGCACTGGGTGTGCCGATGACCACGTCGTCCTGGCCTGACAGGCGCGCGAGCACCGCGCTCCATGCGGCAAGCACCGTCATAAATAGCGTGGTGCCGTGCTCCGCGCTTAAGCGCTTCAGTGCTTGCGTGGTTGACGCATCGATCTGCACCGGCACGTGCGCGCCGGCAAACGACTGTTGCGCTGGGCGCGGCCGGTCCGTCGGTAGTTCCAGCAGCACCGGGGCGTCGGCCAGCGTCGCGCGCCAATAGTCGCTTTGCGCCTGCAGCCGCTCATCCGACAGCCACTGCCGTTGCCACGCCGCATAGTCCGGATACTGGATCGCCAGCGGCGGCAGTGGATCGACTTGGCCGGCTGTGCTCGCCGCGTACAGTGCACTGAACTCGCGCGCGAGCACGCCAAGCGACCAGCCGTCCGACACAATATGGTGTTGCGTGAGCAGCACCACGTGTTCATCATCGGCCACTTGAATGCCGCACGCGTGAATCAATGGGCCGCGCGCCAGATCGAGAGGCGCGTGCGCGGCTTCATGACGCAAGCGGGCCAGTTGCACCTGCGCATCCGGCACCCCACGCAGATCATGCCAGCGCAGCGGCACACCCGTGTGCGCCGGCAGCAGCCGCACCTGCGGCTGACCGTCAACACTGACAAACGTCGAGCGTAGCGCTTCATGACGCGCGAACAACGCATCCAATGCCTGTTGCCATGCGGCCCGATCAAGCGGCCCGCGCACGCGCAGCGCCAGCGGCATATGATACGACTCACTGACGCCCTCAAGCTGCGCGAGGAACCACAGCCGCTGCTGGGCAAACGATAGCGGCAATCTGCCTTCGCGCGACACCGGCGTGATCTCGGGCCGCGCCTCGGTGCCTTGTTGCCAGTGGGCTTCGAGCGCCGCGGCAAACGCGGCCAACGTGGGCGTCGCAAACAAGGTCGCCAGCGGCACGTCAGCGCCCAGTCCTCTGACCCGGTTCATCAACCGCACCGCCAGCAGCGAGTGGCCCCCGAGCGCAAAGAAGCTGTCGTGCCGACCCACACGCTCGACACCCAATAGCTCCGCCCAGATCGCCGCCAGCGTCGTCTCCAGCGCGCCTTGTGGCGCTTCATACGCTTGGTGCACCAGCGCGTCAGCGTCCGGTTCGGGCAGTGCACGCCGATCGAGCTTGCCGTTCGGCGTCAGCGGCCACGCATCGAGCCGCACGAATGCGCTGGGCACCATATACTCGGGCAGGCTCGCCGCCACCTGCGCGCGCAGTGTGCTCGCGAGCTGCTTGTTCGCTTCGGCCTGCACATACGCCACCAGCCGCTTCGCCGAACCCTCACCGGTTGCCACCACCACCGCATCACGCACCTGCGGGTGCGCCGTTAAGCACGCTTCGATCTCCCCCGGTTCAATGCGAAAGCCGCGAATCTTCACTTGCTCATCGTTGCGCCCCACAAACTCCAAATTACCGTCCGGTAAATACCGCGCCACATCCCCGGTCTTATACAGCCGTGCCCCCGCTTCATCGGAGAACGGATCCGGCACAAAGCGCTCAGCAGTCAACTCCGGGCGGTTCAGGTAGCCCCGTGCCACCCCGGCGCCACCAAGATACAGCTCACCGACCGCACCCAGTGGCACCGGCTGCCCGTGCGCATCGAGCAGATAAACGCACGTATTCGCAATCGGCCGGCCAATCGGGATGCTGGCGTTTGTTTCCGGCACGGACGTGATCTTGTAAGTCGTCGCAAACGTGGTGCTCTCGGTCGGACCATAACCGTTGATCAGCTGCTCAGGAGGTGACTCGCGCATCACTTGCGCAACCCACCTCGCATCCAACACGTCTCCTCCAACAATCAATGCCTTCAGTTGAGAGAAGGCCGTGTCCACTTGTGTGACCATCTGATTGAACAAGCCAACGGTGAGCCACAAGATGCTGATGCGCTGTTCGCGCAAAGTGTGCGCAAACGCAGCGGGCATCAGCACCGTGTCATGATCGATCACCACAACGGTGGCGCCATTTAACAGCGGTGCCCATACTTCAAACGTGCTCGCATCGAAAGCCGGGTTCGCTGCGAACGCCACACGATCACCAGCGCGAATGTCAACATAGCCATTGTTGATGACCAGCCGCGCAATCGCATGATGCGGCACCATCACGCCCTTGGGCGTGCCGGTCGAGCCCGATGTATAGATCACATACGCCAGATGCCGGGCCGTCAGCCCCGCCACCGACGGATTCGTGTCCGGTAACGCCGGCAGAGTCGCTGGATCGAGCACCGTACATTCTGCCAGCGCCGCCTCGCCCAACGCAGCGCGCCCGGCTGCATCCGCCAGCACAATGCTGGGTGCCGCATCAGCGAGAATGTGCGCCAAGCGCTCGCCTGGGTAGCTCGGGTCCAGCGGCACATACGCACCCCCGGCCTTTAAAATCGCCAGCAGCCCCACGACCAGCGCCGGGCTGCGCTGCACGCAGATTGCCACCCGGGTATCCGGCTTGACACCTAACTCAATCAACTGGTGCGCGAAACGATTGGCTTGTGCGTTCAGCTGCGCATAGCTCAACGTTTGGTCCTCGAACACCAGCACCGTCGTCTCGGGCGTGCGCTCGACCTGTGCTTCGAATAGCTGGTGCACGCACCGATGTTTTGGATACGCCTGCTGCGTCGCGTTCCATGTCTGCAGCAGCAACTGGCGCTCGGCCGGTGACAGCAACTCAAGCGTGGCCACCGGCTGCTGGGGGCGAGCCACCATGGCGCGCAACATCGTCTGCAAATACCCGACGTGCCGCTCAATCGTGGATCGCTCAAACAGCGCCGTCGCATAGCCCAGCGCACCGACGATCTCTTCACCTACTTCATGCAAATGCAGGTCCAGATCGAACTTAGCCGCCTCGTAAGCTAAGTCCGCTGGCGTGACTTCCAACCCCGGCAGATCCCACGCGGCACGCTCGTTACTCTGCCACGCGAACATCACCTGAAACAGCGGCGTATGATCGAGCCGACGCGGCGGTTGCACGATCTCGACCACTTGCTCGAATGGCAGGTCCTGGTGCGCTTGTGCGTCCAACATCGTACGCCGCACGCGCTTAAGCAGTTCGCTCGTATTGGGCTCATCGGATAAGTCGACACGCAACGCCAACGTATTGACAAAGAAGCCGATCAACGGCTCGATGGCGGCATGCCCGCGATTGGCACTGGGTGTGCCGATGACCACGTCGTCCTGGCCTGACAGGCGCGCGAGCACCGCGCTCCATGCGGCAAGCACCGTCATAAATAGCGTGGTGCCGTGCTCCGCGCTTAAGCGCTTCAGTGCTTGCGTGGTTGACGCATCGATCTGCACCGGCACGTGCGCGCCGGCAAACGACTGTTGCGCTGGGCGCGGCCGGTCCGTCGGCAGTTCCAGCAGCACCGGCGCATCGGCCAGCGTCGCGCGCCAATAGTCGCTTTGCGCCTGCAGCCGCTCATCCGACAGCCACTGCCGTTGCCACGCCGCATAGTCCGGATACTGGATCGCCAGCGGCGGCAGTGGATCGACTTGCGCCCCAACGCTCGCCGCGTACAGTGCACTGAACTCGCGCGCGAGCACGCCAAGCGACCAGCCGTCCGACACAATATGGTGTTGCGTGAGCAGCACCACGTGTTCATCATCGGCCACTTGAATGCCGCACGCGTGAATCAATGGGCCGCGCGCCAGATCGAGAGGCGCGTGCGCGGCTTCATGACGCAAGCGGGCCAGTTGCACCTGCGCATCCGGCACCCCACGCAGATCATGCCAGCGCAGCGGCACACCCGTGTGCGCCGGCAGCAGCCGCACCTGCGGCTGACCGTCAACACTGACAAACGTCGAGCGTAGCGCTTCATGACGCGCGAACAACGCATCCAATGCCTGTTGCCATGCGGCCCGATCAAGCGGCCCGCGCACGCGCAGCGCCAGCGGCATATGATACGACTCACTGACGCCCTCAAGCTGCGCGAGGAACCACAGCCGCTGCTGGGCAAACGATAGCGGCAATCTGCCTTCGCGCGACACCGGCGTGATCTCGGGCCGCGCCTCGGTGCCTTGTTGCCAGTGGGCTTCGAGCGCCGCGGCAAACGCGGCCAACGTGGGCGTCGCAAACAAGGTCGCCAGCGGCACGTCAGCGCCCAGTCCTCTGACCCGGTTCATCAACCGCACCGCCAGCAGCGAGTGGCCCCCGAGCGCAAAGAAGCTGTCGTGCCGACCCACACGCTCGACACCCAATAGCTCCGCCCAGATCGCCGCCAGCGTCGTCTCCAGCGCGCCTTGTGGCGCTTCATACGCTTGGTGCACCAGCGCGTCAGCGTCCGGTTCGGGCAGTGCACGCCGATCGAGCTTGCCGTTCGGCGTCAGCGGCCACGCATCGAGCCGCACGAATGCGCTGGGCACCATATACTCGGGCAGGCTCGCCGCCACCTGCGCGCGCAGTGTGCTCGCGAGCTGCTTGTTCGCTTCGGCCTGCACATACGCCACCAGCCGCTTCGCCGAACCCTCACCGGTTGCCACCACCACCGCATCACGCACCTGCGGGTGCGCCGTTAAGCACGCTTCGATCTCACTCGGTTCAATGCGAAAGCCACGGATCTTGACTTGCTCATCATTGCGCCCCACAAACTCCAGATTGCCGTCCGGTCGGTAACGCGCCAGATCCCCGGTCTTATACAGCCGTGCCCCCGCTTCATCGGAGAACGGATCCGGCACAAAGCGCTCAGCGCTCAGCTCGGGGCGGTTCAGATAACCGCGTGCGACCCCGGCGCCACCAATATACAACTCACCGACCGCCCCCAGTGGCACCGGCTGACCGCATGCATCAAGCAGGTAGACCTGCGTGTTCACGATTGGCCGCCCAATCGGAATATTGTCCTCGGTACAGGCCACTGGACAGGTCCAAAACGTGGTACCAAGGGCGTTTTCAGTGGGACCATACAAGTTATGAACTTGCGCATCAGGCAGCAGCGTTTGACACCGCTGGACAGTCGCACCGGGCAGTGCTTCGCCACTGCAAATCAAATGCTTTACCGATGTGCATCGCTGAACACCTTCCGCATCCAAAAAAATACTGAGCATGGATGGCACAAAGTGAACTGTTGTGATGCGCTCCTGGACAATAAGATCCTTCAAGGCAACAGGATCTTTATGAGCGTCGGCGTCTGCGACAACAAGGGTCGCGCCCTTGAGCAACGTCTCAAAAAGCTCCCAAATTGAGATATCGAAGTTAAAGGATGTTTTTTGAAGAACGCGATCGGCAGGCGCCAAGCTATAACCTCGTGGTTGGTGGATCAGCGCCTGATCGTCATTGAGGATCCCGTTAGGCTTTGTAAACTTGAATAAGCGTGCAATTTGAACATGTTCGATCATCACGCCCTTCGACGTGCCAGTGGAACCCGATGTGTAGATGACATAGGCAAGATGGCGAGGAGTCAGTTCGGCTACCCGTGGGTTGGGTGCGACTTGATCGAGCGCTACATCCGGCTCAAGTACGATTCGGCACGCAAGCACCGCTTCCCCCAACGTGGCCCTGCCCGTTGCATCAGCTAGGACGACCGTTGGCGCGGCATCATGCAGAATATGCGCGAGGCGCTCGCACGGGTACGCGGGATCAAGTGGCACACAAGCGCCGCCGGCTTTCAGGATCGCCAATAGCCCCACGACCATTGCCGGCGAGCGCTCGACGCAGCTCGCCACTCGGGCATCCGGCTTAACGCCTAATTCAATGAGCCGATGCGCGAGGCGATTGGCCCGTGCGTTCAGCTCTGCGTAGCTGAGTGTCTGCGCTTCATATACCAGCGCAGTGGCTTCCGGGCTGCGCGCTACCTGCGCCTCAAACAACCGATGAAGACACTGGTGGGCTGGATAGGGAGCCGTCATCGCATTCCATGTCTGAAGCAGCAATTGACGCTCATCCGCTCCCAGCACCTGCAGCGTTGCCACCGGCTGCTGTGGGCAGGCCACCATCGCCTGCAACATCGTCGTCAGATACCCCACATACCGCTCAATCGTCGCGCGGTCAAACAATGCACTCGCATAGTGCAAAGACCCGATGATCTGCTCACCTGCCTCATACAGATGCATTTCCAGGTCAAACCTGACCATGTCGTAGTCAAGCTCACCAGGCGTGACATCTAGCCCGGGTAAGCGCCACTGCCCTGGCTCATTGCTCTGCCACGCGAACATCACCTGAAACAGCGGCGTATGATCGAGCCGGCGCGGCGGTTGCACGATCTCGACCACTTGCTCGAATGGCAGGTCCTGGTGCGCTTGTGCGTCCAACGTCGTGCGCCGCACGCGCGCGAGCAGTTCGCTCGTATTGGGCTCATCGGATAAGTCGACACGCAACGCCAGCGTATTGACAAAGAAGCCGATCAACGGCTCGATGGCGGCATGCCCGCGATTGGCACTGGGTGTGCCGATGACCACGTCGTCCTGGCCTGACAGGCGCGCGAGCACCGCGCTCCATGCGGCAAGCACCGTCATAAATAGCGTGGTGCCGTGCTCCGCGCTCAAGCGCTTCAGTGCTTGCATGGTTGACGCATCGATCTGCACCGGCACGTGCGCGCCGGCAAACGACTGTTGCGCTGGGCGCGGCCGGTCCGTCGGGAGCGCCAGCAGCACCGGCGCATCGGCCAGCGTCGCACGCCAATAGTCGCTCTGTGCTTGAAGCCGCTCACCCGTGAGCCATTGTCGTTGCCACGCCGCATAGTCCGGATACTGAACCGCCAGCGGTGGCAGCGGATCGACTTGGACGGCTGTGCTCGCCGCGTACAGTGCACTGAACTCGCGCGCGAGCACGCCAAGCGACCAGCCGTCCGACACAATATGGTGTTGCGTGAGCAGCACCACGTGTTCATCATCGGCCACTTGAATGCCGCACGCGTGGATCAACGGACCGCGCGCCAGATCCAGGGGCACGTGCGCGGCTTCATGACGCAAGCGGGCTAGTTGCGCATCCGCGTTTGGCACCCCACGCAGATCATGCCAGCGCAGCGGCACACCCGTGTGCGCCGGCAGCAGCCGCACCTGCGGCTGACCGTCAACACTGACAAACGTCGAGCGTAGCGCTTCATGACGCGCGAACAACGCATCCAATGCCTGTTGCCATGCGGCCCGATCAAGTGGCCCGCGCACATGTAGCGCCAGCGGCATATGATACGACTCACTGACCCCATTGAGCTGCGCGAGGAACCACAGCCGCTGCTGCGCGAACGATAGCGGCAAACTGCCGTCACGTGAGACCGGCGTGATCTCGGGCCGCACCTCGGTGCCTTGTTGCCAGTGGGCGTCGAGCACCGCGGCAAACGCGGCCAACGTGGGCGTCGCAAACAAGGTCGCCAGCGGCACGTCGGCACCGAGCATTCTCACCCGGTTCATCAACCGCACCGCGAGCAGCGAGTGGCCCCCGAGCGCAAAGAAGCTATCGTGCCGACCCACACGCTCGACACCCAATAGCTCCGCCCAGATCGCCGCCAGCGTCGTCTCGAGCTCGCCTTGTGGCGCTTCATACGCTTGATGCGCCAACGCGTCAGCGTCCGGTTCGGGCAGTGCACGCCGATCGAGCTTGCCGTTCGGCGTCAGCGGCCACGCATCGAGCCGCACGAATGCGCTGGGCACCATATACTCGGGCAGGCTCGCCGCCACCTGCGCGCGCAGTGTGCTCGCGAGCTGCTCGTCCGCTTCGGCCTGCACATACGCCACTAGCCGCTTCGCCGAGCCTTCACCGGTTGCTACTACCACCGCATCACGCACCTGCGGATGTGCCGTTAAGCACGCTTCGATCTCCCCCGGTTCAATGCGAAAGCCGCGGATCTTCACTTGCTCATCGTTGCGCCCCACAAACTCCAGATTGCCGTCCGGTCGGTAACGCGCCACATCCCCGGTCTTATACAGCCGGGCCCCCGCTTCATCGGAGAACGGATCCGGCACAAAGCGCTCAGCGCTCAGCGCTGGGCGGTTCAGATAACCGCGTGCGACCCCCGCGCCACCAATATACAGCTCGCCAACCGCCCCCAGTGGCACGGGCTGGCCGTGCGCATCGAGCAGATAAATCGTCAAGTCTGGGATCCGTGTACCCACCGGACTGCCCGCTTGCTCGCTGTCTTGTTGCCGAAGCGGCCGATACGTCACATGCACGGTCGCTTCGGTAAGCCCATACATGTTCACCAATTGCGGATGACGCTCGTCGTGTGTGGCATACCACGCCTGTAAGAGCGTCGGCTCTAGCGCCTCCCCGCCCAAGATCACGTAGCGTAATTGATCCGATAAAGCGCTGTGTGCTTGGCTGGCCATCAACGCCTTAAACGCACTGGGGGTCTGATTTAAGACGGTGACGCCCTGCTCACAGATCAACTGGTAAAAAGCGTCGGCAGAGCGAGCAATCGAATGGGGCACAATGACAAGCTTGCCACCATAACGCAGTGCGCCCCACAGCTCCCAGACCGAGAAATCGAACGCAAACGAGTGAAACAGGCACCAAGTATCATGCTCGTTAAAGCCATACCACGGTTGCGTCGCCTCAAACAGCCGCACCACTTGCGCATGTTCGACCATCACGCCCTTGGGCGTGCCGGTCGAGCCCGACGTATAGATCACATACGCCAGATGCCGGGCGGTGAGCGCGGCTACCGACGGATTCGTGTCCGGCCATGCCGGCAATATGGCCGGATCGAGCACCGTGCACTCGGCGAGCGCCGCGTCGCCCAACGCAGCGCGCCCGGCCGCATCCGCGAGCACCATGTTCGGTGCCGCATCAGCGAGGATGTGCGCCAAGCGCTCACTCGGATAGCTCGGATCGAGCGGCACATAAGCGCCACCCGCTTTCAAAATCGCCAGCAGCCCCACGACCAGTGCGGGACTACGCTGCACGCAGATCGCCACCCGCGTGTCCGGCCTGACACCCCATTCGATCAACTGGTGCGCGAGACGATTGGCTTGTGCGTTCAGTTCTGCGTAGCTCAGTGTCTGCGCTTCAAACACCAACGCTGGCGCTTCGGGCGTACGCTCGGCCTGCGCTTCGAACAACTGGTGAATGCATTGATGTGCCGGATAGACCCGCTGCGTCGCATTCCACTCGACTAGCAGCCGATGCCGCTCGTCAGCGCCGAGCAGATCGATCTCGCTAATCGGTTGCGTGGCATCGGCAGCCAACGCTTGTACAAACCGGATAAACCGGCGCTGATACGCGTCGAGCATCTCCGCGGTGTAGCAAGCAGGATTGGCATCAAAGTCGATCCGTAATTGACGGCTATTGGGTGTCCAATAAACACCGAGCATCAAATCATCAACCGGACCAGCGAGCAGGTTATAGTTCGTCGATGAATGCTCGCCAAACGACAGCTCGTAGTCAAACGGCATCACGTTGACCTTGATGCCAGATAGCAACTGCCCAGGCACCAGCCCAAGTTGACGCTGCAGCGCTTCGCTCGGGTAGCGTTGATATTGAAGTCCGTTTTGGATTTCCTTCGCCGCCTGCCGCATCAACGACACTAAGTTGATCTCCGGCTCGAATCTGAACCGCAACGGAACCGTATTGGCGACCATGCCAGGAATGTGCCAATCTGCCCCCAAGCGGGCAGTCACTGGAAAACCGAACACCACGTCCTGCGCGCCAGTCATGCGATGCAGATACGCGGCCAGTGCAGCACTCAAGAACTGCGCCAGCCGGCCCGCATCCAGCACATAGTCGTCCACCCATTGGGTGGTCAGGTACGTCGTCTGACGCAACCGCTGCTGTAAAGCAGGGGCGGCGCGGCTTGCCAGCGTCGCAGGCTCAGGCCAATGGGCGCAGTGCTTGAGCCAATACGCTTCGTCTTGCGCCCGTTGGGCGGATGCCTGATATTGTGCATCGCTCTCTACTAGCTGTCGGACCGAACCCAAATCACATGCCGCCGGCGCCGTTCCCGCGCACAGCGCGCTATACACGTGTGCAACGCGTTGTGCGATCAGATACTGGCCATAGCCATCCATCATGATATGGTGATAGCGCTGATACCACATCCATTGCACGGGCGCCACTTTCAGCAACGCATAGCAAAAAAGCGGTCCCTGCATCAGATTGACCGGTTGCTGATAATCGGCTTGCATCCACGCCTGGGCCGCTGCCTGAGGATCGGCTTGTGCCGTGAAGTCCAGCACCGGCATTGACCATGCGGGCGCACCAATCCTCTGCCGCAGCCCGTCATCGCTGTCGACAAATTGCAAGCGCAGGGTGTCGGCCTCATCGATGACTTGGCGCAATGCGGCTTCAAAGACGGCCGGCTCAATCACGCCTTCGATCACCGTGTACTGCGCAATGTTGTACACGGGGCTGTCGGGATGCAGCTGCTGCGCGAGCCAGATTTCGGTTTGCGCACTGGATAACGGCTGGGTAACAGGCGTAGCGCTAGCATCCATAACAAAGCTCCGATTCAGGCGACCGAGCGGCCTGATATTTAAAAGGTGTACGAAACGATACAACGACGCAACCAGAATCTCTCGTTACTCTTCGGAACCACTATGGCTTTTATGACACGTTGCGTGCAAGCCTTAGCCATTCATTGCAGCAATCAGGGCCACTCATCGGCACGCGTCAGTGCACCGTTCGCGGCACTTGGCCGACCAGTGATCACGCCACGTCCAATCGATAGCAAGTTTTAGTGAAAACACTGGACATAGTGATACTGCGCGCAAATTGGCATGACAGTCGGTCAAGCAAGACAGCTAAAAAGAACAGGGCAAACCAGTGCAGCGCGCAGCGCGGCGTCATTGGGTGCAGAACTGGGGTACTTCTTCATTTCCCCCCAGCCATCACATTATTTAGCCATACGGCTACGCACCCGTTCGCTGACCCATCAGCTCGACGTTACGTGCTTCATGTCTCGCAAGCACTGTGCCCAGCTGTCCGGAGCCGCTACAAAAATTCAAGTAATCGCAACGCTTAGCGCCTGGTTGAAAGACTGTAAAGCGCCCACCATAATGCGTTCAAATCCATTACCTTTACTTAAACGACAAGTTTTGAACGAATGAAACAATAAATTAAAACTTGCAACCAAAGGGCACATGATCGCCCGTGATATGGATGAAGTAAGGCTTAAGGGCGTGTCTGAAGTCACCGTTCGTGACCAGAAAAGGCTGAGCGGGCAATACTGGGATTTCGATATCGCCCCGCATGACCGTGCTACCGCCCATGGACAAGCAGCGTCAGTATCCCGCCCTGGCGGTGACAGAGATTCACGCCCTTGAACGAGCAGCACCCACAGGAAGCGCATTAAACAGAAGCTGGCCACCCATTTGCCTGTCGCGTCTCGCAAGCTGGCTGTCGAAAAACTCGGCTGGTATGCCTTACGATGAAAAAATGAAGTGTTCCACCCGGTCCTGAAATCGGGCTGCAAGGCACACCGTTGCGCACGACAGAGCGGTTGCCTAATCTCATTTCGGTACATAAAACCGCCCGGCTATTGAGATAATTTTTACTAGATCTGCAAAAAATTAGCTTAAATAATGCGTGCCGGTGAGTTTGACAACGTCCTTTCAGTTAGCTTGCCCATAGGATGTGAGGTGTTTCTCCCTCACCCAGCTGCGATCTTCGGGACACGGTGGCAAACGGCGACTTCATAGGGCGTGCGATAACGCTAACTTAGCGCGTGTGTACCGATGATATTATGTCTATTGCTATTAAACACATCCAAAGAGTTTCTAATCGACATGGACTCGCGTTGCCCTTCCTCCTCCTAATTGGCCCTACATGCAAAGGCAAGCCGGCAAGGCAGTCGCTCTGCGGCGGTGGCTCCGCCTCACTTCTTGCACCAGGCCGTGCCAGCGGGTGTAGGCGGGCAGCCGTCACCATTCGGGGAGCGGCCACAACGTGCGCTGTCCATGTCGAGAAATAGGCCAACCTTGACGAAACAGGGTCCCAGTGGGTACCGCGCTTGCTAACGTCATATCAAGGCGCCCCAATGGGTACGTTAGTGCACCGGCTATGGCGATTGTCCGATACGTAAAGAGTTGCGCACCATGCCCCTCTACAGCGCTTTTTTGAGCCTATGACACCGTGAACGTCCCTCGTCCATGATTGTTAAAGGAGAAGCCCATGTCGGATACCTTGGCGAAAATTCGTGCTTTTGTGATCGGCACTATCCTAAAAGAAAATGGCTCGGATATTGCTGACGATTTAAATCTGAGGGAGTCGGGGCTGCTTTCATCGTTGGCCACCATGCGCCTGGTCTCATTTGTCGAGGACGAATTCGGCCTCATCGTCGGTGTCAGCGACCCGAGGACGCGCTTTACCACCATTCGTGAGATCGCGTGCTATGTGGATGAAAAGTCATCGGAGAGCGAAAAATGACGACCGACATTGTGCCGCGGGGACAACAGTCCGAGCCACCAGCGAACTTAGCCAAATACTTAGACGACACGACAGCGCGACAGCCGAGTGCTCGTGCGCTCGTCGACTCCGACGGATCTGCGTTGAGCTATGCAGAACTGTCCGCAGCAGCCGATAGGATCGCCGCTTTCCTTCACCGCAACGGGATTGTGGCAGGGGAACGTGTCGGGCTTTTTATGCGCAAAAGCGCGCGGACGCTTGCGGCTATCTTTGGCATACTCCGTCTAGGCGCGGCCTATGTGCCCACCGACGTGGGCAGTTCAAGCACGCGTGCCGCCACCTTATTCAGCGATTGTGACGTTCGGATCATCTTCACCGACCCCGAATCAGCGCGGCATTTAATCCAACACACACACCAGCTTAAGCCTCGCGTGGTGGTGATGCAGCCACGTCACGAGGAAACGAACGACACATATGAAAGCTGGCGAACGCTGGACATGCTGCACGGCGAGAAACACGCGTATCCACGCAGCCCGCCGGATGTGAACCGGCTCGCCTACATTCTTTATACCTCCGGTTCCTCCGGGACACCGAAAGGGGTCGCCATCAGCCAGCGCAACGCCGTGAGCTTCGTCGAATGGGCCTCGGCTGCCTTCAAGGTGACAGCGCAAGACCAGGTATCGAGCCACGCCCCCTTGCACTTCGACCTGTCGATCTTCGACCTCTATGTCTCCGTTAAGAACGGTGCATGCCTTCACCTGATCGACGCCGACCTTGCTGCAAGCCCACGTCATCTCGCCACATTCCTATCCGCCCGGGCGATCACGGTTTGGTATTCGGCACCGGCCATTCTAGGTATGCTGGCCGAACAGCACAAAGGGCGCAGCCCTACTCCGAACCAGCTACGGCTCGTGCTCTTCGCCGGCGAAGTCTTCCCCATCGCGAAGTTGCGCAGGTTGCTGCAGCTGTGGCCCCAACCAGCCTACTACAATCTGTATGGTCCCACTGAGACCAACGTGTGCACTGCCTACCGTGTACCCACGCCCATACCGGCAGAGCGCGTCGAACCGTTGCCGATCGGTCATCCCTGCGACCACTGCAACACGATCGTCGTCGATGAGCATCAGCGACCGGTACCCGACGGTGAACCTGGCCTGTTGTGCGTCGCAGGGCCATCTGTCGTGACCGGCTATTGGCATGCTCCCGAGAAAACGGCTCAGCGATTTTTTCAACTCGACGGCCAACGCTGGTACAACACCGGAGACGTCGTTCGCTCCTCGTGCGAAGGCTACCTCTTGCTGGGGCGGCTTGATCGTATGATTAAGCGTCATGGATACCGGATTGAGTTGGATGAGATTGAATCGTGTCTGGCTGCTCACCCTGACTTGACCGCCTGTGCGGTGGTCAGCTCCGGCTCCGACGGGAACACCACCATCACGGCATTTGTCGTGGCCCGCGATGCCCCGGTCTGCCCCACAGATTTGAGTCGGTTCTGTTACAACCGACTCGCACAGTATATGGTGCCTGACCAATTCCGCTACCTTCCTGATCTGCCCCGCACCTCGACGGGCAAGACCCACTATCAACTTTTGGAGCGTCAGTGCAATGCCAAACCCGCCTGATGAACGACGAGTCGCGCTGCGCGAGCATGCCGCACGTTTTGCCCGCGACCAGCTCAGTATAGACATCGCAGCTTCCGACCGCGCCAGCACTTTTCATCGGGACGGCTGGCGCCGATGCGCAGAATTTGGCCTGTTCAGTATGGCCCTACCCGAGGAGTACGGGGGAGCGGGCGCGCCGCTGTCCGACCTGCTTGCCGTCATGGACGGCCTGGGATACGGCAGCGAAGACTTGGGACTGCTGTTCTCGCTCAACGCGCACCTGTGGACCGTGGCCCTGCCGCTGGCCATCCACGGCACACCGGCACAGCGCTCGCGCTTTCTGCCAGGCTTGATGGATGGCTCGTTGATCGGGGCCAATGCCTCGACGGAAGACGAAGCAGGCTCAGACGTGTTCTCCATGCGCACCCAAGCGGTACGAGACGGCGACAGCTATGTCCTCAACGGTTCGAAAACCTACATCACCAACGCCCCTATCGCGGATCTATGCGTCCTCTACGCCACCCTTGACCCCACGCTCGGTCCACTGGGCGTCACCGCGTTCCTGGTCGAGACGACCAACCCGGGCCTGGAGCTGAGCCCGCCTTTGGAAAAGATGGGACTGCGCACTGCACAGATGGGCCGGATCACACTCAAGGACTGCCGTGTCTCGGCCGATGCCGTACTGGGACGAGAAGGACGAGGCGTCAAGGTCTTTGAAAGTGCCATGGAATATGAACGTGGATGCATTCTTGCCACCACGTTGGGCGCCATGCGCCGCCGCCTTGAAGCATGCATTACCCACACGCGTACCCGCCGCCAGTTCGGTCAACCCATTGGAAAGAATCAAGCCATCTCCCATCGCCTCGCCGACATGAAAGTCAACCTCGATGCCGCGTGTGAACTCGTCTATCGGGTAGGGCGGCTCAAGGATGCGGGCAAAGATGCCACGCTGGAAGCGGCCTGTGCAAAGCTGTTCGTCTCGGAGACGTACACGAAGTTTTCGCTAGACGCACTGCGCATTTACGGCGCACAAGGTTACCTCGCTCAAACCCCTACTGAAAGAGGACTGCGCGACGCCATCGCATCCCTCCTCTATTCGGGAACGTCTGATATTCAACGCAACATCATCGCCACCGAACTGGGATTATGAACCGACATAGCGATGCGTCAGCGTAGCGATCGAATCAGGTACGTGTCGCTGTGCGCGAAGGCGTCGAGCGCCGTGGCCAGCAGCTTACGACCTTTCCAGCTTGCCAGGTCCAGCCAATTGCGGATCAAATGCACGATGCAAGTCTGGATTTGGGCGGCCGGGCATACCACCTCAATCGCCTCGGGAAAGCTACGCGGGCCGTCGACTACCGCGATCAAAATGTCGTGCAGGCTCCGCATCCTTGCTCTGCATCCGCGCCAACAGTTGATCAATCAACTCATCGCGGAACAGCTTCGGCGCCTTTGAGTTCTTACTCTTCTTAGCCACTGTCGTGTCGGTCATAAATCGTTATTTTCGTTATCGTTTCATGACCTCGGCACACTAAAACTCTGGCAGGCTCGACATCGGTCTCAAGCCACTGATAACGCTCGTGTAGCCCGTAGAGCAATGGCATGGCAGAAAGCTTGGTGAAGACAATGAAGCACAACTACGTTGTGTTTATCCCCAAACCTGACGCAGCGACCGCCGTGCGCGACCTGGCTGTCGCCTTTGAGCACTGCAACGAAAGGCCCCTGCATAGCGCGATGAAATACCGCTCGCCGCGCGCGTTTCTTCACGACTACGCGAATATGGGCCGCAAGGTCTCGTGTCGCGGCGGCGGTCGAAGCGAGCGATATCGGAGCGGCCAAGCGAGCGCTGTCAAGCGCATCTGAAATTTGGCTCTGGTAGGTTCAACCGGTCGTCGCAACATCTTCTGGTCTAAGGAAAATCCAGGAGGTAAGGTAAGTGACCCAGAAAAGATGGGGCCTATCGGCCGCGCAGAAGGCGTTGTTGTGGCAGCGGTGGAAGGAGGGCGAGTCGTTAAGTGATATCGGGCGCTCGCTGGGCAAACACGCGGCGTCGATCCATGCCATCGTACGGCCGAACGGCGGCATCATGCCTATCGCACGCAAGCGCTCAGCTCGAGCATTGACGCTTGCGGATAGAGAGGAGATTTCGCGCGGCATCGGGGCCGGCTATTCGCTTCGCAAGATCGCAGCCAGCCTTGGTAGATCGCCGTCTACGATCAGCAGGGAAGTTACTCGCCATGGCGGCTTGAGTCAGTACAGAGCGGCGTTAGCGGACGCGAGGGCCTGGGAGCTGGCGAGGCGGCCTAAACTATGCCGCTTGGCCGTCAACGTCAAGCTTCGACAATGGATTGCCCGGAAGCTGCAACAAAGATGGGCGCCAGAGCAGATCGCTGGCGGGTTAAAGCTGAGTTACTCTGACGATGCATCTATGCAGATTTCGCACGAAACGATCTATCGTAGTCTCTTCGTCCAAGCCCGTGGCGTACTGAAAGCGGAACTGATGAAGCATCTGCGCACACGCCGCATGATGCGTCGTTCGAAAAAAGCTTGCGCGAAGAGACAGCCGCGTGGACAAATCATCGATGCGGTATCGATCCGTGAACGGTCTGCGCAAGCAGAGGACAGAGCCGTTCCCGGCCATTGGGAAGGCGACTTGCTCAGCGGCTCGAACAATACACATATCGCAACTTTAGTAGAGCGTCATTCGCGCTTCACTATGCTCATAAAAGTGAACGGAAAAGACACGGAAAGCGTCGTTTCAGCGTTAAGCAAGCAAGTTCGCAAGCTACCTATTGAACTGCGCCGATCAATCACCTGGGATCGGGGCATGGAGCTCGCTCAACACAAGAAATTCACGGTGACAACTAAGGTTCAAGTCTACTTCTGTGATCCTCAAAGTCCATGGCAGCGCGGCACGAATGAGAACACCAACGGCCTTCTGCGCCAGTACTTCCCGAAAGGTACTAACCTTGCGGGCTACTCGCAAGCAGAATTGAATAAAATCGCCATGCAGTTGAATCAACGTCCGAGAAAAACTTTGGGGTTCGCGACGCCAGCAGATAAACTAAACGCCAGCATCAGTGTTGCATCCATCAGTTGAACCTACCAGAGCCATTTTTACTTTGCGCGCAACAGCCTCCCACAGCGTGATCAGCGCGGCCCGCACCTGATCGTCGTAGCGTCGCTAAAGGCCGGACTTCGCCCTCGGCGGCAGAGGCTCGCGGCACAGCACACGGATGGCGTGCTTGCGGTGGTATCCCGTCACCTGGACAAACTCATCCAGTATCTCGCGCTTCTCGCTTTGGTCAGAACGGCGGTACCTCTCACCAACCATCCCTATCCATTCCCGTCGTGTTAACATGCTGAGCCGCCTCGCCATCAGTCGTCCCCACCAGCATTCTGACGGGTAACAAATTACATGAGGCAGCAGGCTTCGCCCGGTAGCAAAAAACCTGAGTCAATACGTGCGCAAATCGGCAGCAGCTTCTTCATCGACCATGGCACCGGCGTGATGATCGGCAAGACCGCGATCATTGGCGATCGCGTGCGGCTGTACCAGGCGGTCACGCTCGGCGCAAAGCGCTTCGAGGCCTGCGCAGATGGGACGCTAATTAAGGGCAATGCACGGCATCCCATCGTCGAGGATGATGTGGTCATCTACGCGGGGGCCACGATCCTGGGTCGCATCACGATCGGTCGCGGCTCAGTGATCGGCGGCAACGTGTGGCTCACACACAGCGTGCCGCCGGGCAGCGCGATCTCGCAAGGCCACGTGCGGCAAGGCGACACCAACGTGTCCGACGCGGGCGATGCGCTGGGCGCGTGACGGTGCTCGCTGTGGAGGGTAGAGTTGCATAATTCTTAAATAAAGCGCCGGCAAAGCAACTCAATATCGCAGTATTTGTAAAAGCGTTGACTAGGCCTGAAAATTGCGTACTCGTTACATAAGCGAACATCTGCCCAATGGAGTAGTGAAATGAAACACACATTGATCGGCGTGTTCGACAACCGCAACGATGCGATGCGGGCCGAACACGCATTGGCCGAAGCCGGCTTCCCACGTCCAGACATCAAAATCCATGATGCGCGCTGCAGCGCGCGCCCACTCGGCGAGAATCGGGAGCGGGCCGAAGCGGCGCACGCCGAGCCGGCCCCCGCTGCGCCACGCAATGAGACCGCCGCCGAGCATACTGCGCGAGACACGCCATCGCCGCTCAGCACCGGACTATCGGCGCCGATTGCACGTGATGCCGAGACACCGGCAGGCGCTAACGAGGTGCCAGTCCATCTCCCGTGGGAGCCGATCGAGCAATGGCTTGCCGCCGTATTCCACCACCGACGCTTTCCATTCCAGGCTGCCCGGTATCGGCAAGCGTCGCGTGACGGATCGGCGCTAGTCAGTGTCGACGTCTACGCGCACCTGCAGGTGCCGGTGGCGCGAGACACATTGCTATGCGCCGGCGCACAGTACGTCGACAGCCACATCACCCCGTTACAAAATGACGATGTACTCACGAGCCGCACCGCGCATCCGGCTGCATCACGTGCCGCACGCACGGATGCCTCATGTGCCGAGCCCGCGCCGCCACGCGATCCGGACGGCGCCAACAACACCGTCCGCTCTCTGACTGATGAACTGGGACTTACCGACCCGCTGGCGGACAACTCTCTCCGACTACTGAGTCGCCCGCCTGCACAGGCCGGTAACGTATGCGCCACGCGCGGTGCATCACGGGTCGCCCCTGCGAGCGGTGGGTGGCACCGTCTGAAGGCGTCGATCCGGCACGGCTGGAACCGCATCGTCGGCCATCGTTGACGCTGACGGTTCAGCGGTGGCGCTCTGAAGCAACATCTGCGACGTCCGCCTTACGCACGCTCGGAAATCGCCGCGAGCGCCGCGCTCAGGAAGCACCACGCGCGTCGATGTACGCCTGGCGGGTGCCCATGACCTTGCCAATCTGATAGCCGTACGCCGCACATGCATTGGCCGGCTCAGGGCCGCCCTTCCACAGTAATCGGTAACGCTCATCGGATAGCACGACGGGCGCCGGGTCGAACACCGGCCGATGCAATGCGCCGTTGTCGGACGCGCCACCGGAGGCGGCAACCAGGCCGTTCCATGTGGTGATATATCCTGTTCTCACACCATCGACGAACGCATCGGCATCGCA
The DNA here is from genome assembly GCF_900156195.1 of Burkholderia sp. b14. Taxonomy (NCBI): domain Bacteria; kingdom Pseudomonadati; phylum Pseudomonadota; class Betaproteobacteria; order Burkholderiales; family Burkholderiaceae; genus Burkholderia; species Burkholderia sp. b14. Next base: position 25,470 of record NZ_FTPJ01000002.1, read on the forward strand.
CACTTGCGCCGGGGGAGTCATTCTCAACGTGACGTGATAGCCTGAAACGCCGCCTACCACGATATCCCGTGCCAGAGCATTCTGTCCTTTTTCGGCATTTGATGACGTGGCTTCGGCGCCAGGTGCCGCCGCGAGCGTCGAGGCCGTTGCTGGGGCAGCGGAGGACGGCAGCCCACCGCGCCCAGACCCGGCCCTCAGCGCCGCTGCGCCGGCGGGATCCACCTCGCTCGGGCCGGCGACTGGTGCGCACGCGCCGAGCCACGCCAATGCCGCAAAAGCGATTGTTGCGGCCGTGATCAGCCGCCTATGCCGGGAAATCTGCAAAACTGCCACATCCACCTCGCTACTTCGTCAAACAAGGATTCGAAACTTTACCAGCAATCGGCACGGCTTCCGCCGCCCGATACCTGATACCTGATACCCCCAAGCGATTTTGAGTGCCTGTCGAAATCTACGTCCCGACCCCATCATACCGACATCATGAGACAATATTGGCGCTTTGCGGCATTATCACCGGTCGAGTATCGATACAGCTGGCCTTAGGTGCCCTTTATCACCGGTGGGATGCGGCTTGCGGCACAATGGCGCGCTCGTGCTTAAGCCAGCGTTACACCACGCCATGGGCACTGCAAGGAAAATCATACAAGTGGCCTTCGAAGGCCATCATGGAGCGGGAGTCGACATGTCGTTCTTGATCGTAATTGCCGCATTGGCGTTTCTGATGTTTGCCGCCTACCGCGGCTACAGCGTGATCTTATTCGCCCCCGTGGCCGCTTTGGGCGCGGTACTGCTCACCGACCCGACCGCCGTCGCCCCGGTATTCTCCGGTATCTTCATGGAGAAACTGGTCGGCTTCATCAAACTCTACTTCCCCGTATTCCTGCTCGGCGCCGTGTTCGGCAAAGTCATCGAGCTATCCGGATTCTCCGAGTCGATCGTAGCCGCGGCCATCCGGTACATCGGCCGCTCACGCGCCAACGCCGTCATCGTCGCCGTCTGCGCGCTACTCACCTACGGCGGCGTGTCGCTGTTTGTGGTGGTGTTCGCCGTGTATCCATTCGCCGCCGAACTGTACCGGCAAAGCAACATTCCGAAGCGGCTGATGCCTGGCGCGATCGCGCTAGGCGCATTTTCGTTCACGATGGATGCATTGCCCGGCACGCCTCAGCTCCCGAACATCATCCCGACCACCTTCTTCAAAACCACCGCCTGGGCTGCGCCGGCGCTGAGTATGATTGGCGCAGCATTCATCCTTGTCGTGGGGCTGGCGTATCTCGAATGGCGCCGACGCACTGCCCTCAAGCGCGGCGAGGGCTACGGCACGTCACTGGTCAACGAACCGGAGCACGTCGAGTCGGCAAGCCTGCCACATCCCGCGCTGGCCCTCGCGCCGCTAGTGCTGGTGGGGGTGGCCAACTTCGCGCTGACCGAACTGCTCCCACAATGGTATGGCGCCGAATATACAGTGGCGCCCAGCGTGCTGCCCGGCGTGCACCCGCCGCTGAGTATCGCCACCAAGGGGGTGATTGCGATTTGGGCAGTGGAGGGCGCGCTGCTGCTGGGTATCGTGCTGGTGCTGCTCAGCGCGTTCACCCGCATTCGTGAGCGTTTTGCCAGCGGCACCAAGGCCGCGGTGGCCGGCGCGCTGCTCGCTTCGCTCAATACCGCATCAGAGTACGGCTTCGGTGGCGTGATCGCGGCACTGCCCGGCTTCTTGGTGGTCAGCGACGCACTACGCAGCATTCCCAATCCGCTGGTCAACGCCGCGATCTCGGTGTCCTCGCTCGCCGGCATTACTGGCTCGGCGTCCGGCGGCATGAGCATCGCGCTGGCGGCGATGTCCAACATGTTCGTGGAGGCCGCGCAGACGGCCCAGATTCCGCTGGACGTGCTGCACCGAATCGTGTCCATGGCCAGCGGCGGCATGGACACGCTGCCGCACAACGGCGCGGTAATCACGCTGCTGGCCGTCACCGGTCTAACTCACCGCGAATCCTACCGCGACATCTTCGCGGTCACTGTCATCAAGACGCTCGCCGTGTTCTTCGTGATCGCCGTATTCTACGTCACCGGACTGATCTAGAAAAACACAGGTTCTGGCCGTCGTATTCGGTGGCCAATATGGCCGAATTGCCGAGATAGAGGCGGGCGGGATCGCGCGCGGCATCGGGCGCAACGCCGCGCAGTGCGATCACTGCGAATCACGAGCGTGCCACTCGTTTGCGACGCTTCGAGCAAAGCGTCGCGTACCGCGATTAGAACCGATGGCGCAAGCCGATTCCCGCGGCAACCTGGTTGCCGGTAGTCGACGGCGACAGCGTGTTGATCGCGGCGAAGTTCGCGCCGAGCTTACCCAACTGGCCGGACGCATGCTGGTACACGCCTTCAACGTAGACATCGGTGCGCTTAGACAGGCCGTAATCCGCCTGCAGCGAGACGGTATGCCACTTCGGATCGCCGTTGCCGTCCGCGCTACTGACGCGCCCGTCGGTGTACGTATAAGCCGCTGCAAGGCTCAGCGCCGGCGTCAGCGCATAGCGGCCGTTGATCTCATAGTTGTCCATCCCGAGATTCGGGCCGCCGAGGCCGCCAAAAGTTTGACCGCCGAGATTTACGCCTTGCATATTGTCAAAGCGCGTATGCGTCCATACGAAACCGACATTCGCCGGGCCGTACGCATAGCTTGCGCCGACGCCATACGTACGTTGAAGCGCGGCAGCTACGTTTGCATCGCCATTGCCCAGGGCCACCGCACCGGTATTTGTGCTGCCCGAATTGTTCAATTGCAGATACGCGGCGGCCACATTGAGCGGACCGTTCGCATAAGACGCGCCGACGCTCCATGCGCGGTTGTTCGAGAACTGGCCGGCCGCGTTGCTGAATCCATACAAGCCGCCGAACTGCACGCCGTCATAGTTTGGGCTCGTGTACTTAACCGCGTTCTTGATCGAGAACGCGTGGTCGAGATTGTCGTTGTCGAACGGGTGGCCAGCGAGGTTGTTACCATACCCATAGCCCGCCGCGGACAGCGGTGCCAAGTAATCAACCACCGAATCGTATTGGCGTCCCAGGGTCAACGCGCCATACTGATCGCTACGTAGCCCGACATAAGCTTGCCGATTGAAGATCGAACCACTTTCGCTATATCGTCCATTATTCAAGTTAAAGCCGTTCTCCAACTTGAAGAGGGCATGCAGGCCGGCGCCCAGGTCCTCGTCGCCACGCAGTCCGAAATAGGTATTCGATACCGAGCCGCTTGCTTGCTGCCAATTGCTGTGGCCCAGTTGATTGTTGGTATAGACCAGACCTGCATCAAGCGTGCCGTAAAGTGTCACGCTGCTTTGCGCGTGAGCCGAGACAGCAAACGTGCCGCACACCGCGGCAGCCAATAGAGTCTTTTTCATCTGCTTCTCCTATGCTATTTAGATTGGGCCTCCCGAGACCGTGCCGTCTGTGCATTCGGCTAATCGATAGTCCAGCATACGCCGTGGGATTAAGTCGAATGTATGCCCACACTGGAAGGGTCGCATGCCGCATCGCGCAATAGTCCTTTTCGTTATCTGTGATAAAGCGCATGGCGCGCGTTAATGCCTGAATTTATTGGATTTATCCAAATCATTTGGGCGAGTCAATAACGATATGCAATGCTTTATGTTGCTCGATTGCGACGCGATGCTGGAGCCCTATCCCCGCTAGCATCCACCGGCCTTTACCAGTGTCCAGGTAACGACACTTTGCGAACTAGAGAAGCAGCACTTCCAATATCTCACTATTAAGAGACGGTTTCGTAAAGACTATTGCGCTCACTGACAGGTGTTCTAGCAGAGCAAGCAATAACCGAGTTTGAGAAACGCTTCGTGAATGTCAGCGCGACGTTCAAAGCAAATACGCAGACGGCGGAAATGATGCAGCCAAGCATGCGTACGCTCGACGGTGGCCCAACGCAACTTCCCGGGGCCACTGCCGTGTGAGTGGCTTCGTCGGGCAATGCTTGTGGGAATGTATCGCTCATTAAGGATGCGTCGGTATTTTTTGTGGTCGCAATCACGGTCGGCGTACACGCGGCCAGAATAGTTCAGAGGCCGCCCACATACGCCACAATTGGCACGATGGCCTCAACCAGCGGAATCAGTTGTGTTACATCGTGACGGTTGGCGCCAGTCAAGTTTGCCGTGATCGGCTTTCCGTTGGCATCGAACCTTTTTGCGGTTCGCACTCGTTTTCGGCATAAACGCGATCAAACCGTTCGCCGTAAGACAGACGAGCGCTTGGACGAATTCGACGCCGCATTGGCGGCTCGCATCGTTACAGCCAGCGATCCTTTACGGGCGGCTGTCTTGTGGTAAGCGCAGCATTAACGTCATAGGATGCACTGGCGAGGATTGGAATCCGTAGCGCTCGTAAAACTGACGCGCACGCTCATGCAGCGCATGGACAAGCAAAGCTTGAACGCCGACATTTTCCGATACAGCTTGCACCCGGCATACCGCGTCTTGCAGCAAGGCTGCGCCAAATTTAATGCCCTGGGCTCGTAGGTCGACTGCAAGCCGGGCCAGTACCATTACCGGAACCGGGTCCGGCATATTGCGACGAACCGCGCCAGTGGCTTGCTGATGTGAAACCGCCCCTGCTGCCAACGCATAGTAACCGAAGACGCGATGGTCTGCATTAGCCGCGACAAATGTACGGCTGGCTCCGCTCAGGTGGTTGATTAACGCTCGACGCTTAAGCCATTCATTCAAAGCTGACTCGCCACAGTCGAACTCGTCAAGCCGATGCTGAGCGCATAGGGGCTGTGGGGCAAAAAGTTCCACCCTCACTTCCAGGGGGCCTTAATTTTCATCAAGCGCTTAAGGCCCGGATTGGCACTTTGCGGCGCATCTAAAATTGCCACGAACTGCTGGAACTTGTCAGCGTCCAGATGGAAAAAGACCTGATCCAGCACAACCGCTTGCGCTCGCTCGCACGCAACTTCAAGCATGAAGTCAGAGCGGTTCTTGCCGAGTAGGCTTGCGGCATGGTCTATTAGATCGCGCTGTTCAGGCAATGCACGCAGATTAATAGCGGCGTCTCGCATGTTAAGCTCCTTTGCATATACAACAGATACACTAAACTAGTGTGTATCTATTGTCAACACAACAGAACCGCCAGCCAGCATTTGAGGTGCCTGGCCTGACAACGGGCGTTGCGGAAATGGTCGGATCGATTCCGCCGGCGTTGCTGATCGCCGTTTCGCCGAATTGGCCGCCTGCGGGAGATTTCAGTCTATATTCAGTCGTCGATGTGCGCCAGGTGACCTTTTCTCCCCGCGGTGTCGTTGTGCAGATCATTATTGCGTATAAGGGAGACAAAACGCCCGAGGTAGAAGCCGAAGCGATGGTGAGAAAGCGGCTCGAACCATGGTTGAGGCCAATACGTCGCTCGAAGCTATTCAGTGGGCGCGTTCGCTAGACTACAGCTGGCGCGCTGCGATTTGGAAAGCCTGTGTGGCTGAGGTCGATGCAAGAAAGCGTCGTGAGCGACGCAAAACTGAATCGGGTAGGCCGGATCTACAATGCTGGCGTGCGGACAACTAATAAGGTTAGCCAAATCGTTTGGCTGCTTTTTGGGGTGATGCTGGCTAGTTGATTGGCAGGCTGACCCGAAGCGCGACAAGCTTCGTCATTCAGGGCGGGGAAAACAGTGTTCAACAGTCGCCGCCAAAAAATCTATACTGCTGTATAGACGTAGTCTGTAAAGGTTTTTTATGATCGATACCCGTATTGCCAAGCTTTTCAAAAATGGGGCCAGCCAAGCAGTACGCTTGCCGCTAGAATTTCTTTGAGTTACTCCGTTCCATTGATGTGCCGGACGAATTTTTTGGCGACCGCCCGTTGAACATGGCGCCGCAAGATCAAGGGATTTTGGGTGATGAACTTCCCTTGAAGAACCAAGCGTGTCGGTAACTATGCTGTATCTCTTGGGCACCGACATCACCAGCTATCTAATCAAAGACAAGTCGCCCGCGATTGAGGCCAAATTGGTGAGTTTAGTACCAGCGACAGTCTGTATTTCGGTGATGACCCGGGCCGAACTGCTGTACGGCCTGAAGCGTTTGCCTCTCGGGCATCGTTTGCATTTGGCGGTACGTCAGTTCCTCAAAATCGTTCGTACTTTACAGTGGGACGCCGAAGCGGCTGATTGGTATGCTGAGATTCGTCACCAGTTGATCAGCACCGGGCAACCTATTGGCGAGATGGACATGATGATTGCCGCGCACGCGCTTTCAGCGGGTGCGATATTGGTCACCAACAACAGTCGCCATTACGATCGGATCGAAGCGCCGCTCATCCTGAAAAACTGGGTATAGTGCACGAGGCGACTTGAGTCGGCAGGCGGTGTGCGATTCACAGACATCGGTGGCAAGACGCCCGTCGATCGCATAGCAGAACTGGGCGAACTGACACCTCTCGCGCAAGAGGTAGCCAGTGCCTACGACGAACTGAAAGAGCGCGTCCAACACCGCGAATGGCGACTCGACAAGACCCTTGCTAAACATCACCGGCGCGTGTTGGAACTCGTGGCTCCGATAGGAGATGCAAGTTCCAACATGTCACGAAAACGGCCCCCTAAAAAGCGAAACGATGTCCGTGAATCGCACAAATTCAGTGCGCAGGGAACGCACCAACTTGATCGAATCGCGCCGATCCGTCTTCACGCGCTCGCCCAGCTTTTTGGGAATCAATGACGGTGCGCACACCATGCAGTCGAATTCCTTCTGCAGGAGCTGGCGGTAAAGTCCATAGCCGCATGGGCCTGCCTCGTAGACGACGCAGACGTGGCGCGCTTTCGACTGCAGTCGCTTGCACAAGTGATCGATGTCCGCCTTCGTGGTGCCGATCTTGCCGAGCAGTTTCACCTCGCCCATGCCGAGCGCATAGGCGACCGTGATCGAGTCTGGCACAGGCGCCGCACTCACGCACGCCCGGCCGCTGTGCGCTGCGTGGGTTCGACCCAACGGAAGGTCAAGTTGAGCCGTTCAGCAGCCAGTCCAGCAGCCTTCGGCACGCGGTGCTTCCATTCAGCCTGCGTCCGGCCTCGCATCACGAGCAAACTGCCGCTGGTGAGCCTGAGCCTATGCACGACCCCGGTCGCATTATGGCGCAACTCGAAGGTGCGCGCCGCCCCGAGACTGAGTGAGCCGATGATAGGCTGCTGGCCCAACGACGCTTCGTCATCGGCGTGCCAACCCATGCCATCCTTGCCGTGACGGTAGCGATTGAGTAATACGCTATTGAACCGCGTGGCGGCCACGCGCTCCACGATTCGACGCAGCGCCAGCACCGTGGGCGTCCATCGCGCCGGCACGTTCACAATGCCGGAATATACATAGACGACGTCGGGATCGCCCTGCCAAGCGGTCAACCGCGGCAGCGGAATGCGGCCGCGCGGCGTGTTGATCCAGTCCTGTCGCCACGCGACCTCGTCCATAAGCTGGCGCAGCGAGTCCGCCACCACGGCAGGTGTGAGGCAATTCGGATACCAATCTATGTCCGGTTTCGGAACGTCATCAAAAAGATCCAGCATAGAACGACGAAACGACGCATGAGCCCTGATAGTATCTTTTTTGTCCCAACCATTCAGGATGCACACCATGTCGGTAGAACAGATCCGGGCAGCGGAAACGCGGGCCATGCAGCGCGTGGTGACCGCGACCCTTGGCGTGCAAAGTGCATTCGCCGCGCTGCAGAAACAATTCCCGCCTGAAGGCGACGGCCGCCCATCGGGCTTCGCGCTGAGTACCTTTGACGCGGCACTGCAGGAACTGGAAGACGCCCAACAGGCGTTCGACGAAGTGCTCAGCTCAATGCTCGACGGCCTGGGCTGAGCAACGCAGCCAGTGTCGCAAACGCTGCGCCAGCGTGCACGGCGCGATGGGAGGCTGCGCCTGTTTGCCGTGCGGCTCGAGCGGCGACGCGCCGGGGGATGCGGCCGTCTTACGGTTTAGAATTCACCGCGGCGCGCCCGCGCCCGCGCCGCCTTGACGTCCGCTTCCCGTTGCGCATCGCGCGCATCCGTGCGCCGAGCGCGCTGCGTCAAGCTGTTCGACAACATGCGCATGGTCGACGTGCGCCGCCGCACCGTCAACTTGCCGACATCGACCGTATGCGCGACTGGTCCAAGCGCCCATTGCAGCGCAAGCAGCCATCCAAGAACCGTCCACCCCAGGCAGACATTGAACAGAGCCAGCATCAACGTATCCGGCCGCTTGCGCCGGTCAGCCACGATCGACGGGGCAAAATACAACAGCAACACCGCCAGTGCCTGGACCAGTTGAATGATTGTGATCCTCATGTCCGACACTATAGTCGAGCTTGCCCCGTGCCGCAGCACGAGGACCGGCGATGCCCGGCGCCGAACGCCGAAGCCGCAACGAACAGGCGTGCGATCCGCCATTTGACAAACGGACAGGGCGGCTTCCTGTATGCTCACCACTCCTGCCGGCCAACCTGGCCGTTGAAATGGTCAGTACCCTCTCACAACGCTGTATGAAGTCCAAGCCAATTCGCACGCCGCAGCAGCCGGCTCGCGGCACGCATCCAGGTGCGCCGACGCCGGATGCGCTGTCGGCCAGCAACTCATGGGCCGCGCCGCCCTTCGCGCTACGTCGCACTGCACTTATCGTACTCGCCGCCCTGCTATACCTGCTGCCCGGCATACTCGGCCACGCGCCGTGGAAGCAAGACGAGACCTATTCGTTCGGCATGATCCAATCGTTCCTGCACGGCAAGGACTGGATCGTCCCCATCAACGCTGGGCAGCCGTTCATGGAGAAGCCACCGCTGTACTACTGGGTCGCAGCGCTGGTAGCCGGGAGCCTGTCGCGATGGCTGCCGCTGCATGACGGCGCCCGGCTCACGACGGTGCTGTGCGGCGCCGTCACACTGCTGGTGTTAGCGGCGTGGAGCCGCCTGCGCGCGCGCGACAAGAGTCATACCGGCGGCGCAGCAGCGCGTGAGTGCCGCGATCCATGGCAAGCGACGCTCGTCACACTGTCGCTGTTCAGCGGCACCCTGATCATGGTCAAGCACGTACACGACCTGTTCACGGACGTCGCACTGGTAACCGGGACCGTCTGCGCACTGTACGGCTTATACCGGATCGCACTGCGCATGCAGGCTGGTCACAGCGCAACGTTCACCAACGTGGCATGGTTCGGCATCGGCACCGGCATCGCGCAGATGACCAAGGGATTGTTCATCCCCGGCGTGCTGGCGCTGACCGCGGCCGCATTACCGGCGCTCACGCCCGCGTGCCGCTCGCGCCGCTACGTCGCGGCGGTGGTGCTCGCGATGGGGCTAAGCGTACCGTTTTTTCTCGTCTGGCCGGCACTGCTCGCCCATCGCTCGCCTGAGCTGTTCATCGACTGGTTCTGGGACAACAACGTGGGCCGCTTTCTCGGTTTCTCAGTGGATCGGCTGGGCTCCGACAACGATCATGCGGTGGTACTGCGCGCGCTGCTGATCGGCGCGTTTCCGAGCGGTCCACTGGCCCTGTACGCGCTCGCACGCGGCGGCTGGCGCAAGATCACCGAGCCGGCGACCGGCATTGCGCTGCTTTTCTGCGTGTTCGGCATCGGACTGCTCAGCCTGTCGGCGACCGCACGGGTGCTGTACCTGTTGCCGTTCGTGGCTCCACTCGCCGTGCTCGGCGCGGATGGAGTGGCCCAATTGCCCGCCGCGCTGCGACGCGGATGGAGCGCGCTGAGCCTCGTGCTGTTTACCGCGTTCGGCGCGTTGGCCTGGTTCGTTTGGGCGGTGATGATGCGGCCGATCGCGGCGCACGACGCCGCCCGATGGTTACAAAAGTGGCTGCCGCTGGACTACGTGGTTCCGTTCCAGCCGCCAGCGGTGGCGCTGGCCATTGCGTTGTGCATCGCCTGGTTCGCCGCATGCCAATATGCACGACGGCTCGGACCCGCCCAAGCGCCATTTGTCTGGTGCGCCGGCGTGACGCTCGCCTGGGGGCTTGTCTTCACGTTGCTGCTGCCGTGGCTGGACCGCGCAAAGAGCTATACGCCAGTGTTCGAGCAACTGGCCGCGTCGCTCCATGCCGACTGGCACAGCGGCGATTGCATGGCCAGCGTTGGCCTCGGCGAATCGGAAGCGCCAATGCTCGAATACGTGACCGGTATCGTGCATCGGCCTGTGCCGCCCGACATGGCCGCGTCGAGCGCCTGCCGCTGGCTGATCGTGCAGGATGATACGTCGAAGCTGGACGCAGGTTACGACGGCTGGAAACGCGTGTGGCAAGGTGCCCGCCAAGGCGATACGCATGAGCGCCTGCGCGTGTTCGTGCGCGAGGACACGCGATCGTAGGCACACAGGCCGCGGCACGGGTACACGCAACAGTGTCGAAATTGTAAGCAATTAACCAATATATTTCAGATTGGCGCGCATCAAGAAAAAATATGACTGATCTTCGCCCCTTGTTGACATACAATCTTTCGAATGGCTTTCATCTAACGTGGATCACGACTAACTGACCCGCCGATGGATCTCGACTTCAACGACGCTTTTAATGCCGTCAAGTTCGCCGTTTATGCCACCGACGGCCGACACTCCGTGCAGGCCGCTGCCGCGCCCCCGCGGCCCGCGCGCACCGGTCACGTCGTTTGTAACGCTGCATTGCCCGCGCCAGCAAGCCGAACCACGTATGATGATCTGCCGCCGGAGGTGATCCAGCAAATCGCGTCGTACCTGTCGTGTGACGATATCGCACAGCTTTCCGCGCTGAACCAACGCTCCTATGGGATCCTGCGCGAACGACGACTGGCATGGCGCAACTGCCGACGGGCCGAAACGATCGTGGACCTCGCGTCGCTGCAACAGTTGCTCGACGATACGCAGGACCTCCAGTTCGAGCCCCGCCTGCGCACCGACCCCGTCGTGGCGCTCTGGTACCGGCTGCCATGGCTGCCGGCCGCCGAACGACCGGAGGCCTTCAAACGCCTATTCCGCGCGGCAGACGGAATCCCCCGACATGGCCATGTCATCCAACAACCGATGATCGTATCGATTGCCCAATACGCACCGCAACAGCGCGTGGAATTATTCGACTTCATGCAGGCGATTGCCGAGCAACATCGGAACGGCCATCAGAACCTGTGGGCGTCGCTTGCCTCGACGCTGTCATGCCTGCCATTGGGGCCGTCGCAATTCGCGGCGCGGTATCAGGCGCTGTTGGGCCGCCTACCCTCGCTTGACCAGACGCAACAAGCCGAACTCATCGCCGTGTTGGCGACGCAACTATCTGTATTGCGCGACAGCAGCCACGGCGCGGCCCTCGACGTGTCGATGGAATACCGGAATATTGCAGGACTGGACACGGCGCCTGCCGCCCTCGCTTCAAGGTGCGCCAGTCGGCGCATTAGCCGCGGCTGTGAGCGGACTGCCCGATGCACAACGCCCGTTTCGCTACGCAGACATGCAGCAGCTGGCGTTGGGGCTGCCATCCGAACAGCTGATGATCACGCTGCAACAACTGCTGCTGGGGCTGGCCACCTTGCCCGCAGCGCAGCACGCCGACAAACTCTCGATGCTGGAGTCCGCACTGTTGCGCACGCCCCCTCCGGTGCGCATACAAGCAGTCCACCGGCTGATCGAAACCACGCCTCGGTTGCACGACACGCTGTCGCGGCAGATTTGGCAGCGTGCGCTGCGTTTGCTCGATGGCAGTGACACAAACGGCGTCGATGCGCTGGAAGTGCTGGATGCGGCCCGGCGCGATGGCGTGATTAACATGCTGGGCAAAGGACAACGGCAAAATGCCGTGAGAGAAACAATAGCCTTTGTCCAACGCAACCACCTCACCAAGCAAGCGGGTGCAGCACTACTTGCCTGCTTCATACCGTGACCGCGAAATCCGGTGGTGGCCGGCAACAAAGTGTCCACTTGGAGTGACCCGTCTATCAGCGCCTGCGCCGGTAGCATGTGACGTTGTGTCACCAGGTCACCTCTGTATGGCAGCGTGCGCATTCTCTCGCACGCTGCCCACGCGCACCGTTGGAGGGTTATTTCTCGGGCGAGGCCGGCGGCGTCGGTAGGTCAGGCCAACGCGGTTCTGTCAATTCTGGCTCGACTCGGATTGGCGTCAGCCTTGAACCCCGTCTCCGCACATCGCCATGACCAGACACCGTCGTCTCCGATACGCTGGTCCGCGGCAGATGGAGCACGCCATCGTCCTGCGCGAAAACACTATCGGCCGACTGGCGCCTTCTTGGCTGCCATGTCGGGCCCGTCCGCAAACAATTTTCGGCTTCTTGCAACAGTGCAAAGGTTAACTGGCACGCTCGTTCGAGGCACTCGTCCTCTGACAGACCTTCCCGGAACGGATTGCTTAGCTGGTCGAGCCAACTGCGGTCCAACTGGCGCGGCATCGATATCCAGGTGTCCTCCTGCTGCACAAGCACGCTGTCCGCCAGTGAGTTGCGCGTCGTGTCACCCATCATGTTCAGCTCCAGGCCGCTATCGCGTTCTTGCAACAATATATCGGATCGTGCGATCGTTCGACTTGGCTTCTCCTTGTGTGACAAACCGCCAACGGATGCATCGTCGCGCGACGCATAAAGCCACTGGAGGCCTCCTCGGAGTAGTAACCGCGATACTTCGTCCAGATAAAACAAGTCTCGCCGTGAATCACCCTCTTGAAAGCCGCGATAGCTTTCCACCTGGATTCGATTGGCAAGCGTGGGATGCACATTCAGGCGGCTCAGTTCAGACGAAAACGCCTGCTCCTGAACGTCTGAACCATATGCGATAAACAGCCGAGGCGCGTCAGCTACCGACAACGCTTCGACTAGCGCGCCTGCTGACCATGGCGGTGCCTCGCTGCTTTGGGCGCAGAACGAATCATTGGCGCAACGTCGGATATCGCCAGCGACATCGTACGGCGACTGCCACAGACGATCGAGCTCGGCAGGCAAATGGCGCGTGGCGTCAAGACCAAGATCGGCATCCAAGTGTAGGAGCCATTGCGCGCCCAGCTCCCACGATATCTCGGCAGGCGGCTCCCGATGTTCGGCACGCCCGTCCGGCCCCAAGACCGGCGAGAGCATCGCCATGCCGGCGAACCCGTGAGGCCTCGTTTTCAATAAATCCATTGCATGACCGGCCACACGTGCACCGTGAGTGACAAGGTACACTGGCGAGCCACGCCTCTGATGCGCATCTAGATAGTTATCAATGAAACGCATTGCCATCCTCCCCGCATGAGGGCTGCCCCAAAAATCGCCCAATCCCGATCCGGTAGGATGGACGAAAATCAGATCGGACACGTCGAGCAACGTAGAGACGTTGTCATATCGATCCCAACATTCTCGGCCCGAAAGGTTCCCGACGATAGGACCGACCGTTGCCAGCAACAGATAGCCGGTAGAACGCAGCGGATCCTGTCGAACGCTGTCACCGAACAAGAAGGTGACTGGGCGGGACGAGGGTTCCGCATCGCGCTGGGTGTAGGCCACGTAGACGATCCGGTCGTCGTCGGATGCGCCCTCAATAGGCACCATGCCGACGGTAGCCGCTAAATCCAGTGTTCCGTCACTGACCTGCATTTGAAAATAACTCGTGACAGCTTCCCCGAACAGCCCTGAAGCAGGCTTTTCGGATGACGCCGAAGTCGGCCTTTCGGACAGCACCGAAGCCGAGTTTTCGGAGGACATCGAAGCCGGCTGCTTGGACAGCGCCGAAGTATGAAGGACGGTCACGGTCCGCGTATCAGGCTGGCCGGCAACCATCGCGTCGCCGACACCGGGCTCGCCTCCTCCTCCGCCACACGCATTCATGGACAGCGCAACAGCGATCACCATTGCGCTGGAGGATACTCGACCTGGCTTAATCAACCGGCAAAGACATTTATTTAATTCCATTTTCATGATGGTCACCATTTTAAGTGGTTAAAAGCAGCCCTCCGAAGAACCGGATAATCTTTAAAAAAGACCGACGGCCTTCTATTAAATGTTAGACGCAGAGCAATAGCGCTGCCTCGGCACCGGCGTGCGCGTCAACTCATTTGCTGGCTGAACTGCATGTAATGCAATTGAAAGTATGAGGCGCGAAACGTATCACGCGCGAAGCGCCAAGTAAAGATCAATAAGGAAACAATCGTTGCTTATATAACGATTTGGGCGAAATATATGAACCAATCAAGTCACCCACACCGGTTTTATTGGTATAGTACAAATTGGGTCTTTCTGTTTTGGATTGCTAACTCATCGGACAATATGGATTAATTTTCCGCGACATCACGGTAGCCGGCATGATATGCCTGCTTCGCAGCTCAGTTTTACCCATGTCTTGATAGTCCGGCCGGGCTGAGTCCGGCACATTTTTCCGGGCATCCGGGCATCACCGGTCGATGTTTCCGAAAGCGGATTTCTGTTTGCTTAGGCGCCACACAGCACCCTTTCAACGCCCATCACTTCGCCTTCCCGTCGCTTTCTTCGGCATCCCTGTCGTCGCGCGAGGTGGGATTGCTACGCTTCACGCTGTATTCGCGTTTTTTGATTGCTCGATATCGCAAACACCATCTGGGGGGCGCTTGGATATTCTGCTGTTTGCCTCGGCCTATAACGGCATGGTCCAGCGTGTTCATCGCGAACTCATTGCACTGGAGCATCGCGTCTGCATTGAATTGTCGCCGGACCCGGACACGATGCTGGCTCGCGCTGAACAGGTCAATCCGGATATGATCATCTGTCCATTCCTGAAACATCGCATTCCCGACACGGTATGGCGCGCCTGGCCGTGCTTGGTCGTGCACCCGGGAATCGAGGGCGATCGGGGGCCGTCCGCGTTGGATTGGGCGATTACCCACCGGCAATCCGAGTGGGGCGTTACCCTGCTGCAAGCCAACGCCGAAATGGACGGCGGCGATGTGTGGGGGACGCACCGGTTTGCGATGCGCACGGCCAGCAAAGGCAGCATCTATCGACGTGATGTCATACCCGGCGCGGTGAAGCTCATCCGGCAGGCACTGGTCGATTTCGCGAATCCGCGGTTCCGGCCGCATCCGCAAGACTATTCTCGCCCGTCGGTCAAGGGCCGTCCCCACGTGCTGATGCGACAGGATGCACGCCGCATCGACTGGAGCACCGACGACACCGATACGATCGTCAACCGCATCCATGCGGCTGACGGCTTCCCCGGCGTGCGTGACGAGATCCATGGCCAGCCGGTGTATCTGTTCGGTGCGGTAGCGGATACGGGCATCGCACATGAGGCCACGCCGGGGGCATGGCTGGGCCAGCGGCACGGCGCGGTGTGCCGCGCCACGCGGGACGGTGCCGTATGGATCAAGCAGATGAAGGCGGGGAGCCGCGGTCCAGGCGCCGGCATCAAGCTCCCGGCGATGCTGGCGCTGCGCGCCGCGTTCGGCGACGCAGCCTGGCTAGAGCAGTTACCCGAGATGGACTCGCCTGCTATCGAGGATATCCGCATCCATGTCGAACATCGGGTGGCATACGTCGAATTCGACTTCCACAACGGCGCGATGAGCACCGGCCAATGCACGCGCTTGACTCATGTGCTTGACGCGCTGAGTCGGCGCCACGACGTGCGCGTGATCGTACTAATGGGCGGCAACGATTTTTGGAGCAACGGCATTCATTTGCACTGCATCGAGGCATCGCCGGATCCGGCCGGCGAGTCGTGGCGCAACATCAATGCGATAAACGACTTAGTGCGCACCATCCTGCTGACCGAACGCAAGATCACCATTGCCGCGCTGCGCAACAACGCCGGCGCCGGCGGCGCCATCATGCCACTGGCATGCGACTTCGTGCTGGCCCGCCGCGGCGTCGTGCTCAATCCACACTACCAGACAATGGGCTTATACGGCTCCGAGTACTGGACTTACCTATTGCCGCGTCGCACCGGCGCCGCACGAGCGAAGGCCCTAGTCGACGCATGCTTGCCGGTAGTGGCGGACGAAGCGCTAGGCATGAACCTCGTCGACCACGTGCTGCCAGAGGATTGGACTGAATATCACGCTTTGCTGTCACGCCATTGCCAGACGATCGCGCAGGACGAACGGTTCTCGACGTATCTGAACATCAAGGCGCGCGTGCGAAGCATGGACGAACGGCGCAAGCCGCTGCAAGCCTATCGGGACGAAGAATTGCAGCGGATGAAGGCAGCCTTCGATGATCCGGATGCCAGCTACCACGCACTACGCTACCAATTCGTTCACAAAATCCCGTGTGCGGCAACGCCGCTACACCTGCTTGGCGACGTCGGCGTGCGGCAGTCGCACAATACGCAGCACCGACGGGAGCCGTCGCCCGTTCAAGCGTAACAGCCGGCCGGCACGGATTCATCGCCATCGCGACATATTGCGACGGCAATGCCATCGCTGTCGTACGCATACAACAGCCACCACGTCAGAAACACGCTGGTTCCAGCGTTCGCGCCTGGCGCGACGCCGGCGGTGCGCACCCACGGCGCACGCGTTGCCGCGCGCGCGACGGCATACGCGACGCAAGCGACGGCCCGGCCGCAGCAAGCGCACGACAGCGACCGCTGCAGCTGCCCCCACGGACGGCTGTGCTGCGTCGACGCGTGTTGCGCCCTGCCATGCCGCACGTGCGCCAACGTCCCTCCCATGCTGTCTGTCCGGCGCTCGCCGCCGGCGGGGACCGACCGGTTCCGTACTTTCATTCCGTCGTTCCCCAAGCGTCCTCCCCGGTTCATCCACATCTAGCTCAATCATGGGCGCCCACGCCTGGCATAGCCGGGCGCGGGCGGTCCGTGCCGCAACGCTCGCTTTCGTCGCGCTGTCCTTCATCGGCGGCGTCAAGGCGCTCGAGCATGGCGGATTTGGCTGGCAGTACATTGTCCATAACGGCGCGCTGCTGCCATCCCAGGCCGCACTGATCCTGGTGTGTGCTCATGTTACGATGCCCACCGCGGCCGCGCGGCTCGCCACCCGGCTCGGCAACGCAGCGCTGTCGCTGTTCGCCATCCATTTGCCATTGTTTCTCGTCTTCACCAAGCTGGGAAAGTTGCTGGCGATCGGCATGGACCCGCTACAATGCGTGCAGCAGTTCACGGCATGTGTAAACGCGTCACGCGACGTCGTGCCGTCGATGGCGCTTTACCCGGCCTATCTGGTTGGCACTGTGGTGGCAGCAGTGGTGTGCCAGGAGCGGATCGTCGCACCGTTGCGCGACGCATTGCGCACAGCCGGCTGTCGCGCGAACCGCTCCAGCATCGCGCCGCTGGTCCCTCAGGCGGGCAGTCCGGGTAATCCATCTCGCTCGCTTCCCGCCGTCTGCGCGGCAAGCCATGCCAGGTATTTTGCATGCCGAAGCAGTACCTCCAACGTGCGAGCGCGCACAATCAGCGTAGTCGCATTCGGGCTGCGGGTCTTGGATACCGTTTTTTCCGCCAATTGCACCTGCTGCCACCGGGTTTTTTATTGCCCGGCGCCGCCGATTGGTGCTCCGCCGTAGTGTGCAGCGCCTCCAAACCGCGTTGCACAGCGCTTCTTTGTGTGAACGCTGCGTTTTGCACGCACTTTTTCACGCTGTTAGAGACACTGGCGTTTTGTCGGGTGCCGCACAGATCTCGCGAGTACGGACTGGTCTACTAGCTTCGCGCACGGGGAGTGCCGCCGCCGGGATTTGGACGACCCGAGCCGGAAAATGATTGATACCGGAGCATCCGATGAAAAACGAATTAAGACAGATCATCCAGGAAGTCGCTCACCTGGAATTATCCGTTGACCGCCTTTCCGACAGTGACGACCTCTACGAAGCAGGTTTGTCGTCGCTGAACACGATTCAATTGATGCTTGCGATCGAAAAACACTTCAACGTCGAAATTCCCGACCGCATGCTGAATCGCCATCTGTTTCAGAGCATCGATTCACTGGCTGAGGCCGTCTCGCAATTGCAGCGCGACGTGCAATCAGCATGAGCGTTATCCAATCCGCCAACGGTGGTGAGCCGGTGCACGCCATTGCATTGCCCGAACCTGACGCGCACCCGTCGGGCGCCGGCGAGCACGCGTTGGACCAAGCCGCGATCGCGGTGGCGCAGGTCGCGGCGCGTTTCGCCGATGCCGTGGACCGCGAAGCCAGGTTCCCAAGCGAAGCCATCGACGCCATGCGCGAGCATAGGCTGCTCGGCGCGATGGTGCCCGTCGAGTTGGGCGGCATGGGCGCGTCGCTGGAAGCGGTCGCTTCAGCGTGCCGCATTCTCGGCCATGCGTGCTCGTCCGCCGCGATGATCTACGCGATGCATCAGATCGAAGTGATTTGCGTACTGGAACATGCGATGTCGGTGCCATGGCATCGCGGGTTTCTCCGACAGGTTGCCGAGCATGAGTGGCTGCTGGCGTCCGCGACGTCCGAAGATGGCGTGGGCGGCAATTTGCGCAACAGCCGCTGCGCGATCGAACCCGACGGCGACGGTGCGTTCACATTGCACAAGCGCACGCCGACGATCTCCTACGGCGCCTATGCCGACGCCATTCTGACGACCGCCCGGCGCTCGCCGGACGCGCCGGCCGTGGAGCAGGTGCTCGTGACGATTTTGAAAGACGACACGACCCTGACTCGCCGCAGCGGATGGGATACGTTCGGCATGCGGGGCACGTGCAGCGAAGGCTTCGTGCTCGAGTCGCGCGGCCGCCAGGAACAGGTCTTCCCCGTACCGTTCGGCGAGATCGCCGAGCGCACGATGGTGCCGGCCTCCCACATCCTGTGGTCGTCACTGTGGACCGGCATCGCCAGCGACGCGTTTTCCCGCGCGCATCGCTACTTCCGCACACAGGCACAAGACAAGCCGACCGGCGCATCGTCCGCCGGTAGTCGAATCGCCGAAGCGCTCGGCCTGCTGCAAGCCATGCAGGGACGCATCGACAGCGCGCTGCGCGTCCACGCGCGCGCCAGCGCATCAGCCACGCGCTCGTGGTCCGAGACAATGGCAGACGCAGCTCAGATCAACACGCTCAAGACTTACGTGTCCATCACCGCGCTACAGGTCGTGATGCATGCGGTGATGATTTGCGGCATGGCGGCGTACAAGAACGGCACGCCGTTCACGCTGAGCCGGCACATTCGCGATCTCTATTCTGCACCCCTTATGATCAACAATGACCGTATCGATGCCAATACGGCCAGCCTATTGCTGGCGCAACGGCCCGCTTCGCTGGAGAAAGAATAATGGGTGATATTACGCTGCAAAACCCACCGGCGCACGCGGCCGACATCGATGATCGGCACGGCGTGAACGCACTACGCGATGCGCTCGTGGACGCGGGCCTGTTAATCCCGATGGGCGTGCAAGGCCTGTATGGCAGGAGCGAAGTGTTCGAGAACGTGATCGGGGCCATCGATGCATTGGTCACGCGCCTGGGCGCTGATCAGCACGCCGAGGTACTGCGCTTTCCGCCCGCAATGAACCGGACCGATTTTGAGCATAGCGAATACCTGAAGGGATTTCCGCAGCTCGCCGGGACGGTCCATAGCTTCTGCGGCTCGGAGCACGAGCATCAACGTGTGCTGCAATGCCTGGACCGGGGCGAGGATTGGACCGAGTTCCAAAAGCCGACCTACGTGGTCATGACGCCGGCTGCATGCTATCCCGCCTATCCGGTCATCGCGCGGCGCGGCGCGCTGCCACCGCAGGGCAGGACGCTGGATCTGTTCTCGTATTGCTTTCGCCACGAGCCGTCGCTGGACGCAACCCGGATGCAGCTGTTTCGCATGCGCGAGTATGTGCGCCTGGGTACGCCAGATCAGATCCTGGCATTTCGCACCGAGTGGATCGAGCGTGGCAAGCGAATGATGGCGATACTGGCGCTGCCGCACGAAGTAGACTTGGCCAACGACCCATTCTTTGGCCGCGGCGGCCGCATTGCCGCGTCGAGCCAGCGTGAGCAAAACCTGAAATTCGAAATGCTGGTGCCGATCGAGAGCGACACCCGACTCACTGCCTGCCTGAGCTTCAACTACCACATGGACCACTTCGGCCTGCTGTGGGGCATTAAGACGAGCGATGCCGGCGTCGCGCATACCGGTTGTGTAGGTTTCGGCATGGAACGCCTGGCGCTCGGACTGTTCAATCATCATGGATTCGATGTGCAGGCGTGGCCAGAATCGGTACGCAACGCGCTGTGGGGGAGCTAATGAATGACGTCGTCTCGCCCATGGCCACGCCGCACGCACTCACACGGCCAGCGCTGCCGATGACGTTGCCGCGCGACCCGGCTGGCTATCGTCCGCACGCGCTACATGACTCAACCATGGTCTGGAAGCAGACCAATTGCTACGTCGACCTGTGGATTGAGCTGCTGTCACAATGGGGTTTCGAGCCCCATGCCATGCTGCCCTTCACAGTCACGCAAGACTTTGAGGGAGACCAGTTCACCTTTTTCAAGGTGCCGTTGGAAGACTTAGAGCGGCTGTACGGGATTGTCGTGCAAGAGCACGTTATCTTCGAGCCACTGCCGTACCATATTGAGCAGCAGGTCCGACGCGGCAACGTGATGCTGGTCGAGGTGGATGCGTGGCATCTGCCCGACACCCGTGGCATCAGTTATCAACGCGAGCACACGAAGACGACCATCGGCATCGACGCGATCGACTTGCAAGCTGGCGAAATCGGCTATTTCCATAACGCTGGATACTATCGGGCCGCAGGTGACGACTATCGTGGGCTGTTCGACATCAGCTCCAGTACGTCGCTGGCGCCCTACGTCGAATGCGCGAAGCGGCGCTTCGAGCCGTTGCGCGGCCCGGCACTGCACGAAACCGCGCTCTCGCTGCTGACGCGGCACTTCAAACGCCGCCCCACCAGTAGCCCGATCGCCGCGTTTCGGGCTGCGCTTGCCAAAGACGCTGCAGTCATCGCATCGCGCCCGATCTCGTACTTTCATTCGTATTCATTCAACACGTTGCGTCAACTCGGTGCGAACTTCGAGCTACTGGGCCGCTGCCTGCGATGGCTGGACGCACCCGATGCGAACGGTACCGACGGCAACGGGGCCTTTACCGCTTGCGTGGCCGCCTGCAACACGATCGCCTCCGAGGCGATGGTGCTCGAATTCCGGCTCGCCAGGGCTTGCGCGCGACGCAACGAGGACCGTTGCGAAAGTACGCTGGAAACCATCGAGCACGCGTACGGGTCGTTGATTGACGAACTGGGTGTGCGGTTGGGCGACAACGATGCACCGCCACGGCTGTGCCACGACTCGAACACGGCCCGCCCCGACGCCAGGTCCTCGTTGCAATGAATCCGCAGCCTGCCCCGGCCGGGCGCAGCACTGCCGGCCCCGGAACTGTTCATGGGCGCGCGGCTCCGCCTATGTGGCGCTTGTGCACTACCCCGGCCGACGCCGCTACCCGACCAAGCGATCTGCCGCACGTGGATGCATCGCAGTGGATCGACGCGCCCGTGCCTGGGACCGTCGGCCAGGCACTCGCGGCCGCGAACCGGCTCACCCCGCTGGGTACAAGCCGGCTGGGTGAATACGACCACTGGTACCGGCTACCGCTGCGACGCGGCGGCGCCCGCCTGATACGGTTTGACGGGTTGGCGGGCATCGCGCAGGTCTGGCTGAACGACACTTTGCTGCTGCAGTCGACGAACATGTTCGTCTCGCAGCAGGTGTACATCGACCCGCTGCCCGAGGATAGCGCGTTGTATCTATGCTTTCGGTCACTGGCCCGCCACCTCGATACCATGCCCGCGCCCCGCCGCGCCCGCTGGCGCACGCGCCTGGTCGATGCGCCAGCACTGCGGGCGGTACGAATCTCGCTGTTCGGCCATATGCCAGGCTGGTTTCCGCGCATCGAGCCAATCGGCCCGTGGGGCGCCGTGGCCGTCATCAACGCTGACGCCGATACGGCCGCGCAGATCGTGCACCACAAGCTGAGCGCCTCGATCGAAGGCCGCGATGGAATCGTGGAGGCGACCATCACATTTGCCGCACCGGTTTCCGGCCATTTGGACGCGGTCCTGGACTGCGAGGGCCATCATGTACGCCTGCAACGCCACGACCGGTTCACGCTGCGCGCGCGGCTCACCGTGCCAAACGCCAAGCGATGGTGGCCGCACACGCATGGCGAACCAGCGCGCTACGCCGTCTCGCTGCACCTGGGCGACACGACCGTGGCCCTGGGATACGTCGGATTCCGCGCCATCGAGGTCACGCGCGGCCACGACGGCCAGGGCTTCGCGTTGTCCGTCAACGCGCTGCCGATCTTCGTGCGAGGCGCGTGCTGGAGCACCGCCGATCCGCTGGGGTTGCGCGTGTCCGCGCACGACTATCGCACGTGGTTAACGCTGGCCCGGGACGCCGGCTTCAACATGATCCGCGTCGGTGGCACCATGACGTACGAAGACGACGCGTTCTATGCGTCGTGCGACGAGCTGGGCCTGCTGGTCTGGCAAGACTTCATGTTCGCCAATTTCGACTATCCGTGTACCGCTCCTGATTTCGTCACATCGGTAAAGCTGGAAGCCAGCCAGTTTCTCGCGCGTACGGCAGGCAACCCTTCATTGGCCGTGCTATGCGGAGGCAGCGAAATCGCGCAGCAAGCGTCAATGGTCGGCCTGAGTGACGAGCAGCGCGATATGCCGTTGACTGCCAGCTTGCTCGCCGAGCTTGCCGCGACACATCGGGGCGACGTACCGTACGTATCGGACACGCCGTCCGGGCAGGTACTGCCATTTTATCCCCGCACGGGCATCTCGCATTACTACGGGGTCGGCGCCTATCTGCGGCCCTTGGACGATGCGCGCCGCGCAGCGGTCCGCTTCGCCAGCGAATGCCTAGCGTTTGCACACGTTCCCGCCGATGCAACGCTCGCTGCAATCGGCTCGCCGTCGGTGCACGAAATCGCGTGGAAAATGGCCGTGCCGCGCGATCCCGGCGCGCCATGGGATTTCGACGATGTGCGCGATCATTATTTGCGCGAGCTGTATGGGCAAGACCCGGCGCGGCTCAGGGGACAGGATCCGTCACGCTACCTCGAACTATCGCGAGCCGTGCTCGCCGACGTCGTATCCGAGACAATGGTGGAATGGCGCCGCACTGCGTCCAGCTGCACGGGCGCACTACTGTGGCAATTCCAGGACGTGATGCCAGGCGCCGGATGGGGCATCGTGGACGCGTTCCGGCGTCCCAAGTCGACCTGGTATGCACTCAAGCACGTGCTCCAATCGCAGCAAGTGTGCCTGTGTGACGAGGGGTTGAATGGACTGGACGTACACGTGTTCAACGACGGCCCCGCCCCGTTGCGGGGACGGCTGGAATTGGTCGCGTTGCGCGACGCCGTCGTGCCGGTCACACGGGCCCGTTGCGATCTTCATATCGAACCGCACGGTGCACTCCAGGTCAGCGCGGCGCAGTGCCTAGGGCGCTTCTTCGACTTCACCTACGCGTATCGGTTTGGCCCGCGCGAACATGACACGGTCATCGCATCGCTGTACGACCACGAGGAGCGGCTGCTCGCGCAATCGTTCTATTTCCCCGAACGTACCGCGCCGGCCGTCTTCGAACGCGACGATATCGGTTTGAACGCCTCGCTGGAACAGCGTGACGGCCAATGGTGGATCAATGTCGGCACGCGCGCGAGCGCGCGCTATGTGCAGATCACTGCGCCAGGTCTGCTGCCGAAGGACGACTGGTTCCATCTGGCGCCCGGCGCGAACGTGTCTATCCCGCTGCTGCCAGAATCGACACCCTTGCACTCCCCTCTTACGTCATTTTACTTGGGAACCCCGCATCTGGACACGCACGACGGCCCGGGAACGATTGAGATACGCGCCGTCAATTCCAACAAAGTCATTCGCTTGAGGAAACCATCGTGATACCAATTACATTCGATAATTGCGTCGGATGGCTGCACGAAGGACGCTCGTCACGAGGCATCGTGCTGTGCGCCGCCGTCGGCCACGAAGGTCTGTGGACCCACAAGCTGATGCGTGCGCTAGCGCAGCGGCTGGCGCGCGAGGGCATCTGGGCGCTGCGGTTCGACTACCCCTGCTGCGGCGACTCGGCGGGCGACGACCTGGACAGCGGCCGGTTTGACAAAAGCATTGCCAGTATCGGCCGGGCTGTGCACGCACTGCGCGCCCATGCGCAGCTGACCGATGTCACGCTGGTCGGCCTGCGCACCGGTGCCGCCATGGCGTTATTGGCCTGCACGATGGATACATCTGCCGCCCTGCAGGTCGATACACT
This sequence comes from Burkholderia sp. b14, assembly GCF_900156195.1. Taxonomy (NCBI): domain Bacteria; kingdom Pseudomonadati; phylum Pseudomonadota; class Betaproteobacteria; order Burkholderiales; family Burkholderiaceae; genus Burkholderia; species Burkholderia sp. b14. The sequence goes on from NZ_FTPJ01000002.1 coordinate 49,703, forward strand.
CGTCGCACTGTCGCCCGTCGTGCGAGGGCGCACCTATATGCGCGAAGTAGCCATGGTCGAGCGTCAATGGCTGGACACGACGCCGCCCGCAGTGCAGCAGGCCCATGCGAAAGAGCCCTGCCTGAGCGTGCTCGGGCATCGCTATCCTGCTGACTTCGTCGCCGCGTTGCGAGCAATTGACCTGTGCGCCACCATCGGGGGCGCGGCTTCGCTACCACGCTCCGTACTGCTCATCGATACCGATCGTGGTGACAGTGCCGTGCTGCAAACGGCGTTGCAGGCGCGTGGCGTCCAGACCACCGTGCAGCCGTTTCCCGAGTCCGCCACGACATTGGTCGAAAGCATCCGCTCCCGACTGCCGCTCGCCACCATCGAAGCGAGCGTCGCATGGATCGCCACGCGGCAAATGCAGGATGCCCCCGTGGCGCAACCTATGCCAGAACCGGCCGCTTCGTTGCGTACGACGGGTGCGCACCTGGTGCTGCCCGACGCCACCGAGAGCACCGTACAGATCGGCGCCGCACCGCTGATCGGAACGCTGTGTCGGCCGGCCACCCCGATGCCGGGCCGCTCGGGCATGCCGGCGTTGCTGTTCGTCACGACCGCCTCCAATCCTCGCAGTGCCGATGCACGACTCGCGGTGCGTGTCGCGCGGCAACTCGCAGCCCACGGCATCGCCTCGTTGCGCGTGGACGTGAGCGGCGTCGGCGACAGTGGCGCCTGCGTGCTGGACGACCAATCCGTCGTCCCATACTCTGACCAAGCCGTAACGGACGTGGTTGCGGCCGCGGACTGGCTCGTGGAACAGGGATACCGCGATGTCGTGGCGCTCGGTATCTGCTCGGGTGCGTATGCGTCGCTTCAGGCTGCATCGCGTTCGGCGGCCGTCACCGGGATGATCGTGATCAACTTGCCCCGGTTCATCTGGCCGGCCGGCTTAACGCTCGCAGACGCGATTGCTCAGCAGACCAATTCGGCACGCGGCTACCTCGCGTCAGCACGCAACCCGCAGAAGTGGAAAAGCCTATTGCGACGCCGGCGTGACCTGCGCCCCGTTGTCAAGGCGCTCGTACGGCTGACGGCCGCCAAGCTACGCGTGCCAGCAATGCGGCTGCTCGAACGGGCAGGTTGGCGCCCGCCGGCTCACTCCGAGCGCGGGGTGATGCACGCGTTGGCGCGCCGTGGAGTGAAGGCACTATTGGTCTATGGCGAGTTCGACCCGGGACTGGACGAACTGTCCCGTCACTTCGGGCCTGTTCACCGGGCATTTCGCAGGCAACGGCAGATCGACGTGCAAACCATCGCGCAACTCGATCACTCGGTGTATGGTACACAAGGCGCCGATGCGATCATTCAACTATGCATACACACGTTGATGCACTGGAGCGCCGAACCTTGCGGCATGAGCGGCTTGCATAGACCAGCGCCCGCTACCACCTCCCGTTCGGCGACTGCCTCAATGCATGTCCAATAGTTCGCGCAGTGGATCGGCACGAAGCAGCGCATATTGCTGGCTGCTTTCGCCTGATTCCAGCGAGTATCGGAGCATGCCAGCCATGGCACGGAAGTTCGTACAGAAGATTTTGGATAACCGCAGGGAAAGTGCTTGGCATTACATATGCCTAAGCCAGTAGTCGCGCGCGCTTCAAGCTCCTCCAGGCTGTCGAGATTGCCTCTTCATTGTCGCCCTCCGCGAGCAGGGCGTTTGCCTCGTGCCACGAATGAAGTACTCTGGCGGGTGTTGATTATGGGAATCTAACAACTCGGGTGGTATCCCAGTCCTTCGAGCGTCGTCTCTCCCATGCTGTCGTAAAGTAAACGCAGCGCGCGATAAATTTGCCGTGTCCATTTATAGCAAGTTAATTAGCTGCGTAGCATTATTTCAAGATTCAATACGTCGCATCCCTGCGGCATCCCACCGCTCCGCATTTCCGTATCAATGAACGGCAGCAGGATGCTTGTTTCAAACGCCTGTTAGATGCCGAGGTGTCCACATACAAGCCCCAGTCCGCGCTCTGCCGTTCATTTACCTCATTCAAACGGTTCCTGCGCTTGTCCATTCATCACATCGTGATTTAAGCAACCGTATAATTTTTCTTCAGCTATTGCGGTGCGATTTAGAGAAGATTAATATGCGCTCCTGGCGTCGTAAAACGTTTGTGGTGCAACGCAATTCGAGCCAGCACATTATTCTGTCCAGGCTGCAATTAATACCTACTCGCTGCGGTTAATCCATTGGATACAGTCAAAAATTCCGTCCAATGGTGGGAGAAGAATTGTTTTCCAGCCGCCGAGGAAAATTGGCATATTTAACCGGATTTTTTGCGAGCCAAGTCATTTTTACAGAACCGGGGTTGTTAGTCAGGAGCCGAAAATGTTGAGTCCACACGAATTCGCGACCCTCATGCTCATCAAGCACTCGCCAGACCAGATCGATCTGAGTCGCGCCGAACTTGGCACGCTGCTCGAGCGCCAACTCGTCGTATTACACGATCAGGCCTCCGGCGGCCGTTCGCCGCAGCTGACGCGAGTTGGCCAGTCGATCCTCGACGCATGCTCGCGTGTGCGATTTTCCGCGTAGTTCCGCCGGCCAAGCCATCCGAGCCCGCGTCCGCCTCTAACGTCCAACAAGCCTAGTCATGAGTCTCGTGATCACGGAACAACTTGCCGCTGCGCAAAAATCCGGTATCAATACGCTGTTCGGGTTAGCCGGCAAAGTTTTCGATGGTGTCGAAAAGGTGACGGAGTTGAACTCGCAGGCTTGGCGTACGACACTGCAACAGATTCAACAAGCTACGCGGCAGGCGTGGTCCGTCACCGGCGTGCGCGAATGGGTCACTCCCTCATCGGCACGCCAGGCAGCGCCCCCGTCCAAGCGGGCAGCGGCGCGCCTAGACGGCGGCGAGCGCAGTCGCATTAAGGATTCGAATGTTCCTGCCCTGCGTGTCGACCAGCCCTGCCCGGCTGAAGCCGGACAATATCCGGCTCACGGTTTCGAGTTTCAAACCCAGATAACTGCCCATCTCCGCCCGAGTCATCCTCAATTGAAACTCGTTCGGCGAATAACCCCGCACGGCGAAGCGCTTCGATAGGTTCAGCAAGAACGCCGCCACGCGTTCCGCGGCGTTCATCGTGCCCAGCCATACGTTAAGCCCGGATTCGCGCACGATCTCTCCACTGAGCATCCGGTGCAGATGCCGCTGCATCGCCGGCTGCCGATGACAGAACGCCTCGAGCCGAGCAAACGACACCGTACACACCAGGCTGTCTTCGAGCGCAACGGCATCCCAACGATGGCGGTCCGAACACACACCATCGAGGCCTAGCGCATCGCCCGGCAAGTAAAAGCCGGTAACCTGCTCGCGACCATCGCGCAGCACCATGACCGTCTTGAACGAGCCGGTCTTGATGGCAAAGATATTGCGAAATGGATCATCGCAACGATACAGCACGTCGCCACGGCGCACCAGACGCTTCATGCTGGCGACCTGATGAAACTGCTCGATGTCGTCGCTCGATAATTCCGGCGGCAAGCACAGGTTGCGCAATGCACAGCCCGAGCAGCGCGACACGTCGCGCCGCATCGATTCGCCGCTGTTGACCGCGACATGCTCGTCGACGTGATGCACGCTGTGACAGTTCGCCACATTTGCGCGATGTGCAGCATCGGCAGGCGGCCCGGCATGGTATTCGGCTATAGAGAGCATCATGGCGCAAATTATACCGATGCCGGCGGCATGAATCGCGCCCTACGCCGTGGATGCGACCGCGTGACGCATACGGTTGCCGCCCGTCGCGGCGAAGCTCCCGATGCCACAAAGGAGTGGCGCTCCCGCTACCGAAGCGGCAATTCGACTTCGACGACCTCCGGATCGTCGCTGTGAAGCGCAAACCCACAGTCCCGCGCAAACAACAACATTCGCGAACTCAGCCTTGTCGTTGTCCGAATCAGTTCCCGCTCGCGCCACGCCATGAATAACCGGGCGCGTGTCCTACTGCGTGCACGCAATGAGCGCCATCTCCCGGCCGTAGTCGATTTGCACGTACCGTGCAAGCTGAGCATGTCTCAGGCTGCGAATCGTAGCAGTTGCGCAGCGTACTGCGGCCGCAACGTGACGGGAACCTGAAGCGGCGCATCAGCCTGCGCCGCAGCCAACACGTTATCAGTCAGTATCCTTCTCCCGTGCGCGCACGAATGACCTGGTAGCGCACGTACCAGTCCGCCAGCGCGATCCGCGCCCGCGCCCGTGCGGCCTGCTCGCGCAGCAGCGTTGATGGTGCCTCATCCGGCACAAGCGCGTACGTGGGGCCCTGCCAGCGGAATGCGGCTGGCTCGCCGACCAGCGGCATCATCGCGCCGTCGCGGCTGAACATCGTCTTGAAGCCGATCACGGCAAATTGCTCGGTCTGCGGGGCGGGCGCAAACAAACTGTGCCCGAACGCCGGATAGCGCGCGTCGGACAACGCGAGATGATACAGTGTCGGAAAGAAATCTGCGTGCCCGGCGTATCGCTCCAGATCCGGCACGAAGCGGGGACGGTACGGCGGCGGCACACGGAAGAAACCCGGTACACGATACAGCTCCCGGCTCTGCTCCGGCCGCTGATACCGGAACAGCCCGCGCATGTTGTGATCGCCGGTTGCCGCGATAATAGTCTTGCTGCCGAACGGTGCGGCCTCGACCCGGCTGACGAACATGCCCAGTTGGTGAGTGGCATACTGATACGTCTGCACCATACGGCTACCCTTGTCGAAATCGGCCGCGAAATGCCGGCGCATGTCGCTCAAGTCCAGCGGCGGAGGTAAATAATGACTCGGCACGACGTGAGGGGGGCGGTTCGTCGTACTCATGACGAACAGGAGGATCTTCTGGCCCAGCGCGTCACGAGTGGCAAGCAAATCGAACGCGAATCGAAACAGGTACTCATCGTACACGCCCCAGATCGTGCGTTTTGCATCCGGGTACCTGCCAATGATGTCTGCCATGTCGTACACTTCGTCGAAGTTCTGACGCCGCATCGTACGCGCCACCGACCGCCACGCACCGCTGCCGCCATAGACGAACACGGTTCGATAGCCCTTGGTCTTGAATGGCAGCGCGGCGGATGTCGAATACGTGACAAACCCCTGGTCACCTTGCGTCAGCGGCGAGACCGGCGAGTTGAGCAATAGCACCTCGAGCGCCGCGTGGCCGCCAAGCCGAGCTGGGAAAACATTGCGGAACAGGTAATCGCTTTGCAAGTGCTCTGCCATCACGCCCGCCAGGTCGGTGGAGGCTGTGCTGAATTCGAGCGGATGCGCGCCCCATGATTCCATCAGCGCGAAAACCACATGGGGTGGATGCGCGGCCAGAAATCGGTTCTCCGGAGTGCGGCGGAACACCACGCTTTCCAGATCCGGCGGCGCACCGGAGGCGGCGCCGACCGCGCGGGCCAGCTCATCGGTAGAGCGGAACCCGTAGCGCGCCAATTGGCATGCGGAGTCTTCGTCGATTTTGGCTTGGCTGCGCCGGTCGGCATAGGCGTCGTATAGCGCCTGTGCTGCGTTGCGCACTGAGTCATTGATCCATGCACGCGTGGAGATCTCCGCCTCGCGTGAGCCGAGCGCAGCCTCGCCCAGGCCACCACGAGCCAAGCCGAGCAGTAACACGACCAGCACTGCGCCGTCCAGCACGCAACGCATGCGTTCGCGAGGCCGCGCTTGCCCGTTTCGATCGACACGCGCGCTCCCGGAAAGCCGCAGGATGACCCACATCTGCAAAGCGGTAACGAGAGCCATCAGTAGCGCACATCGCACGACCGGGTACTGACTTCGCGCCGCCACCAGTGTTCCCCACGGATCGGCACCCAGCAACCCAAACACCATCGGATTAAATGGGCTGCCATAGAAATCGTAGTAATAGAATTGGCAAGCGGAGCCGAGGTTCACGCACAGCAGTATCGCTGCGATGGACAGGCGCTGCAGCAGCCCGGCGGCACGCCTAAGGGGGCGCCACTTCGTCACCACAAAGACGGGCAGCAGCACCACCAGGATCGCGATCGACAGCACCCTCAAGTCAAATCGCCAACCCATCCACAGCGCGTGCAACGTCTCGGCGCCGTGGTCGAACACTTGTGCAGCGCCACCGTAGTAAAATAGATAAGCAATACGAAATGCCTCAAAGCTGACGCTGCCCGCTATCAGCACGAGGAGCGCGGATCTGGCAAATCTCAACGAGCGCATAATATTTGCCCAGCTTGACCGTTCAGGCCGTGTGACGCACGCGCTGCATGGCAAAATACTCGCTCGCCTCGTCCCACGACAACTCCGGTCCAAAATATAGGCCTTGAAAGAAATCGATATCCAGCGTTCTGGCGATTTCCAACTGGTTCTGCGTCTCGATGCCTGCCGCGATGACTTTCAAACCGAGTTTCCGACACAGATCGCACGCGCCGGCGAGAACGACGCGCCCTCGGGCGCAATCCAATCCGCAAATAAGGTCCCTATCCAGTTTTACCGAGTCGAAATGCGTGCCGGCAAGTCGCTGGTAGTTCGTATAGCCGACGCCGAAGTCATTAATAATCACTCTTGCACCGCTGTCACGCAAGCGCCCAACACAACTCAGTGTGCTGTCCTTGGCAAGCGACACACCCGCACCGAGTTCTATCTCGACATTCAAGTAGCGCAACGCCTTGATCACTTCGTCAAATGCCGGACCGCATGCCATCGTATCCGAATGAAGCTTGATCGAGACAGCCGGGTACATCTCGCGCTGCGCCCATCGACCAATGGCCCGCTCGACTTCTTCACAGAGCCACACATCCACTGGGCTGACGATACCAGCGCGCTCCAAGCAACCGAGGAAGCTGTCCGTTCCGGCACGCCCGAACGTACCTTTGAGGCGGGCCTGAGCCTCGAATCCGACGCACTGCAAGTTCGACGCGGCGATCTTGGGGACATAGCGCACATCCAAGCCATCGCGGGCGATGAGATCGATCACGCGGCTGGCATCGATCCATGCTGCTTCAGCCAACGCCTTGGAACGCCTGGTGTAGATATCCAGTTCCCTGCGCAGGCTGCTTTGCATATCCATGATCATCCGTTCACCCGTGACTCGGGTAAGCCGCCTCCATAATACAGCGTCGCCCGTCGCGACCGCGCTCATCCGTTGGTTGCGTCGCGCGCTGCGCGTCTGACCGCGCGCAAGACGATCAGGGTTGATCCATGCGCCTGCGGGCGGCGTTTCGGTAAGACGTCGGCGACGTAAACATGCGCTTACGAAACAATGTCGCCAGCCGCACACCGCTACCCAAGCCGGTACGGCGGGCAATTTTGTCGACCGGTAAGTCTGAGCGGACTAGCAATTCGCATGCCTTTTCCAAGCGACAACGGAGCAGGAACTCCGACGGCGTAATACCCATTTCTAGCTTGAAACGGCGCAGAAAATTACGCTCGCTCATGGCGGCTGCCCGTGCTGCATCTGAAATCGATAAGGCGCGCTCGCATCCAGACTGCAACCGACGCGCCGCGGCGCGAATCGTGTCGCTGACTGCCGCGGTCGGATGCCCCATCCATTCGATGACGCGGCGCGCACAACGGGGCATCAGAAACTCAGCTACGTCCCGGACAACCTCTTGGCTGTAATCGCGCGAAACCAGCGACATCGCAGTAAAGAAGCCATCGTTAGATCGATAGCAGTCCGAAACACAACCGGACGCAGGCCCCGGCTTTGGCGAGGAGCGAATACGCCGCAGACTTTGCTCAGGCCAAGCAGGCACGCCGGCTGCTTCCAACACCATTGAGCCCTCGCCCACTGCACACACGGTCCGTGTGGACGGACCGATTTTACGCAACCAGCCGACCAGCCCGAAATCCTCAGACGCCGCGCGAGCGCCTGGGCCGCCGGCAATGAGCACCGTATCCGTGGAAGCGCCGAAATAGCGAGCGTCTAGCCCATCCGTCCACACACGAATGCCGGAGGTCGAGGCCATCACGCCGCCACGCGTGGACATCAGCCTGACCACATAGCGGTTGCGCCATTCACTGCTGCGCTCCAGCACCCGGTTAGCGACGCTAAGCACATCCGCCACGGCAGCGACGTCCGCCAGCGAGAATGACTCGTAGAGAAAGATCACGACGACCCGGTCGGTTGAGGCTTTGGCTACCCCGACGTCGCCCCTGACTTCCTCCAATAACTCTGTATGTCTTAAGTATCCCATATGGCCTGTCAAAACTATCTTTGGCAAGAGCCAATGCATCAACATGCATCGTAAGCTTCATTGCCGGTTTTCGAACGTTGCGCGTCGGATGAACGAAAACTAATGGCGGGTATCCGCTAATTTGCTTTCATCTTTCGGCAAGCACCCCTGGCATTGGGCCGGCGCCATAGCGGGCTGCCACGACATGCCCACAGACCCAGACTCGCGCGGTTGCCTGTGCTGCGATTCGGCTCCGTCGCCGCGTCAAGCACGCGCCGGATGGGGGAAGCCTCATCGATCCGGACCGCACGCGACGTCGTGTTACAAGCCATCGACCGCTCCATCACCACTGAAAACCGCCTGCCGCGACCGCTCCGAAGTAACCTCGTCCATTGGCACTTGCGGCAAGTTTCATCACCCAACGGTTATCCGACGTCACGTGCGATACGCCCAATGCCATGCCTGGCCTACCGCGGTACGACGCACTGGATACTGTCGCGATGCTTCGTCCAGCAGAAGTGGGTTGTGGCAATCCGGCGACGGCCATCGCCGACGCGATGCCGGCGGACGCGTCGCCATCAACGCGGGCAACAGCCTCATCCAACTGCCCCTTATTGACTGCGTCGGTGGAATGAGTGCCACGCGCGACGTTGACGATTTTGCGTTCGCTACCTGGCGCCCCGACGGACATGCGAGCGTCATCGATGCTAATGCCCGGAGGCAACCTCAACGGCGTTGTTGAGATAATCTCGGCGACCAATGAGTGCAGCCATTCGGGATGTAGGGCATAATTAAGTGATTCACTGCCGGACATCGATCCGCTCGGCACAGGCTGATCCGAGTCCGGATGTCCAGCCTCGACTAAACCTGTGGGGGAAGGTGTATTGACAACAACGCTGCCGTCTTCAGCAGGAGCCAGTTGTGCAGCAGCAATGCTCGCCTTTGCTTTCTCGCGCTTGAGCAAATGCGCGTAGACGTTCTTCATGTGCGTTTCAGCGGCGAACCGCTGACTGATCGCCGCCGAGTTTTCGTTGGCCGCTTCCCACTGCGATATCGCCTTATCGACCAGTTCATGGACCTCCTCCAACATGGATGCACGCTCTCCCGCGTGGGGCAGCTGCACAGGACGAACATACAGAGGCAACGGGGAGTTCGGCTCCATCATCTTAGGAGCAGGCATTACAAGGGCTGCCGCACCTTCCTCAATCAGCGCCCGAATTTGACGACCCATCCCGTCTAGGCGCGAAACTAGTTCAGGGCTGATCTGATGCTGCGGACTTTGCTGACTTTTGCGGGTAACAAGTCGCTCCCCATTTCCATTGTTGCCTTCAATGCCAGGACTGGTCAAGTCACGCTGGCTACGGGAATCCAAGCGCCGTGGAAGCGGCGACACTACTGGAGATAACAAGTCAACGGTGTAATGGTCTACGACGTTTCTCGCAGCGCTTGAAAAGGCAGGATCGAACGGGCTGACGCCATTATTAACATAAACATTATCCGCCGCCGCTACCGCTCGTGAGAGCGCTATTCCCACAGCAATACCAAGCATGCGCAAGTTACCCGATGCTCTAAATAGGGGGTAATTCGAGCGACACTGGAACGCGATCTGTTGCATCAACGTTGGCCTTTCATAACCGAGTCCTCTCGTAAATCCGCTCATTTGACTCCCCTTGTAGGCGCTTGACCTCGGAACGGGATGTAAGCGGAATGTATGTCTACGCACTTCCGAATGCAATCGGACAAGAATATTCGTGCGGAAATCAAAAGGGATATGTCGGCTAGGCCATATGCAACTCGTTGAGCAATTTCACAATTTGCCAATAAATCGGGCACGCTCATTAAATTATTCCGCTCACAAAGGCCATATAAGTCGCATCCAGCCAGCAACATATCGCCAATGCCACGCCAGGCAAATGCGATTAGACATCGACTGTTACGGCACGGATCGACCGGTGTATCACGGCGGCTGACGCACCTCCGGAGTCGTTGCACAGCACACGCCTCCCGCAGGAAGGCGCAGCTACGCGAAAGCCGCGTGGTCGCGGCGGTCGGGCCACGCGTTAGTACATTCGCGCTCCGCGCTGACGATGCAGTCGAAAATCGGCTGCAGGCAAAGAATGCAAACGCACCACGATGACAGTGTCGAGGAGCAGAAGCTTATTCGACAATCGCGGACCACCATGGCGGTTATGCGAAGCCGTCGACCCAGTCAACGAACCGCGCAACGGCCTACGCTCGTTCCTGACGCGCAATCACCGGATGACGCGTCACCGCTGAAGCCACGCCATGACCCAATTCTTACCCACTCTCCTAATAAATCGTTATCCTTATCAAATCCATTTCCTTAGTATGGCTTATAAATATCCAGAAGCACAATACGATACAGAGTTAAGCGACGAAGGTATAAGACAACGGATGGCCCGCGGTGATCAAACCACACGCCTATCAGCACGAAACGCTCGACGATCAGGCCAACCCAACCACATGCAATCCGTTACGCACGCAGCCAGACGCGGAGTCGGCCTGGCTCGAGCATCTATTTCCGATATCCATCCATGAGTTCGCACGTATGGCCGGTGCGTTGCGTCTGTCGACATACCATCGACAGGGTCGTCGGCACGTGATCGGCGACACGTCAAGTCTGATAACACACTGCGACATCGTCATGAATGCGCTATCGTCCGTTCGCCGCGCCTCCTACCTAAACTGCAGCGACAAGACAGTTGGCGCGCTGCTGCGGCTCTTCGCCTTGGGCATGGCCAGTGTGCCATCCGAAGATCTCGACGACCTACTGCTGGCGTTGCGCGTGCTCAAGCCATCGTCAACCCACGTCGACTTCAGCGAAGCGAATCTGCGTGTGCGGCAGTCGGACTGGATCGGTGCGCTGCGCGTGCTCAAGTCGATAGAGGCACGGCATCAAGGCGGCGCGGCCTGTGCTGCCCTGATCGCGTGTTGCCTTTATCACCTGCGGGACACTGAATGGCGGCGCTATGTCGAGCTGGTGTTAGAAGACGGCAATCCAGTCGCCCTGTCCGTGGTCGCCACCTTTCTTCGGCTCAATATGCGCCCGGAGGGCAACACCTCGGGCGTGGACAGCGACGCTCACGAGCATATGCGCGCACAAATCGAGCATGCGGTGGCGTGTGCACGCTGAATACCGGTTACCGTACTAGCGAGGCGCACCGCCGCACCGTCACGATCCCGATGAGAACCGGCGGCAGTCGGACGGATTGACATGCAAACGGCGCAGAAACGCGCGTGCCGGGGTCACACCGGTGCTACGACGATAGTGCGGCATCCGCATCGGCGCTCCGCCGGGCACAATCAGCATATCGTGCCGACCTGCCGCCCGTCTAGGCGCTGACACGCTATTGCGATGAGGCGGCTTGAAATCGACAACTTACCTGTCGAGCGCGCCCTGCGCAGGGTGGCCATTGGCCGCCGACTACATCCGAGACGGATGCTGAGCTGAGCTGAGCTGAGCTGAGCTGAGCTGAGCTGAGCTGAGCTGAGCTGAGCTGAGCTGAGCTGAGCTGAGCTGAGCTCTGGGCTGGGCTGGGCTGAGGCTGAGGCTGAGCTAGTAACTAGAATAGGCCGGTCATACAACTCCAACTCCGCTTCGGTCGGTCAGGTTACACCAGCGTCTCTGTTATCATCCTTCGGCCAATCTACCCGTTACGCCAGTCGGCTTAATCTATTCTTGCTGGCACGATGACGCAAACCCAGCACCCTGGGTCCGCGGCCGTGCCTCGCAAGCAATCCATTTTTGTCGACGACAGGGCACGTCAATATGACGTCGCTTTACGCAGCATGAGCACAAAGCAAATTAGCTTGTACTATTTCAATATCAGAATATCAGCTTTCCAGGTGTCGCAATAAAGAATAATGGTTCCAATGGTGCAATACCTATGCCGACGCGTACCTGCGGTAAGTGGCAGATTTGAGGTACCAGCAATATATCGCTTACTGAAATATCACAATTCCCTTTCAAAATCCATACACATCAATTTAGCGCAGGCTACCCGTAAAACAGCCATCCGCTGTAGCAGCCACCACACTACCGCTACGCTGGGCTTACCGGCTGCATGGACTCGGAGACGCTCTGCACAGCGGTATCCGATAATACAAACAGTCGCGCCGAGTCTACAAATCTCAAAAATCTGATCCTGGCTCACAAGACAAATATTGGACAGTGCTATCGACAACTCACCTACGCTGCGGATAAAGCAATGCGCGTTCGCTTGTTTGAAACAACGCGTTACATAGTTGGCACTCGTATTGCCGTACAGTTGGAATGTCGCATCCCTGTCCGCTCCCTGACATAGCGCCAGTCGCGAAAAGCGGTTCAATTAAGAATCTACTGGAGAAGAAATGGGAATTGCCATTCTTACCGGAAATAGAGTTTTATTTCAGTTTATCGAAGCGTGCTTCAAGGCCGACGACGAGCCATGCCAGCAGTTCGTCGACGATGTGGCGCTCGCCCGTGCAGTCTATCGTGAGGAATTTCAAGCCATCCTGGTCGATTCAGCCATTGGAATTCACCCTTTGCGACCATTCCTCGCGCGCCGGGCCTGCTATGCGGACCGTCGCGCGCCCTTGATCGTCATCGGGGCGCTCGAGGACCGGGCGAGTATCGTGCACGTGCTGGATGCCGGCGCGGATGATGTTGTGCTCACACCCATCGATCCACGAGAATTGTTGCTGCGGGTGCATCTGGCGATCCGACGCTTCAATGTCACCCGTCGTACAGACCATGCCAGCGTGATCGAGTGCGGCCCTTATCGTCTCGATCCGAATACGTGCATTGTCCGCGTCAACGGCGATGCGGTGCGGCTGACACCGCGAGAGTTCGCGATTGCGTGGCTGCTATTTTCACACTACGGGGAATATGTCAGCCGTCGGCAAATCGCTGGTGCGGTGTGGAGCAGTTCCGAGGACATCGTAGGCCGAACATTGGAGCAGCATATTTACAAGCTGCGCAAAAAGCTGGAACTACATGGCACGCATGGCCTGCGTCTGCGCACCATGTATGCACATGGCTATCGGGTCGAAGCCACTGAGGCCGATACCGCGACGTCGGCGATGATGGACAGCCCCCTCGAGACTCCGCTTGCCACGGCCCACAGGTCGCTCGGCGACGAAAAGGTTTTACGTCGCCACGACGACGTCAATCCGACGGTGGAATGCGTGCTCGACGCCAGGCACGAATGGCAGTGCCCGGCGTCCGTGGCACCGATCCTAGAACTCAATGATGCGCGGTGACAACAGGAAGATTCTTTCCATATGACTGCGTTGGTCACTACGATATCTAAACAAGCCGCCGATCAGCGGAATCTTGGACAACAGCGGTATCCCCGTTTCGAGATTGGACGAGGAGTCTGTTCGGTATCCCGCTATCAGCAAGCTTTCGTTCTGCCCTACAAACGCTTCGGTATTGATCGTACTAGTCGTGACAACAGGGATATTATCTACCAACTGATTAGTCACTTGCCCGTCCTCGATGTGAACTTCCAGCTTGATCTGCGTGCGCCCATCCTCTTCCACGACCAGGGGCCGAACACGCAATGACACGCCCGTTGACACACTGTACAAGTCTGCCGACGTGTAGCCGGCCACGCGCACGAAGAAGCGTGTCTTGTGATCCATGACGGCTTCCGCGTTGCTCAATGTCGCGACCTTCGGGCTTGCGTCGATACGCGCGAGATTGGCACTCTGCAGCGCGTCCACCCGCGCCAGCAGGTAGCGTCCGGCATTACCTAGCACAGCCGTCAGAGACGCGCCAAGAGGCGCGGTACTAATAACGGTCGTGCCGTCGCTGCTTTTGGACGTAAATGTAGGATTGAGGGTGCCGTCGTATGACGAGGGACTGTGCAAACCATTGCCGGTCTGCAAATCGATATGACTGTTGTGTGCCCGCCAGTCCACCCCAATCTGCTTGAGCGCGTCATCGTCGACTTCGATGATGTGAGCCTCGATTTCCACCAGCCGTGGTTTGACATCAAGCGCGTCAATCAGCGACTGGTATTGTGCCAGGCGCTCCGGTAAATCGCGGATCAGCACCGAATTGGTGCGTTCGTCCGCCTGGATGACGGGCAGTGACGCGGTATCGGCGGCCGGCCCCAAATCACCGGAGAAGCCAGCCGTGTAGCGTGCGGCGCCGCCGCCATAATCGCCTGCGCCTTGCCCCGGCAGCCCGGCCATGCTCCCGCCCATGGTACGGCCACCTGAGCCGATCCCGCCCAGCAGCCCAGCCAGTCCTGGCGACACAGTACCCGCGGGCATGTTATCCGGCAAGGGCGGCATCAACACCGTGGAACCGTTCGGTCCGCCGCCGGCTGCCGTACCGCCGAGATTGCCGCCAGCGTCGGCCATTGGATCGACGCGCCGCATGTAAGCCTTCGCGAAGCCGCTCTGCGAGCCGTTTTCCGATCCACCCAGCGCCGCCTTGCTCTCAGGGTGGTATAGCGCTGACAACACACTGGCCACACCAGCAACAACATAGCGCTGTCCGTCGACGTCCACATTATGGTCAGCGGCCCAGGCGTGCTTGAGTGAAAAAACGCGTACCTGCGAACCGGCTTGCCGGGCCACGGCCGCGTCGACTCGCCGCGCAACCTCGGCGATCAGCTGGACGTACTGCGGCGGCCCGTTAACGAGTACCGTATTGCGGGTATCGTCGTAGGACAACGGAAAGGCCGGATTGGTGATCCGCAGTCTGTCGAGTGCTGCCTTCAAGTCGTCGATGGTTGCGTGCTGCAACTGGACGACCTGCCGTGTCACGCCGCTCGAATCGCTGATCGACAACACCGTTCCGTCGTAGAACCAGACGAAGCCAAAGGTCGATGCCAAGGTCTCGAGGAATCGTTGCGGTGGCATGTCGAAACGGCCCGTGACCTTACCGTGAACATCGCCGGATATCGTCGCGGGCACGCCCTGGCTGGACGCCAAGTCTCGCAGGACATCCTTGATATCCTTGCCCTCTACGGACACATGGACCATTCGGCTATGCCAGCGTATCGGTATGTCATCGGCGAAGACCGGCGTGGCGGCCAAAGCAAGCGATGCAATGCATGCCGCACAGACCAGCTTCTTGCGCATCGTGCCCGCGCCTGCTGAAACCACACCCCGAGTTGACTGCATCCAGTTCATTGTTGTCATCGATTTACGCGTTGTCAAGGTTGCATGGATCCTTCACCCACGGTCGGACACGCAAGACGATTAACGGGTATTCGTCTACCGGTCGAGCGTCTCCGACGGCGCTTCCTGAAATTCTTTCCGATACCCGCTCACCAACGTCGACCGGTTCTGCACGCCCCACTTGTTCGCGATGCGCAGCACGCTGCGTTCACTCTCCAGCGAGTCACTCAACAGCTCCGCCCGGATGCGC
Source organism: Burkholderia sp. b14 (assembly GCF_900156195.1). Lineage (NCBI taxonomy): Bacteria > Pseudomonadati > Pseudomonadota > Betaproteobacteria > Burkholderiales > Burkholderiaceae > Burkholderia > Burkholderia sp. b14. The sequence continues at coordinate 65,267 of NZ_FTPJ01000002.1, forward strand.
TCCATGCGCTGGCGTCGAATCAATTCGGTTGGAGACAATCCGAGGAAGTTCTTGAAAGCACTTTGCAAGGCCCGTTCGGTCACGCCAACCTCCGCGGCGATCTCGCGCACCGATAGGTCATGCCGATTCAGGTTCTCCTGCATGTATCGGTACGCTCGCCGGTACTTGGCCGGCAGCCGCGCGCTGATGTCGTCCAGCTGGCCCGTCTGGGGCGTCGCACGGCTGGAGAACGACACCAACGCCTGGGAGTCATCCCGCAGGCATTGCGTTGAGACAACCGCATAGCGCGTGTAGTACTGCATCGACTCGTTGACCTTACCCTGGCTTTGCCTGATCTTGGCAAGGCAATAGAGATAGTCGATTTGCCGGCGTCCGGTACTGGAAACGTAATCGACGCGGTTCAGCGACTCCACCACCGACTCGGCCAGCTGGGGCGCGCCTGCGTGCAACGCCGCCAATCCGATCTCGATCCGAGTTGATCGCCCATACTCGGACAATCCGTTACGCGACGCCCAGTCCAAGTGTTGCTGGATGTTCATCATTGCGTCGCGCACGCCGTGCGACAACAGCCGCAAATGACGCAAGTACATGATTCTTTGCTTAAGCAACGGCATCTGGACACGCTGCGCATCGGTCTCCAGCGCTTCGATCAACGCACCGGAATCACGGCTGCCAAGCGATCGTTCATCACCAGCACCAGACAGCCAGTAGGCGTGGTCACCAAGCTGGGACGATAATCTCAACTCGCGCTGCACCGCGATATCCAGACGCAGCGTCAGCACAACCTCCTGCCAGCGTTCCGCCACCTCGGGCGGCGCCTCCTCGGTAAGCTCGATCAGCTGCTTGATCGCATCGCGCAGGAAGCGGCCCTGCCCGAGTTCGTGCAATGTGCACACCAGACCGAACTGAGCCTCCAAGCGCTGCAACGGACTCAGCTCCGCGTCGTCGACCAGGCGGACAAAGCAAGACAGCGCCGTCGCCAGCCTGCAGCGGAACAGCGCCTGCCAACCGGCATTGCGACAAGAGGCGGCCCGAACTGCATGAGCACACTCTCGCACCGCGCGCTGCGCGCGCCGATACGACGTTTCTGCCTCGTCATCGATACCCAGCGTCATTTGCATATCGGCGTGCAGTTGCAGCAGCCCGGCGACCTGTTGGTCCTCGCGCTCATCCTCGCCCCACCGGCTTGCCTGGCCACCTGCGGCGGTGAGATTCGCTTCGACCAACTTGTTCATGAATTCGGCTGGCACGTCTTTCGACGACAGGGCTGCAGCCAATGGGAAATACGGTGTTATGAGCATCGTGAGACTCCAATATGCGCGCGCCTCATGGCCTGACGCACAACGTCATTACAAGCGCCCTTGCGGGTCTGACATATCGGAATCTAGTCGAACCATCCTGCAACATTTTCAACAAATCTGACCAAACTGCGATATTTTGAGGACTGTTGAAATTCTTTCGCGCAATTAGGAACGCGACACCGGCACAGAGCATATCGGAACCGCCGCTGGTGGGATGTAGACAGCAGCCCATTACTACGCCTGGTCATTCATCGTTTCGCATGCCGTCCATCGGCCGCGGCCCGATAGCGTTGTACTTCGGTTCTTTCCAGCCGATCTTGACGGATGCCGCACGGTGAATCCTCTTACCTATCTTCTAAACTGGGCGCGGGCACATCGAGTCCCGTCAAGCGGCAACGACGGCGGGCCGGCACGCCGGCCGCCCGCGCATGGCCAACGCGCCGCCATACTGGTGTCGGGCGCTTGCGCGTTAGGGCTGGCGGCTTGTGCGGCGCCCGATGTGCCGCCGTCGAACAGCACACTGCCCGCTTCGCTCCAAGCCAAGCCAGTCGAAGTACTGCAGGAAGTATTCCGCGTACACGGGAATGAAACGTATGTGTGCCAACGCAACGGCAACCAACTGAGTTGGCATGCCACCGGAACGCTGGCGACACTGGTTGATGCGTCGCGCCACAGCGCTGGAGTTATATCACCAGGCGGATATTTCATAGCAACCGACGGCAGCTACGTCGTGACAAGGTTGCTTGCGCAGGAAATAATCAGTGCGTCGACGCTGCCGTGGCAACGGCTGACCGCCGTCCATTCCTCCGCGGAACCCGGAGAAGCCGGCAGGTTCGCCAACATCACGTCGATACAGCGCGTGCAAACGTCTGGAGGACTGCCTCCCGATCCCGCCTGCTCGGTTGAACGCACGGCGCTTTATGTACCGTACTCGGCTACTTATCTGTTTTATCGGCGCGGGCAGCCCGTCACGCCGGGTGATGGCACGACCGATGTCTCCCAGCAGGCAGTGGAGGCGAATTGCAAGTCTGAGATGCCTGCGTGTGGGGTGAAATAGTTTGCCGCTGAGGCAGCGCTTGCGTTTGTCTCGACCATGACGAACGGCCGGTTGGCTTTGCCGTTCGGATGCATAGTACGTATGCATATTCATGTCACTGTCGCGCTGTGCGTGATGGCGATGTAATGGCGGTGCTGATCGCCGCACACCAGCGGCAGAATCAATGCCGACTGTGGATTTGTCGCTGGCCGGCTCTTTTTTCACCGCGGTCCGTGCACCAACTCCCGCATATAGTCTGACAGCCCTGCCAGCACGAGTTGACCGCGGACTTGCTCGACAAAGATGCCGACGAATAGCGCGAGGATCAGGGCGGTCAATGCGCCTTTGACGGGTTGGCTCAGTTGCATGACTTCTAGCTTCTGCGCCGATTTGGCGACGAAACCAAAAGCCAAATCGACCAGCAGAAGAATGAACATGATCGGAGCAGCCAGTTTTGCCGTCATTTGCATCAACGTATCCGTTTGATGCAATACGAAGCTCTCGAGGATATTCTCGGCAATCGGTGTACGAGACGTGATCGGCCACCAGTTGTATGAGTCGTATAGCACGCCGAGCAGGATAGGCATGCCGCCAAGGGTCCAGAATGCCACGGTGGCGATCTGTGTCAGCAATGTACCAGTAGGTGTATTCTGTTCGGAGCGGGCCGGATTAGTAATCTGGATATTGTTGTAGCCGGTCAAATCGTCAATGTACGTCCCGGCACTTTCCGCAACCCAGAATACGATCGACGCCGAAAAGCCGAGTGCAAGTCCGATGACGGCCTCACGTGCGAAGATTTCAACAAATCTTAGGCTCGACATTGATTCAAAGAAAGCCACGGGCTGGCCGTAAGCGATGAATGAACTGAACAATAGCACAACGCCATTGCGCGCAACGCCTTGCAGAACGCCGTCGGCGGTCGGTGGAAACATAAAGAATAAAATAAAGGCGCGTTCTGAGCATAATGTCAGCATTGCCAAATAGCCGTGTATCGCGTCGTGATACTCGCCATAGATCTCCAATAGTTTGTTCATCTCCGCCCCGTTCCTAATCGTATATGGTTTCTGGCTCGTGCCAACGCCGCTTCCTCAGTTTCCTCGTCATCGATGTCGCTCGCAAGTTCATCAAGTTTGCGGCGCAACACGCCAATGCGACGCTCGCATACATCGATCCGACCACGGTTGCTCGCGATGGCCTGTGCAGTACGGGAGATTTCATCGGTCTTTTCCCGATATTGCTGTTCGAGCGCAGCCAACTCACGTTGCAGCACTCGGATACGATCCGTCACAAGATCCATATATCGCATCGAAGCCTGCATTTCAGCGATTGAAAAGCAACTGCTGCCGGTCATCATTTGGGCAATGCGCTCTTCATGGGCGCGCACTACGTCCCGCTCCCGCTCGATCTGGGTGCCTTTGTCTTCACAGCTATGGAGCAACGTCGCTTGTTCGTCGCGCTGCCGAGCGAGCATTTCGCACAATTCGTCTTCTATGCGCTTTCGGCGAGCCACCGCCCGGCGCAATGCAGTGATTCGGCGATCTGAGCCTCGCATGACGCTCTCGCTAGTTGCTTACCAGATCAAACAAGCGGGACTGTGTATCGTCGGGGTCCGCCCGCTCGTCGGTGCGCTGGCTCAGGAAATCGCGGATTGCGTCAATCTTGGCGATCGCCTCGTCGGCAAGCGGATTCCCCCCGGGCTGGTATTCACCGATCTGCAGCAGCATCTCAACTTCTCGGTGCTTTGCGAGCAGTTCGCGCACGCGCGCGGCGGCGTCCACATACTCTCGGGGCATCACCTGCGACATCACGCGAGACAAGCTTCCGAGCACGTCGATCGCCGGATACTGGTTCCTCGCTGCAATCTCGCGCGACAGGATCATATGGCCATCCAGGATGCCCCGGACTTCTTCCGCTATCGGGTCACTACCGCTCTCGTCCTCGGCCAATACCGTATATAGCGCCGTAATCGAGCCGGTCGCGCCCATGCCGGCACGCTCCAGCAGCCGCGGCAGCTCAGCAAAAATAGAGGGCGGAAAACCGCGTCGCGCCGGTGGCTCGCCCGCTGCCAGTCCAATCTCGCGTTGCGCACGGGCAAACCGCGTCAGCGAATCCATCATCAACAACACGCGTTGACCGCGATCGCGAAAATATTCGGCAATTGCAGTGGCGACATATGCCGCCTTCGCGCGCTCGATCGAGGACCGATCCGATGTTGCACAGACGACCACCGATCGTGCCATGCCCTCCTTGCCGAGAATCAACTCGACGAATTCCCGCACCTCGCGGCCCCGTTCGCCGATCAGCGCAATGACTGTAACGTCGCATTGCGCACCGCGCGCGAACATACCGAGCAGCGTGCTCTTGCCGACGCCAGCGGGTGCGAAAATGCCCATGCGTTGGCCCTCCGCGAGCGTCATCATGCTATCCACGACACGCACGCCCGTGGCCATCGGGTACTCGATCATACGACGACTCATCGGATCGGGAGGATCCGCAAAGATCGGGCGCTCCTCGTCTGCGTCGATGGAGCCCAACCCGTCGATCGGCTGGCCCAGGCTGTCAATCACACGGCCAAGCAACACATCGCCGACGGGAACCGACAGCGGACGTCCAAGCCCGATCACCCGGGTCGAGCGTGATATGTTCTCCAACCGCGAAAACGGCGACAATAATGCTACGTCGCGCGTAAAACCAATTACCTCGGCATGCTGCAGCAAGCTGCCGTCCGCCGCGCGCAACTCGCATAGCTCGCCCAGTGTCACATCTAAGCCGCCGACCTTCACAAGCGTGCCGATGACCTCCAGCACCTTACCGTTGCGCGCGATCGCCTGGGTCGACAGAATGGCCTTCTCGATTGCATCGGTCAGGCGATGCGCATCAAGCTCAAGCGCTTTCTCATATTCGGCGTCACCGGTACGGCCGACGTTGTGTGCACGGTTCATGGCGCGCGCTCCGACTCCCCACGAGTAAATCGGCCCCATTCGTCCGACACGACGTCCGCATCGTCGTCCAACTCGCCTTCGTCCTCATCGACATCCGCGACGTATTCCTCAACATCCGTAGCATCCTCGCCGATATCCGCGGTGTCTTCCTCCTCTGCATCCGCGGCGTCCTCGCCGACATTCATGGCATCCTCTTCGTCATCCGTATCATCAACAAGATAGCCATCCAAAATCTCTTCGTCACCTGCCCCTTCATCATACACATCGTCGCCCAGTTGATCTTCATCGCCGTCGGCGGACAGGCGGACGTCTGGTTGCGCGACACGGTCCGTCCCCTTTCCGGTTTCTTCCATCTCGACCAACGAACGTTTCAGGGTTTTTGTGATTGCGGTACGCATGGCCCGCAATTGAGTAGCAAGGCTCGCATCTATCGAACCAAAGTCTGATTCGCAAATGCAGCTTCCGGCGGGCAATTGCCGGTCCGCAACGACAGTGAGTGGAAACGGGCGCCCCATTTCCCGCCACCGCGCTGCCAAGCGCTCAAACGCAACACAAGCCTTGTCGTGATCCACCTCGCTGACAACCACCCGCACATATGCTGCGCCTTCGACGATTCGGTCGACAACCTCCAATGCACGCTCGAACAGTGCGTCGCTATGCTGAACCTGTACGATCTGTTCGACACCGACAGTCACTATCTGCGCCAATCGTTCACGCATGCGGACCTGCATTCGACGCTCGCCGTCGGCCAGTTCCGCCAGCCGCTCCATCCACTCGGACAGCGCGCGCTGCTCCCCTTCCTGATATCCGCGCTTTGCCGCTGTCTCATACTCCCGCTTGGCATCATCGAGTATCTGTTGGGCAGCCTCGTGCGCTGCGTCGATCAATGAAGCAGCCTCTTTCTCTGCACGCTCGATTGCCGCGCGCCGGTCCGCTTCCAGCTGAGCATAGGCCTGCTCAATAGTCATCAGTGCGCCAAACTCTTGCGCCGGAATGATGTCGCTGCCGGCGCCAACGCGAGCAACGAGTGTCTCAGGCAAGCAATACGGCGACCTCAGCCAAATAGCCATTTCCACTCCGGTAGCCACGCGCTCAAATGAGTTATCATATTGCGCGTTCCTTGCTTGTCCAGTCCGCCCACGCGCCCATTGAACCATCGCGACGGACCAGCATCACGTGGCAACGCAAGCCGCAAAAGCGTACGGCGTGTGGTCATGGCCGCAGCACCCTCTTCATCCCGGATAACCAGGAAGTAGCCTTCCTGCGCCAATGTCTGCGCGTCTATTTCATCCAATGGCAGCATTGTTCCACCCAATTCAAACGTCGAAATGTCGGGCGCGCCAGAAGATGCCTGTACAATCGAGTCGAGAGGAACACCCGTCCAGTCAACCAAGCGCATGCGGCTTCCCTTATCAATCAGGTGACGGATCTGCGCACTACGGAACAACAGCGCGCGCACTCTGAGCATGCGCAAGCCCTGCTCGGGCGGAAGCGCATCCAACATCGCCGCGCCTGGCGCAAGGAATGAGGTCATGCTAGGCATCGGCACGCCGCTGGCACGACATAGAATGAAGGAAGCTTTGTCCAGCTGCGTACGCGGCCCGCTAGACAACGCGGCTCGTAACGTTTCGGCTGCGCGGACATCGATGCTCAGTGCCCCGGCGAGCCACGATGGGTGCGCCCAGCAAATCGCGTCGCGTACGTTACGGTCGTATGCTTGAAGCGCTGCAGCGGCACGGTCGAAAGGCGACATCGCGACCATCCCGCTTACGGAGCCGACGCCGCACCATCCTGCTTCGTTCGCCCGCGCAATAGCCCGGCTATGCGGTCAAACAGCTTACGGCCATCGCTCGCGTCATTGCGAAACAGCCACCAAGCTGTCGGCAGCAGTATCAAAAGCAGTATCGCCACCACGACGGGCAATATATAGGACTGCTTCTTTGGCATACGCGATAGATCCAGTGGATCCGCCGGAACCGCGGTAACGCTGACCGCCTCATAGGTCAGACCCTCGACACTGTGTACCACCAGCGTCTTAATCTGTGGCACCAATGCCGCCACATCGGAATCCGGCCGGTACTTGATGAATACCGATGCAGACGAGGGCTTGGTCTGCGAGGCAAGTGGATCGTTATTGGGTAATACGATTTGCACCCGCGCGACTACAACACCATCGATTTTGGACAACGTGTTGGATAATTCCTGCGACAGTCCGTATATGAACCGCACGCGCTCCTCAGTCGGCGTGGAAACTAACCCATCTCGTTTAAACAGGCTTCCGAGGTCGTCATACTTGGCATGCGGCAATCCACGTGCACGCAACACCTCCATCGCACGCACAATCTCTGCTTCTTCTACGCTCAACGACCACGTTTTTCCGTTATCTGGCGTGCTCTTGGATGCGTCTACGCCGCGCTCCAGCAGAGCGACCATCATTTCGTTGACGTCCTGTTCGGACAGGTTATTATACAGCTCCTTATGGCAACCCCATAACGAGACACACACCAGCAGAGCCAGCACCATCCGGCTGATTCGGATGATAATAGTTTGTTGTCCCGTCGACATGTGCTATTGATTCTTCAGCAATGTTTCGATAGAACCTTTTGTCGAAGTTGCGAACGACATCGCAACGGTGGTCTCTACATTAAGACTCGCCATCCTGGTCATCACCAAGTTTGATGCCGCTGCCGTCTCACCAGGAGATAAGCTTCCCATATTATGCTGTAATGCATCGACGTCATTTAGCACCTGCTCCATCTGTACATCGTGTGTGCCGACGATCTTGCTTAGCGCCGACATATCACCACTCGGCTCGGTGGTAGGTGCTGCGACGTCGGCTTGCTGCATCAACGCCTGAAATCGACTGACCGCCTCCGGTGAAGGCATCGCCTTGTCAGCGTCCTGAGCCCGGCCCAGAATGGTCTCCATACCTGCCATTTGAAGCGGCTGAGTCATGTCACTGCTCCATATCGGATCAAACACTACAGTCGAAGAAAGTTGGCCTGCGGGGTAAACGCAGTACCGGCATCGGTCAGTTCGCTTTTGTCCGGCGCCGTCCCTTGCTGCTCAATCTCCCGCATTTGTTCTGCGCAAGACTCGGGTAGCACAAAGTTACCTGTCCTGCGATACGCATCCATGGCCATACGCAAATCAGCACGGGCGCGCATGGCGCGCACAAGCTTGCGGCTGTCTTCGCCCGCGTCCGATTCATCAATTTCGTCGGCAAGCACCTGCCATGCGGAATCGCCTCTATAAAACAACGCGAGTGCAAGTAATGCCTTTGCATACAAGAAGCCAGGGCGCTCGTGCAGTACCGCTTCCAGCGCCTGTACTGCGTCATCCCATCGTCCCCGAGAGAGCCATAACATGCCTTCCAGCGTTTCGAACTCCGGAGCGTTAGGGCGCACGACCCGCAACGCGTCAATAACCATTTCCGCATCCTCAGTATCGCCAGATGCAGCCTGAAAATTTACCTGCAGAAAAAGCGACACGACCTCGATCAGTCCGCCGACGATAAGCTTGTCGGCCTTCATGTACTGCTGTGACGAAATGCTCATGGTGTAAGGCTCCAGACAAATCCCATCGCAGGCTCCTTCGATTTTTGTACGACGACGCCAACTCGCCTCATACGCGATGCCGATGCGACAACATTAGCGTAACGGCCGCCACAATCAATTAGCGGCCGCGAAGCACACGTCGTCCATGCGAAGCATGCCGGCTGCTTCGCATAGTCAAGTTCCCGCTTCGCCTTCTTACACCAGGTTCAGCGAGATGTTGTTAGTGTGGGCCCTCGCCCAACGGCCTGCCCCCGGTCCGGGACCGGATCGACGGAGAGTGCATCATGAGCGACGAGAAAACCGAAGAACCGACCGAAAAGCGACTACGTGACGCTCGACGCGACGGTCAAGTAGCAAAAAGCACTGACTTGGCCGACGCTGCGGTTATGTGCGCATCCATCGCCGTATTAGTGGCTGCCGCCAGCATGTTCACCGACGCCTTTCGTGCGCTGATCCATACGACGTTGGACTTCGTTACAACGGACCGCAGCAATACGATGCTGGTCGCATCAGCATTCAAGCTCGGTCGCCAATCGTTGACCATCATCGTGCCATGCGTGGCCGCGGCGGCGCTCTGCGCGTTCGCAGCACTGTTCGCACAAGTGGGCTTCCAAATCAGCACGAAACCCGTAACTCCGAATCCCACGGCGGTCAACCCTGCAAGCGGAATTAAACGGATCTTCTCGCTTCGTACTGTGGTCGATATGGCCAAGTCACTGCTCAAGGCGGCGCTGGTCGCCTGCGTCATGTGGTACACGATTCGCGGGCTGATACCGCTCATCGCCACCTCGCTGTACCAGCCACTTCCCGAACTATCGAGACTGTTCTGGACGGTTCTGCTCAAGCTATTCTCCGCCGCCGCGCTGGTCTTCATTGTGATTGCGGCGCTCGACTTCAAGCTGCAAAAATTTCTTTTCACGCGGCAAATGCGCATGAGCAAGGATGAAATCAAGCGGGAGTACAAGCAGCAGGAAGGCGATCCCCAACTCAAAGGCGAACGCAAGCGCATCGCGCGGGAGTGGGCACAGGAAGCACCACCGAGGCTGCGCGTCGGCCTTGCAAACGCACTCATCGTCAATCCAACTCATTATGCTGTAGCAATTCGCTATGCACCCGAAGAGTGTCCACTGCCCGTCGTAATCGCAAAGGGTCACGATGAGAGCGCGGCCGAGTTAAGACGGTACGCCGCGCAGGCGCGCGTGCCGATCATCGGCAATCCGCCAGTCGCCCGCGCGCTGCACCGCGTGAAGATTGACGAGCCTATTCCAGAAGCACTGTTCGAAGCAGTTGCAGCCATTCTGCGTTGGGTCGACTCCCTTGGCCCAAGGCAAACGGACTCTGGCGGCGCTGCCACTTCGACCCACTGAGTTCCAGCCCCATACTGTCATGTCGAAAGCACTGAAGCTGCCTGCCGCCGGCGAAATCGGCGTCGCCCTCGTCGTGGTGGCAATCATCTCGCTGATGATCCTGCCGCTTCCGACTCTTTTGATCGATGTACTGCTGGCATGCAACATCGCGATCAGCGTCACATTGTTGATGATCACCATGTACGTACCAGACATCGTAGCGCTATCGGTGTTCCCGTCATTGCTGTTGTTCACGACACTATATCGCTTGTCGTTGAATATCGCATCGACAAAATCCATACTGTTGCATGCCGACGCGGGACATATTATCGAGGCTTTCGGGCAATTGGTCGTCGGAGGCAACTTGGTGGTCGGCCTGGTTGTCTTTGTCATCATCACCACGGTTCAATTCATCGTCATCGCCAAGGGGTCGGAGCGGGTAGCGGAGGTCGGCGCCCGGTTCACGCTGGACGCGCTGCCCGGAAAGCAGATGAGCATCGATGCCGATCTTCGAGCCAATCTGCTCACCGCTGACGAAGCACGCCGCAAACGTGCAACGCTGGCCATCGAAAGCCAGCTTCATGGTGGCATGGATGGCGCCATGAAGTTCGTCAAGGGCGACGCGATAGCGGGGTTGATCATCACCGGAATCAACATCATCGCCGGCATCGCCGTGGGCGTCGCATACCATGGCATGAGTGCCGGGGAAGCAGCCAATCGGTTTTCGGTCTTGTCGGTTGGCGACGCGATGGTCTCGCAGATTCCGTCGTTGCTTCTATCAGTCGCTGCCGGCGTCATGATCACCCGGGTAGCCGACGAACGCGACGCGCATCCTCAGTCGCTTGGCAGCGAGATGGGTCGGCAACTCAGTTCAAGCACGCGAGCGCTTTTTTTTGCAGCGATTTTGTTGCTCGGCTTCGCCGCCGTCCCGGGCTTTCCCGCCCCGCTGTTCCTACTGCTCTCCGCCATGCTGGCATTTTGCGGTTACAAGCTGAACCATAAGCGCCCCCTTTCGGGCGAACATCATAGCGAGCCGGTCACTTCGATGCAGCGCGCAGGTAGCAAGGGGGAAGCAAGCGGCATCCTGCCACGTGCGCCACAGTTCACGCCTGCAGTGGGCGTCAGAATCGCACCCGATTTGATGCCACGCCTGTCCGCTGCCGCGCTGGACCAGTCATTTGCGTCAGAGCGCAACCAACTCCAGGAGGAGTTGGGCCTGCCTTTTCCGGGTATCACGATGTGGGTAGGCGAGAATATCCGTGCGTCACACTTTGAGATCCTGATACACGACGTGCCATACGTGACAATCGAACTACCGCCCGGCAAGTTCATGTTACCACCAGGCAATGACGATCTCGACGCCAATCAGGCCGATGCAGTGCTGGCTGCATTGCGCGCCCGTGCCGAACCTAGGGCCGGGCTAGACGGTGGCGCAGGCCCCACTTGGTGGGTGGATGATAAAGCGGTTCCTCCAAAGGTCCAGGTATGGCGCGCCGAGCACGTCATTGCTCACGGTGCGATTGCGTTGCTGCGACGTCACGCATCACTGTTCCTGGGCATCCAGGAAGTTCAATGGATTCTCGAGCAGCAGGGTAACGAATATCCCGGGCTGGTTGCTGAAGTGCAGAAAGCTGTACCGCCTCAGCGTATCGCCGAGGTATTGCGGCGCCTGCTGGAAGAGCAAGTACCTATCCGCAACATGAGGACGATCCTAGAAAGCATGCTTGCATGGGGAACGAAAGAAAAGGACATGCTGATGCTCACCGAGTATGTGCGGGGAGACCTTGCGCGGTTCCTCGCCCATCGTGCTGCCGCAGGTGCGGGCGTGCTCCAGGCGGTGTTGCTCGACCTGCCCGTTGAGCAACACATTCGTCAAGCGATCAAGCAGACACCCACCGGTAACTATCTGGCGCTAGCCCCCGACGAGGTGACCTTTCTGGTAGACAAGATCCAATCGTTGGCGGGTACTGACGAGCGTGACGGCGTAGCGCTGGTCACGTCGATGGACATCCGACGCTATGTTCGGCGCATGGTAGAGAATCGCATCAGCTGGCTACCAGTCTATTCCTATCAGGAACTTGGCGAGCACGTCGAGCTGAAACCGCTCGGGCGGGTAACGGCATAGGGTTGCGCGCCATGACATCCATTCGACACCGGCCGGTACGAATCATCGCTCGCGACAGTGAACACGCCGCTCCCGTGTACGGTCGCCGTGCGCGGCCCGACTATGCGTCGCTCGCGCGCCGCGGCAGGTCGGCCGACACGCATGAAGACACCTTGCCGGTTTTACATCATGGCATAGCCAGTACAAAACTCGCGCTGACCTATCCATCCGGTCAAGACGCCGACACGAGCGACGATGATTCGCAATCCTCGGAAGACGGCACAGCAGACGCATCGTCCATGGTGGACAAACGGCTACGCAAAGCGCTACAGCCTGTCGTAGCGAAAATCCTTCGAACCCAAGATAAGGTGATGGACCTGGTTTGCAAACTCACGCAGGAAATCGCTGCTTTCTGCGGTGACCGCTCGATTAACGAGACCGGGACCTGGGACGCGCAGTTGCCGCTCGATGCCAGCCTGCTGCGGAACACGACACTCAATTTGACGCTTTCGTATTCGACACTATCACTTCGCTTCGACACAGACGACGACGATATCAAGCAACTACTCTTGACTCATACACCAATGCTCGAACGCGAACTCGACGCATTGATGCGAGCATGGGACGTGCCGCGCCAGATCCAGCTCACGGTCTGGTGACCGACTTTGGTCACCGGGGCCGTCACCGCCGGACCTTCACATAATATGACCGCCATAGTGGATGATTGATCCGACCGTCGACTTGCTGACCAGTGACGTTGGCGACACGCGCTGGCTCCCCCGGCCACTACAGCCCGCCATCGCTCGCGCTGCGCGCTTGTTTTGCGACAATCGCCTACCCGACACGCTCGAGAGGCTGTGCGGCATCGAGCAATGGACCGCGACGCTGGAACCTTCATCCGCACCGGCGATGGACCTCGTCGGCGCAGCCCGGTGGATCGAACCGGCATGGTTGGAATTTGCGCATCCGTCCGGACGGCTGGGAATCAGCTTCGACCTGGCACAATACCCGGCCCTGGGGCCTGTTACCGGCGCGGACGATGTGTCGGACTCGGACCGGTCGCATGGCGATCCGGCTTTGCAGTTGGCAATCGCCCATATACTGGCCCAACCGGTACTAGCTGCGCTGGCAGCCGTCGGCCTCAAGGAGCTTCGCCTGGCTGGCCTATACCGGGTTCCCCAACGCGGTGGCTTGCCGATTCGACCGTCTGTCGACATACCGATTATGCGGATGACGTTTGTCCATCACGGCCGCACCCACGCGGTAATCGTCGTACCGGATGCTCCGCTCTTGCAATTGATGCAGCACTGCTTGGACCAGCACGCTACGACCGCCGCTCAGCGCCCGTCGCACAGCGGTCACCCGCTCGCCGAAGTCCGCGTGCCAGGCAGACTGATCATCGGATACAAGACCTTGACAGTGTCCACGCTGGACAGACTTGCTCCTGGCGACGTCATCCTGCGCGCGGTATCAGCAGATGTCGAGCCGCTGATAGCCGGCCACCACGCTCCAGTCCATACGACCGTCGCGTGGGGTACGCCCGGGCTCGTCCGCCTCCACGCACAAGCCGAAATAGGCGGCCAGACGCTTTCTATTTTGAAGGACCCGTACATGACCGAACATGTCGATAAGTCGCTCGCCAACGACACACTTACCGCCGAAGCGCGCGACGAGGCTGCCTGCGTCGATCAACTCGAGCTGCCGATTCAATTGGAGATCGACACCATCGCACTGCCGTTGCACGAAATCTGTGCGTTGCGCGCCGGTTACGTCCTTGAGTTGCCCAATCCGGTGGACGCTGTCCAGATCAAACTTGTCACCCATGGGCGTACGATAGGCTACGCGGAACTCGTCAGCGTCGGTGATCATCTCGGCATCCGAATCCTCCGAATGGTGCAAGGCAATGCTCCAGCCCAGTGAACTGACGAGCTTGATGCTGATTGTTCTTGCAATCAGCGTCGTCCCCCTCGTCGCCGTCGTCATCACGTCATATACAAAGATTGTCGTGGTACTCAGCCTGCTGCGCAACGCACTCGGCGCACAGCAAGTTCCACCGAACATGGTGCTAAACGGTATCGCCATCCTCGTTTCGCTCTACATCATGGCACCCATCGGCATGGCGGCAGCAAAACAACTGGAGAACCAGCCGAATGCCGGCACCCCCTCCCAGTCGGTCGTGCAAGCATTCAGTGCGGCGCAGGAGCCATTCCGTGCATTCCTAAAACAACATGCCAACGAAAGAGAAAAGCGCTTTTTCATGCGTACGGCGACTGTCATCTGGCCCAAGGAGGTGGCCGACGGCCTCCGTGAGGATGATTTCATCATACTGGCGCCGGCATTCACCTTAACCGAGCTCACCGACGCCTTCAAGATCGGATTTCTTCTCTACATCACCTTTGTGGTCATCGACCTGATCATCGCCAATGTGCTGCTCGCGATGGGTCTCAACCAGGTCATGCCAACCAACGTCGCAATACCCTTCAAGCTACTGCTGTTCGTCGTGATGGATGGCTGGTCAACGCTGATCCACGGATTGATTCTGACATATCGCTAAGCGCCACCATGGACATCAATACACTGATCCGGCTAACGATGCACGGCATGCTGTTATGCATGTACGTGTCCCTACCAATCGTCAGCGTCGCCGCGGCGGTGGGGTTGGCTGTGTCTTTCCTGCAAGCGATCACGTCCATGCAGGACCAGGCGTTGTCTCACGGAGTGAAGCTCATTGCTGTGACGATCGCGATCGTTGTCGGAGCGCCCATGTCCGCCGCCGCGGTACTCAGATTCGCCAACGAAGTGTTCCAGGCCGCCATACCACAATGATAAGCATCCGCAAGTTGGCTCCCACCGATCATGCGGGCGGTCCGACTGGATCCCCCGCCCGCCAGCATGTCCGCACACCTGTTCGCCGGCCCCGCAAGGCGGTCCTGCATCGCGGATCTATTGTGTTCGCCCATTCCGCGACCGCGCAGGCCAATGTGCAGCAAGTGAGAAAGGCGGCCGCCCGAGCACGCTTGCTGGCATCGATACGTGCGTCGGCGCGTCTGACTCGCCGCCGGTTGCGTAGCAGGACGAGCCTGCTGGAAAACGAGGCGGATGAGTCGGACGATCGCGCAGCGGATACGCCGGCACACATCACGGGTATTGGACAGCGTGACGGATCAGGCGGTGGCGGTGGCCAAGGGCGTGGACAGCGTGACCAAAAAGAGGAAGACGTCGACGCCCAAAGCGAAGTTCCCTGCTTTCGGCAAAGCAGGACTACGCGACGTGCCGGCATATCGAGGCTCGACGCGGGCCCACTGCACGAGTTGGCCCGATCGGGTAAGACAATCGCCAGCAATGATGTAATGCACGTATTAATCGCGAAACTACGGGATCTGGTTGACCAGGCGCAGCGAAACCCACACGCAAGCATCGATGCCAATATTCATCATTTGATGAGCGAGTGTCTGGACCTGCAAGCCCGTCTGGCACCGGAACCGCTGTCACTACAGCATGTGATAGAAATGTTGGTTAGTATCCGACAGAAACCCGCTTTAGCTAGCCCACAGAGCCACGCCGGTGAGTTGAACCGCGGACAGCGGCTCAATCCCATGATGCCGCTGATCGCATTCAACGCCCTGCGGCCGAGAACACCGAGCCAACTTAAACGTGCGAAGTGTTACCAAGCACTGCGAATTGCTTCAACGACCACTCGGCACGGCGACACCTTGGCATAGCGCCGGCTCTTACCGATAGCCGAGGTGGGCTTCGCGTAATCCACATCCGGTTCGTGTTGCGCATTGCTTTTCTGATCCGCCACGTTAGAGTAGTTGCAAGCCAACATCGCGCCCAAGGGCGAATGTACGCCGACCCATCGGAACTTGACGATCATGAAGCTGTTACGCATTCTCACCGGTATGCACGCAGGAGCTCAGCTGAAGCTGGTGCCCGGCGCATATCGGCTGGCAGCAGACGATGACGCCGACATCCGACTGTCCGATTGGACTGGCGCGGAGCTTGTCTTGACGATCGACCCGCAGGACACTGTACATGCACGACGCGGCGCAGCACCGGCAAACGGTGATAATGTCAACGCGCATCACGCCGTAACCCACGACGAGCCTATTGAGCAACATGCGAAAAGCCCGGCACAGATGCTGGACCAACGCACGATCACACCCTCGTCAGAAGTCACCCAACAGGGCGAGGAACCGATTCTGCTGCTGGACTTCGTGCCGATGCAATTCGACGATACCGTCATCTGCGTTGGCCCGGCAGATTCCTCATGGCCGTCTGACGTCGAACTACTTTCGACGTTGCTAGTTAAGCCGGACCAAGACAGGCGCGAAGCGAAGCGTGCTCGCCATCGCAAAATCGCGGGCATCACGCTTGCCTGTACGGCGGTCGGCATGGTCATTGGGCTCAGTGCGCTGTTAATGTCGGCGCAGGACAGCCGAGCTGCCCGCAGGCGTGACATCAACGATCTTGCGCAGCACATCAATCATTTGCTCGCGGAGCAGAAGTTGACGGAGTTACGTGCACAGGTATCCGGATCTGTCATTCGGGTCACGGGAATGGTTCAGACACCCGCGGAAGATGTCAATACACGCGAACTTCTGCAACGTGCCGCAGCCGGTCTCGCCCTACGGCAGTATGATGTGGCCGAGGTCGATGCACGCAGCATTGCCGAATCGCTCGGTATACCGGGCGTCCAAATCACCTACGCAGGAAATGGTGTATTTGACGTGACAGCGAAAGTCGCTGACCCCCAACAATTCCGGGAGTCACTCGAACGGGTAAGACACGATTTGAACGGGAATGTTAGAACGCTACGCACTCATATCACGACCATCGACAAAAATCTGTTGCCTTCAACGTACTCGGAAATGATCGCCTCCGACGCGATCCAGTATGCCCAGGCTCCCGACGGCACGAAACACATATACGTCGCGCAGCAGCCGAATGACCAGGCCGAATCACCGGAAAGTGGCAGCATTCCTCCAGACAACGCTCCTGTTCCGTCAGGTCAGGATGCAACCGGCACGGCGATTCCAGCCACTACGTCGCAGTCATCTCAAGTCAGTAAGTAGAGCAGGAGAATACCTATGTACGAAGCACTGGAAGCATGCGCGGCAGATTTCAATGATCTGCCCAAGATCATCACCGATGCGTCCAAGGTCAAAACGATACGCTCGGCACTTGATGCCACTGCGAGACGGATCGCTGAGGATACAGGTGAAACCGAAGTGGATCGCGACAGCTTGGCTAAACTCTATCGCGGTCTTCTCGCGGCGAGCCGGATCGTCGCGCAGTTGCATGAGAAGCGAAGCACCGGCTGACTCATTGTCGCTTCTCTATCCGACTATTGCTTAAATGGAGTGATATATGAGTGTTCTTAACGGAGTCAAACACGGCAGTGACGCTGCAAACACAGCGAGCGCGCTGGGTCATTTTGGCACGAGTGCCGCGGGGGGCAAGTTAACCTCAACAGCTGCCAATGCTGAAATGGATCAGTATTCCAACATGATCCTTGAGACTCAGTTGCATGCGATGAAATGTCAATTCATAGAAAATTTGGGGGAAGCCTGCAAAGAGGTCGGCAGCAAACAGATATAATCTGACTGACCAGTGCGCATTTGATGCGCACTGGTCTATTGCCTTCCAATTCACCTCAAATGAATAGTCCCCAATGAACGGCGAACGGTACGGGGAACTGGTTCGCGAACTGTGCGATGTCGTCGGACTCGCCGATCCGGAATACGTGCTGGAAACGCGGACCATAGAAGTCCAGGGCTACGATGTTCGTCTTGAATACTTCGAAAATGACCTAGACGCAATCTACCTAAACTTCCATTTCGGCACAGTAACCGCAGGCCGCACGCTGAACGTATTCCGGTTGATGCTCGAAGCCAACTTGCTGATCTACGCGCAAGATCAGGCTCAAATGGGTCTGGACACCGATACCGGCGGCATCATCCTCATCATTAGAATACCGATGGATCCCGACCTGGACGGCGAGACCCTAGCCGACCTGTTGTCCCATTACGCTGAGCACGGTCATTACTGGCGGCGTAACATCATCGAATCGACGGACGAGATGTTCGAAGGCATCGTAGCGGGCGATTTCACGTGGCTGCGTGCGTAAGCTGCGCCTATCCGAGCATGTCATCTATTTTGATATAGCAGTACGACACGCAATTACAACATACTGTTGCCTGCGCGTAGTTCGTCACTATCACTGTTCAACTTCCGTCCATAGGCTCACTTCACTGCGCTCGCGTGGACCGTCGACACACCTATAGGGAAAGCCTGCATCGATGTCAACTCAACCCGCGATGGTGGCTATCGCATTCGGGCGATACCAACTGATCCTCGATCCGGCACAACTGAACGTAGACGGCAAACCGGTCACGATCGGCTCCCGATCGCTCACGATCCTTCGAATACTACTGGAGGCCAACGGCCGCACAGTCAGCACCGGTGAATTGCGCGAGAAGGTATGGCACAACGCGGACATCAGCGTCAACTCGATCCAGTCGAAGGTTGCCGCACTGCGGCGCGCGCTCGGCGGCGATGAGCACTTGGTTGCGACGGTCCGAGGCCAGGGATACCGGTTCACCGGCGAGCAACGTTCCGTAACGCTTGCGCCCGAAGCACCGTCTGGCGACGGCGCCGTCACGGCGATGGGAAGCGCAAGCACCGCTCAGGCACCGCCTCATCCTCGCGTCGAATCGGCACAGGCCGAGCCGTTTTCCGAAGAGGCGGCCGGCGCGCCGCAAACCCGGACGACCTTGATGCTGCCGCACGGTACGACACCGTTTGTCGGGCGCCATGCCGAAATATCAGAGTTGTTGGCAGTGGTTCCAACGGCCCGCGTCGTCGCACTAACCGGCCCAGCGGGCATAGGCAAGACACGCGTCGCGTTGGAGCTAGTCCGCCGTCTGGGCGCGTTGTATCCACACGGCACCGCCCTTGTGCACTGCGCGCCGCAGCAGCACGTCGATGCATTTGCCCGAGTATGTATTCGAGCATCGCACATCGAAGCGTACCGCGGCGACGCGCCGGGCCCATACTTGCGCGAATGGCTCAAGCCGCGCCGTATGATGCTGTTGATCCATGATGTAGACGGGCTACCTGTCGAAACGACTCGGTACGTCAATAGACTGATCGACGAAGCGCCAGAAGCGTGCGTGATCGTAACAGCCACGGATGCGCCGGGCATACACGCCGAACACGTCGTGCGCATATCGCCGTTACAGACGCCCTCCCCTTCTTGTGGCGCTTCATCGTTGATCCCGCAATGCGACGCGCTTCAATTACTGTTCGCCCGTTTGCACATCCTGACGAGCCCGCGCGGCGCCACGCAACAAAGACGCCCGCCGACAGCTGCCGGTTCGATGTGGTACGCCGACGCAAGCCCGGAGGCCATCGCGATGGCGGCGCGGGTCGCGGCGCTGGCCGAAGGCATGCCGCTCGCATTGGAATTGGCCGCGTTTGTACTCGCGCAGCGGATTCGTGTCGGGGAGCCGCTCGAGACAGCGCTGGCGACGCTGGCCGACACGATGCGTCCGGCCGCCGGCAACATCAATACCGGCCACGCAAGCATGGCGGCGCCCGGCGCGGCGGCGTTCCTGCCGCTTATCCGGCAGTGCATGGCCCAATTGGGCCCATTAGAGCACGTCATATTACGCAGCCTAGCCACTTTCGAGCACGCCGTGACATACGATGAAGTGCTGTATCGATTAAGAGGAATACCACAGCTGGCGTCAATGCCGGACAACGCGGTACTCGATGCATCGCTGTCGAGGTTGATCGATTCACGCTTGATACGGGACATCGGCATTGCCGGCCAAGCGATGCTGAAAGTCAATGAGTGGCTCGCCGCCAACGCCGATGCGCCGTTCTGGCGCATCGATGAAAACACCACCGGAAACCCGTGGCACACTTCGTTCGATGCGCCATCGGAGCGCTAAACGTGACGATATGACACACCGGAGTGCAATAGTGAAGCTGTTGACATTTTCAGCCAGCGCCGACCATGCCCGCCAATGTGATCGTTTCGCCCTCCTCAGGCGTCGTGTACACTGCGTCCCCGGCGGTTGAGCACGCCGGCCCGAAATCCAATCGCAAAAAATCGCTCGGATCCACCGCTCCCAAGCCTGCTGCCACGTCGCGACGCACGGCTGCCCTGCACGAGCTGCGTTCTAAAATCGGCGCTCCTCTTCGCGGAAAGCAGCCCCGTTCGTCGGTGGGAGCCGCCATACCGGCCCGTGCGATCGGCGTCACGCCAGCAGATTACGACACGCCCGGCTACAGCATCGACACGATAGGCGTGCTAGGTGTCGACGAACCGCGCCTTTGGACGCGCGCGCAGTTGCTGAACCATCTTGTCGAAGCCAACTATCCAGGCCCGAACCTGGCAACAGCCGAACTGGCGCACCAGCTCCATACAGGATTGAATGACGGCACGGGCAAGGTAAGCGCCGCGCGCGCCCAGCTGGTCTTGTTTGCGATGCATGAAGCGGGTCTACGCGACAGCACGACAGCCACGATGATGCTGCGGCAGCTGCGCACGTTGAACTTCGATCAGCCGTTCCACGACGCATCCGCCGTAGCGGGCGGCGCCCATTTACCCGATCAGCGGCAAGCGTGGCGCGCATCATGGGAAACAGCTCGCGTGCTCGCCCGTACGGAATACGGCTTTGAGACGCTGCTCAAGCTGCGCGCAGAGAAGTGCGCGCCGCTGTCCCGCAGCGCGGATCGGGACATGCTCCACGTGCTGTTGGATACGGCCGAGCGGATCGAGAACCACGTACGCTTAGCTCAGCAGCGCGACGGTCACGCGACGTCGGTGCACGCCGCGCTCGATTTTGACGACCCATCGCCATCGGGAACTGCCAAGCGTCAGCAGTGGCTTCAAAGTCACTTGGCAATGAACGGGCAGGACGCCAAAGCCACGCTACTGGCCAGCCAGGTCTTTGCCATCGCCAAGAAATACTTCGACCAAACCGAACACCCGCACAGCACGAGTGGTTCCACGCCAGAGGACCGCTTCGCCTCGTTCATTAGAACACTCGCGCCCAGCGAAAAAGAGGCATTATTTGACTGGCAACAGCGCTTCCATGAAAGCGGCCGGGGAACGGACAAGGCGAAGGCATCGGGCCGGTTGAATAATGTTAGAAAGGTCGTAACTTCGATTATAGGAAAAGTCGTGCCTGCCAAGGTTGCCGCACTTTTCAATCAGCGACCAGGCTTGCACGAAACCGATAAAGCGAAGGCATCGCACCGTTTGAACAAGTTTGTGTCGGAAGTCGCGCTCAGGGACCGCGAACATTGTGGCTCCCACCTTATACAGCGGATCCGCGGAGCCATGAAAGCCCCGATGATCGCGACCCGCATCCCATCAGGCGCCAGCAGAGCCGCCGAGAAGTCTAGCGCTGCTGACATGCAGGCCTCGGCGTCAGACCACGCGTCAGCGGCTTCGACTGCAGAGGCTTCCGAGCTGACCCGTGCGGCATCGACCGCGACTCAGTCGGTCACGACTGCTGTTGCTGACGCAACCGATAGCGGCTGGGATGCACTAAAACACATCGTGCCATCGCTGCGTCCCGGCATGGCGGTCGAATTCAGTGACGGAGGCGAGCTCGCCGTCACGACAGAACGGGTATCAGCGTCGGTAACAGCGGCGGTAAGCCAAGCCGCCCAAGCGAGCCCGGTACCCTTACCCGTGGTGGTCCCAAGCATCAACGCCAAGCGCTCACGCAAACGCAAGGCCACGGTGCAAATGGGGTGTACCGAGCAGCACGCCTGGCTTTTTATCGGCACGGCCCATGCGACGGGCGACGGCGCGGGCGTCGGTGTGCTGGTCGGCGCCTCGTTACCAGGCAGCCTTGTCGGTGGCACCGTCGGTGTGCAATTCTACGATTCGGAGCACGCGCGCCCCCGCGGCATCCTCGTTCAAGTGGCCCGTCAGCTAAAGGAGGACGGTTCCGGCTACGACGACGAAGCCATGCAAGCTAGCGTGAATCACATCCTCGACACTATGAAGAGCCTATCACCCGCCGGCGCCGCAGCCGAATCACGCGGCACCAGCGAGCAATGCTGGAACACACTGGCGCAATCGCTGGTCGGCGCGCGCGATGTGTCCGTCGGATGGATCGAAGGCACCGTGGACGAAAAACGTCATGGCGCATCGACGGGGCCCCTCGTCAGCACCGGCGTTCCCATCGGGCTTCCGGCACCGCTCAGTACGTCCGTCAGCGCTTCCGTCCCGGTGTCTGGCAAGCACGTGAACAGCATATCGACGTCCCGCAACGACTCCGGCCGCATGTCAACCGAAAAGCGGCACACGGAGCGCAGCATCGAAGTCAAGATAGAGGCCAAGGTCGGCGCTTCCATTTCAGCCACCACCTCGAGCAGCCCGAAGAGCGGTGTCAGCACCGGCCCCACCTCCAAACGCTTATGGGACAAACAAATCTACCAGGTGAAGGTGTCGCTTTCGCGCACGTTGCAAACCCACCACGGCAAAATCGACCCGCGCGCCTGCTTTCTGGATGTCGATTTCCCGGACGCAACCGCATATGAATATGCGACGCGCCAGCTGCTTAACCACGATGGCGACCATGACGATACCGGAATCAAGGCGGTTGGCACGTATCTCGAACAGAAACGGGCTCAATCTACCGAGCCGCTAGCAAACCAGGTGGCCAGCGCGGTAAAAAACGTGCTGGAACTGGGCAACGGGACGAGGCAAATGCACAGCCATATCCATCGCTATGCGCTGACGGATCCGGCTGCGGAACAGATCAACCTGTTGCAGGCGCACTTCGAGCAACATTACCTGCGTCCTTGGGAGGCCGGCTCGCGAGAACGCGTGTCCGCGAAAGACCTCGCTAAAATGAAACAGGTCATCGAGGCCAAACGCGAGCAGATCCTGGCCGATCCCACTTCGTGGAGATTGGCTTCCCTGATCACGAAAGAACGTAGCGAGGCTCATGAGTCTGCTCCGATCCTGTCCCCGTGGGCAAGAGGCCTGGCGACGGCGCTGCTACTTGTGGATGCCAACGTGGGCGCGGCTCGGGTCGACGAGAACGAAGTGGTTCACCACCGCTTTGCAACCGATGTCAATATCAAGCCGTTGGTCGACGTCTCGATGTCCGGGATCATGTTCGACCGGCTGCGTCGCGATGGATCCCATACCTTCATGGGCAAGCCGCGCGCGGCCGCCAAGGGGACAAGGCGTGGTAAAGGCAGCAATGAGGCTAGTTCGCGAATTTAATCGACAAGCGCGACACCGATGCTGCGCGTTCGTGCCCGATCGCGCAGCATCGCGCGCGATGCGTTCAGTGGCTGAGTTCGTGCAACAGTGCCACGATGTCGTGCGCCCATTCGATCCAGGTTTCTTCGGCACGGATGCCGTACCGCAGCACCGCGTGTTGCAGGCGTTGCTTCGTCGAGAGGACGGGGGCGGAGAAATCCCGCTGCTCGATGTTCCGGTAGGTGTCGAGGCGGGCCTGCCACTGCTCGAGCAGTCGTGCCAGCTCCTCCCCCAGCCCGTCCGGGCCAACCACAGCGGCCGCACGAAGCTTGACTAGGAACGCTTGCCGGCAGTTCCGGTCGCTGTCGTCCAAAGGCTCGCGGATCCACCGCACGAGTTCTGCCCTACCGGTCGGCAGTACCTGATAGCACTTCTTGCGCCTTGCCGGATCGTTCACGTCATCGACGGACGCCACCCATCCGACGGTCGCCATGCGGGCAAGTTCGCGATAGATCTGCTGGTGCGTGGCGTGCCAGAAATAGCCGATCGAGCGATCGAAGCGGCGCGCCAGGTCGTAACCCGAGGTTGGCTTTTCGAGCAGCGACGTAAGGAGGGCGTGCTGGATGGACATGAGCGGCATTCTATCCGCTTAGCAACATTAGCGACGCCGCATTTGATGATATTGACGCTGTGCTGGGCTGTCCCTAGCGCGCCACCTCGCTTAACCGGTCGTGGCTTCGCATCGGTTGTCGCCTCAAAACGACAACCGCCGCCGATGCGCAGCGCCGTTACGGCTAGTACGCAATCCTGGTGACGCCTTTCCGATGCGGACCTGGCGTGACACCGGCCCCGGCGCGTCTCTCGAACTGTTGCAGCGGATCCCGTTAGCCCCCACCAGGCACGCGCGATGAGCACAACGGCACGGACCATGTGTCATTTACGTCATGGGGTCATCCGGCGCGGGCAAGGATACGCTGCTGAGCTATGCGCGCGCATCGGTACCCGGGTAATCTTCGCACACCGCTCTATCACACGGCCGGTCGCGGATGGCGAGAACCACATCGCACTGACACGCGGCATTCCTCACACGGATGGCGCATGGCCTGTTCTCGTTACACTGGCAAAACCACGCACTGCACTACAGGATCGGCATCGAGATTGACGGCTGGCTGGCACGGGACCTGCCGGCGGTGATCAATGGCCACGGGTGCGAAGTAAGCACCGGATAACCGCCGCGCCGGAGCGCGATAAAAAGCGTGCCGCCCCGGCGCGCCGCCAGTCTGATACCATTTGGGCTTGAACCGTGGTTCCACTTCGCCGCATTCCGTATCCATCAACCTCCAGTGGTCATGCACCTGGCATCGATCACTACGCACGCTCAGCACAACGCATGGCGTCAGAATCCGGCCTGTCGCAAAACGACATCCTCAATTCAGCGCGCAAAGAACGCAAGCGCGTCCAGATCTACTTGGTCAATGGCATCCGTATCGTCGGCCATGTTGAATCATTCGATCAATACGTCGTGATGCTTCGTACCCCTGGCGGCATGCAGGTCATCTATAAGAAAGCGATTTCGACGGTCCAGCACGACACGCCCGACAGCCGTGCCGCCCGACCCTCAACATCGGGCCGCGGCGCCGGACCCGTCCGCGGGGGGCCGACGTCCCGCCTGTCGGTCCTCCCGCGCGCGGGTGCGTCAGCAGGCACCGCTTCCCGACCGGTGGTGGTCACCCGAAAGCGCCGCGTCACGATTCCGAATAACAATACCGACGAGTAAGACTGCCACCGCGCTTATCGAGAATTCGTCGGACACACGGGGAGCCGCGCCACACTGCCGACCGACTCTAGCCGAGCGACGCGTCGACAAGTTCGATCCAATAGATGACCGACGTGCGCCCCGCGCCATTCAGATGGGCCTGGCACCCGATGTTGGCAGTCAAGATCACGTCGGGCTTGCTGCTTTAAAGGGCGGCAAGCTTGTTCACCTATACGGCGGCCAGCTCCGACAAACCAAAAAAGCGCAACGCGTTTTGACCGAGAATCTTGCTCTTCGCGTCATCGCTCAGTTCCGGATGCGTCGCAACCAGTTCGCCGATCAACTGCTCCCCGAGCGGGAACGGGTAGTCGGAGCCGAGTAGCACCCGGTCCTCCCCCATTGTATCGACCAGCATTTTCAGCGCACGTGGATCGAAGACCGCGCTGTCTACATGAAACCGATTCAAGTATGACAGCGGCGGGTGCGGGCAATTCTCACGGACGATATCCCGGTTTTCCCACGCGTTCTGCACGCGACCGAGCAAGAACGCAAAGCTGCCGCCGCCGTGCGCAAAGCACAGCTTCAATGAAGCCGGGATACGCTCAAAGGCACCGGAGAGAATCAACGACACCATGCTCAACTGCGTCTCCGCTGGCATGGCGACAAGCCACGGCAGCATCCATTTCTTCATCCGGCCATCGGTCATCATGTCCCACGGATGAACCAGCACCGGAATCCCATCGTTTGCGCAGTGTGTGAGAAACGTGACCAGTTGCTCGTCGTCCAAGTCACGCGCGCCGAGGTGGTTACCGATCTGCACACCGTGGTGTCCGCAACGGAACGCGCGCGTCGCCTCGCGGCATGCCAGCTCGACATCCTGCAACGGCACCTGCGCCAGCGCCATCAACCTGTCCGGTGCATACGCGCACATTTCCAGCGCGAGATCGTTCATCCGTCGCGCCCATTCGTCGGCCACCCTGGCGTCGTAGCGATAGCCGAACATCACCGGCGTTGCGCACATTATCTGGATGCCGATGCCGCGTTCGTCCATCTCGGCGATACGCGTGCGCGGATCCCACAGCGCACGGTACACCGGCCGGAATGACCGGTCCCCCGTCATGATCATGCCATGCTGGCCATCTGCGTCGATATTCAGCCAGGGGGCATGTGTGGCGTCCAAGCGCGCCGCCTCTTCTCGCGTGATGCGCGGGAAGAAATGAGAATGCATGTCGATTCGAAGCTTCATCGCGAGTCAGTGTGGCAATCCAGTCAGGTTCGGTTAATTAAGCGGCTTTGCCCGCATGCAATTGGCCGCACTGCGGACATCGCCGCTTGTCTTCGGAGCCGTAAAATGCGTCGAACAACGGCGGCAGGTCGGTCACGATGTTCTTGAGCTGGACCTCGACCCGATGCACCCGGTGATAGCACGCGTCGCAGTACCACTCGAACCCGTCGAGCAGTCCTGGTGACCGCTGACGCTCAATCACCAGGCACGCGCTGCCGGCCTCGGGCCGCTGCGGCGAATGCCGCACATGCGGCGGTAACAAAAATATGTCGCCTTCTTTTAGGTCCACACGCTCCCTGCGACCGTCGATCCACAGATACAGATACGCGTTGCCGCGCAGCTGGTAAAAAAACTCCTCGAGCGGATCGTCGTGGTAATCGGTACGATGATTCGGACCGCCCACGACCGTCACGATCAAGTCGCTGTTCTGCCAGACTTGCTGGTTGCCCACCGGCGGCTGCAGCAAGTGCATGTGTTCGTCAATCCAGCGTTGGAAGTTGAACGGCGTCCCATATCCCAGCATGTTGGTTTCCTCTATTGATGCACGGTACCGCCGCCGCGTTACGCCGGCATAGCCGACGTGCCAGACGTCCCGCACTCCGTTCCTGACGCCCCGCCCTCAACGCTGGCGCGGCGCATACGCGACAGCCTTGATCTCGATCAGCAGGTGCGGGTGGGGTAGCTGATGGACGGCCACGGTCGTGCGGGTTGGGCCAGTTTCGTCAAAAAACTCGCCATAGACTTCGTTGTATCCGCCAAAGTCATTCATGTTGACCAGGAACGCCGAGATGTCGACCAGATTCGAGAGTTCGGCCTCGTCGGCGCGCAGAATATCGCGAATATTCTCGATCACCGCCCGGGTCTGTGCCCGAATGTCCAGGTTAACCGTACCGAGCGCATCGACCGACGCGCCGACGATCGTATTATCGGGACGGCGCGCGCTGGTGCCCGACACGAACAAAAAGTCACCGGCACGCTGCAGGTGCGGAAATCGGCCGCGCGGCGTGGCCTTGCCTGGCACAATGCGGCCCTGGGAAGTCGATTCAGTCATAACGGTTCCGTATTTCGTGCGTTTATCCGATCTTCACGCAAACATTGGTAAGCTCAGAGTAGAAGTCGAGCGAATGTCGACCGCCTTCGCGACCGATGCCCGACAGCTTGGCGCCGCCAAATGGCGTGCGCAGGTCGCGCACGAACCACGCATTGACCCACACAATGCCAGTCTCGATCTGGCGCGCGACACGGTGGCCTCGGGCCAGTTGCGTCGTCCAGACGCTTGACGCCAGACCGTAGGCGCTATGGTTGACGCGGTCGATCACCTCCTCCTCACTGTCGAACGGCGCTACATGGCAAACCGGCCCAAAGATCTCCTCGGTCACGCAGCGCACAGTATCCGGCAGGCCTGTCCAGATGGTCGGATTCACGAATGCACCACGATCTCGAGCATCGCCGAAATGCGGGACATCGCCGCCGGTCACCACGTTGGCCCCTTCCTCGACAGCCAACCGGAAATACGACAGCACCTTGTCGCGATGGTGTTGTGAAATCAACGGCCCCATCGTAGTGGCCGGATCCTCCGGCGCGCCCACGCGCAGCGCCTGCGCCTTTTGCTTCAGTGCGGCCACGAAGCGCTCGAAGATCGGCCGCTCAACGTACACTCGCTCGCTACACAGGCAGACCTGCCCGGCGTTCGTGAAGCTCGATTTGGCCACACCGTCGACCGCAGCATCGAAATCGGCGTCGGCGAACACGACCGCTGCGTTCTTGCCGCCCAACTCGAACGAGATGTCCTTCACGCCATCGGCAACCGTCTTCATGATGGTGCTGCCGGTGCGCGACTCGCCGGTAAACGTGATTGCGCTGATGTCCGGATGACGGGACAAGAACTCGCCTGCCGCGTTAGGCCCATGACCATGGACCAAGTTGAATACCCCGCGTGGCAAGCCGACTTCATGGATCACCTCGGCCAGCAGTGTCGCCGAGCCGGGCGTTTCCTCCGACGGTTTGGCCACCACGCAGTTGCCCATCGCGAGCGCGGGCGCAACCTTCCACGTCAGCAACAACAGCGGCAGGTTCCATGGCGAAATGATGCCCACCACACCGAGCGGCTTGCGCGTCACATAATTGATTAGCTCACCGCCGTCCGCCGTATGAGTTTCGAAAAACTCGCTGTTTGCGGTACGCACCAAGTCAGCGAACATGCGGAAATTAGCGATGCCCCGCGCCACATCCAGCGCCCGCGCTTGGGCAACCGGACGGCCGGTGTCCGCCACTTCCGCGACAACGAATGCATCAAAGCGCGCTTCGATGCCCTGAGCAATCCGGTACAGCCAGTCTGCCCGCTGCGCCGGCGTCGTGTCACGCCAACCGGCTAGTTGGGCCGCCCGTGCTGCCCGCACCGCGCGGTCCACGGCGTGCGCGTCAGCCTCGCAGACCAACGCAACCTGCGAGCCGTCGACCGGGCTCAAGTCCTGGAACGTGACATCACCCGCCACGAATTCACCATCGATGTAGTGCCGTAACAAGCGGGGCTGGGGCGACGCGGTGACCGGTTCGATGCTCACAACAACTCCTGCGTATTCAAGGGTTAGGAGCAGTCTATGAGAGGCACCGCGTGCGCGGAAATCAAACATTCGTTATTGACTATATGAATCGGTAATACCAGTGCCACAACTGAGCCGGTCCGCGACCGCCGTGACGCTTCCACACGGTTTGAAGTCTGTGCCCTACGGGTCCAGTTATCAATATCCGGCTGCAAACCGACCATGACGCAGCAGGTCTGCGCTGCTGTACTCAAGCGCCACCGATTCGACGCGTCGCGCTACAGCGACGTGGCGGCGAGCATTCTCCCGTTCCGAGGATCTTGGTTTCGATCAGTTATACAAAAAAAGCCGATCTCGCCGACGCATGATGTCAACCAATGCCCATGACCGCGTCCAAACCAACGAGGTCCGCTGTCCACGTTGGTAATGGAGCCAGCAATCGAAAGATTTAAAAAGAGATGGAAAAATACCAGCGACTTCCGACGGTGGGGGTAACGCGGGACGATGACTGTCGCCTTCGTGTCAACCCAAGCGTCCGGGCGACATCGGTCACACCGGTAGCACTCCCCCAAAAATCTCACCTGAATGCACGATGATCGGCTACTAGCCTGTGCCCGCAGATCTTCAAATTCGCAGGCGGCGGCCTCTATTGGATTTCGTTAGAGATTCAATCGACACGAACCTTTATTTGGAACCCCACGGTGAACGGCAGTTTCTCCGACGGTATCGGTGGAATCAAAATGAAATTCGCGCCAACACGCTTGAAATTCGCCATTAGTACGGGGGCCAGAACCGGCCCGACGGTCCGATTGTGTCCCATTCCCCAACGACCGTAGTTGTAGCCGGAAATCACGCCACCCATCGCGGCAACCCGAAACCATCTCCAATGGACAAACTCCGGTGCCCATACAGCACCGCCGTAGAACGATGGACGCCGAATCGAATTGCGAAAGTACCCTGCCGTCGCACCCCACTGCGGCGAGAAATAACACTCGACGCCGCCCCCCGGATTAAACTGCTCGAAGCGCTTCGACGGATCGGGATCAATATGGTACGACCTCAGCATTGCGTCGATCCATATACCCTGGTCACACCAGCCGGCGTAGGCACGCGGCGCCCCGAATCCGGATATCGCTATGCACAACAACGTCAAGCTGACGCGCACGCGAGCATCGCGATGCTGAAACATCGTTCGAATAGGCATGCTTTCTCCAAAGGCAAGCCAGGGCCGGAAAACACGCACTTTACCGCATCCCCAGCGGGGAACCTCTGTTCACACGCCCTGCAGAATCGACTACGCCGTCCAATCCAGGATGACCTTGCCACTGCGTCCGGACAACATTGCATCAAAACCACTGCGATATGCCTCCACGGGGAAGCGGTGCGTAATGATCGGCGACAAGTCCAACCCGCTTTGCAGCATCGCGATCATCTTGTACCAAGTTTCAAACATTTCGCGTCCGTATATCCCCTTGATCTCCAGTCCTTTGAAGATCACATGGTTCCAATCGATCGCAGTGCTTGCCGGCGGGATACCCAGCAGCGCAATCTTGCCACCGTGATTCATATGCTCCAGCATCGATGTAAACGCGCTCGGCGCGCCCGACATTTCGAGTCCGACGTCGAATCCTTCGGTCATGCCGAGTTCGTGCATAACCTGCGTTAATGATTCGCGCGACACATTGACAGTACGGCTTGCGCCCATCTTCTTGGCAAGCTCGAGTCGGTATTCGTTGACGTCCGTGATCACAATATTGCGGGCACCAACATGGCGGGCGATTGCCGCGGCCATTGCGCCGATCGGCCCCGCACCGGTGATCAGCACGTCCTCACCGACAAGGTTGAAACTCAACGCCGTATGCACTGCATTGCCAAATGGATCGAAGATCGCGGCCAACTCGTCGTCGATGTCATCCGGTATCTTGAAAGCATTGAAGGCCGGAATCGCCAGATAGTCGGCAAACGCGCCTGCGCGGTTTACGCCGACTCCGATAGTATTACGACACAGATGACGCCGGCCGGCGCGACAGTTCCGGCAGAGCCCGCAAGTAATATGACCCTCGCCGGATACTCGGTCGCCCACCTTGAACCCTCGCACTTCTTGCCCGATGTCGACAATTTCGCCGACGTACTCATGTCCGACGTGCATCGGAGTCGGGATGGTTTTGCTCGCCCACTCGTCCCACTTCCAGATATGGAGGTCGGTGCCGCAGATCGCCGTCTTGCCGATGCGGATTAATATGTCGTTATGTCCGATCTCCGGTTTTTTCACCCTAGTCAATGTCAGGCCCGGTCCCGGCTCCAGCTTCGCCAGCGCACGCATGGGCGCTCCTCAAATGACATTCAATGCTCGGCCGACGCGCTCGAACGCATCGACGGCCGCATCAATCTGTTCCGGCGTGTGCGCGGCGCTCATCTGGGTGCGGATCCTCGCCCGTCCTTTCGGCACCACCGGATACGAAAACCCGATTACATAGACTCCCTCGGCCAGCAATGCCTCGGCCATCCGGCCGGCGAGTTGCGCATCGCCAAGCATGACCGGGATAATCGGGTGCTCACCCGGAATCAATGTAAAGCCCAGCGAACTCATTGCGCGACGGAAACGGGCGCCGTTCTCGCGAACGCGTCGGCGCAATGCCGCCCCTTCGTCGCTGCGCAGCAATTCCAGCACGGTGAGCGACGCATGCGCGATGCTGGGCGCGAGCGTATTGGAGAACAAGTATGGCCGCGAGCGTTGTCGCAGCAGCTCGACGATCGGCGCACGGGCCGCGACGTATCCGCCCGATGCACCGCCCAGCGCCTTGCCCAGTGTCCCGGTGATGATGTCGACCCGGTCTTGCACACCACAGTGCTCGGGCGTGCCCCGTCCGTGCTCCCCAATGAAACCGACAGCGTGCGAGTCATCGACCATGACCAGCGCGCCATAACGGTCCGCCATATCGCAGATCGCCTTCAACTGCGCGATGCTCCCATCCATGGAGAATACGCCATCGGTCGCAATTAGCTTGAACCGCGCACCGGCCGCGTCGGCCGCCTGCAACTGCGCTTGCAGGTCGTCAATGTCGTTGTTCCGATATCGAAAGCGCTTGGCCTTGCATAACCGTATGCCGTCGATGATGCTTGCATGATTCAATTCGTCACTGATGACCGCGTCGTCCTCCGTCAACAGGGTCTCGAATAATCCACCGTTTGCGTCGAAGCAACTAGAGTAAAGAATAGCATCATCGGTGTGCAGGAACGAGGCTAGTGCCGCTTCGAGTTGTTTGTGAACCGATTGGGTCCCGCAAATGAAGCGTACCGACGCCATGCCGAACCCATCCCGGTCCAAGCCGTCCTTTGCTGACTTCACGATGCGCGGGTCATCAGCAAGGCCCAGATAATTGTTCGCACAGAAGTTTAGCACCTGAGCACCGTCCACCAGCGCGATGCTCGATGATTGTGGCGAGACAATCACGCGCTCTGACTTATAAAATCCGTCTGCACGGATCTGCTCCAGCATAGTGCGCACGTGCGCGAGATAAGCGTCGTTCATGAACACTCCTGAGGTGGGATGCATAATGCCGATGCAAGCCGCAGCGCTTAGCCTGTTAACATCCAAGCATTCTGGCTTGCTGAACCGATTCAATATCGAATCCATGTTCGGTATATCGAACAATTTACTCTACCGAGACATCCATGACAAGTTCCGGCCCACGCTCGCCGGCGCGCCGTACCACCCCGCGCAAACCGCCAGGCAGCACGCGGAGCGACGATGGTGTTACGCCTCCCCGTGTTGGCGCCCACATCCAGCGGTTGCGCAACGAACGCAAAATGACGCTCGAGGATTTATCCCGCGCGGCGGGGGTATCGAAGTCGATGCTATCCGACATCGAACGCGACAAAGCCAATCCCACGATCGCAGTGGCCTGGCGCCTGACCAATGCGCTCGGCGTCAACCTGGATCGCCTGTTCGCATCGGCAAGCCATGACGCGGATCCCATACAGGTCGCCGGCCCGCATGACATCCCGACGCTGTCCGGCACGGACGCGAAATATCAGCTGCGGGTCTGGGGCCCGATCGAGTTGGCAGGCCGATTCGAGTGGTATGAATTGACACTGCAGTCCACCGGTGCGCTAGTTTCCGGTGCACACGAGCCCCATACGCATGAACACCTGACCGTGCTGCACGGCACAATCGAGTTGGAATCGGGTCCGTCGAGCCGCAAACTGAAGGCGGGGGAAACGGCACGCTACCCGGCAGATAAACCGCACGCCATCCGCAACGCCGGCAAGGGCAAAGCCACGGCACTGTTGGTCGTCGTACACCCATAACGACGGCAACGTGATCCCCATCCACGTCGGCGAGTCACGACCATAGCTCGCCGATAAAGCCTCCCCCTCTCCCGTAAATTCTCACCTTAGCCGTAGAAGCCGCATTCACGCCGACTGCTCGCCATTTTTTCAAACATTAGTTGTCCGATGTTAAATCGAGGTCGGCAATCGTTGGCATATCTGCGATTTTTGCACGGGATTCTGTTGATCACACCACGATCAACGTCCATGTTGCCATTTTTCCGGGGGGCGGGTCGTACCTATGCGCACGATTTGCCAAACCTTGCCACGCACGGCAAAGGCCATTTTCTAGTAATGCAGATAGATCCCGATACTGAACAGCTGGTTGTACACGGCGCATCAAGGCTATCGACGCGTAAACACTGACGTGTCAAAGGGAGAGGCTCTAGCCAGCGGCTCTCCGCCAATCCATCGCGTTCCGCTGATTACCGAGGGAAAGATGACATCCGCGATGTGGAACGAATTGCCTGGATTTTGCTATAGGCCCCGAAAACCCTCACCTTTATGCTTATGCAGGCAGCAGCACGATGACAGGGATCCGTCGATGGTAAACGCAGATGCAGAGGCAACGTGCTCAGCCCCGACATCCAGTCAAACGAGGATACGTGGTCGGACGTGTTCAGCGAACAACCGGATGGCGCAGCAAGACGGCAGGCCTCAGGTCCCCCCCGTGGCGGCTCATGTCCTGCTCCTGTAAAAGCTCACTCCTCAGCCCCCGAAGATTCTCACCATCGTTTTCTGCGAAAGCGCTTCCATCAATGCCCTGTAAAATCTCACCTTATCTCCCGAAAAAGCTCACCTCAAAAGATATCCAGCGCCGCAATGCCCTTTTACGGCCTATTCAGATGCGAGCGCGGCCGCCCCGCAGTGCAATGTACCAAATGATAGCTCCCGAAAAATCTCACCTTTGAATGCAGTGTGACGCCTTGCGTCAGCGCATCGCTTAGCCTAGCTGTATCGTAAGCCGCCAAGCTGACAGCGTTGCAAGCCGCTTGTCCCACGTTCAGCTTGATACCGATGATGAGACGGCAGCGGCAAATCGATTATAAGCGGACAGCCGAGAAGGGGCTTCACCGGAGGTGCGCTCGCATGCTGGGCATTGCAATTCGAAGCGTCCATCGTGCTCATACAGTTCAGGCTCCGCATCACCGCATGCCGCACATGTCGATGGCAGTGCGACGAAACCGTCAACAGCGGTACCAATCGACGCAATTTCCTCATGGGTGAGACGGCCAGCTAGCGCCAGGTCGGCAACCAATTTGCCAAGTGTCGACGGTACGCCCGCTTGTACGCGGAACTGCTCTATTTGCCGACTCAATCGGTCAACTTCGTCCGACTTTGTATCCAGTTGGTTTTGCAGCGTGTCGGCACGCGCCTTGATTGCCGCTAGTTGCTGGACATGCTCGAATTCCTTACGGCTTTGCTCACGCAAGCCGGCTTGGTACGAAGACGAGGCTGAACGTAGCGTGTCCAGTTCGACCAATAACGGCTTGACTCGGCGCTCAGCGTTCGCGATGGCATCCTTAATCTCGGCTGCATAGTGCTCAGTACGGGCTTTCAACTCAGTCTGTAGTGACTCGACTTTATTGCGTAACGTCGAAATCTCTGCTTCGCTATCCGCCAACCGGCCTTTCAGCAAGATCACTTGTTCGTGCGCCCGTCTGGCCATGGCTCGTTCGGTTGCCAGCCGCTCGGCCAATTCCCCTTCTTTGAGCGTTGCACCAGTCCACGCGTCATGATGCCGTTGTAATTCGGCACGGGCATGCTCATACAATAGCTGCGCATCTCGGGCTTTTTGCTCTGCTGCGGCGATAGTCTGTTGCATCTCGACACGTTTTTGCGCGAGTTCATCCCGTGCTGCGGCAAGTGCGGCATCGTAAAGGCTGCGAAGCAGTTCGCCAGCGGTGCTGTGGAGCGCTGGCGGCAGTACACCGGCATCGATCCGCACCTTTGACGTGTCGCGTACTCGCTCCCAGAAAAACTCGATATCTTTCGGAATGTCACTGGCGCTGCCGACACCGGTCAATTCCCGGACATTGGCTAGTGTTGGGCGGACCGCGTGATCGAAAAATAGACGTTTACACGCATGCAGCGACAATTCGCGACGCCGGGTGCCCTGCGCTTTCAAGCTTAGCAGTTCGTCCCGTATCGCCTGCTTGTCTTCATCATTCATCGGAGCAAGCCTAGCATAGTCAACTGGAGCAATCATAACAAACTACGTAAGATTTGCTACCAATTTATTCACTGAGCGTTACTCTCCCTGCCATGGTGTTGGATCACCATATTTTGAGTAAAAGGAACTGGAATCGGTGTGAAACATTAAATAGGGCGGTCAAAAATATCTTTATGTTCCAAGTGTTTGGCGCACTCCGCAGGATTTAACTTAATGTTTCACGAGCCCGGTTAGCCCAGTTGGTTAGGCTAGTTAATCCCCGCTGGGTGCTCCCAGAACGCCGGCTAGCTAAAGAGAAAAAGCGTAGCGGTTGCTACTTCGATGATTGCAGTGGTACAGGGTAACCACAGTAGCGCGTTATGCCATAGCTTTTTCAGAGACTCGCGGGTTTCTTGAGTCAGTTAACAGAAACACGTAGAAGTATCTTTAAAAACGTTAACGCCAGCTCAAACCCTTGTCTGGCATGGCTTTCCGGGCGACAAGGTGAGGGTTTCCAGGAACTCAGGTGAGACTTCACGGGATGCCACGGTGATGGGGTTCAGGGAGTCCGGTGAGGAGTGACAGGAAACATCGTGAGCGGATTCGGGGGCAGGTCACGCAGCTTTGGTGGCTATAGGTGAGACTTTTCAGGACGATACCCGCGCGGGCCCCCAACCAGTAAAGCGTTGGTGCGGTGGAGTATTTGGTTGAAAAACATTATGGTGAGCTTTTTCAGGAGGTAGTGGTCGCAGTGCGGGGCTGCCTTTCGTTGCTCAATTTTTTGGCAAGGTGAAGTTTTTCGGGACTTAAGCGTCTTTTAAGGTGAGCCGATACGGGAGTAGACGTAAGGTAGACGGCGTTCTGCGTATCGTGGCGCTGCAAAGGTGAGCTTTTTCGGGGGCGGTGGTTTTCTCTTCCTTCGCGGATCATGGTTCGCCTCCGAACGGCATGAAGGCGCATTGAGCGGGAGTTCAGTACGAATATTTGCTCAAGTAAGCATGGCGGCACCGTTAGGTGAGTCTTTTCGGGAGCCGGATTGCAGCTTAGGTAGGCCGTTCAGTATGCGTTACCGGGCAATAAGGTGAGATTTTACAGGATCGGCCAGCGTGAGCATACAATGCCATTTCGGCCGTTCCGTTACGTGGGGTGAGCCGTCACTTTTCATGAAGTATTTGATTTATAAGGGATTCTGAGCACCGTATCATTGCTGCTATACTATAAAGGTGAGCTTTTTCGGGGCCTCAGGACAGAAGAAGGGGGGCACTGTCGCCGGGGTTGATGCTGTTCAATGTTCTGCGTAAGGGTGAGGGTTTTCGGGACTTATAGCATTTGGTCTCGAAGCCGCATGCACTTTTAACGGGTAGGTGCCCCTTTTTCGAGCGCTATGACGAGTGTTTTCGGCGTGTTATATGGCTAATGACGGACTGTGGCGGCTTTCCTCCCGACAAAGGTGAGCGTTTTCGGGAGGTTCTGCAGCGCAATAAGAGAGCGTTGTTCTGTCGATCCCCCGCCAGCGGGGCGCAGGTCGTTGATCAACGGTGAGCGTTTTCAGGAAAGGCCTGCAATAAACCTTTGCTTATCTGCAATCGTAACAAAAACCGCTTTAAGGACAAGGACATGCAGTCCATTTCAGCCGACGTATGAATTTTGCGACAGGCCAAAGGTGAGGCTTTTCGGGACTCAATTTTAGGGTTCGTAGAGGGGGAGACGGTTATGCATACGTCTGCAGCCCCGACTACAAGGGGCGTTACCGTATCAGCCCGATTTTCATAGGTGAGAATCTTCGGGGGACCTCGCGGTGAGGTGGGTGTTTTCGCGGCGTCTCACCCATCAGGGGTGAGACGATGGATGTAGACGGCTCTCACCATAGCGGGTATTCTTCAAGCAACCACTGTCCGGACCTGACACATGGCCACCCGCGTTGCAAAGAAGAAGACCGATGTTGTCAGCCCGAACTCCTCGGAGTTGCGCAAGGCCGTTGAAGCCATCGCGATTCAGCCCAAGAGCGGTAAGATTACCTTGCTGACTCGCAAGCTGTTCAATGTGCTGTTGGCTGTTGCGCAGCAAGCCGATGAGTCGGGCGACACCTATCGGGCGTTGCTTTCGGATATCGTCGCAAATTCCGCGTTCGACTCTAATGACACGGCGCTGGTCAAGGAACATTTGCGTCGGATGGTATCGGTGCAGGTCGAATGGAGCACTGGGACATCGAGCCAGAAACCGGGACGCAAGTGGGGCATCTCAACGTTAATCGCGGACGCCGAAATTCTCGAGGATGCGACTACCCGGCGCGTATGGGTCGAATTCTCGTTTGCCCCGAAGATCAAGAAGAAGCTTCTCGACCCGGTCCAGTATGCCCGCCTGAGCTTGCAGTTTCAAAGCCAACTGCGTAGCAGTGCCGGGTTGGCGCTGTATGAGATCTGCGTACGCTACTTAACCAATCCGAGCCATCTTACGATGCGTGAGCCATGGGAGTGGTGGCGGCCCATTTTGTCCGGGACACCGGACTCGGAGGCTGGCGATGAAGCCAAGCGCGAATACAAGTATTTCAAGCGCGATTATCTTCGTCCTGCCATCGCGGAAGTGAATGCGGTAACCAATATCAATGTTGAATTGATCGAGCATCGTGAAGGACGGCGTGTATCGGAAATCCAGTTCCGAGTAGCGGAGCGCAAGCAACCGATGCTGGCGCTCGATGAACATCCAAACGTGTTCGACAGCACGTTGGTCGATCGCATGGTCAAGCTCGGTATTCCGTTGAAAGAGGCGCAGACGCTGTACGCCGACAGTGAAGAAAATCGCATTCGCGCCGCGTTGCAGATGACCGAACAACGGATGCGCAGCACGACGCTGCCTGCGGTACGCAGTGCTGCGGCGCTGTTCAAGGACGCCCTGAAGAAAGGCTACGCGCCGCCGGTCGAGGAAGTCCCAACGCTGCAAGTCAAGAAGGTCGCTGGAGAAGAGGATCCAAAGGCCCGGCTATTGGCTGAATACGCTGCATATCGTCGCAAACAGGCGCGTGAGCTTTATGATGAGCAGGACGATGCGGGGCGGGAGCTTGCCCGGGAATCATTCGAGGACGAAGCGTTGCCGGGTCTGGGCGCTCACCTGCGGGACGAATGGCGTAAGCGTGGCATCGCGTCAAAGATCGTCGAGACGGCCTTTTTTGATTGGCTGGCGCTGAAAACGTGGGGCGAGCCGACGGATGGCGACCTGCTCGCGTTCACGTTGAACCACGCACGCGCCGCAGCATAATCGTCTTGCGGAATGCTGCCGGTGGCGCGTGCGGGGTGTTACGCGTCGGTTGTGTTGGCGCCGCGGCCACCGGTGTCCGAGGTTTTTGGCATCAATAGCGCTTCGATCTGTGCCAACAATTCGTCGCGCTTTTCCCGTGTCAGTCCCTTCAGCTTCAACTCAAGGCGGTCGTCACCATACGACTTTAGGTCGCCAAGCGTCGCTCCGCCGACTTTGATTTCCAGCCGTTGCGCGTAGCGCTGTCGGCGCAGCGACTTGGGCGCGTCACTAGATACTCCCCTGCCCTTGACGATATCGGCAACTTGCCGGGTGCTGAGGTCGTTGGCGACGATTTTGTTGATCAATCGAAGCGTGGCATCTGTACCCTTTGCGGAATGATATCGGGCAACTTGGTACGCCATGTTAGAGCCAAACCGATCCGGCCTAGCCACCATTTCCTGCATGACGGCTTCCGGGAGTTTCGCAATGCCTAATGCGACGGCAACTGTCGACTCATCAATGCCAAGATGCTCGGCAAGTTCGCGTTGACTTTGGAAATGCTGCTCGTCGAGAAAGCGTCGCCATACGATGGCGTTGTCGAAGACTGTTTGCGAGTCCCGCTGGACGTTCAAATCATAGCCGAGCTTATAGCTCTCAATGCCAATAGGCAAGTCTACGACGATTGCCCTGACACTTTCCTTGTTGGCTTCTCTCAATGCCCGCACGCGGCGGCCGCCGTCACTGACGAAGAATGTGCCGGGGTTTTGATGATCCGGAATGACGTGAATAGCCTGCTGCTGACCTTGCTTGGCAAGGTTCACGGCAAGTTCGGCAATCGACGACTTCAGGTAGAAATGGCGCGGATTGAAGGGACTGGGTTTGATCGCTTTCAGTGGTAACTCAATGACCTGTCCCGGTGTATATCCATTTGCAGTACGCCACGCGCGGTACGCCGCTGATTCGTTGGAGCGCGGGGTGATGGTCTCGGACGGATCAGGCGCCCCGTCCTTTTTAGCAATTGCGACCGGTTCGGGCGTATCGGGGCTACTGGGCTGCTTGACCCACGTGTCGATCGCGTTGAGACGTTCCAGTGCCGTTCGCTTTTCGCTGGTCGTCGTATCCGGCCGTGCCTGGAAGCCTCGGGCGAGTTGAGAGGATTTCATACGGCTCCTTTATGCGCATAAAGTCACTGCAACAGCGCCGCGATTTCATCGGCGCAGGCTCGGATTTCGGCGCTTGCCAGTTTGGCGCCACGGTCCGACATTTGCAGGACGGTTTGTCCCAACGCCATCGCCTGCTTGTAGCACTCGCGAGTAGGGATCTGTGTCTTCAGAAGTGGGAAGCCGAGTTCCTCGAGCGCGCGCTTCAATTCGCGTGTCAGCATCCGTTTTTCTTCGGTCTTGTTGAGGAGGAAGACGGCTTTCAAATCTTCGTTCATTGTCTGCGCTTGCTGGATCAGCTTGACCAGACCAACGCTCGACCAATAGTCGGCCGGCGACGACGACGTTGGCACAACCGCGATACTGGCCGCCAGCAGTACAACGCCGGAGACCTTCTCTGTGATCGATGGTGGGCAATCCACAATGATGAGATCGTAATCGTTGACGAATTTCTTGATTTCTCTATGGATCTGGCCCCCTGCCTCCGCTAAGTTCACAATCGGGAACGGAATGCCTGATTCTTCACTGGCGGCGCTAGACCAGTGGACCAATGTATTTTGCCCGTCCGCGTCGACGACCAAAACTTTCTTTTCTCTTTCGTGGAACGCTGCGCCAAGATGCATTGCGATCGTGCTCTTGCCCACGCCCCCCTTCTGCTGAGTAACCGCAATGATTTCAGCTGCCACTCGTTACTCCCTTAGATAAACTTTAAGGAGTATATCGGAGTTTGCGGTTGAAAATCCATAACCCGTTCGGAGGATGTCGTTCAGCCGAGACTTTATGCGCATAAATTAGGACGGGGACTCAGAGGCAGGAGAGCTTCGCATGGGCTGCCTACGTGGTGGTCGACAGGGTACGGTTTGACGATGCCCGCCTGCCGGCAGGAGGTGAGTAACAGCGATATCGACGAAGGCTTGTCTGATTGTTTTGTAAAGGGTGTCCCATGACTTACCGATAGTTGCGTTATATCAGAAGCCAGTTGGTTGGAGTCGCCTGGTCTATCCAATCGATCCAGGTAACCACCAATAGGTCTCACGGACAGTGAATGCTGTGCACACCTGGAGGAGGTGATTTGACAGCCTATTGGCAATAAGATATTTGATGCTCGATGATTTCTTCTTTGCCGCGACGAGTGCTTTATCAGCCTTGATCAGACATGACTTCCAATACACAAGAGAGTGGTGCGGAGGCCATGTCAAGGGGTGGGTCAGTGGCTTTTGCATGAATCGTGAGCATGATGCGGTGAACCTTAGACATGTGTTGATTTTCAGCTGCGAAGCAAAGCCAATGTTTTGGCGAGGCGTTTTGCGTAGGAGGTACCAGAGATCGACGTTAAAAGCTAGCTCCGGCCGCTAGGAAGATGGAATGGGTGAACGGCTGTCACAGTACATACGCTGCTGACTTTATGCGCATAAAGCTTCGTCTCCTCTATTGGTTCGATGCATTCTTAAAGATCGGTCATGCATCGCTGCTGCTGGTAACCAGAGATTTGATGCAGTATTGCTTTACTACGCGGTGGCTAATTCTCACGTGCCACAATTGGCTTTAACGTCGCAGGTCTCAACGACCGCCTTCATTCGATTCATATCGATGTGGTTTAAATTTTTATCAAATTATATTGCTGATAGCACTGCGGATGAGCGTTTGCAATGGTGCGATGCGTGACATGCGTGCAGGTTATTCACAGTGCACAATGATGCTCTTCATTTTCTCATCATGTCGTGACCGAGGTATCCATGATTACGATTTATCATAATCCCCGTTGTTCGAAATCACGCGCCGCCTACGCCTTGCTGGTTGACGAGTTGGCAGGACGCGAGGAAGTCCGAACGGTCGAATATTTGAAAACACCCCCTACACTCGACGATTTGAAACAGCTGCATGCATTGTTGGGTGTGCCGGTGCGCGAAATGATCCGGGACAACGAGCCGACTTTCGCCGAACTGGGGTTGGACGATACCTCGTTATCTGAGGACGCGCTTCTCAAGGCGGTTTCCGACCATCCGGTATTGTTGCAACGCCCGATTGTTGTTCGCGATTCCCGGGCTGTAATCGGACGGCCGCCCGAGCAGATCGCCACACTGTTCGATTAAGTGACGCCAGCTTTGACAGGTCGCCAAGTGCTTGCACGAATACATCTGGTGTCAGTATAAGAATCCGATAATAGTTGGCAGCGTACAATCGAGGAACAGCGGGAGCGCATCGCGTTGGCCCTGCCCCGCACACTTGGCACGACGGGAGATGGGCCTCGATCTGTTGATCGATGACTGCCTGTGGCCGATGGAGCAAACACTGGAGTTTGAGTTTTTCACAGTAGTAGGCAACAGATGCCATCGTTACATTTCCGTCTCCGGCCTAGACTATTTTTGCTCGTGCGCCGCGACGCTGACCTGTGCCGCCTGTTCGAGTCCCGGTGCCATGTGCGATTCTCAAGCGCATACCGGCTGCAGGTATTGCGGCACAGTATGACAAGTTGAAAGTATACTGGGGACTGTGGAGCAGCCAGCTTCTAGCATATTTATAACAACATCATGTGTAGCGGATAGCGCAGGCGCTTCAGTCCCTTGGCAATGCCAGCGGCGGGTTTGTTTTTGGTTTCGGCATAGTTGCCGCTGATCTTCAGTAACTTTCAAGGCTTGCCCGATCACCAGCTTCGCTCTCAATAATGATATAGGAGGGAATATCGGATATTGCAGGGCCAAGTTTTGTCAATGGCGTGACACTCGTATGTTAAAATTCAATGTCAATCGCTCGATGACCGATGGCAGGCCGTTTCACGCATTAAGGCAATAGTTTACTCAACGCTTGCTTCAACTCGTCGCTTTCTTGGGCCTTAGGGATATCCCGTTTTGCACGGATTTTATAATCAGGTAATATATTATTATCATTGTCGAATGCTTTCAATAACCTGTCAGAGTGAGCTTGATAGGCCGGATTTGCAATAATTTGTGCCAAGCCCACCGGCTGCGGATGATCTCTTTCCCAAATCGCAAGCTGTTTAAATGCCGTGAT
Source organism: Burkholderia sp. b14 (assembly GCF_900156195.1). Classification (NCBI taxonomy): domain Bacteria; kingdom Pseudomonadati; phylum Pseudomonadota; class Betaproteobacteria; order Burkholderiales; family Burkholderiaceae; genus Burkholderia; species Burkholderia sp. b14. The sequence goes on from NZ_FTPJ01000002.1 coordinate 108,269, forward strand.
AGTTGCCTTATCAAATGGATGTTGTTTGATAATATCGATTGCCAGCTTATCATCCGTATGCAACTGCGCATCCAGATTTCTGTTGAATACAATTTTTTCTCCTGAAATAAGGCGTTTTATTGATGCATTGATTTTTTCTTTATAAGATTTACTGGCGCTTGACTTGTAATGCTCAATGATTAAATCTATCATGTCCGGCTTTGCATTTTTGGCAATGCAATCCAGTTTGTCCGTTTGATCGTATGCTTTGGAAAACCACCGTGCCAATGATCTTAAGGCGACTTTATCTTTCGGCGACAAATGCGAAGCCTGTTGAAGCACTTTTTTATCGGTTTGCGTCGAAGATTGCGTCGCCAACCAGTACGCAATCAGTTCCTGTTTGACCTGAGTATCTATCTCTGCGGGCACAGGGTGTTTAGCAACTCCCGGCAAATCGATGCTGTCCAACGCCTGCTCGCACTCCCATACCCGCAACTTTCGTAGCCACCGGACTGAGGCGCCGATGGACGAAGCGTCATTTGGGGCGTTGTGTCCGCCTACCGGGTTGGCCTGATACCGAGTGAATAATTGCTTTTGGTCGAGATCGGACAGATGACCGGCTTCAAGCCGTGTCAGCACATTGGTCAGGCTTTGCTCAGGCTGCTCTATCAGCCATCCTGATAGCCCTTGTAAGTTACGCACGTGATGCGTTATATCCTTTTTTTTTCGAAGGTTTACCCCCTGCTGCGAGTCGCAATAGGCAAAATAGGCAGCCAGGCGCGCGGACAGATCTTGGAGAAGCGCAGCGTCCTGGGGATTGGGACGAAACGTGTAACTTCTGGCACGGGTGGCGTTGCCCAGGCCGGCCGGCGCGGTTCGGGTCGCCACGCCTGACGGCGAGGCGTCGGATGGCAATTCGGCTCGCCGCACCGGCGTTGACGTCATAGGCGATGTGGGGCGGTGGGCGGATCCCACCTGGACCGTCTGGTGCCACGTCATGCCATACGCGTGGCGGCTCTCCGGCCGCGTATGCGGTCCACGCCGATCGCTGGAGGACCAACTCAGCATCGGTAGTGCATGCCCGCTCATCGAGCGCGGAGCTGGTCGCTGAACGGGTTGCGGTGTCGGCGCTTCGGCCCTGTTGTCCATCTCGGTTCGAAGCGAGGTCGGATCCGATGTGTGGGGAGCAAACAAATAACGAGTATCCATTATGGGCTTGTCAGCCGCGTGGCGGCTGCCTGTGGTGGCAAGAAAGGTGAGGTTATTGTTGCGGCACGCACCGCACGGCGCTGAGAAGTAACCGAAGCCAGGGCATGCCATGCGAGCCATTCTGGCGGCAAACGATAAGGTGAGGTATCCTCCCACATGGTCAACCCGCGCTTTCCTCCTACCGGTCCCACTCCGGTTCTACGTTGCCTTCTCGCATATTTCACGGAATTCGCCCGGTCATTCCATGCTGTCAACAGCAACTTGGAAGTGGCTTTTTCACCGTCAGCACCGATCAACACGCGTGTACGAGATTGACATGCCCCTCGACGAGGCCGTTGCTGTAGGGCGTCATCAGTTCGCTGTGTCGTACGCGACGATGAACAGCAAGCTCGCGCTGCAGACAAAACGCTTAAAAACGCCTCGCTTATCGCGGTGTCGCTGTTTTGCCTATGCGAGTTCGTTTGAGCGTTGCGCTTTAATCACACCGATATCATCGCTGTAATTCGCGTGTTGGCCGTGACACAGAAGGTTGTCATAAACTGGCTTGCCGTCGAGATAAAAAGGCGGTGGTTTTATTAAACCAGCACAGACATACGATGTAACTGCCATAGACCGACCGTTTGCCCGCACCGGTGCTTCGTTTCGAAAGGCTGACAGTGAACTTGGGCTGAATATTAAAAACTGCTGGTGCATAGGCCGTGCGGCGGACCTGGACCTGGAAGTTCGTTCCGCGCAGCATGAGACGATCTGGACGTACAGCATGGACGAGATCGCTCAGAGGGGAGAGACGGCCGGTTTTACTCGCGTGGGTGGGCTGGACGGACGGCATGTAGCCGTTTGCCGAGACCTCGTTCGTGGCGCAATAATAGTCACCGCGGCGGCGAGACAGCGTCATCGAGTGATGCGCCGACAAGCTTGCTAGGGGCCTCGCCCGGCATGTTCGCAATGCCGTCGCTTCGAGGAAGCGATAGACTGATTGACGAGGTACCCATACGAGCCCCCTATCGCTGGGGCCCGCCTGCGATAGGGCTGCAAATGGACCGGCGTCACGACCCCGTGCGCAAGCGGGCAACCGCGTGGTACATGGTCGCCATGTGGTAGGGCGTCGTTGACGGCATGTCCGCGCGCACCACGGCGCCGTCCTGCGCAATTGATTCTACCCAGCCGTAGTCGCGCAAGAAGCGCTGCTTGAAACGGCCGAGTTGAGCCTTCAGGGACACGTACGCATCTTGCGCCTCGCTGGCGCCCTGCAGCGCTTGCGATGTGGCCAGCGCGCGGGCGAATTCGGTTTGCGCCCACAACCGCTCGTTTGGCTCGATCACATGGCCATGCTCGTCCAACGCAGCGCACACTCCACCGGTGACAGGCGACACGCCGTGCCGGAGCGAGAACATATAGGCCGAGCCGAGCCACTCGGGCAGGTCGCTGTGTCCAAAGACATCCGGCGCGCTCGACGCGAGGTAGAACCATTCGAACTGGTGTCCGGGTTCGATGCGCAAGGCGCTGCAGCCGATCGGCAACTCCGCGATGCAGCCGGTCGGGCGATGCACGAATGTCGCAATCATCTGTTCCGCGATACGCTGCAGCGCATCGGAAAACCACGCGTCGCGCTGTACGTCGCGGGCGGACAGGTAGGCTTCGGCCAAGTGCATGATCGGGTTCTGCTGCGGGCCGTCGACGAGCGTGCGAAAGTCGGCGGATAGCACCGCGTTGTACAGACCGGCGTCGGTCGCGAAGCGCGTTTCAATCACGTGCAGTGTCGCTTCGAGCAGATCCAGTGCATCCCGGTTGCCCCGGTGCCGGAAATATTCCGCGCAACTGAACACGATGAATGCATGCGTGTATAGATCCTTTTGCGTCTCTTGCGGCATGCCTTGTACATCGATGCTGTAGTGCCAGCCGCCATGTGTCGTATCCACGAACCGGCTGCGCAGCGATTCGAACAGGCGGTCTGCGTGATCGTGCCAGCCAGCTGCGCTGAACACGTAGAGTTGGCGTGCACAGGCCATAGCCCGGTAGCGCGTGGGCGGCAACGCAGGCTGTCCTGGCGGCGCGATTACGTCATAAGGCAGGCCTAATGCGTCATTGAAGCCCCGGGTGGCCCACAATGGCAAAATCACGCTGGCCAGGTGCTGGTGCAACTCGTCGATGGTTGCGCTGGCGTAGTTTGGCTGGTTCATGCAACAGGCTTTTTTCCGGGAACGGCTGGGATGCGAGTGTACCGCAACTGTTGCCCCTTCCTGCTGTCGGCGTGGCGATGGAGTGCGTACCTGTCGCGCGCGGCCGGCAGCCTGCTATGCTAGCGGCTCGGTATCGCCAGAGCCCGACCTGACCCGACCCATGGGCGGCCGCGCCCGGCTTGGCCGGTGCACGCAACGTCCTTTCCGACCTATGAATACAGTACAAGAATCGAACGCTCGTCCGCTCGGCATCATGGCCGCGCTGCCGGAGGAAATCGCCCCCCTAATCGACGAAATGCGTGCCGCACAGGATTGGCGCACGGTGATGCTGGGCCGCCGCGAATACGCGCTTGGCACGCTGCGCGGCCTGCCGTGCGTGATGACGCTGGCGCGCGTGGGCAAGGTGGCCGCGGCGACCACCGCAACCGCGATGATCCACCAATTCGGTGTTGACGCCATTATTTTCACTGGCGTCGCGGGTGGTGTCGCGCGGCAGGTGCGGGTGGGTGACATCGTCATCGCGGATGCGCTGATGCAGCACGACCTGGACGCATCGCCGTTGTTTCCGCGATTCGAAGTGCCGTTGCTCGGCGTTTCCCGCTTCGGCACTGACGATAACCTGTCGGACGCGCTGGCAGTGGCTGCGGCATCGTTTGTGCGCGCGCAGGCGATGCAGCTCGTCCAGCGCTACCGTGGTGTGATCGACGATATGCCGCGCGTGCATCGGGGGCTCATCGTTAGCGGCGACCGGTTCATTGCCGACCATGCCGCACGCGAAGCCGTGCTAGCGGCCGCGCCGGACGCATTGGCGGTCGAAATGGAAGGGGCGGCGCTGGCGCAGGTCTGTCATGAGTACGACGTGCGCTGCGCGGTGGTCCGCACGATCTCGGATGTCGCTGACGCACACGCCGCGGTGTCGTTCTCGACGTTCCTCGCCGAGGTGGCGAGCGCGTATTCGGGCGGCATGCTGCAGCGTTTTCTTGCGCAGCGCCGGGTGCAGCAATAGCGGTCGCGGCGCGTAGCCGCCGCGCGTGAGCCGGCAGTCTTCGAGTGGCGCCGGCCAGTTGGGCTTGGAGTCTGCTAGGCGAAGGCTTCTTTGAAGGAAGCAAGAACGGTATTCAGCGCCTTGATTCTCATGGCTCACCCATGGATGGCCCGAATGATATGGACTATCAGGCAACGATCGGCCGGTCGACGGCCCGATCCTTGGCCCAAAGACGCTTTACGTTACGCAGCCTTTGCCGCGCATTCTGCGCACAAGCCCTTGAGTTCAAGTTCGCCTCGGACAAGTGTGAAGCCGGTCGATTCAATCTTGTTCACCAGCGCGTGATGAACACCCGGCGCATCGATTTCCGCGACTGCGCCACAGGACTGGCAGACGATCAGGATTCCGTGCCGGCAGTGCGTCAAGTCATGACATACCGTGAACGCGTTGATCGATTCGATCCGATGCACCAATCCCACGGACTGCAGGAAATCGAGCGCGCGATAGACGGTCGTCGGCGCGGAACCCGGGTGAATCTTGCGCATTTCGTCGAGCAGCGTGTAGGCCTTGGTGGCGCGGCCGGATTGCAGCAGCAACGACAGGACTTTCTGCCGTAGCGGCGTCAGCGATTCGCCGCGCTCCTGGCAGTACGCGTGCGCGAGCTGCAACGCCTGCGTGATATCGGCCACCGGTGAGCCGGCCTGCGCCGCGCGAGCAGCGGGAGTACGGGATGGAGTGTTGGGCATGCCAATGATTCTACATGGGCCGGCGCGCCCGTGCGTTGCTGCTGCGCCATCGCCGCAGCAGCAACGCATTGCCCACGACGCTCACGCTGGACAAGGCCATCGCCGCGCCTGCGATCATCGGATTGAGCCACCCGAGCGCGGCCAATGGCACGCCGACGACGTTGTAGACGAAAGCCCAGAATAGGTTTTGCCAGATTTTGCGATATGTACGTCGTGATAGGTCCAGTGCGTCGGCTACCAGTGCAGGATCGTCACGCATTAACGTGATGCCGGCAGCGTGCATCGCGACGTCCGTGCCGCTGCCGATCGCGATGCCCAAGTCGGCGGCGGCCAGCGCCGGCGCATCGTTGACACCGTCGCCAACCATCGCCACCACATTGCCTTGCTCGCGCAACCGCGCGATCATCGCGGCCTTGTCCTGCGGCGACATGTCCGCATGCACTTCGGCGATGCCAACCGCTGAGGCGACTGCCGCTGCGCTGCCGCCGTTGTCGCCCGTCATCAGCAGGGTGCGCATGCCCGATGCAGTGAGCCGGGCGAGCGCCGCCTGGGCCGATGGCCTGACCGTGTCGCCGAACGCGATTAGCGCCAGTGGGGCGGGCGAAGGTGCCACGCGCACCAGCCACGATACGGTGTTGCCGGCCCGCTGCAGCGCGTCCGAACGCGCCTGCAGTGCCGCATCGGGCGCGATGCCAAGCTCGCGCAGCCATCGCGTGCTGCCGATGCCAAAGATCGCGTCGCCGATCGTTGTCTGGATGCCACGTCCAGCGATAGCTCGGGTGTCGCGCGCCTTGGCGGCAACCACCTGCCGCTGCTGTGCCAAGGCGACGATTGCGCGCGCCAGCGGATGTTCGCTGTGCTGCTGCACACCGGCGGCAATCGACAGCGCGTCCTCGTCTGTGCCCTCTAATGCATCGAAGGCCACGACGACGGGCTTGCCGTCGGTCAACGTGCCGGTCTTGTCGAGCGCGATGACGTTCACTCGATGAGCAAGCTCCAGTGCCTCGGCGTCCTTGATCAGCATCCCATGCCGGGCCGCGACGCCGGTGCCGGCAAGGATGGCGGTTGGCGTCGCAAGCCCAAGCGAACAGGGGCAGGCGATCACCAATACGGCGATTGCGTTCAAGATCGCATGTTGGACCGGTGCGCCGGCGAGCAACCAGCCGCACAGCGTGACCAGTGCAATCGCGATGATGGCCGGCACGAATACGGCGCTGACGCGATCCACCAGTCGCTGGATGGGCGCCTTCGCGGCTTGCGCGGTCTCGACCAGCTGGATGATCTGAGCCAGCATCGTTTGTGCACCGATCCCCGTCGCCTCGATCACGACTGCGCCTTCGCCGTTCAGCGAGCCGGCGTGCACTGTGTCGCCTTCGTCTTTCGCCATGGGAAGGCTCTCGCCACTTAACATGGCTTCGTTCGCGTGCGTGCGGCCGCCGACGATGCGGCCATCGACCGGGAATCGCTCGCCGGGACGCACGATCACTTGCATGCCGACGCGCACGTCGGACAGTGGTAGCTCACGTTCAGTGCCGTCGATACGCACGCGGGCTGTATCGGGCCGCAGCGCGTTTAGTGCGCGGATCGCGGCGGTGGTCTGTCGCTTAGCGCGGGTTTCGAGCCACTTGCCGAACAGCACCAGCGTGATGATCACGGCGGATGCCTCGAAATAGAGGGGAGCACCGCCATGTGGGTGGGTCGCCCATTGGTAAAGGGACAATCCATAAGCGGCCGATGTGCCCAGCGCGACAAGCAGGTCCATGTTGCCGGACAGCGCTAGCACGGCCGTGTAGCCGGATACGTAGAAGCGCGCGCCGAGCACGAACTGGATCACGGTCGCCAGCACGGCTTGCAGCAGAATCGGCACGCTCGGCGCACCGTGGCCTATCGCCGCCTGTATGTCCGCCATCGGCTCGCCGGAGTGGGGCGATGGCGCGGCGCCTGCCAGCATCTCGATCATGGGCGCCAGCAGCGGCAGTGTCAGCAAGGTGGAGACGATCACCGCCGCCAGCGGCCGCATTGCGTTCTCGTGTGAAGCCGCAGCGGGCGTCTCGGGCGTCAGACGTGCGTCGTAGCCAGCCTTCTTGACGGCGGCGACGAGTGTGGGAGCCGCCACATCGAGCCCGGCCGTGACCGATGCCCGCTCGGTCGCCAGATTGACGGTCACATGGGATACCCCCGGCACCTTGCCGAGTGCGCGCTCGACACGCGTCACGCAGGAGGCGCATGTCATGCCTTCAATATCCAGCGATGTCATGTAGGTCGGGGAGGTTTTCATCATGTCGGGGCGCGATACAGGAGGAATGCAGTATCAGCCTTCCCATGATGGGAGGGTCAAGGTCACACGGCGACCCGTCACGCCGCTGCCACGCGCGACAGCACGACCGCCACGATGCCCATCCCGGGTCCGGCGCCGCGACCGAAGGGGCTACAGTCGGTCGATACGGCATCCAGAGCGGCGTGCTCAGGGTCCAGTCTTCGAGCGACGAAAACTCATCGGTCAAGTTCGATGATGTATCGAGCATCGTACTGCTCCATTACTCCGCTGGTTGTGTATTCGGCATGCTATGGCGACGCAAGTCGCATGTCATCCGATCGGCAGCAGGTGCTCGTCGCGTTCCAGGAAGTTGAGGATAACCTCGCAAACTTGCGCATCCTGACCGACCAGATCCAGGCGCAGAACGACGGCTCCGTGCAGGCATCGGGTCGGACTGCACAGTTGTCGCGCGCGCAGTACCGCGAGGGCTCAGTCAGCTATCTGGACGTGATCGATTCGGAGCGCACGGTGCTACAGAACCAGCGTGCGGCCATGCAGCTGACCGGCGCGCAGGCGGTGTACACGGTGAACCTGATACGCGCGCTGGGCGGCGGCTGGGATGCGCCAACGTCTCCAACGCAACCGGCCTCGCCGCTGGCTGCGCGCTAAAGGTTTTTCGCCGGCCGCCATGGAGCGGCGCGACGGTCATCCGACGGATGGCTGCCGCGCCGATTGTTCATCCAATCCAACAAGTCCATTTCGTTGCAGCCGATTTATCCGTTCTCGCGTAGTTCCTACCATGCCATGCATCGACGTAGGAACAGCGATATCGTGCGGCTCGGTGGCCACGATGCACGAGGCGATGTCGCATCGCAAGTGGAGCATCCGATGAGAGCGCTGATTGAACGCCAGTTGTACCACCCTACATTCGTGCTGCCGATGATCGCACTGATGCAGTTGATGGTCGCGCTCAACTTCAACCCGACACAAGTTATCCTCATCGTGGTGACCAAAGGTGTGCAAAGCGGCTGGCACGTGTTGCACCATGCGGCTGTGCACCCCTACTGGGCTGCTCGGTCAATCCACTCGGCGATCGCGACCGCCTCTGTGGTTGCCATTGAACGCAACCCCCTGCGAACGCAACCCCGCGTTCGCGCGTGCCCGATCCTGCGCGCTGCGATGCTGGCTAACCGTCCACTTACCGAGCAAACGGGTAACCGTTAATTCGATGCTGACCACTTGATTGGCTAAATGATCGAGAAAGTCAGGCGGCGCGTCGCTCAGTTTCCATGGTGAGTCCGTCACATGCGTTCCATAACGAGTCTGTCACACGTACCTGCATCTGTCGCATGAGCCGGGCGAACAGCGCGCGCACCTATCACGAATCGTCATGTACGACGAGGCGGTCCTAGGCGTGCATCGCTGCATAAGTCGTAGGTCGGTGCGGCACGATGGGCCTGTTGTTTGCTCGGATACCAGCCTGGCGACACGTAAGCGCTTGAGCCTTGCAACAAAGCGAGCGCGTCCGAATCAGTGCGCGCGTCGCGTCACACCGGATCAGGGTATGCGACGGGGCGCTGCGGCGTGTCGAGCCATTCTGCGCCGGCATCGATTTTGAAAGGCATGGGGTTGGCCTTCGGCGTGCTGCAGAAACATGGGTGTCGTCCATCGGTAGGTGCAGCATGTGTTGTCCAATTGACAAGAGCCAACCGCATGTCAACAATCTTGTCGCGGTTCATAGTTTGCAGCCGGCCGAGGACCACGGCCGCAGGTCGCAGCACGGGGTCCGGGGCGGAATGGGCCGCATCGGGTGGTCTGCGAATAACAAATACGAGGCAATCCTGATGATGCAACTCAAGTCGCTGCTGCATGCGTCGCGCGTCGTCGCACGCGTGCCTACCCCTGTTTCATATTGTGGCGCATTGGCCGCCGCCGTGCTGGCTATCGGCTGCGCGGGGCCCTTGCCGTTGAGCGCGAGCAATGCCGGCTGGACGGCGACAGAGGTAGCCGATTCGTATGTGTTCGGCTATCCCCTGGTGGTGATGGACGCGCTGCGCGAGGCGCAGACGGCGACGCGTCCGGTCAACCAACTCTATACGGGGACGTCCGGTGAGCCGGGCTTTGTCAGCAGCGGGTGGCTGGATCTCGGCCCTGAGCCAGTCGTGCTGTCGTTGCCCGACGCACATGGCCGCTACACACTGGTGCAGGCCAATGACATGTGGACCAACGTCGCCGTGTCGGCTGGCACCCGCACGACCGGCTCGCGCGCGCAAACCATCGCGTTCGTCGGGCCGGGCTGGATGGGCAGCTTGCCGCCTGGCGTTGCACGCGTGGATTCGCCAACCCGTTATCTGATGCTTCGCGTGGTGGAGCCGGGGGTGGCGCGCGGTGCCGCACGGTCGCATAAGCCGAATGCAACTCCACGGGTCGCGCCACTAACCGCATGGCTGGGCAAGCACGGCGCCGTACCGTCGTCGGCGTTTGCCCGCGTTTCGCCGTCGCCGGCCGGCACATCAACAGGCAGCCGTATGACCGGTAGCGCCGCGCGTGGCGCGTGGCGCCCGGCCGATGATGGCTCGACCGTTGCCGCCGCGCTCGCCCGCGTCGACCAGATGAGTGCTCAGGCCTTCTTTACCCGCTTGTCCGCGGCGCTGGTCGATAGCCCACCGGTGGCTGACACGGACGATCACGCGTTGCAAATGCTTAAGCAGCTCGGCATCGTGCCGGGCCAGCCTTTTACACTGTCGCCCGTCTCGGCCAAGGCATTTGCGGTCGGTATCGAGCAGGGCAGGGCACGCGTGCGTAGCGTGCCCCCGAACGGTGTCGTGGCGGCGAACGGATGGCGTTGGTTTGATGACGATGCGGGCAGCTACGGACAGGATTATGCGTATCGCGCGTACGTTGCCACGGTGGTGCCCGGCGCAGGTCTGACGGAGGATGTGTTGACGCTGGTCGCCGATGTGGACCGCGACAACCGCCCGCTATCGGGGAAGAATGACTACATGATGCATTTCACGCGTAACCAGTTGCCCGTCTCGGCCGGCGGCTGGACGCTCGTCGCGGAGCCGTTGGATGACGACGAAGCCGGCGGCGTCGGCGCGTCGTTCAGGGGCGACGCGCATAGGCCGGGGTGGCGTAATCGCCATGTCGTGCTGACCGATCGCGATCATCTAGTGCGCAACCAGGACGGGTCGATTGATATCACCGTGCAGCCGACCGCGCCAGCGCGCCCCGCCGCAGCGAACTGGCTCGTATCGCCGACCGGCCATTTCAGGATGGTCATGCGGATCTATGGCCCAAGTGCAGTGATGCGCCGCTCGAACTGGCGGCCGCCGGCATTGGATCGCCAGTAGCCGAGACAGTGCCGCGAAAGTGGCCCGACTTGCCGGTGGCGTGAGAATGGCGCTGGGCCGCTGGTTACTTCATCGGACTTTTATAAGGTATCCAGGCGCTATCTAATTACCGCAACGGCATAGCTGCACCGCATGACCGTCGTGACGCGCAATATGGCCGATTTGTTGAAACCGGCGTGTCCCTAGTGAATCCTTGGGACACGTTCGTATTGCCGTCAATGGTTTTGCCCGACGCAGTGCAACCGGTCTACGCGGCTCGCGCTCGCCGATAATGCCAGGAGGCACTCGATCGCCGGTAGCGTTAGGTCGGCCTTCGATTCGTCATCGCGCGAGCCGGCTCGTGGCGCCGGTATGCCGAACGTCACCTCATGCTGCCTTGAGCCGGTGCTGTGTATCAATCCACAATTTTCCCCAGTGCAATGCGTATGCGGTGGCCTGTTCGGCCTCGAAGAAATAGTCGAGCGCCTCGAAATGCTCCACGTGCGACCGTGTGCCATGCTGCTGGCCTTCGAGGTCGAGATTGGCGGCATACAGGCCGTTGCCCAGCGGCTCTGCGCTGGGCAATATCGTGTAGCCCTTGTAATTGCGGCATATCTCCATGGGTATCTTGCAAGCTGGCGTGACGCCTATAGCATACGCCGGACAAAATTGCCGCGAACGAATCAATAGTGCAATTGATATGAAGACGGCTGTTCGACGCTGGTCAGGATGTTCCGGTCGCCGCCGGTACGGCGCGCCTGGATGCAAGAATCGTGTCGACATACGCCTTCAGTCTCGCGTTGCTTGCGTCGATGCCGTAATGTTGCGCTCGCTGGCGAGCGCGTCCGGCGAGTTCGGTGCGCAGCGCAGGGTTGGTCAGCACCGTGCGCATGGCGTCTACCATCGCGTCGACGTCACCGACCGGAACGAGAATGCCGGCACGGCCGCCATTGAGGATTTCGCTGGGCCCGGTCGGGCAGTCGGTTGCGATAATCGGCCTGCCCAGCGCGAGGCCCTCGAGCAGCACCATCGGCATGCCTTCGTAGCGCGAACTCAGTATCTGGAGTGTCGCGCCGGCGATCACTGGATGCGGGTTGTTCAATTGACCGGTGAAGTGCACGCGCGCGCTGATACCCAGCTCGCGCGCCAATTGCTCGAGTTCGGCGCGAAACGCTCCGTCGCCCACGATCACCAAATGCTCGCGTACGACGTGCGCCATCACTAAACGTTGATATGCTCGCAACAGCGTGCGATGGTCTTTCTGGATCTCGTCGAGGCGGGCTACCGAGACGATATAGGGCTCATCAGGCATTGACGCGCTGCCGTCCTGATGGGACGCACGTTCGTGGATCGCCGCGATATCGATCGCATTCGGCAGCACCAGCAGCGGAGGTAGCCGCGAGCCGAACATCGCCTGTGCTTCATCGGCCATGTGCTCGGTCAGCGCCGCAATCCGGTCGTAGGCTTGATATTGTTTCAGCAAGCGCCGGATTTTGCGGGGCCGGCCACCAAGCCGAGCATCGAAGCTGAAGTGATTTACTCCGAGCCATCCAACACCGTACCGGCCTGCGATGCGACGCAGCGACATATCGAAATCGGCGATTAGATGATGCTCGCGGGCAAGATGGGCGATGCGCTGTGACACATAACGGCGCACAACAACCGTATTGAAGATGTCGCGCGCGATGCGTTCGAGTTTGCTGCGCTTGTGCAGGTGTCGTCGTGTTTGGAAAAAATTCAGCCATCTGCGATCGACCAGCGTCTCGATGCACACGTCGGCCGGGATCGACGCACGGAAACGACGTTCCAACGCAGCCGACGTGAACATGACTGACAGCGTCACATTGAAATGCTTGCGATCGAAAACGCGCAACCATTGGATCAGTGCGCTTTCAATGCCGCCGTCGTTAAATTCGGTGATGTGGAAAATAATCCGGACGCGCTGTGCCGTGCCGGCCTCCCTCGATGATAATCGTTCCATGAGCAGCGTGTGGTGGATGGCTGTGTGGTGAATGGCTATGACGGCTCGACGACACGTTGATGGCGCGAAGGCGTACCCGTAGTCGCGAAGCGTTATACCACAGTCCTGTGCGGACCCTTTTCGTTCGCGCGCGAGCGTTTATGCTGCGCGGCAAAACTTTATGCGCACAAAGCTTGCGTGAGAGCCCGCGATCGATGGTGATGCCGATGAGGGATGAAGCCCTACCCCTGATTGCCATCAACGCCACCGCCCACTAGCATTGCCCTGGCGGCATCGCGGGCCAAAGCGCGAGCGACAATACGACGCCGAACAGCGGTGCAACTAAACAGCGGTGCCACCAAGAAATAGTCGCCGGCGCAGGCCGTGCCTAGGTTGCGCAATGCGACAATGAATAGCATTAGGCTGACGCCGTACCCGGCAAAACCTGTCGGCGCGCGGCGGCGGCCTGGAATGCCGTAGGGAGTGGCGCGCCAGCAGTCCATGCCGGCGCGAACTTGACGGGCTCTCTGATCCATCTTTTCATGCAGGCGAGGACCGTCGCGTCACGCATTGAGCCCTTGTGTGTCAAATGGCTGTCGACGATTCAGCCTAAGCATGCCGCCATCCGGCGAGACGCGCAAGACAGGCGCCGAGCCAAATGACAGGATACCGTATGTTCTGCGTGGACCTATGCGGCCGGCAGCCGGTGGGGTGGGACGATGCCCAGCTTGGCGATGCGCCGGTACAGCGTTGCGCGCGATATGCCAAGTGCCTGCGCCGCCGGAATGGGGCGCCACTGATTCCGCGTCAGCGCAGCGACGATACGTTCTCGCTCGTCGGTCAGTGATTCGAGCGTCACCGGCGGCGTCGCCGGTGAGCTTAGTTCGGATGCGATTTCGGCTGGCAAATGGCACCATTCGACCCGGTTTGTATCGGTTACGGCGCATGCGTAGCGCAATGCGTGGCGCAGTTGCCGCACGTTGCCGGGCCACGGATGATGGCACAGGCGTTCAAGTACCGCGGGATCGAGCACGAGCTTATGCGGCACGGTGCGCGCTTCGTCGTCGAAAACGGCCTGTATCAGCGCCCGAATGTCGATACGTTCGCGAAGCGGCGGCAGCCGTAGTACCGCCCCGCTGAGGCGGTAGTACAGGTCCTCGCGAAAAGTGCCTTGCGCGACCATTGCGTCCAGGTCGCGGTGTGTCGCGCAAATCACGTTTACATCGACGCGGGTCGCCGTCTCGGCGCCCAACGGTAGTACCTCGCCGTCGGCTAGTACACGCAGCAGCCGTGTTTGCAGCGACAGCGGCATGTCGCCGATCTCGTCTAGGAATAGCGTGCCGCCATGCGCGAGCGCGATCTTGCCGCGCGTGCCTTTGCTGCGTGCGCCCGTGAACGCGCCGGCCGCATACCCAAACAACTCGCTTTCGATCAGCGACTCCGGCAGCGCACCGCAGTTCACCGCCACGAAGGGTTGCTGGCATCGGATGCCCGACTCATGAATCGCGCGCGCGAAGACCTCTTTGCCGCAGCCGCTTTCCCCGAGAATCAGGATCGGCAGGCGCCGCTCCGCGACGCGCAGCGCAATGCTCGCCGCCTGGGCGACCCGCCGATCCTGGCTCTGCGCGAAGGCTTCCAGTGGTCCAGTGCCGGCCGGCGTATCGGATAGACGACCGGCTGGCATACCGGGCCGCATACCGGATGGGCCGGGCGCCCTACCATCGTGCGGCAGCGCGCCGCGTAACGATGATGCAGGCCGTGCTGACGCCGCTGGCCTGGCAGCACGCGCTGAAGTCAAGACGCCCGCCGCGTGCCCGCGCCGTTGCGGTCTACGGATTCGCGCATACAGGATCGTACCCGACGCGTACAGCCGCAACGGCAGCACGTCATGCAGGTTCGACGCATCGAGCATGCGCGCAAGCGGCACGTCGAACAAGTCAGCCAGGTGGCCACGGGCACCGCCGGAGAGCCCTGGAATGGTCTCGCGAGCGTGGGCGTTGGCCGCAACAAGGTTGCCGCCCTCGTCGAACGCGATCAGTACCTCCGGCCACGCCTCGACGAAGTGCCGGCTGGTGTGGCCGAACAGGATCCAATGGTGGGTGGTCTGGTTCAGGAAGTAGGCGTCCTCGATCAATCGGGCGTTTTGTCGCACCAATTGGTAGATCAATCCCTGGCTGTCGCGATTGTCCGGCGAGCGGATTGCCGACGCATCGAGCACGCCAATCAGACACCCGTCCGGCGCGAAGATCGGCGCCGCGCTGCACGTAAGCGTGGTGAACGCGGCGCGGAAATGATCCGTCTTATGCACGGTAATTGGGGCTAAGTCGGCGAGCACGTTAGCGATGCCGCACGTGCCTTCCTCCTGTTCAGACCAACACGATCCGATGTGCAAGCCCGCCTGCTTGAAGTCCGGGCGACGATCGCGGTCGATCCGATAGTCGATCGTCACGCCATGTGCATTAGTTAGCAATACACAATAGTCAGCGGTGCGGACCGTCGCGTGCAGCCTAGACAGGCATTGGCCCGATGCACGCAAAAATGCCTCTTCGCGCTCGCGCAACTCGCGCAGTTCGCTAGCGGTGACGACGCGCGGCCCCACGCGCGAGGACGGATCGAGCCGGTACCGCTCGAGCGAACGTTGCCAAGACGAAACGAGGCGCGACGCTTCATTATTGAGTGGTGTGTTGTGACTTTCGATCGCGCTGTGTACGCGCTTGATGTGCTGGTTGGATGAAACGTACGGCATCGCGAACTCCGTCAGAGAACCTGCAGCTTGAGCTGTTTTTAGCACATTCATCGCCTTCGGCACACGTTGCATTGCAACATGCCAGTGGCGTGAGACGATCGTCTCATCAGGCGGCGCC
Source organism: Burkholderia sp. b14 (assembly GCF_900156195.1). Classification (NCBI taxonomy): domain Bacteria; kingdom Pseudomonadati; phylum Pseudomonadota; class Betaproteobacteria; order Burkholderiales; family Burkholderiaceae; genus Burkholderia; species Burkholderia sp. b14. Next base: position 123,781 of record NZ_FTPJ01000002.1, read on the forward strand.
ACGCGTCTCACGCTCGTCTAGGCATGTTGCGCTGGCCTGTCAACTTGTCCCCACCCCGTCGCAGCGGGCTTGTCCCGGCTTGATGTCGTCACGCTGTGCCGCCAGTCGATGCGGGCGAGCGCATACGGACGGCGACGTATTGAGACAGCCAGGAGACGCACAGCGTGGCGCCACCGCGCGCGCAGTTTCTTCGTATGGGCCACGCAGCCCCATCGCGATGGGCTGGCGCGGATGGCGTGAACGTGGCTCGCTCATATTGGCATGCACATTGCAATGACAGTGCCTGTCAGCAACATGTCCGCTCATGCTGATGAGCGGTGACGCCGGGCGGCAACGCCGGGCAAGGAGACAACGCCGTGTCAAGCACCGTTCCGGCGGTCGGTATCATCGTCAATCCTGCATCGGGTCGCGATATTCGTCGCCTGACCACGCATGCGTCGGTGTTCCCGACTGCCGAAAAAGCGAACATGGTGGTCCGGCTACTTGCAGGGCTGGGTGCGTTGGGCGTGCGTCACGTATTAACACTGCGGGACAAAACAGGTGTCGCGGCGCTCGTGTTGCGCGCTGTGCAGACGCAGGCGGCCCTGGGCGGACGCGAGCGGTGGCCGCAGGTGGAGTTCATCGACCTGCCGATGACGCAGCGCGTGGCCGACACGCATGCGGGTGTGGCGTACATGGTCGAGCGCGGCGTATCGCTGATCGCCGTACTGGGTGGCGATGGCACCCATCGCGCGGTGGCGATGCACTGCCGCGACGTGCCGCTGCTCACGTTGTCCACTGGCACTAACAACAGCTTCCCGGATCTGCGCGAAGCGACCGTGGCGGGCCTGGCCGGCGCCCTGGTCGCGATCGGCGCAGTTCCCTCGGACGCGGCACTGTCACGCAACAAACGCCTCGTGGTGCGCTGTGTATCTGGACGCAAGCGCGGACATGAGGAGATTGCGCTGGTTGACCTGTGCGTGAGCCGGCAGCGCTTCATCGGCGCGCGTGCGGTATCCGATCCGTCTGATATTCACGCCTTGTTCCTGACCTTCGCCGCCGCCGATGCCATTGGCCTGTCGTCGATTGGCGCCGCGTGGGCGCCGGTGGCCCGCACTGCGCCGCATGGCTTGCAGATGACATTTGCCGATGCACCGCCGGCTGGCGTGCCGCTAGTTGCACCCATCGCGCCGGGCCAAATCGGCACCGTGTGGATGACTGACTGTAAGCGGTTGGAGGTCGGCCAGCAGGTCATGCTCGACGCCGTTTACGGCACGTTGGCGTTCGACGGCGAGCGCGAGATCGAAATTGAAAAAGGTGAAACCTATGTCGTTTCGCTCGACTGGGAGGGACCGCTGACGGTCGATGTCGAACGAACCCTGCGTTTCAGCGCGGCACGGCAATTCCTGCGCGAACGCGCAGCAGCGTTGTTTAACTAGCACGATACACTAATAGGAGGCCTAACCATGTCGATATCGAGCCAGCTTACCCGCGAGACATTGCTCGACGCGTACCGGTCGATGCGTACGATCCGCGAGTTCGAGGAGCGTTTGCACGTCGAGTTCGCGACCGGTGAAATCCCAGGCTTCGTTCACCTTTACGCGGGTGAGGAAGCGTCCGCGGTCGGCACGATGATGCACCTGAACGATATCGATTATGTGGCGACGACGCACCGTGGCCACGGTCATTGCATTGCCAAGGGCGTCGACGTGCATGGCATGATGGCCGAGATCTACGGCCGCCGCACTGGCGTTTGCCGGGGCAAAGGCGGCTCGATGCACATCGCTGACCTGTCGCGCGGCATGTTAGGCGCGAACGGCATTGTTGGCGCAGGCGCGCCGCTGGTGTGTGGCGCCGCGCTAGCCGCCAAGTTCAAGAAGACCGGCGGTGTTGGCGTTTGCTTCTTCGGTGACGGCGCGTCCAACCAGGGTGTGATTTTCGAATCGATGAACCTGGCCTCGGTCTGGCGGTTGCCGGCTATTTTTGTGGCTGAAAACAATGGATACGCTGAAGCGACATCGGCAGCGTGGTCCGTCGCGGCCGACAACATTGCCGACCGCGCCAATGGCTTCGGCATGCCCGGCGTGATTGTGGACGGATTCGATTTCTTCGCTGTGTACGAGGCGCTGGGCGAAGCCATCAGCCGTGCTCGCCACGGCGGCGGCCCGACGCTGGTCGAGGTCAAGTTCACGCGCTATTACGGGCACTTCGAGGGCGACGCGCAGACGTACCGAGAACCAGGAGAAGTGCAGAAGGCTCGAGAAGAAAATGACTGCTTAAAGCATTTCGAGGAGCGCGTGGTACGCAGCGAACTGGTCCAAGTGGATGAGCTGCGCGCGATCGATGAGCGCGTCAAGGCGCTGATAGACGACGCGGTGCACAGCGCGAAGGCTGCCCCGCTGCCGACCGAAGCGGACTTGCTGAGCGACGTCTACGTCGCCTATCCGTGAGGAGGGCGTAATGGATGCGATGCGCAGCGGGGCGATGCCCCGTCAGACGTCGCGGCACGATGCGAGAAGCGACGCGCGGCGTGCGCGCGCCGCGCTCCGATCCAATTCGAAACGAGCTACCAGGAGACGGCCATGGCCAGGAAGATCACTTACCAACAAGCTATAAACGAGGCGTTGAGCCAAGAGATGGCGCGCGACGAAAACGTCATCGTGATGGGTGAGGACAACGCCGGCGGTGCGGGCTCGCCCGGCGAGCAGGATGCGTGGGGTGGCGTGCTCGGGGTGACCAAGGGGCTGTTCCATCGATACCCTGGGCGGGTGCTCGACACACCGTTGTCCGAGGGCGGGTTCATTGGCGCGGCAGTTGGTGCCGCCGCATGCGGCATGCGGCCGGTCGCCGAACTAATGTTCATTGACTTCATGGGAGTGTGCTTCGACCAGATATTCAACCAAGCGGCCAAGTTCCGTTACATGTTTGGCGGCAAGGCGGTTACCCCGGTGGTGATCCGCACGATGCAGGGTGCGGGACTGCGCGCTGCCGCCCAACACTCACAAATGCTCACGTCGCTGTTTACGCATGTGCCTGGGCTGAAGGTGGTATGTCCGTCCACGCCCTATGACGCGAAAGGGCTGTTGATCCAGTCGATCCGCGATGATGACCCGGTGATTTTCTGCGAGCACAAGCTGTTGTACAGCCGAGAAGGGGACGTGCCGGAGGAGTCTTATGCGATTCCGTTTGGCGAGGCCAACGTGGTGCGCGACGGCGACGATGCGACGATTATCACCTATGGACGGATGGTGCACCAGTCGGTGGAGGCGGCCAATGTGCTGGCCAGGCAAGGCATCGACGTCGAAGTGATCGACTTACGCACGACGTCGCCGCTGGACGAGGAAACGATCTTGGAGAGCGCGTCGCGCACCGGTCGGGTGGTGGTCGTCGATGAAGCCAACCCCCGTTGCTCGGTGGCGACTGACATTGCCGCACTCATCGCGCAGCGCGCATTCAAATCGCTCAAGGCGCAGATCGAGCTGGTCACCGCGCCGCATACGCCAGCCCCGTTTGCCGGCGTGTTGGAGGACATGTACATCCCGTCGTCTGAGAAGATCGCGGCGGCCGTGACGAAGGTAAGGAGCTGATCGATGCCGATTCACATGATTACGATGCCCAAGTGGGGACTGTCGATGGAGCAGGGCCAGGTCAACGGGTGGCTCAAGCAGATCGGCGACAAGGTATCTAAGGGCGATGAGTTGCTTGACGTGGAGACAGAGAAAATTTCCTCTGGCGTGGAATGTGCATTTGACGGTGTGTTGCGCCGGCAGATTGCTGTCGAAGGTGAAACGCTGCCGGTCGGCGCCTTGTTGGCGGTGGTGGCTGATACCGACGCGAGCGATGCCCAAATCGACGAAGCCGTTGCGGCGTTCCAGCGCGATTTCGTGCCGGCCGCGGCCGATGCGGCTGACACGGGACCGCAGCCGCAGAAGCGCATCGTCGGCTCGCATACGATCCGCTACTTGAAGCAAGGCGATGGCGGCGTTCCGGTGTTGTTAATCCACGGGTTCGGCGGTGACCTGAACAACTGGCTGTTCAACCACGCCGAGCTGGCGGCGCGTCGCGCGGTATGGGCGCTGGACCTGCCGGGGCATGGGGAGTCGAGCAAGCCGCTGAAAGCCGGCACATTGGACGAGCTTGCCCAGTATGTGTCCGCGTTCATGCGCGAAGAGGGGATCGAGCGTGCGCACCTGGTGGGCCATTCGATGGGCGCCGCCGTTGCACTGCAGATCGCCAGCGTGGAGCCGCAGCGAGTTGCGTCGCTGGCACTGATCGCCAGCGCAGGACTAGGCCGCGAAATCGACGCAGATTACATTAGCGGATTCGTGGCCGGGACCAGCCGCAATACGCTCAAGCCGCACCTGCTGAAGCTGTTTGCAGATCCTGCGCTGGTCACTCGCCAATTGGTTGAGGACATCGTTAAGTACAAGCGTCTGGACGGCGTAAACGAGACGCTCGCCAAGATCGCGGCGGCGGCATTCGGCGATGGTGTTCAGCGGCACGTGTACCGTGACCGGCTCGCCGAGCTGGCACCGCGCACGCTGGTGATTTGGGGCAGCGAGGACCGCATCATTCCGTCGCTGCATGCACAGGGGCTGCCTGCGGGCGTGCAGTCACACATCATCGAAGGCAAAGGGCACATGGTGCAGATGGAGGCGGCTGCCGAGGTCAACCAGGTGTTGAACGCGTTCCTCGGAGACTGACGATGGGAACGGTGACGCCGTACCGGAGCTTGACTGCGCTCGGGCAGCGCGGCGCGCGCAGTCACGACAAGCTCGCTCGTATCCCGGTGAAGGTCGTGCATCCGGACGGTGCGCCGTTGCCAAAGCCGGCATGGCTGCGGGCGCGGCCGATGATGAGCGAAGCCGTCGCACACGTGGCTGCGGTACTGCGCGAGCACGGCCTGCACTCGGTATGTGAGGAAGCGATGTGCCCGAACATCGGCGAGTGCTTCGCTCAGCGCAGTGCGACGTTCATGGTGATGGGGGGCATTTGCACGCGCCGGTGCCCGTTTTGTGACGTCGCCCATGGCCGGCCACCGCCGCTGGATGAGCAGGAGCCGGCGAGATTGGCCGATGCAGCGGCCGTACTCGGTTTGCGCTACGTCGTCGTGACCTCGGTGGATCGCGACGACTTGCGCGATGGTGGCGCGGGGCACTTCGCGCGCTGCGTGCAGACATTGCGCGCACGCGTGCCGGGCGTGGGCGTGGAAATCCTGACGCCGGATTTTCGCGGCAGGACCCATCGAGCATTGGACGCACTGTCGATGTCGTGGCCGGATGTGTTCAACCACAACATCGAAACCGTTCCTTCACTGTACCGTGTCGCGCGGCCGGGCGCCGATTATGCCGGATCGCTGGCGTTGCTCGCACAGGTTAAAACGCGTAACCCAGCGCTGCTGACTAAGTCAGGCCTGATGCTCGGCCTCGGCGAGCGTGACGACGAGGTTATTGCGACACTGCAGGACTTGCGTCGGCACGGCGTGGACATCATCACGCTCGGGCAGTATCTGGCGCCGTCGCCAGGGCATTTGCCGGTGAAGCGCTACGTGAACCCCGCGGCGTTCGACGCGTTGCGCACGACGGCGATGGAACTGGGTTTCCGGCAGGTGATCGCCGGGCCATTGGTGCGCTCCTCGTACCACGCGGCGCAAACCGTGCAGGGCGTCGAACGAGTCGACTCTATTTAGCGCAGCGCTGACTGCCGTCGGCGCGTAGCTGGATCCTCAATATTGCACCAGTATCGTCGCGCGGGTTGGTTACGCGAATGGCTGCATCGTTGCCGATGGCCAGCGGGACGTTGTCGGCGCGCCTCACGGCGGTAAGCCGTCGTGGGGTGATGCCGTATGCCCCCAGCAAGCGTACGACGGTGCCGGCACGGGCTGATCACAGTTCCCAATTCGCTGCGGATCTGGCCGTGGGGGAGGATATCGTCGGTGTGGCCTTCGGCGAGGATGTCGTAAGCACTGTGCTGTTTGAGCATGTCGGATGAATGACTGCGTTATCGATCATTTTCAGCGGCGTGTCGGTCGCAACGATCGCCTACGGCATTCCGCACCGTTCGGACGCAAGCGTGACGCCTACAGCCCGGTGATTTCGTCAACCATGTGTTAACGACCGGCAATGATTGCCAGCGGTCGGCCTGCGACAGCGTGAAGCTAAATTGACGACCTGCCAGCCGAAACAGTGATGTGTCCAGCGGTCGGCCAATGGTATACCGCGGACAGATTTTCGCATTGCAGCATGCAGCGTCGCACTTTGCTGTGTCCGAACCTCGTGGCTTGATGAAATCCGGGTTACGCCAGCCACACAGGACATGCATCATGCAGCGGTTTTATAGCAAAAAGCAGGTATTGATCACCGGCGCCACCGGATTCATCGGATCCGTGCTGTTGCGCACCATATTGGACAAACTGCCTGACATCGGCCGCATTTACTGCTTATATAGAAAGCAGCCAGGGGGCAGCCATCCGAAGGTCGTGTGGATCAATGCGGACGTGACACGACCTGCATGGGGCTTAGACTGTGATACGGTGCAGAAATTGGCCCGCGACGTGCACGTCATCTTTCATTTGGCAGCATACACTCGTTGGGATGTCGGTTTATCCGCACAAGTTGCCGCCAATACGCTGCCCGTCCTGGAAGGCGCTGCCCTTGCATCGCAGTTCAGCAAGCTGCGCGCTTACGTCGTCACCTCTAGTTACTGGGCGGCGTTGCATCTGCGCACGCCGCGGATCGCGGAAACGGTGTTTCAAGACTATTCCGCCGAACAGGAACTTAGCGCCGTACTGGCCGGAGACGAGGCACGCCTGCATGAATGGCCGAACGCCTACTCATACGCGAAAAATCTCGCCGAGCGGCTGCTGCACGAGCGCTATCCCGGCTTGCCAATCTTACTGGCGCGCGTCACGTCAGCGTGCGGCGCATGGGAGTTCCCGGCACGCGGTTTTTGCCGCTTCGACAACGCGCTACCCGCGCTGTTAAAGGCGATCGCGCGAGGTATACGCGTCTTTCCTGACTCGGCAAGAACGGCCGTAAACGATTCGATTCCGGTTGACCTGTGCGCGAATCTGCTACTAGCCAATGCGGCAGCGCATCCAACCAATGGCTTTTCAGTGATTCACTGCGCGTCCGCCGCGCGTAACATGCCGCCGCTCGGTGACGTCATTTCAAGGGCCGGCGGGATAACATATGTGCGTGACCGTGCCGAACTCGATGCCGAGCTGGCCAAACTCGGTGACAAGCGGCTCACGGCACTCAATAGAACGCTGCTCGAGGCCTACCGCTTTGCATTCGACGATGCAACGGTATTCCTCGATCATCATGCCCGCCGTCCGCTCACATGGATGGACGATGAGACACGAACGCGGTTTCCGATGGATGTGGAAACCATCGAATGGCCAATGCTGATCGATGCGATGCTTGCGCAGCTGCCGCTTAACAGCACTTACCGAACTTCTCGCCGTACCGGCCTTGCTGGCGCTCTGTAGCCGCACCGACCATCCTGGCGCAATGCCTTACTCTCGTAGAACGCTCGTGCAGCGGGCGACTTAACTGACAACAGGCGCACATACACGGACCACGGCAGCGCGAAACGCGTGGCCAGTTGCGCGAACTGCGGAAGTAACATCCTCCCATGAGGCAACACGCCGGCCACGATGATTGTCGCTGTCCAGTTTGCCGAAAATTAGCAAATTTGCTATGATTGCTCCATGAATTGGGCTGTCACCTATTATAACGAACGCGTCAAACGCGACGTTTTCGCCATGCCAATAGGCATCCTCGCTGATTACCGGCGATTGCTCTCGCTTATGGAAGACCATGGCGCGGATTTACGACTGCCCCATTCGCGTGCGATGGGGGAAGGCTTGTTCGAATTACGCCCGAAGGGCCTGAAGGCATCGGGCGCGTGTTTTATTGCATGCAGGTGGGCCGGCGCATTGTCGTGCTGCATTCTTTTACGAAGAAGACACAGCGGACACCGGAGAGTGAATTGCGCATTGCCCGCAAACGTCTCAAGGAGATAGGCAATGGTTAAGAACCGATTGGGACAGGAACTCGATGAGCGGTACAACCCAGTGCCGCACACTGCGGAGGATGATGCGCGTTTGTTTGCAGATCCGACGTTCAAGGCAGCATACGACGCACTCGAAGAAGAGTACGCGGCACTGCACGCGCTGCTTGCCGCTCGACGGGAAGCTGGACTTACGCAGGCCCAAATCGCCGAGCGCATGGGCACCACGGCGTCCGCAGTGTCTCGACTCGAAGCCTCGCTCGCCAGCGAGAAGCATTCGCCATCGTTCGCAACGATGCGCAAATACGCCGCCGCGTGTGGCAAGAAGCTTGTGATCTCGTTTGCGTGAACAGGTAGGCGTCGAAAGACGTGAGCTTGGAATCGAGGAAGTAGCGGGTCTTCCATGGACTACGCGGAACGCTCGTCGTTGTGATTCCCGAGTGGTTCGTTCCTGGCTGCGCGATAGTGCGTTGCTGACGCGCCTGGCCGAGGACTTGACCGGCCGGTTTGGCCGCGGTTTCAGTCGAGCGAATTTGGTCAGCATGAGCGCGTTTTACCTGGCTTGGCCGCCGGAGCAAATTTGTCAGACACCGTCTGGCAAATCTGCTGACGCGGAAAAGGCCAAACATCGTTTGGCAAATCCCTGTCGGCAGCGTCTGGCACGGTGTCGCCCCCGCAGTTTGCGCAACTGGCCGCGCGTTTCGCGCTGCCGTGGCCCGCGTATGTGCGCCTATTGTCGGTTAAGTTGCCCGCTGCGCGAGCGTTCTACGAGAGTGAGGCATTGCGCCAAGGATGGTCGGTGCGGCAACTGGACCGGCAGATCGGCAGCCAGCTGTATGAGCGGCTTGCGCTGTCACGTAACAAGGTCGCGTTGCTCGACAAGACGGGGAAGTCACGCCCGGAGGATGCGCTGACGCCTGAGGAGGCGATCCGCGACCCGTTCGTGCTCGAGTTCCTCGATCTGAAGGACGAGTATTCCGAATCGGATCTCGAACAAGCGTTGATTCAGCATTTGGCGGATTTCCTGCTCGAGCCAGAAAGCGGATCGCCATGGACCGGTGAAGGGGTAGGCATCGCTAAGGTTGTCTCAGGGGGCGCGACGCGAAACCTGCGTTGCGGCGACGGCCGGACCGCGCATCCGTGCGCTGAGTAACAACGGCACTACCAGTAGATAGCTTGCCGCACCCAATGCCCACACCAGTCCCGGGAACCATGTCACGCTCCACGCATACACCGCGGTGACCGCAACGGGCCCGCCTACGCCGATCAGGCTGGACAGGCTGGCAAGGGCACCCTGCAATTCGCCTTGAGCCTCATCGCTGACCTGGCGCGCGATCATGGCTTGCAGCGCCGGCATCGTCATCCCGCCTGCCGCGAACAGCGGGAGCAGGGCGAATGGCACCCATGCGCTGGAGGCTACCGCCAGCAGCGCGAGTCCCGCCGCGTCGGCCGCCACGCCTAGAAGCAGTGAACGCCATTCTCCGATCCGTCCGACCAGTGGTCCAATTACGAATGCCTGTGACAACGCATGGCATGCGCCGTATCCTGCCAGCGACAACCCGGCTACGGCGGCTCCCCAGCCGAACTGGTCCTGGCCATACAGGATCCAGAGCGTGGCGGGCACCTGCGACGCGACCATGATCGTGGCATAGATACCGATCAGCGGCGGCAATTGTGTGCCAGCTCCAAGCCGACTCAGGCTTCCTCCCCAGTTTAGCTTCAAATTCATTTTCCACCCCGTCGTTGTGCCGCGGATGTGGCGTGATTCCGGCAAGACGAGCAATGCGAGCAGCAGGTTCAGGCCGTTCATTACGGCTGCCGCGACGAACGGCGCACGCAGGTGCATCGTACCCAGCAGGCCGCCGAGCAGCGGTCCGCCGATTAGGCCGACGCCCATCATCGCGCTCAGTTGGCCGAAGCGCTGTGCGCGACGCGGTTCTGGGGTAATGTCGGTGATGTAGGCAGTCGCGACGGCCGCTGTCGCGCCGGTGATGCCTGACAGGGCCCGGCCCACGTATAGCCACGGCAAACTGGGTGCCCACGCCATCACAACATAATCCGCCGCTGCGCCAGCCAATGAAAGCAACAATATCGGCCGACGACCAAAGCGGTCAGACAGCGCACCCAGTATCGGCGCAAAGACGAACTGCATCAGCGCATACAACGCGAGCAGTATGCCGTAATGGGTGCTGCTGTCCGTCTGTGTGCTGCCCAGCGAACGCAGCAATGCGGGCAGGATCGGCATGATCAAACCGATGCCGGCAGCGTCGAGCATCACGGTCGCTAGGATGACGAAAAGAGGTTTGGCCACTATGTCACTCTATCAGTGATAGAGTGACGATTATCGCAAAAATACTTTATTAGTGATAGAGATGCCAAAGAACGTCCTGTCTTCCACCGCGCGATTGACCCGCCAGGCTGTACTGCGTGCCGCGTTGTCCTTGCTTAACGACGTCGGCATCGACGCACTTTCGACGCGAAGGCTGGCCGAGCGGCTTGGCGTGCAATCGCCGACGCTGTATTGGCACTTTCGCAGCAAGGCTGAATTATTGGCGGCGATGGCGGAGACGATCATGCTGGAGCGCCATCGCGACTCGACACCCAAGCCCGGTCAACCGTGGCAGGCTTGGCTGCTTGACAATGCGCGCAGCTTCCGGTCTGCATTGCTCGCGTACCGCGACGGCGCACGGTTGCATGCTGGCAGCCAGCCACGCGGCGCCCATTTTGATGCGATCGAGGTCAAGATGCGGTTCCTGTGCGACGCAGGATTGTCGCCGGACATGGCGTTCATATTGATGTTCTCGCTGGGCCGCTTCATCGTAGGCTGGGTACTGGAAGAGCAGGCGGTAGCGCGATCCGACGCCTCGACGGCGCACGGCGATGCGGGCCCGGATCCTGTTGCCTACCCGCTCCTTGCGCGCGGCTGGGCGACATTGTCCGATGAGCATCCGGATCGACTGTTCGAGCGCAGCGTGCGGCTCTTCATGGCTGGCGCGCAGGCAGCGTTGCGTGATCGGGCGGACTGGCCGTCGGATACATCGGATCGGCGTTGATTGCGCCCACGGACAACCATCGAGCATCAATTGCCGAAATCCAGTGCCATGTCGTATGTGCTGCAAGCGGGCGATGCGTTATTGCTGCCGCAAGGTGGCGCACACGAACTGTTGTTTGGGCCGGACGTGACCAGTCGATCCATCACGGCGTTCAAGGCGGCCACGCTGTGCAAGACTGTTGTGTTGGTGGACGCGGTGCCGCGTTGTGCGATGCAGGTGGCGGCGCGAGCGCAAGGCCGTGATGACGCCGGCGACACGCCGGATGATGCGTTGATCTTCAGCGCCTGCATGGAGTTTGACCTTGGTGGCATGCAGCCGCTGGTCGCGTCGATGCCCAAAGTCATGCTCGTGGGCACATTGCTCGAGCGCTGTCCGGAGATTGGGCCGATGCTCGATGCGATGGAACGGGAGTCTTGCGGGGAGCGGGCAGGATTCGCGGGGATACTGTCCCGGCTGGCCGACGTCGTTGCGACCTTCATCATCCGGGGCTGGGTCGAATGCGGTTGTGGCGACGCGACGGGTTGGGTGCAGGCGTTGCGCGACCCGCGTTTGAGCCGGGCCACCCAGCCATGCGCCGAAGTTTTTTCGTCGGGAGCGTCTTGCATCAGCGAAGGCCCTTTACTATTATTAAGTGCAGTTGCGCGAGTGTGCCGCCCGGGCGTTGGCGTTGTCCTGCCTGGCGTTCGGTCAAGTGGCTTGGCTGATGATGTTAGTAGTGCGATGAGACGGCGTTTGAACGAATTCTCCGTTGCGATAGAAAAAGTACCGCGTTACAGGTATCCAATCACCATGGTACGACCAATCGATTTTTATTCCAATGGGGTTGATTCCCCAATCGATTCCGATATGGCGCGATGACCGTGCGGCACCCCTTTCCAGATGGATGTCTTTCATGCAGCTTTCTACAATTAAGGAAAAGACGGGTTCTGCAGTGTCATCTTTTACCCGCAACACATAAAGGACACCTTCATCTCCTGAAGAACAATAGTGGTTCGGACGCCGGTGGGAACGATGGTTGATCACCGTGAGGACATATTCTGCTCCGTCAATGATCTTTGAATGCATTGTGGGGAACGTGAAGCTCGACGCGGTTAACAATTTTTTGCGTAACATTACTGGTATCTGCAGTACCATTCGCTGACTGCCGTTGTCTTTTAGAACCGTTAGCTCATTGTTAATGTACTGGAGAACCCTACCGTCACGAAGGTCCACGTATTCCGACGAATTATATTGGTAAGCGTGGGTTGAGACGCTAAATCCGTAAAGAATCTGGACGAGAAATGCTTGGGCCGTTCTTTTCAAACTGTTTAGCATGCTTAATCCCAAGTATCGCTAAAAAGTGAATATGATAAAGAGTTCGATGTGCTTGCCGACCTTCATCAGGGAGATCGGTGGCCCGCTCGCAACACCAGCAGATGCTGTCCGTCGGCACGCCGTCTGTTTCAGCGCAAAAATGTTGTGGTCGAGATGAAAATGTAATTGACAAAAGGCATCTCGACCATTGAATATTTGGATGCCGATTGTTGAACAACAGAAAACTGTCCCTGCTCAAAAGAGCATGTTTCACGATGCAGGAACTATTGGCGCTCGATGCTGCCGCTAAGCATGAGGCTTTACTCGATCAGCAAGCTTCTTATGCATTACCGTCAGTGGCGTGAGTGAGAAAATTTAAACGTTGGAGGCGTTCATCGGGTGGTTGAAGAAGCTGTTGGCCGAAGCGATGCTCGCATGGAAGCGCTGAAGGTTATCGTTGAGGTAAAGCCCTGAGCCCACAAGCCAAACGCGGAGCAGTGGCAGCGATTCGGAGAAGATCAACATCTCGGAGCGCTGCGCCTGCCGGCTTGCCGGACTTTCTCGCAGCGTGTTGCTTGACAAAGCGAGTCCTGGCTACGAGAACGAAATGCTGATGGCGAGTCTGGTGGAATTGGCGCATGAACGTCGGCGGTTCGACTATCGGCGATTACACGCGTTGATGAAGCGCGACGGTATCCACGCGAACTACAAGCGTGTGGATCGTTTTTATCGTGAAGCGGGGCTGGCTGTGCGGTGCCGTTGCCGGCACCACGGTGTCATGATTGAACGCGAGCGACGGGCTTTGCCGAGCGAGCCGCGAGGCTGGGTCAATTGGTTTCGTGGTGGACGCATTGTCGAAGGAGCGGCGTCTGAAGTGTAACCATCGTCCACGATTTCCACAAGAATGCTGTCGATATCGTCGTGAACTCCGGCATCTCGGGCTTGTAAGTCTCTTGAGCGTTGACCGAGCAGCGCGTGTTCGGGGCGATTCCGAAGTGCTGCGAACGGAGCAGGGACCGGAATTGACGAGTCGGCGCTCGGCCAATGGGCCGTACGCCAATGACGTGACGTTGAAATTGATTGAGCCAGGCAAGCCGACGCAAAATGCCTACATCAAATTGCCTAACGGTAAGTTCCGCGTCGAATGTCTCAACGAGCACGGATCTACGACGCTGACCCATGCCTGCGCAATCACCGCGGCATGGCGTCAGGACTATAGCGAGGAATGGCCACGCAGCCCACTAAACTACCTCTCGCCCAGGAGAATTAGTGGTCCCTTGTGGCTCTTTTTGTATGATCTTTTAGCTAAAAGTTGACTAAATCACCTGCGACCATTGAATATATGACCGTGAGTGACAGGAAATAATTAGGCCAATGAAGAGAGCATGCCCAACCATCCAGGAGTTGCTTGCGTTTGATGCAGTCGCCAAGCATGAAAGTTTCACGCGTGCAGCTAACGTACTGTGCGTTACGGTCAGCGGCGTCAGTAAACAAATTGCCAGCCTAGAATCCTTCGTGGGGCGCCCTTTGCTTCAAAAAGCGGGACGCGGAGTCACACTGACCGCTGTAGGGCGGGAATATTGGAGAAAAATATCCCCAAGTCTGCGCGTGATTGAATCCGCAACCTTTGAAGCTAGACTAGACGAGTCTAGCGCGGGTGTGCTGACCCTAGCTAGCGTACCCACCTTTTTAACAAAGTGGCTTATTCCGCGGTTACCCAGCTTCCGCAAGCTTCACCCTGGCGTCACCTTCAGTTTTGGTCAGCATCTCAGGCTGAATGACTCGCAGCCAGCTGATATTGATGCGGCTATCCGTTTTGGCCCAGGTAATTGGTCATCTGTCATCTCCGATTACATTGCAGGCAAAGAGTTTATCTGTATCTACGCTGCCAAACTGGAGCAACAATTAGGTTACCCCATTAAACAGAGTGACGTATTAAAGCAGACTTTACTACACCATGAGGAAGCGCCTTTTGTCTGGCGGAAATGGGCAGCGCAGTGGAACATAGACGAAACAAGTACTCTTTCAGGCCCGCGTTTCACACAATATTCCGCCATAATCCAGGCAGTTGTAAACGGTCTAGGGGTAGGCCTCGTGCCGCAGATTCTTGTAGAAGAAGAACTTGCGCAAGGCATCGTGATGCAATTAGGGCCAGCTATAGAGTTTGATCTAGGGCATTACCTGTGTTTCAACCCAAACCGAATGAATCGACCGATATTTTCCGCGTTCCACTCTTGGATGCTTACGCTCAACAAAGCAGAACAGTTATGTAACAAGGTTCCGGCGGCATAATCCAATAGAGTCGGCGTTGCCGCCAGTCAACGAAAATGCAAAGATCGAGGCTATTATTGAGGGCCCGCATCGGACTCACGAACTAGATATTCGATTACCCATTCGAGAAGCTGATCGGTATTTTCAGCTGCCCGAGCACCGGGTAGCCTAAATTCTTCGTATAACGTAAAAACGGCCTTGCTCCACTTTACGCCCAATGCCATCTCAGAAAGTGTTCCCATTCCACCTCCAATGGCAACCACGCATACGCTACCGCGCACGACCAGCACATTGCGTATTTCACCAATCCCTGTAGGAAGCGCCAATGTAACGTATTTGTTAGCGCTACACCGGTCTTCTTCTGGGAGAATGCCAATGGCTATTCCTCCCATGTCATATGCGCCATGGCATGCAGCTTCCATTACACCGCCCCGTCCTCCGCAAATGATAGGCACGCCGGCACTTGCCAAGACGCTTGCCACTTTGTATGCCGCTGAGCGGCATGCCTCATCACAAATACTTGGTCCAATTATTCCTACCGGTTGAGGATTGCGATGTGGCCCCGCTTGAATTTCGATTAACCGGCGAAGTTGCTTGTTAACTTTTTTGGGTAGCAGCGTATTCACGCCGGCTTGTGAAAACATTACCCACTCCCAAGACAAAAACACAAAGACTCAATAGTATTAGCGAAACGGCTGATGCTGCAGCCAAATCGGCGTTACTATCATTGATTTTGGAAAACAAGAACAACGGAAGAATATTGAGTTGCGTTCCCACTAAAGCAAGTGCGGTACCATAAGTGCCCATGGCTAAAGCCGCAGCTAGGCAAGCGTTCGCAATGATCGATGGTGCAACTTCAGGTATGACCGTATCGAAAAATGCGCGTGTACGCGAGGCGCCGAGTGTACGAGCTGCTAGCCACGGGCGTTCATCCAAGTTGGCGAAGACCGGATAAAGTGATAATGCCACGCGGGGAATCAAATAATACGCGTAAGCTAAAGCAAGCCCGACAGCTGAGTAAAGCCATCGCCCGCCCTGAGCAGGGTCGCCACCAAGCATCACTATAAGCTGTGTCACGAAGCCCGCCCTACCGTAAGCTAAAATAAAACCATAAGCAATAACCAGACCTGAAAAAGCAAGTGGGATCCCTAGTAACATCATTAGCCAGTGGCGGCGGGATTCCGGCTGCCTCGTCAGTTCGATAGCAATCGCAGTACCTACGATAGCCGAGAGGCAGCCGGAGAACAGGCCGAGCATCACCGTATTCCTAAATGCGCTTAGGAATAAATGATCGGCAATCACTTGACCGAATGCTTCGCCACCGCTCCTAACGGTCTCGGGGACGAGAGCAAGGAGCGGCAGAACGAAAAACAAGCCGAGAAAGGCCCAGGCTGGAAGTAGGCCAAATCGCTTCATGAATTAATTTTTCAAAACGGCCTTCGCCCATAAACGATCGACTTCGCTCTTGCGAGCAGATGCCTTAATCACATCAAGAGGCCGTGTTTGTGGTGCGTCTGGCATCTTTTGCTGAATATCGGGAGGCAGTGAAATACTCTTCACCGAGGGTCGGACAAAGCCCTTGGCAAACAGTTGCTGTCCGATTTCGCTCATGATGAAGTTAAGCCACAATTTTCCCGCATTCGGGTGCGGCCCATTCTTCACGAGGCTAATGCCATAAGGTGCCGCAACACTAGCTTCTTTAGGAATCACGACATCAACAACATCGGTCATGCCTTTTTCTGCGTATTTAGCTTTAAGTCCATCATTTTCGTAACCGATCCAGATCGGTATTTCGCCCTTCATGAACTTCGAATAAGGCGTTGTTCCTTCAGTTCGAATGACATTGCCCGCAGCATGCAGTTTCCCCAAATAATCGATGCCGGGCTTAACGTCGTCTACGGAACCTCCATTGGCGTAGGCCGTAGCGAAGACGACAACCTGTCCCACACCCGCGGAGCGCGGATCGAGGTAGACGATGCTATTCTTGTACTCTGGCTTGAGCAAATCAGCCCAAGAAGTGGGCGTATTGCGCACAAGTTTTTTGTTCACAATGAATGCCACGTTCAGCGTATGGATGGTAAACCACTTGCCCTCTGGATCTCGAAACACCTCGGGCAGCGTATCGAAGTGGATCGGCTTAAAAGGTGCCACCACACCCTGTTTTACAGCATCCACCGCGGATGCTGCAAAATAATAAGCTGTGTCTGCTTGAGGCCGACGCCGGCTTTTATTCAGCGCAGTCACAGTCGCAGCAGAACCCAAATCATTATAGTGCAGTTTGATTCCCGGATAGCGCTTGTTGAACGCATCGAATAGTGCCTTCCAATTGGCCCATGTTGGCCCCGTATCCCACGAAACGACCTCGCTTTCTTTTTTGGCAGCCTCGTAAAGCGCAAGCTCACCAGGATAAAGCTGCACTTTTTCCCAAACGATATCAGAAGTAGAAGCAACAGTGGAAGCAGTAGTTCCAAACCCTGCAAATGACACTAGCGCTGCCGATTGAACAAAGCGTCTGCGTTTCATAAGACCTCCTGTGAAGGGTCGTCGTCAAGTAGTTGAACACACTGCGGTGGAATAGAAATGCCGCTTACCGGCACCTCGATTGCTTCGCCTACGATCGGTTTGGAAGCGCCGTTTACTTGAAAGTCGTACCGAACCACTGAGCCCAAGTAGCGCTGGTTAACTGTACAACCTACCAAATAGTTCAGTGTTCCTTCTGGAGGATCCTTTACCACATGCTCGGGACGGATCAGAATAAGTACCTTCTCTCCCAAACGTCGCCCATCAGTATTGGCAGCGATTTGAGCAAATCCTAAATCCACCTGATTATGTGCTGAAATTTTTGCGGGGAGTAATGTCGATAATCCCACAAACTCGGCTACCGCTCGGCTATTTGGATAACAGTAAATATTTTTTGGCGAGCCAAATTGTAGGAGCTTACCGTCTTTGAGCACGGCGACATAATCGGATAGCGTCAACGCCTCTTCTTGATCATGTGTGACCAATATAGTTGTTGCGTTAAATTTCTTCTGAATTGACCGGATCTGATCGCGCAAATATCCTCGAATACCTACATCGAGTGCAGCCAATGGCTCATCGAGCAATAACGCTTTGGGATCGATTGCCAAAGCTCGAGCCAGCGCGACTCGCTGCTGTTGTCCGCCTGATAGATTGTAAACTGGCCTGGTGGCAAAGTTTTCTAAACCCACTGTTTCTAATAATTCGGCTGCTTTAGCTAGTCGGTTTTTCAGCGGGATCTTTTTTAAAGCGAGTCCGTATGCTACATTCTCGATTACATTGAGATGCGGGAAAAGCGCATAATTTTGGAATACCATTCCGATATTGCGCTTATGCACAGGTTTTCCTGCTAAATTTTCGCCGTCTAGGGTGATCGACCCTGATGCTTCGCTAATTAGGCCAGAAATAACCTTCAGAAGCGTTGACTTACCAGAACCGCTTGCTCCAATCACGGCTACCATTTCACCGGTCTCGACCTCAAACGAAATATCAGTTAACCCATGTCCGGTCCCTGGGTATTGATAACTCACTCTATCCAGAACCAGGCTCATGATTTTTTGATAGCGGTAGAAGAAACAAATGCCGCTGTACTGGCTAACACAAGAAGAATAACGGTGGCCGCACAAGCAAACCCAGTTGTACCATAAAAAGCTTGCCACAAGACAACCGGATAAGTGCGATTCTGAAAGCTGGCAAGTAAATTGGATAAACCAAATTCACCCACCGAAATAGCAGCAACCATCATAAGACCGCTTAACAGGCTTTTTCGTAGATTAGGTATGGCAATCCCAAAAAACTGCTGTAGTTCCGTAGCTCCCAACGTCGCGGCTGCGCGTTCTAGCGTCGCCAAATCGGAATGCCGAAGGTCGGATAACAAAGTATTAGTAAGGTAGGGCAGCGTATGAACAGCGTGTACTACGATCAGCAATGGCAAGGTTCCGAGCCAAGGGAAAACATCTGTGTTAAACACAATGATATAGCCAAAACCCAACGTGATGGTCGGTACGACTATGGGCATCATACTCACAATTTTAGCTGCGGCGCTCCCACCCCGTCCGGCTTTATGGTATAAGGAGTAAGCAAGTGGGAGGGCTAAAATCGTATTGATCGCGCACGCGCTCAGCGCCACCACGAGGCTCGTCGTAAACGCACTACGAAAAGAAGAATCCAACCAAATATCAGCGTACCATTTAACTGTTATCCCGCTAGGAAGTAGCGAGTTCATCCATAGCTCACCCACACTACCAATGCTCAACAGCAGGATGGGCAGTAATAGGTAAATTGCGTAGACAGCAGCAATGCCTCGAATCACTATTCTCTCCACTTCAAGCAATTACCCAATACGCTTTGCTACTATGCAATCCTGGTAATGCTGATAAAAGCGAGCCGCCGCTTCCGCTCCATATAGGAAACAGCACATCCTGAATTGGTTTAAGTTGAGGCCGTCACAGTAACATCGTTGATCATTTGCGACCGACAGTTTGCCTCAAACTTTGGCGGAGCGATAGGTTGTGTCAATTAGCCTAAATTACATTGAAATCCGCCATATTCGAAATTAAGTTTTTGATTTTAATGTAAAATTTTCCTTTGAGTCGAACGGAGAGACGGCGCCAAAGACTCATCATGTAATCACCTTGCCGTTGAACATCCGCCATTGTGCGAAGTCGTTAAACTGCTCGCTCTGGTAGGCTGATGCGTGAGTCCTGCGATGTGGATAAGTGGCTTCAATTGTTTGGATAATGTTATGAGATTTTTAAGTGGAACATTGGGTTAGTCACATCGTCGATTAATTGTAGGCAGCATCGCGAAGTATGCCTTGTCCGGCGTCTGCTCGGCCAGATTGGAGCGGGACCGTTTCCCGTTGTACAGGCTGAATTACTTGACGACGGAGTGCGACGGTTCGTGTTCGACGGTGACAGGCGGGACACTGGCGTGCCACCACTGAGTGCGGGCTCCCTATCGAGGTGGTTGGTCGCAGGTAGAGCAAGTCGCCATCATCCATGCCGCGAACGTGCCCTGCACTGCGTTTCATAATGCGAAAAATATTCGGCGATAGATGTAGCCAATCGGTCCGATACAGCTAAACAACTTCACCGCATCGCACCATTTGTCGTAAGCTTCGGGGTGGTCGTCTTCAACTCAAGAAGGAAAAGCGCAATGTCTCTTATCAACACGCAAGTCAAACCGTTCAAGGCAACTGCCTACCACAATGGCAATTTCGTGACAATCACGGAAGAGAACCTGAAGGGCAAGTGGTCGGTCGTCGTGTTCTATCCGGCTGACTTTACGTTCGTGTGCCCGACCGAGTTGGGTGATTTGGCAGACCACTACGCCGAATTCCAAAAGCTCGGTGCTGAGATTTATGGCGTGTCGACAGATACGCATTTTACGCACAAGGCCTGGCACGACACGTCGGAAACGATTGCCAAGATCAAGTATCCGTTGGTGGGCGATCCGACGGCCACCCTGGCTCGCAACTTCGAGGTGCTGATCGAGGACGAAGGCCTGGCGCTGCGCGGCACGTTCGTGATCGACCCGGAAGGTCAGATCAAGCTGTATGAGATTCATGACAACGGCATCGGCCGTGACGCAAAGGAATTGCTGCGCAAAGTGCAGGCTGCGCAGTACGTCGCATCGCACCCCGGCGAAGTGTGCCCGGCCAAGTGGACCCCGGGCGCCGAGACGCTGAAGCCGTCGTTGGACCTGGTCGGTAAGATCTGACGTTCATGCGCCGTCCTACGCCGGACGGCGCATGAATGCGGCGTCGCGGCACTGCGCCGCGACGTGCCGCCTACTCGGCGCGCCCCTTCTTCGTTCCCTCCGTTGGAATCCTCGCGATGCTCGACGCCAATCTCAAGGCCCAATTAAAAAGTTACCTGGACAACGTTACTGAAGCGATCGAGATCGACGCGTTCGTGGATGACAGTGCTAAATCGGGTGAACTGTGCGCACTGCTGCAGGACATCGCATCGCTGTCCACGCGCATCGTGGTGACCGAGCACACGGGTCATGACATGGAGCGCGTGCCATCATTCGCGATCCGGCGCGCTGGCACGGATATCGCTGTGCGCTTCGCCGGCATTCCGATGGGTCACGAATTCACATCGCTAGTGTTGGCGTTGCTGCAAGTCGGTGGCCACCCGGTCAAGCTCGAGCCGGATGTGATCGAGCGAATCCGGAGTTTGGATGGCGACTACACGTTCGAGACCTATGTCTCGCTGTCTTGCCAGAATTGCCCTGAAGTCGTCCAGGCATTGAACGCGATGTCGGTGATCAATCCCAAGATTCACCATGTGGCAATCGATGGCGCGCTGTTTCAGGACGAAGTGCAGTCGCGACAGGTCATGGCGGTGCCGACCCTGTATTTGAACGGCGAAGTGTTCGGCCAAGGCCGCATGGGTGTCGAGGCATTGTTGGCGAAGCTGGACAGCAGCGGCGCCGCGCACATGGCCGACAAGCTCAACGCGAAGGAAGTGTTCGACATGCTGATCGTCGGCGGCGGGCCGGCTGGCGCTGCCGCGGCGATCTATGCCGCGCGCAAGGGCATCCGCACCGGTGTGGTGGCCGAGCGTTTTGGTGGGCAAGTATTGGACACACTGGCAATCGAGAATTTTGTTTCGGTTCAGGAAACGGATGGACCGAAATTTGCGGCGGCGCTCGAGCAGCATGTGAAGGGCTATGACGTCGACGTGATCGATTTGCAACGCGCCGAATCGTTGCAGCCGGGCGACGTGATCACGGTGCAGTTGGCCAGTGGTGCACGGCTGCGCGCGCGCAGCGTGGTGCTTGCCACAGGTGCGCGCTGGCGCGAGATCGACGTGCCTGGCGAGCGCGAATATCGCAATCGTGGCGTTGCGTACTGCCCGCATTGCGATGGTCCGCTGTTCAAGGGCAAGCGCGTGGCGGTGATCGGCGGCGGCAATTCTGGTGTTGAGGCCGCGATCGATCTAGCGGGCGTTGTCAAGCATGTGACGTTGCTGGAGTTCGATGGCCAGCTGCGTGCCGATGAGGTGCTGCAGCGCAAGCTGCGCAGCCTGGGTAATGTGACGGTGCACACGCACGCGCAGACGACCGAGGTCACCGGCGATGGCAATAAGGTTGATGGCTTGACTTACGTGGACCGTTCGTCGGGCGAGCGTCACCATCTGGCGCTCGAGGGCGTGTTCGTGCAAATCGGCTTGGTGCCGAACACCGAATGGCTCAAGGGCAGCGGCGTCGCGCTGTCGCCGCGCGGTGAGATTGAAATCGATGCCAAGGGTCAGACGTCGGTGCCAGGTGTATTCGCGGCTGGCGATGTAACGACGGTTCCGTACAAGCAGATTGTGGTTGCCGTGGGCGAAGGCGCGAAGGCGGCGCTGGGCGCGTTCGAGCACCTGATTCGCACCTCTGCGCCGACCGATGCGGCACTGCAGCAGCCGATCGAGGCGGCCGTTTAGTCTATCCTTGCGGCCCAGCCGATTCACGGCTCGGAATAGGCGAGCCGGTGGCGCGTATCTGAAGTTAGATAGCCGAGACTCACACTTACGCCGAGCATGTTGGCGGGAACTAGCACGATCCACGGGATACCGCTGACGAGCCGTTCGCCGGTAAACACGTGTGCAGCGAGCAAGCCCGTCTCGAAACAGCCGTACAGTTGCGGCGATGCGCCATTTAGCCGTGACGCTTGGAGGTTGTCGGTGTATCGTCACGGGTCGCTAGCTATCGAAAGTCATCAGGCCACGCGATGACAAACGCGTCTTAGTGCTTTGCTTTTCAATCGTCGCGCGCCAAGGATTGCTGCCGGGCTGCTTAGCGCTCGCGTCCGCGCGAGGCTGCGCCCTGGTAGCTGTAAAGGCCTACTTCACTGTACATCGGCGAAATCGGGATGCCCACGTTGTGGGAATGACGGACATCGCCCGCCGATTCGTCAGCTTTCGCGCAGCGAGTTTCTCTACGTGCCCTGCTGACGTAGCGCGCATGCGTGTTACGCCAGACCCGATCTTCAATATAGCAAATGGATCGCGGACATGTTCCGCAAGGTGGACCTGTGCCCGGTAGTCGGTAAAGCGGGCCGTGTGCACGAGTCCGGGCCGGCCCTTGATGAAGAAGATTGGCGCATGAGCGTTGCGCGGATAGCCACTGATGACCTTGGGTTGATCGAATTCGACGCCGTGTCGCGCGCCGTCGGCAAGGCTGGGGTGTCCAGCTAACGGTGCACAAGGAAGTAAATTAGGTAAGACTTATTGATTAGATGCTGAATAAAGCTATATTGACCACGAGCACCACTATCTGCACGATATTAGCCACGACGGCCCAAGCGCAGCGTTCCGTGGCACTGCATGGCACGGTGGACACGGGCATTGCGTACATTCTTCACAGTGCGGGACAGCACTCGCAATGGAAGATGTCACCAGGAACGCTGTCATCGAACGAATGGGGATTGCAGGGTAACGAAGAGCTTGTTGGCGGCCTCGCGGCCCACTTCTCGGTCGAGAACAGCTTCGACATCGGCCACGGGCAGTCGATCAGCAGGGGCCAGATGTTCGGGTCCAAGGCGTTCGTGGGTCTGTCGCACGAGCGTTGGTGTGCGGTGACGTTTGGCCGGCAAAGCGATCCGGTGGCGGACTTGCTGCAACCGCTGACTGCCGGTTCGTACAGCGGGGTGTTCGTGGCGCCGGGTGATGTCGATAGCGGCGGCGGCAGTGCCACGTTCAACCACGCGGTGAAGTGGACGAGTCCGAATTGGAGCGGGGTGACCGTTGAAGCCATGTACGCGTTTGGCGCAATTGCCGGTGCACCTGGGTCCGGTCAGGCTTATTCCGGTGCACTGGTGTATGCGGGTGGGCCGCTGAGCTTGGGCACTGGCTTCCTGCATATCGATAATGGCAATGCGGCGCGCTCGATGCGGGGCGTGTCCTCGCCCGATTCACTGTTCAACACTTCGGTCAATTCGGCATATGCCTGCGCGCGTTCGGTCGGCATTTTCAGGGCAGGCGGGCAATACGTGTTCGGCCTCGTGACAGTGGGTGCCGCTTTCAGTTTTTCACAATACAATCCGGACACCTCGTCTGGGTTCTCCAACGCGCAAAAGTATGGCAACGGCTCGGTATTCGCACTTTGGCAGGGATTGACATCGCTGCAGGCGCTGGTGGGATACAACTATACCCGCTCCAGCGGCGCCTCGTCGGCCGTGTACCAGCAGGTCAACGTTGGCGTCGATTATCTGCTGAGCAAGCGCACTGATGTGTATGCGATGCTCGGCTATCAACATGCTTGCGGTCAGAACGGCCTGGGGCCCGCGCAAACCGTGATCGGCTCGTACAACGTGGAGGCCGGAGCCAATTCTCAACTGCTCACCATTGCGGGGATTCGTCACCGGTTTTGATCAGCCAGGCGTGCGTTACCGCCGACGCACGAGCATGTGCGAACAGGGGCGGCACAACTGAGCGCCACCGACGGCGTAATCGAGCGCTGCGGACGGCGCAACCGGCAAACTAGTGGCGAAGCGCGATTTGCTTCTTCCAGCCGGCCAGGATCCGTTGCGTCAACGTATCGTAGTCGCGTCCGAAGTGGTGATCGCCGGGCATTTGCACCACGTCGACGCCGGTGCCGGCCAACGCTGGACATAGCGTGTCGGTTTCGTGCTCGCCATACACGCATTGGACGATCGATGCGGGCAACTTCGCGACCTCGGGCTTGGCGGGCAGTGCGTCTGCGCTGGCCGGCATGCCGAGCCAGCCCGTGACGCGGATCTGAAAGTCGGCGGCCGGCGCGAAGCCAAGCAACGACACGTACGACACGCGCTCGCGCAACGGCTGCGGCAAGCGGTTATACAGGAACGGCATGACGTCAGCGCCAAACGAATAGCCGATTAGCGCGATGTCGCGTGCCTGCCAACGGGCGCCGTAGACGCGCAGCACGCGTGCAAGGTCGTGTGTGGTCTGCTCCGGTGTCTTGCGGCTCCAGAAATAGCGCAGACTATCCCAGCCGATCACCGATACGCCGTCTTTTTGCAGATTTTCCGCGATGGTCTTGTCCAGGTCGCGCCATCCGCCGTCGCCGGACATCACGATCGCCAGCATGTTGGAAGGCTTAGGCGCTCGCAATTCGACCAGTGGCAGATCGGACACGTCCTCGTCGCTGGTGGACGGCGCGCGCAGGTACGGCGCCGCCCATGCGCGCAGCCGTTCCGCCGGGCTTTTGCCCGCGGCTGTACCGGTCACGAAAAAGCCTGGCAGCCCGGCGCCGCGGCTCACCGTCGGGTCGGGCGGGCACGGCTGGAACCGCGCGTCGAGCGTAGGCGCTGGATCGAGCGATAGTGCGCCGGCCACCGTATTCGCCGGAGCTTGGGCGAGAACTTGCTTGGCCAGCGTCGCGCCTTGTCCGGTTCCCGCGACGATCGGCGCGAAATAACGGGACGAATTCCACTGTCGTTCCAGCTGGTGGCTCAACGCTTCGGCGTCACCGACCAGATGTTGGCAGCTTTGCGGTTTGGCGGCCAAATTCGCCGCATAGCGACGGGTATCGACGCCGACAACCAGCACGCCCTCGCGCGCCAACGCCTGCGCGGTGTCGTGATCCGATCCGCTCCAGCCGTTTGCGTCGGAGAACAGCACGACGAAGCCGCGCAAGGGACCGTCCGGACGGGTCAGCGTGACTTCACCATAGCGCCCGCCGGGTAGCGTGCTGGTGGCGGCGGCGTGCGCGGCGGGCAGCGCGAGCGTGCATGCTGCGATCGCGTGAGCCGCGGCGACGATCAAGGAACGAATTTTCACGAGCGCCAGCCTCCTGCCAGCAGCGAGATGTCGGCCAGTGTCACGAATAGGCCGAGCGAGCCGGACACCGCCAGGTAACGTGGTTCCCAGCGCGGCTGAAACTTGCTCTTGAACCCACGCAGGCCGCGGAAATTGTAGAAGCGTCCGCCAAGGTGCCACGCCAGTCGCGCGACGCGCTGCCACAGCGACGGAAATGGCGTCGGTTGCACGCCCGACAGTGGCGCGATGCCCAGACTCAACGTGCGCAGTCCCGCCTCCTTTAAATGCAGGGTCAGCTTAGTGAACAGATATTCCATCGCGTACCCGGAGGCATCCGGCAGGTGGCGCATCACGCCAACGGTCGCCTCGGTGTGCACGTCCGTGGTCATGAATGTGACGAACGCGACCGCACGGCCGTGCTGGCGCAGCAACATGACCGATTGCGCGGCCAGATACGACGGGTTGAATGCGGCCACCGAAAAGCTCTTTTCTCGCGCCACGCGGCTTTGCAGCCATGCGTCGGAGATTGACTTGAGCGTCGGCAGGCATTCCGGCATGCGCGCCGGTTCAACTACTTCGACAGCCAGCCCGTCGCGTTCGCCGCGCTTGAGGGCGTAGCGAAGATGGGCGCGGTGAGACCCCTTTAGATCGAAGTCGGCTAGCGGGATGTTCGCCTCCTCGCTTAGTTTCATCAGGTGCAAGCCGGTATCGAGGTAGAACGGTAGTGCGTCGGCGCGCACCTGGTAGAACGCGGCGCGGCCGCCGTGCGTGTGCGCGAGCGCGACGAAACGGCGGATCAGCTCGGGCCATTCGTCGCGCGGGCCGACTGGGTCGTGCAGCGCCACCCACGTGCGTCCACGCTTGGCATACATCAGGAAGGCCTGGCGCGATGCGGAGAACAGGAAGCTCTTGTCGCCCATCATCGCGAGTCCTGCGTCGCTGCGTTCTTGCGCACGCACGATACGCGCCGCGTCGGCCAGATCCTGTTCAGCCGGTTTCACGAAGCGGCCGGCCGCCGGTCGTAGCAACTGCCAGAAGGCCAGCGCTGCCGCGCATAGTGCGGCAGCCAACGTAGCGCGTAACGCGCGCGGGGCCCGGCCGTCGAACGCGAATTGCCGCCATAGCTCGTGGGTGTACGGCACGTCGCGGAACGCGTACAGCATGATCCATGTCGCAATCACGATTACGATGCCGACTGACACCAGCCAACTGGGCGTGAAGCGCTCCGCGAATAGCGACGAGCGGCGGTTGAAGTGGTGCCGCGTTGCGATTAACAGCAGCACCAGGATCCCGAGCACGCCGGCTTCAATGAACGCCAGCCCCTTGGTCAACGATAGCCCGAGGTTGACGCTGGTCAGCAGCAAGGCTAGCCACCATGCGGCATCGAGCCGGCGCAGCAGTCCGCGGGCGACAAATAGCAGCAGCACGCCGAGTACGCTGGCGAGCAACTGCGAGCTTTCAAGGACCCACAGTGGCACGAGCGTGCTTAGCACCGCAATCCGGTGCATGAACGCTGGTGTTGCGCCGGAGACAATCAGCATGCAGCCGACTGCGAACGTGATGGTGCTCAGCAGTAGCGGCGCGAGCTGTGCGAGGCTGCGTGCGGCGTGCAGTGCGGGAGAAGTCATCACTACGCGCTTGAGCGTGCGTCCTTCGAACATAACCAGCGCGCCACCGCAAACGAGCAGCGGCAGCCCGAAGTAAATGGCCCGGTAGGCGAGCAACGCGGCCACCAGTTGCGGCATCGGCAGGTCTCGACCGAAGGCGATTAGCACCACGCCTTCGAATACGCCGACGCCGCCAGGGGTGTGGCCGACCATCCCGAGCAGCAACGCCGCCGCATAGACCGTCATGAACGTGGCGGAGCCAATCGACGCATCCGGCAACAGGACCCACAGCGCCAGCGCGGCGCCGGCGACGTCAACAACCGCCCAGCCCAGCTGGGCGATCAAATTGCGCCGCGACGGAATCGTCAGCGCGAGCCAGCGCCGCGTGCCGCCGCCAATCGTGCGTGGTTGGCTGCGGCATGCCATCATTAGTGCCGCGATTGCCGTGAGCGCGAGCACACCCGCGCAGCGCAGCATCAATGCCGGCAGGTGCAGCGCTGACTCGAGCTGGCCGGCGGCGATCAGCATGCCGGCGGCGCTTATTAGCACCAGCGCCGCGGCCAGACCGATGCCCGTGAAGACGGTCAGGCGCCCGACTTGTGCCGGCGTCACGCCCGCCGCGCCGTAGATCCTGCAACGTACGGCCCCGCCGGTCAACGCGCCGAAGCCCGTTGCGTTGCCGATGGCCGAGCCGACCGTCGCACCGAGTAGTAACAATGCGCGCGGTACCCGTGCGCCGATGTGGTGCAGTCCGGCCATGTCTCGCCCGACGAGTCCGATGTAGCTCAGGACCGTGGCGGCGAGCGCGCCGGCCCATTCCGCGGCGCTTAATTGGCGCAGTTGATGGATCACCGAGCGGTAATGGACCGCGTGAGACAAATGTTGTAACAGTACGAGCAGCAGCGCGCAGCCGCCCAATGCAATTGCTGGGGTAACCAGGCGTTGCGCGTGTCGCAGCATGGCCCAGCGGTGGGTCTCGGCGCGTGCGGTCGAAAGAGTCAGTTTGATTTGGGGACGCATGAGTAGTGCGCGACTTCAAGAAACCGCAGCTTTGCTTCACGACGGCGATGCTCAGGTTGCGGAAAGACGCCATCAAAACGTCTATATCGGCACTTGCGTTGACAGGGTTTAGAAATTGGGCGTGCGGTAATGGTGCACTAACGGAGGGACGGGCGACTGCAGAACTTCAAATGGTCAGCCCGCTGCTCCCTATTGCTCGCGGCAGGTATGTCTGCGAAGACATGGGGGAAGCCCTAAGCTGCGTTTCCCCCTTGTGCTTTAGTTGTTGGCTGTAGCACCGTCCCATGCTTGTGCTGGAACGTCGCCGATCGCGCTGCTCAATTCCCGTACTCTCGCGGAATCGGTGGTGTTGGCGGCAGATCACTGATGTTTACTTTAGGGCGGTTGCGTAGGACATTCCGGATTAGTTTTGTTTCCGCGCTATCTCTGTTCGAGTTTCCCTGCCTCGTGCCGGCCCGGTTGCTCGACGCCCATGGTAACTCCTTATTAGACGCCGATGACGAGTAGGGCGGCGGTGGGGTGACAGGTGACTGCTGCGGGGATTGTTTTGCGGCGGAGGCTTCTCTTTCGGCCAATTTAGAAAAATAATCGCGATCTTCTGGTCGAAGTGATCTTATCGAGCCATTTTCAGGCAATCCCTTTTTAGTATTGATCTTTCTAATGGCATCGTCATCTAGATATGCGGGCCCATCAAATATGCCACCTCCCTTTTTTTTGAAAAGGTTGTTAAGACCCGATAAAAATCCCGATGCGGAGCGGCGTGTCGCTGACGACGATGACCGCTCGTTTTTGGGAGTAGCTGACTCATTATTTGTGCGGCGAAAAAAGGAGGAAGGAGGAAAACGGAGACGTTCCATACCAATGACCATCAATGAGTGGTGAATGTCGAATAGAGTAAGGGTTGCGTCCGTTGCTTTTCCGTCATATCCGATGTATTGGCGATCGAAGCGAAGCGCGGTGTGTCGAGAGGCTACATCGTTAGCGCATGGCGGCGAGCCATGCGGGCCGGCACGTCTCCCGGTGATTACCGCTGTGCGCAGCACTTCCGTTTTCGCCAGTTACGGAAGGGCCCATATGGGGGCATTTTCCCTGGTCACTCCATCACGGAACCTTTATCCGATTTGCTTAGGCCTGTTGATGAAGTGTGATTTCAGGATCGACATGTAACCAACGCCCCGTTTCTTTCGCCGTTTTCAGCCCTTCGATGATCAAGGTCTCTTCGCGCAAAGACGCTATCTTCATTTTATCGGTGGCGAGTAGGATTATTTGCGAGGGTCTTTTATTTGATTTCCGTGGACGGGGCGGTGCTGCCTGAGTGGTTTGCTTCGATGAAATGTTGCCTTTGGTAGGACGGAAAGTTGGGATGGGCGGTCTTTTTGCTGACTTCGATGGACGTGACGGTATGGCCGCGTTGGCTTGCTGCAGTTCCGTATCAGACGGACCGGAGCCACGAAGTTGCGCCGCGTCGCGCGACGAGTAGGCTTGAAAATGAGCAAGCAATTATTTTCGTTTGGGCGGGGTAATGGTCGTGCTATTTACCGCGACCGTACCAGTTTGAGGCGACTTTTTTGTCCCAGCTCCGCCCCGATTGTCGTTGAGGGTAGGATGTGGCGGAACTTAAGTAAACGACTTAATGGATTTGCTTTCCGGTGTAATAAGTTCGTTCTCCGGCATAGTCAACTTGGTTGCAGTCTGACTAAGCCTGCTTTCCGATGAGCCGCAGGGGCGGAAGACCTTTTTCAGTAGCCTGGCCGCATCGCGGAATGTCCGTGACGTTTACCAGTCAGTGTGGGCCCGCTTTTCCATTGGCGGTTTCGTCGATATCGTCTTTTTCTTGCGGGAAGGCAATACGTCGAACTTGCCTTGACAAAACCGCTCTCGTCCCGCGACGGTGCTGCCGGGCGTCATCACATTGTTTCAGAGTGTCGAATCGGGTTGGCGTGCTTGGCGAAATGGGTTGATCTTTATGCTTATGATGGCGGGTAGGGATAGAAGGTGGGGCCACATTACGCCGCCATCAGTTTCTATTTGAACTTCGGATTCGAACAACGGTTCGGGACTTTGTGACGCAGTAAAAGCCGGGTTACCGATCGTGCGAAAAAATGGCACGGAACGAATAACGTATTCGTTGCACACTGATGGTCGTCGATGCTGGAAAAAGGACGAGTAGCGTAACGGCCGCTATACGGCCCGTTTCGGTCATATCCAAGGTATTGGCGGGCGAGGTGAAGCGCGGCGTGTTGAGAAGCGGCATCATCAACCCGTCGTTGTGGACCTGTGCGGGCCCGCACGCGCCCGGTGCTTGCCGCTGTGCGCAGAACTCCGGTTCCTGTCGCTTCGCGACGGGCCCATATGGCAAGTTCCCCGTGGTTACTCTATTACGGGGCCTTTACCCAATTTGCTCAGACCTGTTGGTGGGGCGTGATTTACAGGCTTGACAGGTAGCCACCGATCCGTCTCGCTCGCTGTTTTCAACCCTTCGAAGATCAGGGTCTGTTCGCGCAAAGACGCAGTCTTCATTTTTTTGGCGGCGAGTTGGACTATCACCGAAGGTCTTTTACTTGATTTCGGCGGACGAGGCGGCGCTGCCGGAGTGGTTTGCTTTGACGAAACGTTGCCTTTGGTGGGACAGGAAGCTGGGACGGCAGGAGTTGTAGGGAATTTCTTAAGGAGCTCGGTCTCCGTTTCTGTTATATCTTCAATGTCTTTTGAGGCAACATTATCTTTGCCTCTCTGATTTTTCCGCGTAGCTTCATTCACCGTTTTCTTCGCCTCGGAGATCACAGCCTTTGTACTTAGCAACTCTGCCTTCATTGTTTTGACTTCGACTTCGATTTTTTTGAATTCAGCTTTTTTGACGTTGACTTGGCCGACTTTTACCCTTGCGAACGCCTGTTTTGATGAGGTGCTACCGCTTCGGGGAGCCGAGCCAGCCTCGTGGGTGATTAGATGTGCGAGCGAGTTCTTTCGTTCGGGTAGTTTGATGTCTGGAGTATTACCCTTTGCCGTGCTGGTTTGTGTAGAAGCTTTTGTTCCAACGCCGGCGCGATTATCTGCGAGGGCAGGGCGTGACGGAACTTGAGGAAACTTCTTAATAAGCTTGCTCTCCGACGAGCCGCATGGGCAGAAGGCCTTTTTCAGCTGCTTAGCCACATTCCGGACTGTTTGTGACGTTTTCGAGTCGGTGGAGGCTGGCTTTTCCATTGGCGGTTGCGTCGATATCGTCTTTTTCTTGCGCGAAAACAATCCGTCGAATTTGCTGTGCCAAGATCGCTCGCTTCCTGCGACGGTGTTGCCGGACGTCGTCACATTGCCCCGGGGTGTCGGATCGGATTGGCGTGCTTGGCGGAATGGGTTGATCTTTATGCTCATGGCGGTGGAGAGAATAGGAGGTGGGGTCTACATTACGCCGCCATCAGTATCTGTTTGAATGTCGGATCCGCATAAACGTTTTGGCAAACGAATGGCCACGTGCTGTTGGATGGCTGGGATGTATACTTTGCGTGTCAGCGTTCTCTAGGTGTTGCCGGCAGAGCCACGTAAAATCCTTTTTTACTCAATAAGTTACGTTGAGAATCGCTCTACAGCAATGCCCATCGTTGGCGAAAAAACAGCACACCTGTGCTGAACTTAATTAGATTTTGTAGAACGGTTCGGAAAAGGACACGATGGTGCACGTACCCATGCATGGACCGGGAGGTAAGGCCTTGTTCAATGGCACGATCAGTTGCTTCCGTAAAATGTTTCCGCTGAGCTGCCCTAGTCGCATCCAGCGCTCCGGCTGCTGGTCGCTTCATAGTAGAAAGCTAGGTCGCTTTCCTATGGAATCCCAATCGCCTTTTCGTGGAATCAATAGTCGTTTATACGTGGAATACCTAGATCCTATGTAGCGCGAGACTAACCAAAGCTTAAGTTGTAAGCTTAAGTGAATCAAGGCGAACGCAACGGAGGCTATCATGCGTACAGATCACTTAGCCGGAGCCGATGCTGAGAACGTAATACTGGCAGCGTCACTCGAACTGGCAGGGGCCCAATGGAAAATTGCGCTGCACGACGGACGCAGACAGAGTCCAGCGGTACACACGGTAAGGGGAGCGCAAGCGGCCCTGCGAGTGCAAGCCCTATTGGAGGTGATTGAGCGGTACAAGCAGAAATGGTCGCTGCCCCAAGATGTGCGTGTGGTGGTCAGTTATGAGGCTGGGCAGGATGGATTTTGGATCTATAGAGCGCTGCGCTCGCGTGGCATGGATTGTTATGTGATCGATGCGGCTAGTATTCCGGTGGAGCGGCACAGGCGTCGCGCTAAGACGGATCGGCTTGATGCGATCAAGCTGGTCACGAATCTGCGAGTATGGCTGCATGGCGAACGTGACCGCATGCGCGTAGTGCGAGTGCCCTCGCTGCAAGATGAAGCTTCGCGTCAGTTGATTCGTGATCGAGGGCAATTGCACAAAGAGGTGCTGCAGCACCGCGAGCGTATGCGTAAGTTGTTGATCACGATGGGTTGCTGGGACGGTTTCGATCATAGGACGTTTGCCAAGCGACTAGCTAGCGGCAAACTGGTTTGTCACGATGGCACACCGCTGCCCAGCGAGTTGCATGAACGACTGTTACGCGAGACGGCCCGCCTGGCACTTGCCGAAGAACAACTCGCGGCACTTGAGCGCGCACTGCAAGAACGCCTACCGGCACCTGTACGCGAACGGATCACTTATCTTAGGCACCTCAAAGGTGTAGGCCAGCTCGGGGCATCGCGCCTGATGCTTGAGTTGTTCTGGCGCGAGTTTGGTAACCGGCGGCAACTGGGCGCCTGCGTAGGCTTGGTCCCGCAGCCCTACGATAGCGGACAGAGCCGGATTGATCAGGGAATCAGCAAGCAGGGAAATAGGCGAGTGCGAACCCAGCTCATCGAGATGGCCTGGTGCTGGCTGCGCTATCAGCCTAGCAGTGCGCTGGCGCAGTGGTTCAACAAGCGCACGCAGGGCACCGGAGCCAATCGCCGCGCGCGACGCATTGCGATTGTCGCGCTTGCCAGGCGGTTAGTGATTGCATTATGGCGCTACCTTAAAGACGGCGTGATTCCACAAAACGCTCAGTTCAAAGGGGCATGAGTGGGCATGGCTTATAGCTGTCGGATCAACGTCTATTGGAGGGGCTGAACCGGGATATGCCCGTAGGGCGGACGGGTTGCTGAATGTAACCGATCATTAGATGGGGCATATCCACCGGACCAGAATGTCCGGCGTAGCGCGCATACAGGATGAGGCCGGCCAAATCCGGCGGATAGAAGTGGGTGAGAGGTGAATCTCTCACGTGCGCACAATCGGCTCGGCCCCACCCTAACGAGCGTTGATATCGCTTGGCTAAAAGTCGAGGTATCTGCTTATGGACTTTTTCCTTGCACAAAACTCTTGACAACTTTCTGCTCATAGAAGTCCGCCCTGAACAATTCGGAAACGCTGGTGCAGTAAGGCTCTGAGGCCGGAATGGTATGGTGGGATTTGCAAGAGACGGGCATATTAGCGTGAATTTCCTGCAAATTTCGACGAGGGTTGAATGGGTCCGAAGACGCCGGTGCTAGAGGGGGATTTGTTCCGCCAGCCGCTGCGCGAGCAGATCAACTTGAAGCATCCGTTAGTTCGTCTGGCCGATCTGATAGAGGTGGCTGAGTGTCTGACGTCAACTAAAAAAGCCGCCGACGACAACTAAAATGCAGTGAACTAGACTAAAACTGACAGTGGTTGGTTTTTCATGCTGGCGCGCGTTGCCGCTACGGGCTACGCCCTGCGCGGCAACGCGCGCCACGAACAGCAAGGGGTCCGCCATGACTCAGGAACAGAAGGTCATCCGTGCCAAAGTCGGCATGCTCGAACTGGCCCGGCAACTGGGCAACGTCAGCCAAGCTTGCCGCGTGATGGGTTACTCACGCGACAGCTTCTACCGATTCAAGGAACTGTACGATAAAGGCGGCGAAGCGGCGCTGCAGGAAATCTCCCACCGCCGCCCGCTGCCCAAAAACCGCGTGGATCCGCAGATCGAGGCGGCCGTAGTTGAACTGGCCCTGGAACTGCCCGCTTATGGTCAGATCCGCATCGCCAATGAAGTGCTCAAGCGCCATGCGTTAAAGGTCTCGCCTCAGGGCGTTCGCAGCATCTGGCTGCGTCACGATCTGCAGACCATGAACAAGCGTCTAAAGGCGCTGGAAGCCAAATCCGCTCAGGACGGGCTGGTGCTGACCGAAGCCCAGTTGGTCGCGCTGGAGCGCGCCAAACAGGAAAAAGAGGCCCACGGCGAGTTCGAGTCTGAATGTCCAGGCTACTGTGGCGCGCAGGATACATTCTATGTCGGTAGCCTCAAAGGCGTAGGTCGTGTTTATCAACAAACCTTTGTCGACACCTATTCGAAGGTGGCATTGGCTAAGCTCTATGATCGCAAGACACCGCTGCCGGCGGCTGACTTACTCAATGATCGTGTTGTCCCATTCTTCGACAGTTTCGGCATCCCGCTGCTGCGCGTGCTCACGGATCGTGGCACCGAATACTGTGGCAATCCCGAGCATCACGAATATGAGCTGTATTTGGCTGTAGAAGACATCGACCATACCCGCACCAAGGCCAAGTCGCCGCAGACCAACGGCATCGTCGAACGGTTGCACAAAACCATGCTCAACGAGTTCTATCGGGTGGTGTTCCGCAAGAAGATCTACGAATCGATCGACGCCTTACAAACCGATCTTGATGCATGGCTCGATCAGTACAACAATGAACGTGAGCATCAGGGGCGATGGTGTTATGGCAAGACGCCCATGCGCACCTTCCTCGATTCACTAGCACTTGCCAAGGAGAAACTCATTCCACATTGACCGCTTCTTTTCTATCGGCCCGACTATCTGTCAGATCAAGTTCCGGCTAATACAACTAAAATTGCCGCCCTATGCTGCTACGGGGGCTGATGCCGTCGGCTTGTCGCCGGCAGCTTTTGCCCGATAGCTTTCAACGCTCATCAAGTCAAGAATGACACTGTGATGAACGACGCGGTCGATGGCCGCGAGCGTGGTCATCGGATCCTTAAAGATGCGCTTCCACTCCGAGAACACGAGGTTTGTCGTGATGATGATGCTCTTGCGCTCGTAGCGCTCAGCGAGCAACGTGAACAGCACTTCCATTTCATCTCGGTTATGCTGGACGTAGCCGATGTCGTCCAGAATAAGGCACTCAAAGCGATCTAGCTTTGCTAGTTGCTGCAGCAAACGCAGATCGCGCTTTGCTGCCAGTAGCCGCTGCACCAAGGCCCCCGTGGATGTGAACAGGACCGGGTACCCTTGCTCGACGAGCGCGTGCCCCAATGCGCAGGCAAGATGGCTTTTCCCGGCACCAGGTCGGCCGAGCGCAATCACATTGATGGCATCCTTGAGGAAGCTGCCGCTACGCAGCCGCTCGATCTGCAGGCGAGTGGCCGGATCGAATCTTTCCAGTTTTAACGTGCGCAAGTTCTTCTCGGGCAGCAGTTCGGATTGCCTCAGTAGTCGCTCGATTCGGCGCGACGCTTTCGCGGCACGTTCGATACGAGCCAGCTCGAGAAGAAACGCCTCATGAGTCAGTCCTTCCTTTTCCGCTCGCAGTGCTGTGTCTTGCACAGCTGCCGCCATGGCACCGAGATTAAGCGCACGAAGCGACACCAGCAATTCTTCACGGGCGTTATGCATGATTGCTCCGCGACGGGATTAGGGCGTCGTAGTCGCGCAAGTTGATGGCGGCCTTGCCGATTTTCGGCACCGGCGTCAGCGTAGGGCTTGCGACGAGTTCGCGCACGACATCGAGCGTCGGTATGCGATCTTCATGCAGCAAGCGGCCGATTGCTTCGTCAACTTCCGACTCGGATGTGCTCGCAGCTAAATGCAACAGGCGAAGGTATTGCTGGTCCGCCTTTGTCGGCATTGTGGCAAGCAGTGCGTCGTAGGCCCGGCGAAACATGGTCGTTGGAAACAGCTCGTCTCTGTAGCAGTAAGCCGCGAACGCGCCGGGCTTTCTCACCAGTGACCAGATCAGATGCCGATAGTCGATTCGCCGCTGATTGCGCCCGCTTAGGCGCGGCAGAGTCAGAACATGTGCCGTGCCGTGGTAAAGATCCAAGTTCTCCGAGCGGATGCGCGCCTTCAGCGTGGCGCCGATCAATCGTGACGGCACCGAGTAGTGATTGTTGAGTACCCGAACCAAACTAAAACGAGAAACGCGCACCGTGACCTCGCGCGTGAACTCCAGCGGCGCTGCGGGCAGCGCTCTAAGCGCGGCTCGCTCCGCCTCGAATCGTTGCGAGCGCGTAAGATTGCGCTGCCGAATAAGTTCGCCAAGGAAGTGTTCGTAGTCGCTGCGCGTTGCGAACTCTCGCGTGCCGCGAACCCGTAGCGCCTGGTCCACGGCCTCTTTGAGGCGAAAGTGCGATTGCTCGACGTCGCCGTTTTGGTTCGCGCATCCGGCCGTGTTCGCTGATGGCTGCATGCCGTAATGAGCAAGCAATGCACGATAGTTCTGCGTGAACTCATGCATGCCTTCGCGATCGAGCTCGCGTACGGCCGCACTCAGATTATCGGTGCGATGCCATTGTGGAACACCGCCGATCTGCCACAGGCACGCTTCAAGCCCCTCAGCCAGCGCCTCAAAGCTCTCGGAGAAGCAAATGCGCACGGCCTCCACGTTCGAGTACGTCAGCACCAGGTGGTAGAGCAGATGCGGGAATGCCGTGCCCGAGATCGTTACTTTGAGCCTATTCATTGAAGTGAAATCGGATTGAGCCATGCGCCCGGGCACATGCTCCTGTGCAAACATGACTTCTTGTTCCGGGCCGTGACGAACTCGCCACGCTTGGATGTGCCGCTGCAACGTGCGCAGCTGGCCTTCTTGATATCGCCCCGGAAACGCCTGGCACAGCAGCGTGAATAAGGTCTTGGCCTGCAATGCCGGATCTCGCTTGAGATGCTCCTCAACCCATGGCCAATCGACGTTAAACGGATTGTCCCGCGTGCGATGCATGCGCGGCTTCTTCATTTGACTCGGTAACGTGCCAGCACGCTCGTACTTACGGAGCGTGCGCTCACTCATACCTGTTCGCGCTGCCGCCAGCTTCTGACTCGCTCCTTTACGCCGTTCTTCACGCAACAATTTGATTTCTCCGTCTTTTTTCATGCTGGCTCCGCAAGGAGCCGCATGATAGCGACGGCCGCAACCTCAACAGTTCAGCCGCCCAACACCGGCAAATCTAGTTGTCGCCACCGGCAAAAGTAATTGTCGCCAGACAGGCTGAGCAAATTTGGACAGTTGGATAAGTGGAAAGGAGGGGGCCTGAACCGGCGATAATGCTGGCAAAGGAACCTGGAAGATGACGAAGAGAACGAGACGGACGCACTCAGCGACGTTCAAAGCAAAGGTGGCGCTGGCGGCGGTCAAAGGCGAGCGGACGCTGGCCGAACTAGCGCAGCAGTTTGATGTTCACGCGAACCAGATCACGGAATGGAAAGGGCAGTTGCAGACGCGCGGCAGACGTGTTCGGCACGGCTGGCACGTTCTCGAGTGAGCCGCCGGTAGAGCTGAAGGCGCTGCATGCGAAGATCGGCCAGTTGACCCTGGAGCATGATTTTTTAGAAGGCGCGCTCACCAAAGCGGGATTGCTGAGCGCAAAGCGATGATTGACCGTACGCATGCGCTGCCGGTTTTGCAGCAAGCACGGCTAGTGGGCATCGCAAGATCGAGCGCGTATTATCGAGCGCAGCCGACGAGCAAGGCAGATCAGTTGCTGATGCGACGAATCGACGAACTGCATATGGAATTTCCGTTTGCCGGAGCACGGATGCTGGCGCGTTTGCTGTATCGTGAGGGGCATAAGGTCGGCCGCCGGCGTGTGCGCACGCTGATGAAGCGCATGGGCGTCGAGGCACTGTACTGCAAGCCGAACACAAGCCACCGCAACGCGCAGCACAAGCTCTGGCCGTACCTGCTGCGCCGCATGAAGATCGAGCGGGCCAACCAGGCGTGGGCACTGGACACGAGCTACATTCCGATGGCGCGCGGCTTCGTGTACCTGACGTCGGTCGTGGACTGGACAAGTCGCAAGATCCTCGCGCACCGAGTGGCCATCACGCTGGAAGCCACGCACGCTGTCGAGGCGCTCGAGGAAGCGTTTTCGCGCTACGGACAGCCCGAAATCGTTAACACAGACCAAGGCAGCCAGTTTACGGCGAACGCATTTACCGAGGCCGTGCTGGGCCGAGGCATCCGACTGTCGATGGATGGCAAGGGAAGCTGGCGCGACAACGTGTTCGTCGAACGGGTATGGCGCAGCATCAAGTATGAAGAGGTCTATCTGAAAGCGTATGAGTCGGTCAACCATGCCCGGAGCTCCATCGGCGAATACATCAAGCTGTACAACCAGAAACGCCCCCATTCGAGCCTGGCAGATCAGACGCCGGATGAGGCATACTTCGCGACGCTGCCTGCGATTAAATCGGCAGCATGAGTGCCCCGGATGTTCCACCTAACAAGCACGAAAAAATGTCCGAACAACCGAGGCCACTTCTCATGATCCGGCGGCGCAGTGCAATCGAGCCGGTCATCGGCCATATGAAAGCAGACGGTAAGCTCGATCGCAACTGGCTCAAAGGCGCGCTTGGCGATGCCATTCATGCGGTGCTGTGCGGCGCCGGCCACAACCTGCGCATGATTCTCAGGAAGCTGCGGCTTTTTTACGCTTTGATCCTGGTTGCTCTGCTCGATCGCGATGCTCACAGGTTGTCGGCAGCATGAACTCGCCGCAGAGCAAAGCGTATTGTTCAGGACGGGTTATCTATTTGCCATTTGCTGGAATTGCTTGCTGCTCACCGGTTTGTAGCGCGTTGCGGACTGTAAATTAATTTCAGTCACGTTATTGACACAACACATCATTTCATCCTTCGCCCGCAACTGGAGAGGCTTGCTGACATTGTCGCAAGTCGCGTATCTGTGCCGCACTTCTGGAGCGAGCGAAGCAACGCGACGAAAACGGCCTTCTAAAAAGTGAAATGATGTCCGCGAATCGCACAGGTAAGCCTTGTACTCATGTGATTGCGTGTCGGATTTTATTCAGTGCAAAGCCGCTTCGAAACATAGGAGATACTAAGCCGCCAATTATCATGGCCCATTTGCCAACGCTCCTTGTTACCCGCTCGACGGGGAAATATGCTAAGTCCAGCAAGCTAATAAGCATGCTAACTATGAGTAATGGATTAATTCAACCTAGTGAGGCGGCAATGTGCAGAATATCTGCAGTTATATTGATTTTTTTGTTTTCGCTTGTATCAGTACCTGCTTGGTCGGACATTGGACGATACACCACGGCTACGCCCGCTCCGCAGGACGGGGTAATGCGAGTTCAGGGAATCCAAATTACGGATATCGTGGCAGAAGATACTGCTTGCCCTGAGAATGGTCGTATAGCAAGAGATGCTAATGGAACGCCCCTCTTTTGTCAGTCCGGTCGCTGGTCCTACGCAACTGCAAGTGGCGGAAAATATATTTGTATTGGGCGAGAAGAATGTGGTTTCTCATCTGCAAAAAGAATTGAGGGCGATATTACTATGCTCTATTTATCCAAGAGAAATGAATCAAAGAAGACGCAGTGGTTCATGATTCATAGTATTCCCAAAGAATATGATCATGGAGTATGTCGTGCGGGAGGTATTGTGGCTAAAGAAAAGCCGGAATGGCTTGGGAATGATTTCATCAATCCAATACCATCTTCTCCGCCAAATAAATATGCTTTTGTAGAAAATGGAGATCGAGATTGCAGCGTAGTTATCCCCGTTCCACCGGGATCAGTTGGAACACTTTGGGTTAACAATGTTTCCGCAAGACAAGATGGCTCGAAAATTAAGGGAGATAGTTGGTTTTATAAAGTTTCTATATATGAGTAAGCGATTTTAAATGGTTAATATCATATGCTGCCTTGGGTAGTGCTCGAGGTGGCACTTGTGCAATTCTTGTTTAACTTCATGGGAGTGCTGCTTCTGTATGGGTGGTGTGAGGAGTAGGTGATTCATCGTCGTTAAACTGTAACTATACTTCACCACCCAAGTCATACGACTTGCCGATTGCTTACATAATGACGGAAGGACATAGCCAAGCGAACTACGAAGAATGCTATAGGAAGAGCTTTGTGTAATATAAACAACGGAGTTAATAATTGGACAAGTACAATAACTTACTTTTTGCTGCTCTCTCGCAGTGGCCGGTATCGCAGCCAGTGCAACCAGTATCGCTTCCGGGGCGTTATCAGAATTTTGGGACGGGTCTCCCTCAGTTTAGTGGCCACCTCTGCGTTAAGATTTCCGGCTGCGCTTCCTCTAGAGCGTGTTAGGCACTTTTGATCAGAGTTGTTACCCTGTGGGGATGACAGAACGCAAGCCTTACCGACGGATGTATCGAACGAGGAATGGAGCTTTGCCACTGCCTACCTGACTTTAATGAACGAAGGCGCACCGCAGCGTTGATACGAACTGCGCGAAATGTTCAACGCGCTGCGCTGGATGGCGCGAGCGGGTGCATCGTGGCGTATGCTGCCGACCAACTTCCGCCGTAGGAACGAGTCTATCAGCAAACGCAGCGTTGGCTGAACGCGGGTTGCTTCGAAGCGGTGATCAACGATTTGCGTTCGGTGCTGCGCGTGGCGCAACAGCACCAGGCACAGCGCAGTGCAGTGCAGTTATCCTGGATGGTCGCACGTTGCAGTCCACGTGCGAAAGCGGTCCGCGTGCGGGCTACGACGATCATCAGCGCAAGCAAGGCAGTAAGGTATATGGCTGAGGACACGCTGGGTCTGCTGCTGGCGGTGCACATTACGCCGGCCAACGCGCAGGAGCGCACACAGGTGGCCGAGCTTGCACGTCAGGTTCAGCATGTCACCGTTCAGACGGTGAAACTTGCATTCGCTGACTGGGGCTCTACGGGCGACACGCCTGCGCAGGCCGGTCGCGATGAAGGCGTGGAGCTGCAGGTCATCAAACTGCCTGAGGCAAAGAAGGGCTTGGTGCTGCTGCCACGCCGCTGGGTGGTCGAGCGCAACTTCGTCTGGCTTAACTGGTTCAGGCGACTGGTCCGCGACGACGAGCGCCTGCCCGAAACCCTGGCCGGCCTGCATTTCGTCGTCTTCGCTATGCTCATGCTGTACCCATTATGAAAAGTGCATAACACGCTCTAGGGCATTTGACAGCAATCGCATCGGTGAAGCCGTGCCACGCTAAACAGCGGCGTCACGCCCAAAATTTCGCCGCTTAAGGTCGCGGTCTTTCAACTAGGCTATTTCCCTCACAAAGCGACCTTAGGCTGGCTGCCAGCGGCCCAGGCCACACAGTATCCAAATAAAGTTACCAAGAGCCTGGCCGTGGCGAGTCTGCTGGCTGCTGACGCGCCCCGCGCACAAGCCGTAGCAGCGCCGTACAGGTACACGGCAACCCAAAACAATTTTTGTAGAACAAAAAAAAGCGGGCCCCATTTGCTGGGACCCGCGTCAGTATTGGTGCCGGCTGCAGGACTCGAACCCGCCACCTGATGATTACAAATCAAATGGGCATCCGACGGGGAATTCGTTGACTATTCAATGTGTTTCGCCGAACAGCAATGCATTCAATTTCCATCCGCTGCGATTTGCCCAGACGCAAAACAGGATGTGTTTTTTCTCCACGCGCGGACACACGAGGGCAGCCAACGGTTCGGGGCGACGCGACAGGCGACGTCGATAACGAGAATACCCGCGATCATCGATGAACCAAGTTCCGACGTTCTCAACGATACTCTATCGCGCTGTTTGTAGTCCTGGCTGGCACTATCCGGGAACGTTGATAAGCCGCAATGGCTGCGATGCGCACGGTGGCCGCTGCTACTTCGAAGTCGAACTCTTTCACTGTTAGGGTTTTCGGTAATTAATACCGATTCGTGCAGCGATACAGCAAATACCCGTAATTAATTCTCCTGGAACCACCCCTACGGCGGCTCGTTATGTGTAAAATTCGGACGCTGAAATCAATTCGTAAGGGTTGTAACAGGAATGAGCGTGGAAGTTTTTCTGGCATCGGCCATTGGCCACCTGAACGGAGTGTTGTGGAACTACATGCTGATCGCGCTGTTGCTGGGTGCGGGAGCATGGTTCACATGGCGCTTTGCCGGCATCCAGCTTCGCGCGCTGCCGCTGAGCGTGCAGACGCTGTTTCGCGACGATGGCGAAGGCAAGCGCAAGGGCGATGGCATTTCCTCGTTCCAAGCCTTTGCCACGGGGCTTGCGAGCCGGGTCGGCACGGGCAACATCGTGGGCGTCGCCGTTGCGTTGAGCGCGGGCGGTCCCGGTGCGATCTTCTGGATGTGGCTGACCGCGCTGCTCGGCATGGCGCTCGCATTCGTTGAGGCCACGCTCGCGCAGATATTCAAGGTGTCCCATCACGACAACACTTTTCGTGGCGGCCCGGCCTACTATATCTGGGTTGGATTGCGTTCCAGGCGCCTCGGGATGGTGTTTGCCGCATCGTTGATTCTTGCGTTCGGCCTCGTGTTCAACGCGGTGCAGGCCAATTCGGTCGCGGACGCACTGCATGCGTCGTTCGGCACGGACCGGGTTGTCACGGGAGCCTTGCTGATCGTGTTGATCGCGCCGGTGATCTTTGGCGGGATTCGCCGCATTGCACGCATCGCGCAGTTCCTCGTGCCGGTGATGGCCTTCGGCTACCTTGCACTGGCCGGCTACGTACTGTTGGCACACTTGAGTTCGTTCCCGGCGGTGATCGCGTTGATCGTGCGCAGTGCGTTTGGCCTCGAGCAGGCGGTCGGCGGCGTCGCAGGCTACGCCATCAGCCAGATCGTCGCGGTCGGTATCAAGCGCGGACTGTTCTCAAACGAGGCGGGTATGGGTAGCGCGCCGAACGCGGCAGCGACCGCCACCACGCGCCATCCTGTCACGCAGGGCCTGATCCAGATGCTCGGCGTGTTCGTCGACACGATCCTGATCTGCAGTGCGACGGCGTTGATCATTTTGTTGTCTGGCGAGTACCAGCCTGGCGCGCCGGTCGAGGGTGCAGTGCTCACGCAGCGCGCGATGTCCAGCCATGTCGGCGATTGGGGCGCGACGTTCCTGACGTGTGCGATCTTCATGCTCGCGTTCTCGTCGATCATGGGCAACTATGCGTGTGCCGAGGGCAACGTCATGTTCATCACACGGCGCAAGGACGTGTTGGTCGGGTTCCGATGCGCGGTGCTCGGCATGGTGATGTTTGGCAGCGTCGCGAAGTTGCCGCTGATCTGGTCGATGGCCGACTTGAGCATGGGGCTGATGGCTACGATCAACTTGTTGGCAGTCTTGGCGCTTGGCAAGTATGCACGCGCTGCATGGCTCGACTATTGTGCTCAGCGTAACGCTGGCATCGCGCAACCCGTGTTCAACCGGCACACGATCACCGGCTTGGATGCGATATTGCCGGAGGGCGCATGGAGTGGCGATGCATATCGCCCTTCCGCCGCCCGACAGAGCATTGGCACGCAATCGGTTTCGAAAGGAGTGCGCTCGCGCTCGGTGCCGGCTTGGGCAACCGACTCCAAGTAACTGGCGATAATGTTGTCGGCGCTGCGGTGCTGCGGCGTCGCGTGGCTGAAAGCCGCAGCCGTGGCGCCCGCGGCGCCACGCGCGGTTGACGGCATGGCTGCCACAGGTACCGTACTGCTGTGTACTGTGGCGGCATGGGCGGTGCGGGCGCACTGGCCCGATCGCAGTGAGTCGGGCAAACATCTGTTGGCCGGCAGCGTTGCTGTAGGGCTTCCATCTTGGCACGGGCTGTTGTGGGCTTGAGCAGGGATGCGGCGCCGCTGTGATGGCCCTGTTAGGTGCGCTGCAGCCGCTATTGACGGCAGTTGTGGCATCGCGGTTGTTTGGAAAGCGACTCTCGTCGCTAGGTTGGACGGGCTTTGTTGGTGGGCTTGGCGCAGTGACGCGTCCTGCTGCCTAAACTCGCAGCGCATGATACCGCTGTGCTGCCCCATGCGGTCGCTGGCGCGACCGGCACGGCGCAGTGGATCGTGGTGATTGCGGCGATCTTCGCGGTATTGTCGATCATGGCGGGGACGCTGTATCAGAAAGCTTCGTTGTCGAATGTGCATTTGACCAGCGCCGCCGCGTTACAGAACGCCGGCGCTGCGCTGGACGCCACCGCTTTCGCGCTGGTGCTTGGCGAACACCGCTGTGTCGCCGCGCCCCAACTGTGGGCGTAGTTGGCATGGGGTATCGTGATGCCGTCGGGTTTCGCGACGACCCTGCTGGTCCGGATGGTGCGAC
Source organism: Burkholderia sp. b14 (assembly GCF_900156195.1). Lineage (NCBI taxonomy): Bacteria > Pseudomonadati > Pseudomonadota > Betaproteobacteria > Burkholderiales > Burkholderiaceae > Burkholderia > Burkholderia sp. b14. The sequence goes on from NZ_FTPJ01000002.1 coordinate 168,106, forward strand.
GCGGTGACGCCGGGTGACGGCCCTGCTGTTCCTGGTGCTACCGTTGGCTGCGTCTGGAGTTAACTAGGCGTTTGGCGAAACGTTGCTGCCGGTGCAATGGATCGGATTCGCCGTCGCGTTGGCGGGCGTGCTGCTTGCTCGCATACGAGCGTCCGCCTGCTAAGCTGGTTGTCGATCGTGTATGCGGGTGTTTTCTTATATGCTTGAGTGCGCGCGAGTTGCCGCATCCGGGAGCGGCGGCACTCGGATGGTTGGAGCTAAACGTGACGACGACTGTACTTCTTGTCGACGACGACCCGGAAACCCTCGCTGCCTGGGCCATTTGCTGCACGCAGCAGGGCTATGGGGTGCAGAGTGCCACTGACGGCGGGCATGCGCTAGCGCTGCTCGACGCGACACAAATCGATATTGTCGTGGCCGATTGGCGCATGCCCAGGATGTCGGGGAGCGCATTGTGTCAGGCGATACGTAATCATCCCGTGCTTGCCGACACGCTGTTCATTCTTGTGTCGGGCGAATCCAGTCCGCCCGCGTTCGTCCGCTACGACGCGTTTCTGCGCAAGCCGCTGGATTATCCTGAATTGTTTTCGACGATGCGTCGGTTGCTTGACGCGCGTGCCGAGGAGCGTGCCGCGACGCGCAGGCTGCCGAGCGTCTGATGCCTTCCGCGGCGTGGCGCTGGCTCCTGGCCGCTACGTGTGCCCGGCCATTGGCGCTGGTGCCTGCAAGTGATCTAGGTCCCTGGCCGCTGGGCGCTGCACGGCCTTGGTTGGACGGCTGATTGAACCTACTGGTCGCCGCTCTGCCCGGCGTGGGTGCCGCACGCAACGATGCAATTGTGTTCGCGTTGACCATTCAGTTGGCGTTGCGCGGTGCCGCTGACATAACCTCATAGCGCCATCGTCGTTGCCGCAGGCTCCGGACGACTTGCTGTTGCGTGTGGCTCAGCTGTATGACGGCGATCCGCCGCAACTGCACCGCCTGATGCAGGCGTGCGCACTGGCGGTGGATGGCCGACTTGAACGTCGGGACCGCGGTGGCAGCAGCGGAAACCTTTGCACTGGACTCGCAATACATCAAGCGGACGCTGCCCGCGCAACATAGCGTATTGCGGGCAGCAGTCGGATGCCGCGTCCGGACGGGCTTGTCAATGGTTGATTTGCAAATAGTCGAGCCTGCGGTAGCTGAATCCGCGACCGACTAGGTTTGCGAGCGGCTCGTTCTGCGGGTGGCTGGAAACGGCTGAATCCGCAGGCAGATGAGTTTGCAGGCGAAGGGGGCTACGTATGGCTGAGCCGGCGGAGCCTGCGAATGGTTGGATGTGCAAATGGTTGAATCTGTGAATAGCTGATCTGTGAAGGATTGAATCGGGACAACGCCAATGGCCGACAACGAGTTCACTTATGTTGAGCACTTCCATGTGATTACCGGGGGACCAGGATCGGGCAAGAGCATGCTGCTCGACGCACTGCAGGCGGCTGGCTATGCGCGTTCGGTCGAAGCAGGCAGGGGGGGTGATCCAGGACCAGGTGCGGATTGGCGGCCCAGCGCTGCCGTGGCATGATCCCGTGTTGTTTGCGCAGTGGATGCTGTGCTGGGAGATGCGCTCGTATCATTTGGCTCACGAGCGCAGCGTGCCGGTACTGTTCGATCGAGGCGTGCCCGACGTCGTCGGTTATCTTCGTCTCTGCGGCTTGCCGGTGCCGCCACACGTGCTACGCGCCGCGCAATCGTTTCGCTATAACCGCCAAGTATTTATCGCGCCTCCTTGGCGCGAGATTTTTGTGCAGGATGTCGAAAGAAAGCAAGATTTCGACGAAGCACGGCGCACATACGACGTGATGGTCTCGACATACGATACGCTGGGCTACCAGTTGGTCGAGCTGCCTTGCGGGCCGGTGAGTGAGCGGGCCCGGTTTGTCATTGAGCAGATCGCGCGCGGCGACCACCGCGGCGGTCACGAGGGCTGTCGATCGTAGTGGATCGCCCTGGCGTGCCGGCGCCGGTCCCCACCGCTGCACGGCGCGTCGATGCGAACGGTCAGCACAAGTCATAATAGGATCGCTCGCAACAAGCCTCCTTCCTTGGACGTATCGCTGGCAACTCGCCGTACGTCGTTCAAACGCGGTGTAGTACTGTGCGGCACTGGGCATGCATACAGCGCCTGGTGCAAATCTGGTATGTCACGTTGGCGCGACCGGCAGCGTTTGCACGCGGTGCGATCGTCGGCAGCGATTGCCGTTCTGTCAACGGTTTGCGCTGCATATGCCCAGTTTACCCACAGCCTTCCCAACACATTCTGGGGATAACACGATACCGCGGCAAGCTATCGGTCCGCACCGTCGCCCCGCGCAGTCTCTGCGCAAGTCGGCGCGCTTGCACAGGCTACGACATTGCAGCCGTTTTGCATTGGACTTGCGGTGGCCCGGGCGCCGGCGTCGCGACCAGACCATAGACGTCGAACACGAACCACGTAATCAGCGGCACGCGTTGCACGCCTGACACGCATACCGCCTCGTCCGAGTGCGGAAAGTCGTGCTCCGGCGATGGTGAGAACAGAGCAAGCAACGAGGCATCGTGGCGGCCGCTCAGTCCGAGGTCGGACAGCGCCTCTGCTTCGATGTTGTGAAGGCGCCGCCATGTCAGTGGCTCGTCGCGAACCCGATAGCGTCCGGCGATCGCATGCACGATTCGCCGCAAATCGGCGGCGGCGCGATCAAACGCCCGTTTCGAGAAAAATGCGTCGTCCATCTTCATCTCCTTGTGTGTGTATACTGTGTATTTATACAGGTGTTGAAGCAAGCCACGTTTTTCCGGAGGTGCCACAATGCCCGACAAACCCATGCGTCGCTCGATGCCGCAGGTGGCGGCATTCGTGGATGCACTACGGGCGGCGTTCGGCGACGTGGAAATCGATTCGATGATCGCGAGCGGCATGGCCGGCGAGCCGGTGTTCTATGCACGGGAAGGGGGTGAGTCGATCGGCACGCTTGTGCCGTGCAGCAGTGAAGGGTGGCGTGGTGCCGGCCTGGCCGCGCGCCACTATTGTCCCGGCTGCAGTGGCGATTGCGTCGGTACCGCACGCCGCTGCATCAAGCCGTAGCAGCCCCGTTTTCTGTTGGCGCGACAGGCACTTAGCATGCGTATCCAATGGTTGTCCACATCGTTGCAAACAAAATTTGTGAATAAGCCGGTGTAGATTTGGGCGTCGGTGGCTGCGACACCCATCGGGTGTCGAGCGCTATCGTTCAATCCAATGAGAGTCGAAAATGATCTTTGCTTGCCGGCCTCGACTCGCGTGCCTGTGGCTCGTCGTGTTGTTTTTTTGCCACCGCGCAACTTGTGCTTGCGCATATTCATCTCACTCGGTAGTTGCCAGGGCCCAGCGACACGATCAGTCTCGCGCAGCAGGACGTATGAATTGCGCCGCTTGGGTCGGTGATCATTGAGCTGACCGACGTGGCGTGAAAGCGGTGTCGGCCGGCACGAACTGCGCAAGGTCAGCTGTTCGTTGCACGTTATTGCGCGGTGGGGAACAAGTGCCGCGGGCTCAAGCACTTGCGCCGTTTGTCCCGAGGATATTCACAGGGACGTTCACAAAATCTGTGGAGAACTGCGTCCACTAGTGTCCGCGCATCATGCTCGACCGTGAGGTCATCGTCACCGTGTGGTCAGAGCCGAAGTGCACGTTGAAATAGCCTGCCTGCGTCACGTTACCCTCACGCCATGCCCAACTCCAGACCGTTTCTTGCTTCACTGGTTAGACGGCGACGTCACCGGGCTTGCCAGCAGATATGTCGCACTTCGTCTTCTGTCATGCCGACATGGGTCCATGTGAAATTGTCAGCGGACAATGCATCTGTGACCGTAACCCACTTGCTGTCTCCGCCGATATCGACCGTGTTCAGGCCTTGAGGACCGCGGGGGTATTCGAGGCGTCCCGATCCCCTCGCGAAGGTCCTTTGGTTTCCGGTTTCCCCATCTGATCATGGATCTATTGTTCAGTCGTGATCCCGGGCGTGAAGTTCTTGCACAGTAGCGAGTCTGGTTTGTTCAAATTGAAATTTGCTTTCAATGTGCGCATGGCTTGGCCACTGGCGGATTGTTGCAGCCGTCGATCAGTAGAGTACATCCGAGTATAGCGGCGAAGACCAGGCCGGGTGTCAACAAGCACAACCGTCGCGTCTGTTCGTTTTGGTGTTTATTTTCTGTAAATCCCGTAATTAATGTCGGAGCCGGTTCTATTAAGCGGGTTTGTAGTTGGCATCGGTCAGATAGCGCTCAACGCTCTTGATACTGAGGAGTTTATTTCAGTCTTTATCCGCCATTTCCTTACCTAATGACGCAGTCGATGTAAGCAAATCGTCAGTAAGCCGTTAGAGTGCGGTAGGTCATCGTTGCTGGCTTATAGATCGATATCGTGAAAGAACTGGCGTGCTGTTTGTGCAAGTATGAAAAAAGAAGTTGTGCTGTGTAATTTCAGAATTTTAACTGTTTGGTTTGTTAATAAATTGGCATTATTTTAAAGATATGAATTTAAAGTTAACTCGTGGTCAGTGCGCAGAACGTACCCGTCGATTTTCATCGAACCGCGTGCTGCGCGCGATTATGTCGTGCGCAATCGTCTATTTCGCAGTAGATAGCGCGGATGTAAATGCTACAGAAGAAAGAAAAAACGAGTTGCACGTATCGGGTTCTTCCAATTCTGAGCCGCCGGCGGGGCTAAGTAAAAGGGCGCAGAAGAAGTGGAAAAAAGAAACGCAGCGGTTAGCTCTAGAGAGGCGGGAAGTGAAGCGGGCAGCTCTAGACGAGCAGGAAGCGAAGCGGGTTCTTTTAGAAGTAATACGAGAGCATGAAGTGGGTCCAAAGGAGGAAACCCCGTCGCCAGTTTCTAAGGAAGAGGTACGCCAGCAGCCAAAGGAAGCGTCGAATCGCGCAGAAGAGAAAACGTTGCGGCAGCAAGAGCGGGAAAAGGAAGCGCAGCAAGCGAACAACGAGCTGCATCTGTCAGATCTAGAGCAGCAATTAATACAACAGCAGGAAGTGGGTCCAAAGGAGGAAACGCCGTCGCCGGTCCCTAAGGAAGAGGCACGCCAGCAGCCAGAAGAAGTGTCGAGTCGCGTAGGAAAGGAAACGGTGCAGTATCAAGAAAGCTGGGGTTTCGTAGAAGAGGAAACGGTGCAGCATCAAGAAAGCTGGGGTTTCGTAGAAGAGGAAACGGTGCAGCATCAAGAAAGCTGGGGTTTCGTAGAAGAGGAAACGGCGCAGCGTCAAAAGAGCCGGAGTATCCCAGAAGAGGAAACGGAGCAGCAGGAAGAAGTCCAGACTGTCGTAGAAGAGGAACCGACGCAGCAAGAGAGCGCGGCCGTCGAGCCGGAGTCGCGCGAGACTGCCGCATTGATCGACGACAAGCCTTCTCCCGACGATCGTCTGCGCGAAATGATCGCCTCGTACCCTCTGCTGGAGGGCAACGCGCTTTACAGTGCCGAGCGCATGTCGGAAGATGGCACCATCGTGGTGGGCGAAGGCTTCATCAACGGACGCGCACAGCCATTCATTGCGCGTGACGATGGAGGCAAGGTCGGGATTGTGGGCTTGTTCGACCTGAACGACTCGTTGAACAACGCGACCTTGTACAGTTCCGTGTTGCAATCCGCGGTGCAAACGTTTGTCCAGGACGGCATGCGTTGCAGCAGCTTCGACCAATACGGCGTGTGCATCTCGGCTGGCGCGCTATACAGCCACAATGCGGGCAAAGTGAACGGTGCGAACTGGCAGGGCGAATTCAGTACGGCATACCGAATCAACGACGACTGGACTGCCGGTTTGGGCTACCAGGCGCCGAGCTATCGCTTTGACGTAGGTAACGACACAATGCGTAACCGTGCCAGCTTGTTCGGGTTATTCGCCGAGTACGGAACCCATACTCGCCCGGGCGTGTTTGCCCGTGTCGCGCTTGGCTATCAGCAAGGCGACTTGTCCATCAACCGGTCTTACCTGACTGCCTCCGGCGTGGACCGGTCCAACGGCGACACGACGGTCGCGCAGCGCGCCGTGTCGACGCAGGGTGGTTACGTGTTCGCCGTACGGAACGCCAGCATCATGCCTTACCTGGGCATTGACTACTTGCGCACAAAACTCGGCGACTACACTGAGACGTCCGGCCAGTTCCCGGTTCGTTTTAATGCCCGTACCGACGAAAACGTATATGGCACAGTGGGACTTAGCGGTCACCTGCGCTTCACCGATCAAACGGTCATTTCGGCGGGCGTCAAGCACGTCCAACGATTGAGCAGGAGCAACGATCCGGTGTCGGCCAGCGTGCCAGGGTTCGATCCGTTTGTGGTCGGCGCGCAGTCAACACGCCAATGGAGCGAGATTAGTGTCGGTGGCCGGTTTGCGACACCCGTAAAAGCGTCAAGCTTGGATATCGGATACCGCCGTCGCTTTGCAAGTAGTGCGGCGATCGCGCAGGATATGGGGTCGGTGTTCTTCACGATGGGCTTCTGATCTTCACTGTGGCGCGGGCTGCTGTGGACGACGCGCGCGTCGGCGTGCACGAATGCCCTGCGTATCTCGAAGCGCACGGCATCGACTACTTTGCCGTGCGCGTCCACCCGCTCCAACAGACGACGGCTGCGGCGACCAGTCGATGTGCCTTACGGAACCGAGCTTGCTGCCCAGTCGTCAGAACACTGCCTCCAATGCGCCGCCCGCGCGCTCGAAGCCGACGCGTTGCCGGACGGCCGGGATGTTGGACGCCAGCGCAAAGTCGTATCGTCGATGCGCGTCGAGACGAGCAGTGAGGAAAAGCTGTCGTCGCCACAGCGCTTGAGCCGCTTCAGATGCTTGTCACTCTGGCAGTCCTTGGCAATCGCGGCCTGACGACAGTTCATTTCCGTTGCAGTCACTGACCGCGCGTGGGCGTTCGCGACTGGCCGGCCACCTGATCCTGCTGCATGGACGCGACGCGTAAGGGGCATGGTTCCACCCTTCGTCTGGCGTCGAGCTATCTCAGGCGGACGCTTACGTGCGGTTCGACACGATCGCACGATTCTATGTAAGAGCGGGATGACGGTGATTTGCCCATAGGTGCCTCATCAGGCAGTCTGGGGTTGTCAAAATCGTGCAAATTCGACGTGCGAGTCCGCCTGGCTGGGGCAACGTCGCGACTGCTCGGCTGTGCCGCGTGGGTGCGGCACAGGGGTGGTTCAGGCGAGCGGCGGCTGACCGGATGTCGGCTTACGCCGGAGGGCACCGCTAGAGCGGTGGAGCACCATGCGCTCGTAGAGTCGAGACACGGTTGTGCTACCCGTCTTGACGAACAGGAACGGAAACAATCCATGCACGAGCGCAGCGAATGCGGCCAGCAGCATCGGGCCTCCGAACGAGAACGACGCTCTCATGTGTTGCAGATAGCTTTCGCCGACGGAGGCCGGGTGCCGCGTAAACGCGCCGAATAGGATTCTCATGGGCAGCGCTCGAGTCGATGGTTTAATTCAATGGGCCGACGCGCATCAAGCCGGCGGCTGCGTGCGAAACAAAGGCAATCTTATAGGCGGGGGCTTGAAAAAGGATTGCGAATTTGTGCACGATGCTAGGTGAAAGTAGAAAAAATTCCTAATATTGACCCATCCATGGACAAGATAGACGCCAAGATATTGTCGTTGCTGCAGCACGACGCATCCCTCGGATTGAACGACATTGCCAAGGCGGTGAATTTGTCACCGACGCCGTGCTGGCGTCGCATACAGAAACTGCGCGAGGACGGCGTGATCCAGCGGCAAGTCGTGTTATGCGATCCGATTAAGCTCAATCTCGGATTGACTGCATTCGTGACGATCCGCGCGAGCCAGCACAACGACGGATGGACGAGCCGTTTCCTGAAGGGGGTGACGGCGATCCCGGAAATCGTGGAAATCTACCGGATGACCGGCGACGTTGATTACTTGCTGAAAGTGGTGGTGCCCGACATCGCCGGCTATGACAACGTGTATAAGCGCCTGATTAAGGTCGCCGAGCTGCTCGATGTGAGCGCGAGTTTTGCGATGGAGGTGGTCAAACATACGACCGCTTTCCCGCTGGACCATGTCACTGAGCGCAGTACACGAACTACGTCTCGGCGATTGTGAACAGCCGTGCTGGGTATGGGGCGTGAAACGCGGACGGGGCGTAGGCGTGCGGCGTAGGCCTCAACCTGGACCTAGACGTAGGCGTAGAGCACCAAATATGAGTGCCGGACTGGTGTACCACGCGGCAATTTAGATGACGGAACAGGTGGAACTCGGCTACGCTTATGTTCTGCACGCCTACGACTCGGAGTGAAAGCCGTGATGCCCTATGACCCCAATAACCCATTCGCACGCATCCTGCGTGGCGAGTTGCCATGCGTCAAAGTCGCGGAGACCGGCGACGTGCTGGCTTTCATGGACCTGATGCCACAGGCCGACGGCCACGTACTGGTGGTGCCGAAGGAAGCGGCGGCGCAGATCTTCGATCTGTCGGATGCGGCAGGGGCAGCGTGCCTTCGGATGGTCCGTCGGGTCGCCACCGCTGTGCGCGCTGCGCTGAAACCGGAGGGCATGTTGGTGGCCCAGTTCAACGGGGCCGCGGCCGGGCAGACCGTGCCGCACGTGCATTTCCATGTGATTCCACGTCATGCCGGCGAAGAACTCAAGCATCACGCGCGTGTGGCGGCCGAGCCAGGCAAGCTCGAGGCGATTGCACAGCAGATCCGTGCTCAACTCGAGTCAATTGGCTGATCCAGGGAGCGTGCGATGTTTGAGCTTTCGACATTGGGCACGTTCATCGTAGTCGTGCTCGGCCTGTTTCTGATACCGGGGCCGGCCGTGCTGCTGGTGCTCACGCGCACGGTGCAGGGCGGGCGCAAGACCGGCGTGCTGACCGGGTTGGGCGTGGCAGTCGGCGATTTCATTCATACGGTGTTTGCCGCCGTGGGCCTGTCGGCATTGCTGATGACGTCGGCGCTGGCGTTCAACATCGTCAAGCTGGTCGGCGCTGCCTATCTGCTGTACCTGGGCGTGTGCGCGCTGCGCAAACGAACCGCCGACGGACACGCGCCGGCGCCTGCGGCAGTCGAGATTTCGCCGCTGAAGGCGTTCCTTCAGGCCGTGCCGGCTGAAGTGCTGAATCCGAAGACCGCATTGTTCTTTCTTGCCTTCCTGCCGCAGTTCGTGCAGCCGGAGCGCGGCACCACATTTGTCCAGTTTACCGTGCTGGGACTGATTTTCGTTGCGATGGGTGCGGTGTACACGACGTTGCTTGTCGTCGCGATGCGGCCATTGGCGCGCTTTGTCGCGAAGCTGCATTGGCTGCGTCGCTGGCAACAGAAGATCATCGGCGTGATCTTTATCTCGCTGGGACTGAAGGTCGCGATGCAGTAACGATAGGGTATCGGGCTGCGCACCAATGCGATAATCTCGTCTTGCCGCTAGTTTCCTGGAGACGATTTTGACTCGCATCGACAACCTGTCGCACGCTCAGGAGGTGGGCGTGGTCGACGCCACGCAGGACACGACCCGCATCGACGACGTGCGCATTGGCGCCGTGCGGCCGTTAATCTCCCCGGCGTTGTTGCTGGACGAGTTGCCGGCGCCGGCTTCGGTGCAGCAACTAGTCGAGCACAGCCGCGCGCGCATTGCCGATGTGCTCAATGGCCGGGACGACCGGTTGGTTGTGGTGGTCGGCCCATGCTCGATCCACGACCACGACCAAGCGCTCGCCTATGCGCGCCGGCTCAAAGGTGCCGCTGACCGGCTGCACGAGGATTTGTTGATCGTGATGCGGGTTTACTTCGAAAAGCCGCGTACCACGGTTGGCTGGAAGGGCTATATCAACGATCCGCGCTTGGACGGCAGCTTTCGAATCAATGAGGGGCTGCGCCGCGCGCGCGAGTTACTGCTGCAAATCAACGACCTTGGGCTTGCGACTGCCACTGAATTCTTGGATCTGCTCAGCCCGCAATACATCGCGGACCTGGTGGCGTGGGGCGCAATCGGGGCGCGTACCACCGAGAGCCAGAGTCACCGCCAACTGGCGTCAGGCTTAAGCTGTCCGATCGGATTCAAGAACGGTACCGACGGCGGCGTGCAGGTCGCCACAGACGCGATTGTGGCCGCCCGCGCCAGCCACGCATTCATGGGCATGACGAAGATGGGCATGGCAGCTATCTTCGAGACGCGCGGCAACTGTGACGCGCATGTGATCCTGCGCGGTGGCAAGAAAGGGCCGAACTACGATGCTGCCGCCATCGAGGAAAGCTGCGCGGTGCTCAGGGCGGCGGGGCTGCGTGAGCATGTAATGGTCGATTGCTCACATGCGAATTCCGGCAAATCACATCTGCGCCAGGTCGACGTCGCGCGGGACTTGGCCGCGCAGCTGTCGCAGGGCGAGCGTCGCCTCAGCGGTGTGATGATCGAGAGCCACCTCGAGGAAGGGCGCCAGGACTTGAAGCCCGGTGTGCCGCTGCAATGGGGTGTATCGATCACCGACGCGTGCCTGGGCTGGGCGCAGACCGAGCCGGTGCTGGAGATGCTGGCCGGTGCGGTACGGGCCCGCCGTGCCGCCGCGGCGTGGCGGTAAGTACGAAGTCGTCGATGCGTTCGTCGCCGGTGACGGCTGGACGGTTAAACCGCTAAACCGCGATGGCGAACCGGGCCGAGGAGGAGTCCGTGCCCCCAATCCGCCGGCGGATTCGGCTGCTCGGTGCTGCACGCGTCGAACAAGCTCATGTCGCGCGTGACCCGTTCCGGTATCAACGCGCGCAGAACGCGCGTCAGCGTGCCGTTGCGCAGGCCGCAGGACGTAACGCAACGGAGGAATGCGTCGGTCCATGGCGCATATCGCCGCGGCCTGTCACACAGGCCAATCGCCCATAGATTGAGTGTGGCCGCAGCAGGTCCCCGTCAGGTTATTGGAGCATAGACGCTATGTATGAAGAACGCATTCGGTGCGCGAGCCTGCGCAACCGCATCATTTCCGCACGCGACGCGGCGGCCTTAGTTCATGATGGAATGCGCGTGGGCACCAGCGGCTTCACGCGAGCCGGCGATCCGAAGGCGGTGTTGCTCGCGTTGGCCGAACGTGCGCGCACCGAGCCGACGCCGCCTCGCATCACGTTGATGACGGGCGCTTCGCTCGGTCACGACAATGACAAGGCACTGAGCGAGGCCGGCATGCTGGCGCGCCGTCTGCCGTTCCAGGCCGACCCGACATTGCGTCGCGAGATCAATTCAGGACGCGCATTGTTTGTCGATCAGCATCTGTCTGAGACGGTCGAGATGCTGCGGGCCAATCTGCTCGGCCAGCTGGACGTGGCCGTCATCGAGGCCATCTGCATTACCGAGTCCGGGGGCATTGTACCCAGCACGTCCGTTGGCAATTCGGCCAGTTTTGCCATTCTGGCCAAACGGGTGATCATCGAGCTGAACTTGGCTCAGCCGGTGGAGCTGGAAGGCTTGCACGACATCTGGATCCCGGCTTGCCGGCCCGACCGCGCACCAGTGTTGATCACCGACCCGCGTGACCGGATCGGAACGACCACGATTGATATCCCATTGGACAAGATCGCGGGCATTGTCATCACGAACGACGAGGACAGTTCCTCGGCTGTGTTGCCAGCGGACAGCGACACCACGCGCATCGCGCAATACCTGATCGAGTTCCTGCAGCATGAAGTCTCTCGCGCACGCTTGCCGGCGCAACTGCCGCCGCTTCAGGCCGGTATTGGCACGATCGCTAATGCGGTGCTGGGGGGATTGTGCGCTTCGCCATTTGAAGCGATGACAATGTACTCGGAAGTCCTGCAGGATTCCACGTTCGATTTGATGGACGCCGGCAAGCTGGCGTTCGCGTCCGGCTCGTCGATCACGCTGTCGGCGGCGCGGCAGCGTCAGGTGTTGCGTGAGCTGGCGCGTTATCGCGATCGTCTGGTATTGCGTCCGCAAGAAATCAGCAATCATCCGGAGATCGTGCGCCGGCTTGGCGTGATCGCGGTTAATACCGCGCTCGAAGTGGACCTGTACGGTAACGTGAACTCCACGCATGTTGGCGGGACCCACATGATGAACGGCATCGGCGGCTCAGGCGATTTCGCGCGTAACGCATGCTGCGCGATATTTGCGACCAAGTCGGTGGCCAAGGACGGCCGGATTTCAAGCATCGTGCCGATGGTGCCACATTGTGACCACAATGAACATGACGTGGATATCGTGGTCACCGAGCAGGGGCTGGCTGACCTGCGTGGGCTGGCGCCGCGCGAGCGAGTGGGTTTGATCATCGAGCGATGCGCGCATCCACAGTACCGCGATTTGCTGCGCGACTACTATCGCGACGCACTCAAGGGTCAGGGGCACACGCCGCATGACCTGGCGCAGGCGTTTTCGTTCCACCTGCGGCTGGCGCAAACCGGTACCATGCTGCCGTAAATCGCCGTCGCCATCGCTGTTCTGGGTACAGCCGCCTCGTTGCAGCACCCCGTTGCCTCCAGCCTTGCGTAGGGTCTGCTCCGATGTGCGGCTCAATAGCGCGCTGCCACGAGTCTATAAGGCGCTGCCGGGCCTACAAGGCCGCGGACTTCAAAAAGGAGCGCAACTTTATCGGCTTCGCCAAATCGTTGCCTGCCGAGCAGAGGCGCGAGTTGCTGGCGGGCATGCGCCGGTCGGTGAGCAGAAGCTGTGCGCGTTGACGTAGGACCGTGCGGCAATGGATCGAAGGCAAGGTAGACGCCGCGCGGATTGATACTGTCGCGCCGAAGCTGGACGCCGATGGGATTAGCGATAAGCGGGCCACGACCCGTGTCGATTTCAGCCTTCACTGAATCGACGCACGTATCCGAAACAAGACGTACGACACTGAGCGAGGTGAGATGAAGGCAGCACGATGGATCGGGGTACTACTGCTGTTGTCCGGCTGCGGATCGTCGCAGCCGCTGTTCACCGGCGATGGCCGGCCGACGCAATTGATCCGGTGCTCCGCCGCCGAAGGGTGGCCGTTCTGCGATGCGCGTGCGCAGGCCCAATGCGGCGACGCCGGCTACGACACGCTGCAGCGCAACCGCTCGGACGGTACGCTGTCGATGCTGATCGCGTGCAAGCGCTCGGCGGTGGCATATTGACACTCGGGGTGACGCGTCGCTGCGTTCTGCCTGTCACATCCGGTTACGAAACCGCACATCATAATTGCTACACTGGGCATACGGATTGCGTTGCATCATGGCTTTCACGTCATGTTTCAACGGAGACCGAGATGCAATTTATTATTTTCAACTTGCCGGCCGACTTGAGCGAGGAAGCACTGCGCGACCGGCTTGCCCCGATCGGTGCACGGCTTGTCGAGATTATTCGTGACAATGTCGAACGCGCTCGCGCCATCATCGAAGTCGCCCACATGGCGATGGCCTCGCGTGCGCTGGCGCTGAACTTCGATTGAATCCGGTAGGGGCTAAGCCGACCTGCTCGAAAGTCTAGCCAGACCTTGCTGACAACAGACTGGCCCAGCTAACTCCCGTGGTTGACACAGCCGCGTGGTTCAGCCGCCTATCGCACGCTCAACCGACCTCGTCGGACGAGGCAATAGGCCGCTTCAGAGGCTCAAATGATCTTCATCAGATGCTCAACCGACCTCGTCACGCCCTCAACAGACCTTGTCCAACGGCTCGGCCCATTTTGCCGAGCGCGGCGATTAACGCGAGCACCGTCAGCACGGCGACGAAGATGAATTTTGCTCGTTGCCCCATTTTGCCTCGCCTTTCAATTTGAAAAAATGGCATTATTTCACGCCAAAAACTCACGTAGCTTTTACGGTGTCGTCGGCTGGCGCCACATTCCCCAGCTGAGCACCGCCAGCGCGCGCAGAATCAGCGCGATGGCCACTAGCGTTTGTGGGGCAATCCGCTCGCCACCCAGCGCTGCACCCACGAGTAGCGCGATCGGCGGATTGGCGTAGACGTAACTTGTCGCCAGCACTGCTGTGGTGTGACTGGCCAGGTACATATAGGCGGAGAACGCCAGCAGCGAGCCCATCGTCACCAGGTACAGCCACGCCACGAGTGGCGCGCCGCGCGGCACGGTCGCAAGCGACTCGCCGCTGAGCGCTGAGGCTATCGCCAGCATCATACTGCCGGCGAGCATTTCGATTGTCACGGCCAGCGCTGGCGGCGGCAAGTCCAATGAGCGCGACAACTGGGTGCCCAGCGACCAGCAGCTGATCGCCAGCAGCAGTGCGCCGGCACCCTTGCCGCTAGTGCGGAACTCGGCGCCCGACATTAGCACCAGCACGCCCACCGTGCCGATGGCGATCGCGGCCAATTCGTGGCCGCGCGGGCGAATACCGAACAGTTGTTGCCAGACGATCGCGGTGATCGGCATGGCGGCGATCATCACGGTGGTCGCGCCCGATGAAATGGTCTGTTCGGCCACCGCAGTGCCGCCCATGCCACCCAGCAGCATCAGCGCGCCGAGCATCGAGCCGTTGCGCACCTGTCGCCAGCTCGCCCGCGTGCGGCCCCGCACAAGTACGAATAGGCCGAGGCACAGGCCCGCGACGGCGAAGCGCGACGCCATCAGCATGAATGGCGGCATCGCTCGCAAGGCGACTGAGATCGCGAAGTATGTGGTGCCCCAGACGACATAGGTGACCAGCAGGCACAGCAGCAGCAAAGGCGTCAGGCGGGCGGTCCGGCTCATGATCGGCAACGTGTCAGAAAACGTTCGATTGTCCGTCCGATCCCGCTGCTCATCCATAGTGTTTCAATCGTCTTTGAACGGATGCGGCGATAATCGATAGGAAGTTGGCCCGTAAAGCTTGATCGTACAGCTTGGCCCGTAAAGTGCCGGATCGGCCCAGCGTTAGCTAAGCACAACCGCCTGCGCGGCCGTCGGCGGGAATCCGGCGCGCTGGCCGAGCGTGCCAAGGCGCTGAGACTGATTCAGCAACTGAGGGCGGTTTCGCGGCGATCGGGCTGTTCCTCGAAATGCAGCTGATTATGTCGCTGCGCACGCCGGACGAGGCGCTGGACTTCGAAATGCATGCTGCGCATGCGTGGTGCCGGCGGGACCATCGTCCCGCCGTCCAACGTTATTGCCGCCGCCGAGGGGAACAGCAACATCTCGGAACTCGACAAGTGGGTGTTGACCACGTCGCTGCTCGCCCGGAAAGTGTTTGCCAAGGCGCTGCGCGCGGCGGCCTCATCGCTTAGTCGGACGCGCGAGGGGCTGCTTCCCGTCTTGAAGGGGTCCGGCTTGTATGCTAGAGATCCGCTTCAACGACGATCGGCGGGACGCGCTGTAGGCATGACCGCCGCCCGTCCCGACATGCACGGCTACCCAGTGTTATTCAACGAGGCCAATGCCGCGTTGTACACCGCGGAGCGGCAGGGTCTGGACCGCTAGGTGGTGTTCGGCCACAGCGTAAGCACTTGATCTGACGCCGCGCTCAATGCTGCTCGAAGCGATCGTACCGGCGCTCCGAGTAGTCCTCATTCGCGATGAACTCGGACACCCTGGCCCGTGGCGGCCCGCGCCGCAGGAATTCCAGCATCAGGTCCACCTGGTTGGCCGGTCCCTGCACGACCGCCTTGACCGATCCGTCGTCGTGATTGGCGATCCAGCCCCGTACCTGCAGCGCATGCGCGCGGCGCACCGCGGCATGCCGGAACCCGACTCCTTGCACTGCCCCGCGAATCTTGACAGTGTATGTTTCAACCCTGGTATCGAGATCGACTCCACTCATCGAGCATCCCTCCTGTCGTGCAGACATCACTGAACCGTTCAAACCGCGGATTGTAGTCGCGCCGCGCGCATCGTGCACGGGCTCCGCAACATGAATGCGGCCGAGCAAGCACTGTGCCCTTGCCGGCACGTGTGGCTTGCAGCATAGGGGGTTGACCTTCTGCCGGCCCGCCGCTTGGCTGGTGGCCCTCATGCTGGCTCGTTGCCCAACCGGTTGCTCTCGTGCCGGCTTACTGCCCAGTCGATTGCCCGCGTGCCTCGCCGCTCAGCCTGCTGCTTTCTTGCTGCAGGTTTTGCCGCATGCGGCTATGCTGTGACGAATGCAACGTATGGCGGGAGTGTTGACTAATGGAGCCATTTCCCTACACACCTGATGCGCCGGACCGCGAGCAGTTGTACACGCTCGCCGGCGGGACAGTTATCGAATTCGGCACGAACTGGTGCGGTTACTGCCAACGCGCGCAGCCGGTGATCGCTGAGGCGCTTGGGCGCCATCCGGCGATGCGCCACCTGAAAGTCGAGGATGGACCGGGGCGGCCGCTGGGACGGTCGTTTCGTGTGAAACTGTGGCCGACTTTGATTTTTCTGCGCGACGGACAGGAACGGGCGCGTGTCGTGCGCCCGACCCGCGCCGAAGAACTCGACGACGCATTGGCCACGCTGCGATAGCGCGGTTTATGACGCGCTGATCCTGTTGCACGTCGGCCTATTGTTGCTGGCCACGCCTATTGAATCACGGTGTACTGGATGGCTGCGCATTGGCTACTGTGGGGCTGACGCGTGCCGCGTGCTGCGCCGTTGCCGGTTGCGTCATTGTGCGCCGCGCTGTTGCGCGGCTGAGTGGCTGAGTAGCTGAGTAGCCGTACCGCCGGGCGGTGCTAGCGGATCGAAGCGCGGCTCGGCCTGGCGGTGACCGCTAGCGCTTGCTCTAGCTCGGCCGCCGACGGCACGCGGTTGATCCGTTGACCGTTGGCTAGCAGCAGTGTGGGCGTTCCCATCACACGCAATTTGCGCCCCAGCATCAGGTTACGCGCCAGCACTGTCGCCGTTGCATCGCAGGGTGCCGTAACGGGCGGCGGCGCATGATCCTCGAGCATCCATGCCGACCACGCGCCGGTGCGGTTGTTAGCGCACCAGATCCGGGCGGACATCATTTTCGAGTCTGGCGTGAGGATTGGGTACAAGAACGTGTACACGGTGACGTTGGGTAGTCCTGCAAGGCTGTGCTCCAGTGTTTTGCAGTAGGAGCAATAGGGATCGGAGAACACGACAATCCGGCGTGAGCCATCACCGTTGACGCTGCGCAGCGCATCGTCCAGCGGCAGTGTGCCGAAGTCGACGCCGCGCTTATCGAAATGCACGATTTTGTCGAGTTTTTGCTCGATTTCGAATAGTAGCCCGCCGTGGCCCGGCCGGTTCAGGTACAGCCACGCGCCGCCGGCGAGCGCGGCCGCCAGGGCCAACGCCGCGAGCAGCGTGGCGAGCATGCGTACGGTTCGCGGTGTCATCCGTGCTGTTGTCCCGGGATTCAATGGAGCTGCCGATTGTCGGCGTTGCGCCATCGCGCTGTCTGTGGCCTGTCGCACAGCGGCACGCCAACTGGCGAGCGGGGCACGTCAGAAGCAAGTAAGTGTTGCTGTCATCATGTTGGATCGCAATGCTGGCACGCAAAGGCGTGCCTGGTGCAATACATGAAGCTTGGCAACACCGGGCTGGCCGTCTCGCGCTTGCGCATGAGAACGATGACGTTCGGCGTACAGACCGATGAGGACATTTCGCTTGCGATTCTCGCGTATCACCTCGCAAAAGCGCGGGGGCGTACCCAGTTACGCAACTCGGCCCGTTTCGTGTCGGTACAGCCACGTTACAGTCTGCCGCACTGCGAAATAGAGCGCGAACTACTGCCGCTTGCCGCGGAGGACCAACTCACGGCGTTGCCGTACAACCCACTGGCCGGCGGGTTGTTGACAGGAAAACACTCGCGTGAAGCCGGGCCCGGAGCCGGTAACTGCTTCGCGCTAGGCAATGTCGCCAAGCTTTACCAGGAGCGTTACTAACATGATATGCAATACAAAACAATTGCGCGATGTGGTGGGGCTGTCCGGCTCATGATGACGATCGCCGCGGTGGCATGGGTGCTCGCCAATCTGGCCGCCACCTGTGCGAGCATCGTTGCGAGCCGGCCCGAACAACTCGTCGACACGCTTACGGTTGTCGATGTGACGCTGGATGTTGACCTGAGGGCACGGCTCAATGAATGGATGTCGCAATATCGGTGCGATGACGCGGTGCGCCTAAATGGCACTGGTGCTGCCCCACGCTTCGCTTCTGCAGGCCGGGCGCTCGTGATTGCTAGTCCTTTCGACATGAAGGTGCGGTACGCTGCGTACTGGAGAATTGCCGTGAGGGAGCGCTTGATGCCGAATGTGTTTTCGTCGATCTGTTGCTGGCCTTTGCGCACCTGGAGAAAGTCATCTGGCGCGTCTGCGGCGCGTAAGGGGCCGCAGGCTGCTGAAAAAGCTGCACCGCGTGCGCGCAGCGCACACCCGACACTCGATACGTTATTCAACGTATCCAGGATCACACCGGGATGTCGCCGCGACAGCCCATCGGCGTATGCGAAGGAGATGAGAGGAAATCAGGATGCCATATTGCTTACGTTGATGTTTATGTGCCCGGTGCAGCAGTCCGCTGCACCGGCCAATGGTGGTCGTGCCGATTTCGCATCATCGCCTCCCAAAGAGCCGATCACGCTGGCCGATTTATGCGATGACATTGAGCGTTATGTGAGACGACAGGGTATCAATCGCGCTGTGACGCCCGAACTGCGGCAGTTCATGACCCGGACGGCGGCAATGCAGAATGTCCTGGTCCAGCGTGGAGAGCCCGCTTGGGGGCGACTGCAGCAAATGCTCGACCGGCTGCAACAGAGGATAGACCTATCGGATTCCAACGCAGGCCCAGCGCATGCGTTCGGCCATCAGGACGGGCATGCTCGTCACGACGCTTGCACCGTGTTCGAGTCGTTTCTTGATGTGTTCGATGACAAATGGATTCCGTCGCTGTACAAACTCAAAATTTCAGATGCAGATGTGCAGAAGGAAGGGCAAGCTAGGCTGAAGTCGGCTTGCGGGCGGCTCAGCATGGGTGAAAAGTGGCAGGTCAGTCAAATGATTGAGGCCCGGAAACGACAAAGAAAACTTGGCGCATGGGGCACGATACTGCAGCAGGCGCTCGGCCCGGTGACGCTTCAGTTGCCGCCGGTTGCAACGCCAGGATTCTCACTCGACGTAGATGCGGTATTCAAACGGGCGCGGGAGGGTGCGGGCGTTGATGTGTTTCGCCGGGCTCCGTCGGGACACGATCGATAAATAACAGCGTGGTGGCCGGGCTGGTGCATTGGCTTCATGGTCGGCAATGCCGATCTGGTCGCGGCACTCGCGCGCATCAAGCGTTACCACGACTACGGCGCGTTCACGTCCCTATAGGTTGCCGCGATTGCGGCGCTGGAATAGGATTAGCAATGCGTGCGGGACATTGCGGCGCAGTACCAGAGCCGGCGCGATGTGCTGGTCAAAGGATTGCACGAGGCGGGCTGGCAGGTGGAACGGCCCAAGGCGTCGATGTATATCTGGGCGTGGATACTGGACGGGTATCGCGAACTCGGTTCGCTCGAGTTCGCCAAGCAGATGCTGCAAAAGGCCAAGGTATCGGTGTCGTCGGGGATCGGCTTGGTGACCACGGCGACGACCATGTGCGTTTTGCCTTGATCGAGAACGAATCGCGAATACGGCAGGCGGTGCGCGGGATCAAGGCGATGTTTAAGGCTGACGCCGTTACGCGCTGAGCTGACGCAGTCGCACGATCAGGCTCGATGTATCGTAGCGCCGGCCGCCGAGCGCCTGAACGTCGCCGTAGAACTGATCGACCAGCGCGGTGACGGGCAGCGACGCGCCATTGCGCTTGGCTTCATCCAGGCAGATCGCTAGGTCCTTGCGCATCCAATCGACCGCAAAGCCGAAATCAAAGTGGCCTTCGATCATCGTGTTGCCGCGGTTGTCCATTTGCCAACTCGCGGCTGCGCCTTTGCCGATGACCTCGAGTACGCGCGGCATGTCCAGCCCGGCGCGTTGCCCGAAGTGAACGGCCTCTGACAGCCCCTGTACGACGCCGGCAATTGCGATCTGGTTGACCATCTTGGTTAACTGGCCCGCGCCGGATTCGCCCAGCAGCGTGACCGCGACGCCATAGTGCCGCAGCGTGGGCGCGACGCGCTCGAACACTGCGGCGTCGCCGCCGCACATGATCGTCAGCTTGCCGTTCTGAGCGCCGGCTTGTCCGCCCGATACCGGCGCGTCGATGAAATGCAGGCTTTGTTCACCGGCGATCGAGAATAGCTCCCTGGCGACATTGGCCGAGGCGGTTGTATGGTCGACGAACACCGCGTCGCGCGACATGCCGGCGAACGCACCGTGCCCGCCCAGCGTCACGCTGCGTAAGTCATCGTCGTTGCCTACGCACGCGAGCACAATGTCGGCGTTCCGTGCGGCCTCGCGGGGCGTAGTCGCCAACCGGCCGCCGTATTCGGCAACCCACCGCTGCGCCTTGGCCGCCGTGCGGTTGTACACTGTCACGTCCAGCCCGGCCTTGGCGAGATGGCCGGCCATCGGGTAGCCCATTACGCCGAGTCCGAGAAACGCGACGCGCCGTGGTGTCTCGCTCGATGAAGGAGATGACTGGTCGGTCACTTCGTTTCTCCTGGAAACAATATCGGGGAAACCGGCATTATCTCAGGTGCCGGGTGAGGCGGCGGTCCGCCATGATGCTTGTGACACAATACCAGTTCAGCGTGCCGTTGCCGCCGTGCTTATGCCTGTTCGTCACATGTCTGATGCCGCGAATCCGCTCGTTGCCACCGTGCCGATCTCTCTGGTGAATGGCTTTCTTGCCGGCGCGGATCCGCACGCCGTCGCCCGACTTGCCGAGCGCTCGGGTATCCCGCGTCCGCTGCTCGAGAAGCCGGACGCGCGGGTCACCGAAGAGCAATTCTCCACACTATACCGGTTGCTTGCCACTGAGTTGGACGACGAGATGCCCGGCGTCTTCAGCCGTCCGCTGCGCAATGGCACGCTCAAGTACCTGTGCCTGAGTTTGCTAGATGCGCCGCGTCTGGAAGTCGCACTGCATCGCTTCGGCCAGTTCTTTCACTTGATCCTGGACGACTTCCGCCTACAGTCCCATTGCGAGGACGGTATTGGATGCGTGACGCTCGTGGTGGGCAACTCGGACTCCGGCGCTGTCCGCCCGCTCGGCCGCGAGTTGATGCTTAAATTGGTTCATGGTGTCGCATCGTGGTTGGTGGCGATGCGCATTCCGTTGATCGACGTGGAGTTTGACTGCCCGCGCCCGCCGCACGCGCGTGACTACCTGTATCTGTTTCCTGGTCCAGTGCGCTTTGCCGCTCGGTGTACCAAAATGCGTTTCGCGGCAGCCTATCTGGACATGCCGATACGGCGTCGTAAGGCTGATCTGCAGCGGTTTCTCGCGCGGGCGCCGGAGGATTGGATCTTCGTGTCATTTGGCCAAGAACTGGTTTGCCACCGGGTGCGCCAGTTCATCGCACAGAGCTTGCCGACGGTACCGACGGTCGATGCGGTTGCAGACGTGATGCATTGGTCGGTGCGCACACTATGCCGCAGGTTGGCGGCGGAAGGCACGACATTCCAGGGTATCAAGGACGAGGTGCGGCGCGATATCTCGATCCAGCGGCTGACCCGCTCGCACGATGCAATTGCGGCGATCGCCTACGATGTCGGGTTCGACAATCCAAGCGCTTTTCACCGCGCGTTTCGCCAGTGGACCGGCAGCACACCCAATATGTACCGGCAGATGGGATAGCGCCGGACTCCCCGTCGCGTACCTCGCGTGCCTCGTTCATGTATCGTAACCGAGCCGCTCAAATTCCCGCGCATGGACCTGCATGCTCCCTCGTTCAATCGCGCCGAGCCATACCGCGTCAGTGCCAATAGCTGAGATTGTGCAGTCGAGATAGCGCTCGTGGCCGTTCGCCGCAGTCGGTAAATCACCGGCGCGCGGCACGTTTTGTCAATGAAAAGGCAGCTTTGGATAATGGTCTCGCAGCCATTCGTCGTTACGATGGTGTGTGATTGAACGCCGTGTGCGTTCGGCGCGTACGGTGGCAAAGCAGCGGCAGGCCGTGCGCTCTCGGTGGACGACGCTGCGATGTTTGAAAAGGAGCCAGGCGATGAGCTATCGTGCACCGGTCAAAGATATGTTGTTTACGATGAACGCGTTGGCGGACATCGATGTAGTTAGCCGCCTGCCCGGCTATGAGGAGGCGACGCTAGAAACTGCGCAAGCCGTGCTTGAGGAAGCCGCGAAATTCGCCGAGCAGGTACTCGTGCCGTTGAACCGTACCGGGGATACGCAGCCGTCCACATGGGCCGACGGGGCGGTCACCACGACTGCGGGATTCAAGCAGGCCTATCGCCAATACGCGCAAGGCGGCTGGCAGGCCGTCGTGCATCCGCCTGAGTTTGGCGGACAGGGCTTGCCCAAGCTCATTGCGAGCGCATGCAACGAGATGATCAATGCGGCGAACCTGTCATGGGCGCTCTGCCCGTTGTTGACCGATGGCGCGATTGAGGCGTTGTTGACCGCCGGCAGCGACGTGCAGAAGGCGCGTTACCTGCCCAAGCTGATCGCCGGCGAATGGACCGGCATGATGGACTTGACCGAGCCGCAGGCCGGTTCGGACCTGTCGTTGGTGCGCACGCGCGCGGAACGCCAGGCAGACGGCACCTACAAGCTGTTTGGCACAAAGATCTTCATCACCTACGGCGAGCATGACATGGCGGACAACATCGTCCATCTCGTGTTGGCCCGCACACCCGACGCGCCGCCGGGCGTCAAGGGTATTTCGCTGTTCATCGTGCCGAAGTTCTTGCTCGACGGTGACGGCGCGCCGGGCGCGCGCAACGACGTGAATTGCGTGTCGATCGAGCACAAGCTCGGTATCAAGGCGAGTCCGACCGCGGTGCTGCAGTTCGGTGACCACGGGGGGGCGATTGGCGAGCTGGTCGGCGAGGAAAACCGCGGTCTGGAATACATGTTTATCATGATGAACTCGGCACGGTTTTCGGTCGGCATGCAGGGCGTGGCGATTGCCGAGCGCGCCTACCAACAGGCCGCTGCGTATGCGGCCGAGCGCGTGCAGAGCCGTCCGGTCGATGGCTCGGCCAAGCAGGCGGTGACGATCGACCAGCATCCGGATGTCAAGCGGATGCTGATGACGATGCGTGCATTGACCGAGGGTGCCCGTTCGCTGAACTACTTTGCCGCGTCTGCCTGCGATATCGCGCATCGGCATCCGGACGCTTCGGTGCGGGAACAATATGCGCGGCGCTATGAGTTCCTGGTGCCGATCGTCAAAGGCTGGAGCACCGAGCTGTCGGTTGACGTTGCCAGCATGGGCGTGCAAGTTCACGGTGGCATGGGTTTCATCGAGGAAACCGGCGCCGCGCAGCATTACCGTGACGCGCGCATTCTGCCGATTTACGAAGGCACGACCGCTATCCAGGCGAACGATTTAGTGGGCCGCAAGACCGTGCACGACGGCGGTGCGGTCGCTCGCGGGCTGTGCGAGCAGATTGCGCTCACCGAGTGTGAGCTGGCCCATCACGAGGAGTCAGTATTTGCGGCAATGCGCAAGCGCCTGGCGGCGGCGCGCGCTGCGCTGGCCGAATCGATCGAGTTCGTGATCGGTCACGCGATGACGGATCCGAACGCGGTTTATGCCGGTAGTGTGCCGTACCTGAAGCTGTGCGGCATCGTGCTGTGTGGGTGGCAGCTTGCGCGCGCGATGCTTGCGGCGCATGCCATACGGGCACAGGATCCGGTATTCTGCGACGCGAAGATCGCGACCGCGCATTGCTTTGCCCATCACGTGCTGCCGCAGGCGGACGCGCTACGTGTGGCAATCGTCAGCGCCGCGAATGGCGAAGGTGCGTTGGCGTCAGTACAGCACTCGGCATGAGCGGTACGGTAATAAATGTCATGGATGACATGAACGGTATGTGCAATACGCGTTGTCCCGCAGCGTGCAACTGATCGAGCAATACGGACCATGCGAGATACCGACCAGCACGTGCGCCACGATGCGACGTTGGAGGAACGGGCCAAGCTGCGCCCAGTATTTGCGATCTTGCGAAGCGAATAGCTGGCGCCGAGGCCGCGCGAAATCTCCTCTCTATCCGCAAGCGTCAATGCTCGAGCTGAGCGCTTGCGCGCGATAGGCATGATGCCGCCGTTCGGCCGTACGATGGCATGGATCGACGCCGCGTGTTTGCCCAGCGAGCGCCCGTATCACTTAACGACTCGCCCTCCTTCCACCGCTGCCACAACAAAGCCTTCTGCGCGGCCGATAGGCCCCATCTTTTCTGGGGCACTTACCTGACCTCCTGGATTTGCATTAGACCAGAAGATGTTGCGACGACCGGTTGAACCTACCCCAGCCTTCATTGCATCGGCATCACCCAGTATTCTGGCTACCAGTTCTCTGGCGCGGTTCGATCGCTATGCCTTCACACGGCGCTGTAGAGTGCGCAGCTGCGCGCCGGAATACATCGCCGGCGCCATGGCAACGAGACGCTCATGTAGCTTCTTGGCCGTGATGCCCGGTTCGGCTTCCAGCCATCGCTGTATCGTCGGCCACGTATGCTCGAATGGATCTTCCCGGTTGCGCCAAGTGTGAGGCACACGCGCCTTTCGCTGATGCGTTGGTCTTACCTCGCCGTCCTGCCACGCTGTGCCAAGGCTCGCCAGGAAATCCGCGAGGGGAGCACGAGCAGGTGTGGTTGCCTGCGGCACCGACGCCGAGCGCAGCACGCGCTCGAGCGGCGTCAACGGCGCTTCATACCGTTTCGTGACTCTCGCGCCATGACGTGTCTTCGATTGCAGCTTAAATGAAGGCTGGAAGAAGTTAATGTACAAACGTGGCACCTCGTAAAGGCAGGCAAGGGTTTGCGTGGCTTCAAGTCCGCGTAACCGGCCATACCCGACGAGGCGGCGCACGACTGATCCATTCTTTTGTTCGACCCACGCCTGGTATTTGCATCACCAGCCGATTTCAATTAGGTCCCATGGCGCCTCCAAAAATCCGCCGGCGTGACGATGGGATATCGATCCACCAGCGCCAACAAATCTTTGTCCCCCGTAATGAGATACTGCCCTTTCGCTGCCAGCAGCGTAAGTAATACGGGCTGGTCAGCCGAATCACGCAAACTTGCGTCCTGCGCGCCTTCTGGCTCGACTACATCGGCTAATAACATAAAACTATCGGCTAGGTCGCGAATTTGCGCCGGTGTCATGCCTACCCTAGGCAACCGCGGTAGAACCCGGACCATCTCGTCTAAAATGTAGTGCGACAGTGCCACCTCCAACCCGCCTTGACGCCAAGCTGCAACGATGCGCCCAGGCACGCTGCTCGGGTAAGCCAAGCCCGAAACCAACACGTTGGTATCAAGCACAACACGTAAGCCAGCCATCAGCACCGCTTCCGCTCAGCGGCCACCGCGGCATCGATCTCCGCCTGACCTTCCTGAACCGGCACGCCGGCATAGGCTTCGGCGATTCGGCTGCTAAGCGCATCGAAGCGGTCCTGCATACGCCGGATGCGGGTGAATAATTCGGCGTCGACGAGCGCTGCGACCGGCTTGCCGTCCTTATTGATCACGATACTGTCGTTGCGATACTGTACCTGATTGAGCATTTCGCCCAAATTTTGTCGGAAATTCACGGCATTGACTTCGGTAATCATCGCACCCTCCATTGCCACATTGACCATAATGATCATTATGGTACAAAATAAGTATGGTGTCTAGCTTTGAATCAGTCACCATCACCTCGGCGAGTGAGCCAAGGCGATTACGCTGCGAAATAGTGAACAGGGTGGGTTGCAGTGACGGTGCCAAAAAGGCAAGACTTGGCCCATGGTGAACGAACGTGATGCTCGTCAAAGCTTAATCCGCCACGGCGAGAGCGAGCATCATCGATCGACTGACTGCGCGTTTTGGCTCATCGGTGACTCGACAGCCGCTTTTCAGTGGCTTACGTCTGCAGCAGCTGCACAATTTCACGAAGCCGAGTTCGGTATAGCGCTAGCTTGCGCTCACTGCGCCCGAGGGGGTACGGCTTTGACAGCAGCGCGCCGAACACTTGCTGCGTAACACGTACTGTCATCGCTTGCCCGCTCGGTTTTTGAGGCTCTCGAAAATTTTATAGATATTAACTTTTATGGGAAAATCCGTTCCGCAATCGAGTTTGGGTCGCAGTCCGCAAACCCGTATTTCGCCTGAGGCTTTTCCGCTTTGCGGAACAAAATCTAGGGTATCAGCCGGGCTTCCCGAGCAGCACTTCAACGGAGATAGGCACCTGTGTTGCAAGGTAAGCCATGCAGCTTGCCTTGAGTGGCTGCCAGCACCGCTCGATCATCACACTTGCGCCGAGGTGGAGGCTTCGTTGCTCGGTTGCTTGCCGGCTTCGCTGATGGGCCGATGGGTGACGACAAAAGCCTTGTAATAAACGCCTTTTTTATTAGGTTCTTTAAGTACAAAGTGACCATTTTGTTCTCTTAACCGGCTCAAGTCAATCTCTTTACCCTTTGCCTCCGAGCTAGCGATAAAGTAGCCTTCATGCCATTTTAGTTGGCTCAAATCAAGCTCTTCCCAGCCGCTAGGATTGCCGATTTCAATGCATCCATTTTTATGTCCGGCGGCTTTATTGTCGCCCGTGGTAAGCATCACGTGGAAGGGTTTGGTTGCTATGCGAGGGGACTCGGTTAATTTGCCTACGGCCTCGAAGAAGCCGAGAGTGTGTCCGGGTGGCACGTTTCTCAATTCATTGGCATTATTTATCCGTGTATCGGACGATGTAACCAAATCTGTCTTAGCATTCACCGATTTATACCGATTTTTAGGGATGGCCCCTGCTTTAAATGCACAGTCCTTGACCGCATCCCAACATACGTTGCCTTTACTCGTCAATTCTTCATTTTCTTTTTTATGCAGTGGATCACCATTCGAATCGCATTCTGCGGAACGCCTGGCATAATCCGCTGCCAGATTGCAGTAGTACTTGCTGCGCTGTTCTGGTGTCAAGTTGGAAAGATTCGGTCCCAAACTCGGCAAGCAACTCGTTATACAACTGTGCACCCCAGAAAGCACTGACTGACCGATCGATTGTCCGTGGGTCTCTTCTGCTATAGACCCATTGGTCTCAGTGCTTGAGCTTCGGCTTAGGCAACACAGCCCCGAAAGCGCCGAAGGCGTAGAGCGAGGGGTTCCCTGCAAGGGAGCCGTTGAGCGCTGCGAAATGCTGGGTGGCGCGGATGAGGTGCTGGCGCCTACATTAATGGAAGAAAGAGGTATCCGGTGATCCATGATGAATCCTAGGGTGGTGGTTCACCACTTGAAGGTAGACGGTGAACTGGCATCGCCCTGTCAGATCCGCGAAGGATCTCCCGGATAAACGAAGTATGTTGGTTCAGCCGCAGGTTAACGTGGCACACTTCTGAACCAAGGCACACTGTCCTGAATTCGCACCCGGGCCGGTTCGGAGAACTGGTTGGCCTCCATAAAGCGGGTGATTTCACCCCTCGCTATATTCCATTGACGATCGTCTAAGTTACGTATCGAACCCTGCGCTCGAAGTCTGCTAAGCACATCGCATAAGGCAGCTTCGCCCGCGCCATTCAATAGACTCAAACCCTGCTGCCACACCCACTTTATCAGTGCATCGTCCAGTTTGTAGGTACACGTTAGTAGGCCCACTGCGACCTGCGCGCGCTGCGCTGGCAGTACGCGCAGCAATGCTGGCACCAGTAACTGGAATTCGTGTGCGTGATGCTCATGCGGTAAATTCGTCAACCCCTCTGGAAGATCGCGTAGCGCAACGCCCAACTGTTCGTCAGGCAGCGACAGCGCCAAATCACGCAGCTGCATGTACTGTGCGAGGTGCTCCGCTTGCGGCAAAACCCATATGAAACTTGCTAACATGCCAACTGATGCGCCTTGAACAGAAAGCGGTAACTGCAGCGCTTGTCCGAGTAACACCGCATACAGCTCAGGGCGACGGTCGTCGTTTCCACCAAAGTGAATCATTCGCAGACACAATACCGGGATCAGCTCCGCTTGCTCGGACACCCTCAAGGATGCAAGCCGAGCCACGAGCGCCTGATAACGCTCGACAAACTCAGCTGAGCCAAACAACAAGAATCCCAAACTGTCAGCGAGTTCCGTCCAGACATTCTCCTCCTCGGGCGCACGCCGCTGCGCCATCGCGTAAGCGAAGTCGAATAATTCATCGCGATGGCTCCAATGAAAATCGGACAATGTGTGCAACAACAGCGCTTTTTGTATCTGCACGCCATCCTTCGGAATACGCTGCGCCGCCGCGTACATGCGCTTGAAGGCTTCGCCTTGCTCGCGATACGGCAACGCTTCCAACCGCTGGCGCAACGCCTCAATCGGCTCGACGTGCTGCGCCGGATCGGCGAGCGTGCCCTCCATTTCATTGAGCAGCTGGTTGACTGACGCGAGACTTACGACTTGGTTGGCTTGTTGCCAGTAGCGGTAGACTAAACGCCGACTATGCATCGCATGATACGTACGACGATCGACTGCTGAAAAACTTCCCACGTCTTGAACAGGCACGTAGTCACCGATCTGCTGAATCAGTTCGGGCGGCAGGTCATGATATGTCGTGGGCCGGCTGGCCAACGGGTTCGCCAGCCCACCGCTTGCTGGTTTCAATGTCGACGGGGGCGCCGACGCAGCAGCTTGCGGGCACGACTCCAACGCACGCATGTAGGCTTGGTAGTCGTTCAAAGCGGCATTCAGATCAAAGTCCATCGGTAAGCTCGGCAATCGATAACAAGAAACGGCGCGACACGAAGCGAAGCCGCACGGCAGGTTAGCTAAAAGCGGGAAGCTGAGCACAGCGATGGGCTGTAAACGCCATGTTCTTGGCGGATAGTGCGATGCCCATATGCGGCAGCTATTACATCGTCTGTTGGTAACGCACACTGCTGAAGAAGCTCGTGTGAAGCTGGCAATGGTAAGCAGCACGCAGCCGAAACAACGTGCGGATCGAATAAGTGATGGTGCAGGTTTAGTTACATTCCACCATCTCGGGCCGCACCGTACACACGTAGCTTGGAGCGCGCGAAGCTTGTCCATTTCGCACGGCTCGTCGGCAAAGATAGAGAAATTTATTACACAATCTTTACATAAAGGCCGCATGAAAGCGGGTACCCGTGGACACACCTGTGCACGTAGCAAGCCCTTTCCAATAGATCGCGTTGCGATATTGTTAGTAAAATAAAAAAAAGATAAAGGAAATCGTTCCGCTTTAGATCCCAGATGAAAAGGCTTACAAAGTTATGCTTCTCTGCGATGCCGCGGACCGTGAGTAGAGAAGTCGGCTTGGCAGGGTTGCTTCAAACTCGCATACCTTCGCCTTCTCAAAGATGATTGGCTGTTGTGATGTTATCCACGAGGCAGTTGCCTTTGCGCGACATGCTCTGCATGACGGAATGCTTTTGGAGCGCCTTGCGATACACCGACATCTGGTACTGCCAACCTTGATCCGAGTGAAGTATCGGCTTGTCATGCGGTCCAAGGCGGCTAAACGCTATCTTCTGTAGTGGTCTAATGAAACCGGACACTGATCTAGGCGAGAATGCTCGCCATGAAGAGGTGTCTGATGAAGCAGCAGCGACGTACGTTTTCCCCGGAATTCAAACAGCAAGCCGCCTGTCTGGTGCTCGAGCAGGGCTATAGCCATATGGAGGCGAGCCGTTCGGTGGGCGTCGGCGAGACGGTACTGCGTCGCTGGGTGCACCCGCTTCAGCAGGAACGTCAGGGCATCATGCCTCAAGGCAAGGCGATCACGCCGGATCAGCAACGCATTAAAGGACTCGAGGCGCGTATAGAACGCCTCGAGCGTGAGAAGGCCATTTTAAAAAAGGCTACCGCGCTCTTGATGTCGGAAGGCATCGAACGTACGAAGTAATTGATCGGATCTGCGGGAGCGAATCGGTCGAACTGATCTGCTCGGTATTGGGCGTATCGCGCTCCTGTCTGTATGCGTACCGGGATCGTGCCAAACACGTTGATGTCCAACGCATGGCGTTGCGTAGCCGAGTTCACGAGCTGTTCGTCCAGAGTCGCAGTTCTGCCGGCAGCCGCAGCATCATGAGCATGATGCGGGAGGAAGGCACGGCGATTGGCCGTTTCAAGGTCAGTCGCTTGATGCAGGAGCTGGCACTGATCTGCAAACAGCCTGGTGGCCATGCGTACAAGCAAGCGACGGTTGAGCGGATCGATATTGCGAACCATCTCAACCGTCAGTTCAAGGCTGATGCGCCGAATCAGCTCTGGTGCGGCGACATCACGTATGTCTGGGCGCAAGGCCGTTGGCATTATCTGGCGGCGGTGCTCGACCTGTTCACGCGGCGCGTTGTTGGCTGGGCTCTCTCGACGCGTCCGGATGCCGACTGGGTCGTGCAGGCGTTGGAAATGGCCTATGAGCAGCGTGGCCGAGCGCAAGGATTGTTGTTCCACTCGGATCAGGGCAGTCAGTATGCCAGCCGGAAATTGCGTCAGCGGCTGTGGCGCTATCGGATAAAGCAGAGCATGAGTCGCCGCGGAAATTGTTGGGACAATTCGCCGATGGAGAGGTTGTTCCGTAGCTTTAAGACAGAATGGCTGCCACCAATGGGTTACATGTCGGCACAGGAAGCACACCGGGATATCAGTCACTACCTGATGCACCGGTACAATTGGATACGGCCGCATCAGTTCAATGGCGCACTGGCTCCAGCGGTTGCGGAAGAAAAACTTAATGCAGTGTCCGGAATCAGTTGACCACTACAAACACCAACGGCCTTCTGCGCTAGTACTTCCCGCAAGGTACTAACCTTGCGGGCTACTCGCAGGCAGAATTGAACAAAATCGCCATGCAGTTGAATCAACGTCCAAAAAAAACTTTGGGGTTCGCGACGCCAGCAGATAAACTAAACGCCAGCATTGGTGTTGCATCCATCAGTTGAACCTACCACACTCATTTTTAAGATACAAAGGCAGCGGAGACAGTTGCGAAACGCAGTCCGCCAAGCCGGCAGAACCTTTAACGCCGGGGCTCCAAATTTAAGGGTCCGTATTGATCATTGATCGGCGCCGTCGGTTCGTCGTTGATTGAAGCCGCAGCATTGGTATCGGCAGGTGGTCGCACGGGCGCCGGACGCGTAGCCGCGGTGGCCGGCCGGATCGGTTGCGGGGACGGTAGCGCGACGGCCCGGGCCGTCAATGCCGCGGTTGCTTCGGCAGCGGATGGCGGGGCATACGGACCGGTTGCCTCGGCTGCATACGGCACGTCGGCCGGCGGGCGGGGCGCGGCCGCGGCGGTCGAAGGGGCCGTCTGTATGCCATAGACAACCGGCGGCTGCGTTGGATCGACGTGAGCGGCTTGCGGCGGCAGTGGCGTGATTGCCTCCTGTGTCAAAGCGTCGGTTGCCGCGCGTGCCTCGGCGCGGGACACACTCGGCGTGTCGGCGAGTGGCTGCATCGGCTTGGGCGACACAGCAACGGCCACCGCATGTTGGGCGGGATGTGCCCTGACCGGTACAGTGTGCCCGTCGGTGTCTTGCGTCTCCGGGGCGATAGCTTTGCGCACCTTTGCATGGCGTGCCCGCGGTAGGCTGCGCTGCACAGCGTCCCAATCCGTGCTCGCGGGACTCGCGCTGCGTGCTGGCGGTATGCGCGCGAATGCCACAATATCGGATGCCTGCATGCGCGCTTGCGGCGACGGCAAGGTGCTCGACGGTGTCGTGACGGCCTGCTGCGGTGCTTGCGCACTCAAGCGAGCGGTATGGCTTGCAAGCGTGGCAGCATCGAACAATGGGACGGTGCTGGCGCTCACATTGGATTGCGTCAGCGCCTCACGGCGCATGATATCGGCATACTGGTGCGACTCCGACGACGTCTTGTCCTGGTAGAGCTGGCTGATTGTTACCCCCAAAGCGCCGGCGCCCAGCACCAGCAAGGCGGCGAGTGCGACTATGTGACGTCGCGCGAGTGGAGCACGTTGCAGGCCGGTCCACGGTGGCGTAACGAATGATGGCGGCGTGGCATCGAACGAGCGTGCCGTGGCGTACGCCGGTTCAGTCCCTTGTTGTCGTCGCGCGTAGTAGGAACCCTCGTCGTTTGCCGTTGAGTCGGCGTGCGAGCGGGTAGCGGCGGCGCGGGTTCCTGCTGGTCCCAGCCGGGGCTTGATTCTGCGCGTGATGCGCACCTGTTTGCTGCTGCGCGCCGATCCCCGTCTAGTGAAGCCCGGTGCCACGCCATGGGGCGTTTTTAATCTGGCGCTCATGGTCTTGGTGGTGACAGTCCGTGAATTAGCCGATCTTAGAGGGGCGATTCAGGGTTTTATGTGCGGGCGCGCACATTGCTACGGCGCGCTGGCGCATCCACGCGCGCTCACGCGATGGACCATTTCGCAAGCTAGTCCACGCGCGCGAGTCTACGCGCGCTCGCCGCGGATGTAGAGCTCCAACTGTTGGATCGTAAACGCCTGGTCGGAGATGATGCTCTTGACCAAGTCGCCGATCGAAATCATGCCGACGAGCCGTCCTCCGTCGATAACAGGCAGATGCCGTAGACGTCGCTCGGTAACCAGGGCCATGCAGCTTTGCGCACTGTCCTCCGGGCGCACGTAACGGACTTCACGGGTCATAATGTCACGCACTGATGTGGCCTTCGAGGAGCGGTCCATCAACACGATCTTGCGGGCGTAGTCGCGCTCGGTGACGATGCCGACAATCTTGCCGTCCTCGGTCACGACCAGCGCGCCGATTTGCTTCTCAGCCATACGCTTCATTGCATCGTAGACCAGTGCGGACGCGTCGATCGTATGCACGATAGTGTCCGGCTTGCTCTTCAAGATCTGTGCAACGGTAGCCATCGGATGCTCTCCTTGCGCTGGCATGGGCACGCGGCGGGATCGAATGCGCCGTCCGCGTGGGCCGTGGAGCGCCAACAAAGTATATGTTGCCTACAAGTATAGGACACGGTATCGACGGGCACGCGTGTGCGGCGCTGCAGGCGTTGCGCGGCGCGTGTACGCACAGCGTTAGGGGTTGACCCTGCTATTCGTACGCTGTTTGAGGCACCCACCCTCGCAGGCTTAGCACGCCATTTAGTTAAGCATGACAAGATGCAAGGAGACTCGTTTTCCGTTCTACTTCCTCTTAAACCCACAGGTAGCCGTCCTGCTCTTTTCTGCATTCATCCCGGATTGGGTCTGAGCTGGAGCTATATGGGTCTGTCCAACTATCTTCCCCCGGATCAGCCCCTTTATGGCTTGCAGGCTCGCGGGTTTGATGGAACAAGCCCGCTTGCGTCTACGCTTGACGAGATGGTGTCAGACTATCTTGAGCAAATGCGCTGCGTTCAGCCCAAAGGGCCTTACTGCTTATTAGGATGGAGCCTCGGCGGCAATGTGGCGCATAGCATGGCTGTTCGACTCGAACACGAAGGCGGAAAAGTGGCGTTGCTGGCGTTACTAGATAGCTCCCCTTTTGCGGGCAAAGCTTTCGAAGAGCAAGAAAATCAAATTGACCAGGCGATGGTGAGAGAGGTGCTCGCCGACCACTATGGCAATGAATTCATCTTGGCGATGGGTAAACATTTATTGGAAAAGACTGAGGAAATTGCAAAGAATAATGTGCGTATCGTAAGAGATTATTCTCCATCGCAGTATGGCGGTGATGCGCTATTATTTCGAGCCACGGTAGCAGAGGCGGGATGTGAACCGCTAGTCACGCCTGATGCGTGGAACCCTTATGTGCGGGGGAATATCGAAGTTTTCAATATTCACTGCAGTCATAGCGCAATGCTCAAGCCGGAATCGATGGCTATCATTGTTCCCATCCTAGCCCGCAAGCTAAATGAATTGGAGCATCAATAAGCTTAAGGACAGACGAATGCGGTACGATAAATTTTACAATGCAGAAATGCTTAATACTCTTAATCGAGAATTCGATCGTGTTAACCGATAGTGGTCATGGTTAGCCTGCCCGATAATGACAGCGCAGCACACGAGCTGAACGATGTGTTGCAATGGTTCGACGCGGACCGCGGCGAATTCGTGTGGCTTGAGCAGCTGATCACGCAGTACCAGCCGCGTTTTTTGCAAGCAACCGGTTCAAGTCAGGTAGTGCGCATGCCGATGCCGAAACGACGTTCTCGACGGTCGATCTTCCTGAGACAGCGGCGTTGCCTGACGAACACGCCGTACACTTGCTCGACGACGTGTTCAGTCGCGTGATGCCGGTCGCGTCGCCGACCTTCGTCGGACACATGACCTCGTCGCTACCGTCGTTTTTACCGTCGCTCGCGAAGATGCTGACCGCGCTAAACCAAAATGTCGTGAAGCTAGAAACCTCTGCTGCGATGACGGCGCTTGAGCGCCAGGTCATCGGGATGCTGCACAAGCTGGTTTTGGGTCAGGACGATGCATTTTATCGAAGATGGCTGCATAGCGGCAATCATGCGCTCGGTGGATTCTGCTCGGGCGGCACGGTGGCCAATCTCACCGCGCTATGGGCGAGCCGCAATAATCTACTGCGTCCCCGAGCTGGCTTCGCCGGGGTCAACCGTTTCGGGCTCATGCAGGCGCTTCGCCATTACGGCTACGACGGGCTCGCTATCCTTGTATCGGAGCGCGAGCACTATTCGTTGCGCAAAGCCGCGGATGTGCTTGAGATCGGTTGCGATTACCTGATCTGAATTCCTGTGGATGCAGCGGACCGAATCCACATTGACGCATTGCGCGCGGCCGTGTGTGACCTGCAGCGCCGCAATATTAACCCTATGAACTCGTCGTTCGCTACTGTGCCCGAAGATCCCGCCTGGGTGACACAGTATCAGAAACACCGCACGTCCTATGGGCAAGTTAACTGAAAAGAAATTGCCAAATATATCAGCAAGCGTTATTTGAACTATTTTTGTTTGATCTAGTAAAGATCATTTTAATAGCCGGACAGTTATATGTGCCGAAATGATATTAGGCAGCCGCTCTGCCGTGCGTAACGGTGTGCCTTGCAGCCCAATTTTAGGACCGGGTGGAACGCTTCAGTTTTTTCATCGTAAAGCATACCCGTCGAGTCTTTCGACAGCCTGCTTGCGAGACGTGACAGGCAAATGGGTGGCTAGCTTCAGTTTAATGCGCTTACTGTGGGTGCTGCTCGTTCAAGGGCGTAAATCTCTGTCAACGCCAGGGCGGGATACCGACGCTGCTTGTCCATTGACGGTAGTACGGTCATGCGCGGCGATATCGAAGTTTCAATGGTATCCGCTTAGCCTTACTCTTCTGGTCATGAACGGTGATCTAGGCACGCCCTTAAACCATACTTCATCCATCTCGTATGGCGATCATGTGGTCTTTGGTTGCAAATTTTAATGTATTGTTTCATTCGCTCAAGATCTGTCGTTTTAAGTAAAGGTAATATGCTTGCTTACACTATGTGACGGGCCCCTATAGTTTTTTAAATAGATGTTAGACGGAGTAATTGGCTGAATTTTTATCGCGGCTCTTGGTGGCTGGGCACAGTGCTTGCGAGACGTGAAGCAGTGAGTGTCGAGCTGATGGTCAGGGAACAGGTGCGTTGTCGTAGCCGTATGGCTAAATAAAATTGATGTCTGGAGGGAACGGTGAAGAAGCATCCCAGCACTGAGCCCAATGACGCCGCGCCTGTGCGACGCACTGGCTTGCTCTGTTCGTTTTAACTGTCTTGCTTGGCCCACTGTAGTGCCAATTCTCGCGCAGCTTCACGCGCGTTATGCCTGATGTTTCCACTAAAGCTTGACATAAACTGACCGTGGCACAATCACTGGTCAGCCAAGTGATACGAACGGCGCACTGACGCGTGCCGATGAATGGCCCTGATCGCCGCAGTAAATGGTTAAGGATTACACGCGACGTGTCATAAAAGCCGGAGTGGTTCCTGAAGAACAACGAGAGATTCTGAGTGCGGCATTGAAATTAATTGATAAACCTATTAATTAACAGGCCGCTTGGTCGCCTGAGTCGGAGCTTTGTTATGGATGTTAGCGTCACGCCTGTTACACAGCCGTTATCCAGTGCGCAAACCGAAGTTTGGCTCGCGCAGCAACTACATCCAGACAGCCCTGTTTACAACATTGCGCAGTACACGGTGATCGATGGCGTGATTGATGCGACCGTCTTTGAAGCGGCATTGCGCCAAGTCATCAATGAGGCCGACACCCTGCGCTTGCAATTTGTCGATAGCGATGACGGGTTGCGGCAGAGGATCGGTACACCCGCGTGGTCAATACCGGTTCTGGACCTCACGACACAAGCCGATCCTCAGGCAGCGGCCCAGGCGTGGATGCGCACCGATTATGAACAGCTGGTGGATCTAGTGCAAGGGTCGCTTTTCCAGTATGCATTGTTGAAAGTCGCGCCCGAGCAGTGGTTTTGGTATCAGCGCTATCACCATATCATGATGGATGGCCATGGCCAGTACCTGATCGCGCAACGCGTTGCACACGTGTATAGCGCGCTGTGTGCTGGGAATGAGCCCGCGTCCTGTACGTTGGGCTCGGTACTGACGCTGTTAGAAAGCGATGCACAGTATCAGAGCTCCGCGCAGCGGGAGAAGGACGAAGCGTATTGGCTCAAGCACTGCGCCCATTGGCCTGAGCCTGCGACACTGGCCAACCGTGCCGCTCCGGCTTTACAGCAGCGGTTGCGTCAGACGACTTACCTGGCCACCCAGGCGCTGGGTGACACCGCGTTGGACGCTTCTCGGCTAACGCAGTTTATGACGGCGGCGATGGCCGCGTATCTTTATCGATTCACGGGTGAGCAAGACGTCGTATTGGGTCTTCCGGTCAAGGCCCGCTTCGGTGCAGACCGGCATATTCCTAGTATGAAGTCCAATACATTGCCACTGCGGCTCACAATACGACCAGGGATGAGCCTGTCGTCATTCATGCAGCAGGCCGCGCAGGCGATGCAAAGCGGGCTACGGCACCAACGCTACCCGAGCGAAGCGCTGCGGCGTCTACTTGGTCTGCCGGCCGGGCAGCGGCTCTTCGGCATCAAGGTCAACGTGATGCCGTTTGACTACGCGCTGTCGTTTGGCGGGCATTCATCGACGAGCCATAATCTGCTCGCGGGTCCGGTTGAGGATCTGATGCTCAATGTCTATTGGACACCCAATAGCCGTCAATTACGGATCGACTTTGATGCCAATCCTGGTTGCTACACTGCGGAGATGCTCGACGCGCATGAGCGCCGGTTTATCCGGTCCATGCAAGTGCTCGCTGCCGATGCCACGCAATCGATTGACAGCATCGATCTGCTCGACGCTGACGAACGGTATCGGCTGCTGGTCGAGTGGAATGCGACGCAGCGGGACTATCCGTCGTACTTATGCATGCACCAGTTGTTCGAAGCGCAGGTCGAGCGTACGCCCGAGGCAGTGGCACTGGTGTATGAAGATCAAACGTTTAGCTATGCGCAGCTGAACGCACAAGCCAATCGCCTCGCGCACCAGCTGATCGAGTTAGGCGTCAAGCCGGACACGCGCGTGGCGATCTGTATGCAGCGTAGTGCCGCGCTGGTCGTGGGGTTGTTGGCGATTTTAAAAGCGGGTGGCGCGTATGTGCCGCTCGATCCGAGCTATCCGAATGAGCGCTTGGCGCACATCCTCGCTGATGCGGCACCGAACATGGTGCTCGCAGATGCGGCCGGGCGCGCTGCGTTGGGCGAGGCGGCGCTCGCGTCATGCACGGTGCTCGATCCAGCCACCCTGCCGGCGTTGCCGGACACGAACCCGTCGGTGGCGGGCCTGACGGCCCGGCATCTGGCGTATGTGATCTATACGTCGGGCTCGACCGGTATGCCCAAGGGCGTGATGGTCGAACATGCGCAAGTGGTGCGGCTGTTCGAGGCGACGCAACCGTGGTATGGCTTTAACGAGCATGATACTTGGTGCCTGTTTCACTCGTTTGCGTTCGATTTCTCGGTCTGGGAGCTGTGGGGTGCACTGCGTTATGGCGGCAAACTTGTCATCGTGCCTCATTCGATTGCTCGCTCTGCCGACGCTTTTTACCAGTTGATTTGTGAGCAGGGTGTCACCGTATTAAATCAGACCCCCAGTGCGTTTAAAGCGTTGATGGCCAGCCAAGTACACAGCGCCTTATCGGATCAATTACGCTATGTGATCTTGGGCGGGGAGGCGCTGGAGCCGACGCTCTTACAGGCATGGTATGCGACGCACGACGAGCGTCATCCGCAATTGGTCAACATGTATGGGCTTACCGAAGCGACTGTGCATGTGACGTATCGGCCACTTCGACAACAGGACAGTAAGCAAGCGGGTAATCCGATTGGCGTACGGATCCCAGACCTGAAGATTTATCTGCTCGATGAGCACGGGCAGCCGGTGCCGCTGGGCGCAATGGGGGAACTGTACATTGGTGGTGCCGGGGTGGCACGGGGCTACCTGAACCGCCCGGAGTTGACCGCCGAGCGCTTTGTGCCGGATCCGTTCTCCGATGAAGCGGAGGCACGGCTGTATAAGACCGGAGATGTGGCGCGATATTTACCGGACGGCAATCTGGAGTATGTGGGACGCAACGATGAGCAAGTGAAGATCCGCGGCTTTCGGATTGAGCCGGGGGAGATCGCAGCGTGCTTAACGGCGCATCCGCAAGTGCGTGATGCGGTGGTGGTAGCGACCGGTGAGGGTTCGGCTAAGCGGCTGGTGGCGTATGTGCAGGCCGAAGCGGATGAGCCACTGGCGAGCACGCTGCGCGCACAGGTGGCGGCGAGGCTGCCCGAGTATATGGTGCCCAGTGCATTTGTGCGGCTCGACGCGTTTCCGCTGACGTCCAACGGCAAGCTCGATCGGCGTGCACTGCCTGCGCCGGATGACGAGGCGCTGGCGCATCGAGCGTATGAAGCGCCGCAAGGCGAGCTCGAGACGACGCTCGCGGCGATCTGGGCCGAGTTATTGGGTGTCGAACGTGTGGGTCGGCACGACAGCTTCTTTGCGCTTGGGGGCCACTCGCTGCTCGCGGTGCAGTTGATGAACCGGGTGAGAATGCTGGGTGCTGACGTGCCACTAGCGACGTTGTTCGCGACGCCCACGTTGGCTGCGTTTGCCGCGGCGTTTGAAGTCCACTTGCAACAAGGCACCGAGATGCTGCCCGAGATCACGCCGGTGTCGCGCGAAGGTAGTTTGCCGCTGTCGTTCGCCCAGCAGCGGCTGTGGTTCCTCGCACAGCTCGATGGGACCAGTGAGTCATATCATATTCCGCTGGCGCTGCATGTGCGCGGGCCGCTTGATCGAGCGGCCTGGCAACAGGCATTGGATGCGCTGTTGGCGCGCCATGAAGCGCTGCGCTCGACGTTTGTGAGCGTCGAGGGTCAGCCGCAGGTGCAATTGCTGCCGGCGGATAGGGGCGTGCCGCTGCGCTGGCATGATCTGCGCGGGGTGCCGGATACGCAGGCGCAACTGGCACGCTTGAGTCATGAAGCTGCGCACGCGCCGTTCGATCTGGCGCAGGGTCCGTTGATCCACGCGTGCGGCATTCAAGTGGCCGACGACGAATATGTGATGTTACTCACGCAACACCATATCGTATCGGACGGCTGGTCGATCGGGGTGCTGGTGCGTGAATTGAATGCGCTATACATGGCCGCCTGTAGAAGCCAACCGGATCCGTTGCCGCCATTGGCAGTTCAGTATCCGGATTATGCAGCGTGGCAGCGACAGTGGCTCACGGGCGAGCGGCTGCAGGCACAAAGCGACTATTGGCGCGCGACGCTGGCTGACGCGCCGGTGCTGCTGGAACTACCGACCGACCGGCCGCGCCCGGCACAACAGTCGTTTGCCGGCGCACACGTGTCGGTGCAGATCGATGTGCAAACCACGCGTGCACTGAAGCGCTTGAGCGGTGAGCATGGCACGACGCTATTTATGACGGTGCTCGCCGCGTGGAGCGTGGTGCTGTCGCGCCTGTCGGGCCAGCACGACGTGGTCATCGGCACGCCCAGCGCTAATCGTAACCACCGCCAGATCGAGTCGTTGATTGGTTTTTTTGTTAATACGCTGGCGTTGCGCGTGGATTTGTCGGGCGAGCTCGATACGAGCGAATTGCTTGCGCGCGTGCGGCGCACGACGTTGGACGCGCAAGCGCATCAAGATCTGCCGTTTGAGCAAGTAGTGGAGATTGTGCAACCGCCGCGTCGGCTCGACCATACGCCATTGTTTCAAGTGATGTTGGCGTGGCAGAACAATGAACCAGGCGAGTGGCGTCTACCCGGGCTCACGGCCACGCCGGCTGAGCTGGAGTATGACATAGCCAAGTTCGATCTTGAGCTGAACTTATCTGAGGCAGGTGACGAGATCATCGGCAGCTTAGGGTATGCGACGGCGCTGTTCGAGAGATCCACGATTGAGCGGCACGTCGGGTATCTGCAGACGATGTTACGCGCCATGGTGGCTTGCCCCCAGCAGCTGGTCGCCACGCTTGAATTGTTGTCACCGGCCGAGCGCCAGTTGCTGCTTAGCACGTGGAACGCGACGCAGCAGGCGTATCCGAAACATCGGTGTGTGCACCAGCTATTCGAAGCGCAGGTCGAGCGCACGCCCGAGGCGCCAGCGCTGGTGTTTGAAGATCAAACGTTGAGCTATGCGCAGCTGAACGCACAAGCCAATCGTTTCGCGCACCAGTTGATTGAGTTGGGCGTCAAGCCCGATGTACGGGTGGCAATCAGCGTGCAGCGCAGTGTCGCGCTGGTCGTGGGGGTGCTGGCGATTTTGAAAGCGGGTGGCGCGTATGTGCCGCTCGATCCGAGCTACCCAGGCGAGCGCTTGGCGCACATTCTTGCCGATGCGGCACCGAACATTGTGCTCGCGGATGCGGCCGGGCGCGCTGCGGTGGGCGAGGCGGCACTCGCGTCCTGCACGGTGCTCGATCCGGCCATCCTGCCGGCATGGCCGGACACGAATCCCTCGGTGGTAGGCCTGACGGCCCGGCACCTGGCGTATGTAATCTACACGTCTGGCTCGACCGGCACTCCAAAAGGCGTGATGGTCGAACATGCCCAAACCGTCAATTTCTTATGCTGGGCAGTGCAAACCTTTACGCCCTTGGAGACGCAACATACGCTATTTGCTACCTCAATCAGTTTTGACCTGTCCGTCTATGAGTGCTTTGTGCCGCTTGCGCAAGGCTCGACTGTTCACTTGGTCAAGGACGCATTGGTTTTAATGCATCAGACGCAGCCTGTCTCGCTGATTAATACGGTGCCTTTCGCACTGCAGTCCCTGCTGGCGCATCGGGCTAACCTATCTTCGGCCACCACGATTAACGTGGCGGGTGAGCCGCTGACAGCGCGCTTCATTAAGCAAATCTTTGAGCAAACGCCCATCCAGCGTCTCTGTAACCTTTATGGCCCTTCGGAGAGCACCACCTATTCGACGTGGCGGCCGATGCAGCGTGGTGAGACATTGGTTGAGAGCATCGGCCGGCCGATTGCCAACACGCGCGTTTATCTGCTTGACGCGCACGGTCAACCGGTGCCACTGGGTGCGGTCGGTGAGTTGTATATTGGAGGTGCGGGGGTGGCCCGTGGCTACCTGAACCGCCCGGCGCTGACCGCTGAGCGCTTTGTGCCGGATCCGTTCTCCGATGACGCGGGTGCCCGGCTGTATAAAACCGGTGATTTAGCGCGTTACCGACCGGACGGCAATCTGGAGTATTTGGGACGCAACGATGAGCAAGTGAAGATCCGCGGTTTTCGCATTGAACCGGGTGAGATCGAAGCGTGCTTAACGGCGCACCCGCAGGTGCGTGATGCGGTGGTGTTGGCAACAGGCGAAGGTCAGGATAAACGTCTGGTCGCATATGTGGTGGCCCAGCCCGATGAAGCCTTAGTCAGTACCTTGCGGGCACATGTCTCGGCTCGCCTGCCTGAGTATATGATCCCCAGTGCGTTTGTGCGGCTCGACGCGTGGCCGCTGACGCCTAATGGCAAGCTCGACCGGCATGCGCTGCCCGCCCCGGATGACGAGGCGCTGGCGCATCAAGCGTATGAAGCGCCGCAAGGCGAGCTGGAGACGACGCTCGCGACGATCTGGGCGGAGTTATTGGGTGTCGAACGTGTGGGCCGGCACGACAGTTTTTTTGCGCTCGGGGGCCACTCGCTGCTCGCGGTGCAGCTCATTGAGCGCCTGCGGTGTCGGGGTTTGAGTGTGTCGGTGCGGCTGCTGTTTGAGGCGCCGACGCTCAGTGCGTTGGCGCAGACGTTGGGTCAGCGCCGTGACGTGGTGGTGCCGCCCAACGTGATCACGCCCGACACGACGGCAATTACGCCGTCGATGTTGCCGCTCATTGAGCTGACGCAAGCGGACATTGACCGGATCGTCAAGCAGGTGCCCGGTGGCGTAGCCAATATCCAAGACATTTATGCGCTGTCGCCGCTGCAAGATGGACTGCTGTTTCACCATCTACTCGCGCCCGACAGCGATCCGTATCTGCTGATGGTGCAGCTGGCTTTCGACAGTCGTGAGCGGCTTGACCAATATTTGCATGCACTGCAGCAGGTGATCGATCGCCACGATATTTTGCGCACCGCGTTCGTGTGGGAGGGCGTGTCCACACCCGCGCAAGTGGTGTGGCGCTACGCACAGTTGCCGGTCACCAAGCTGACGCTGGATGCCGCTGACGGGCCGATCGCCGAGCAATTGACGCGGCGCTTTGATCCGCGTCACACGCGCTTGGAGCTGACGCAAGCGCCGCTGCTGCACTGTGCGATCGCCCAGGATAGTGAAGGTCGCTGGCTGCTCATGCAGCGGCTGCACCATCTGATCATTGATCACTCGACGCTGGAAGTGATGCATGCGGAGGTGCGCGCATTCATCGAGGGGCGAGGCGACACCTTGCTGCCGGCGCGGCCGTTCCGCCATCTGGTCGCGCAAGCGAGGCTGGGCGTGAGCCAAGCCGAACACGAACACTTTTTTACCGAGCTGCTCGCTGACGTGGAGCCGACCCTGCCGTTTGGGCTCGCGCAGGTACAGGGCGACGGCAGTGAAGTGAGCGAGTCCCACCGGATGCTGCCCCAAGCGTTGAACGATCGGCTGCGCGCGTACGCGCGGCGCCTGGGCGTGAGTTTGGCAAGCTTATGCCACTTGGCGTGGGCGCAGGTACTCGCCCGCGCGAGCGGCCAACAACGCGTAGTGTTTGGCACCGTGCTGTTCGGACGCATGCAAGCCGGTGAAGGCGCTGACAGTGCGATGGGGCTCTTTATTAATACGCTGCCGCTGCGCGTGGACTTGGACGGCAGTGTGCAGGCGTGTGTGCGGAGCACGCACGCGCGCTTGGCCGCGCTGTTGGAACATGAGCATGCGTCGCTGGCGCTCGCGCAGCGCTGCAGCGGTGTGCCAGCGGACACGCCGCTCTTTAGTGCGCTGTTCAATTACCGGCACAATGCAATGGGCTTGGATGAGCGCAGTGGGCTACCGGGTGTGGAACTGTTGAGCGCGCAGGAGCGCACCAATTACCCCATCGGGCTGTCAGTGGACGATGATGGGCAGTCGTTGGGGCTAACGGCCCAGAGTGTGCCGTCGCTGGAGCCGGAGCGAGTGTGCGTGTATATGCAGCAGGCGCTGCACAGCTTGGCCGACGCGCTCGAAGCGACACCCGACACTGCAGTGCAGCAGCTGCAGGTGCTGCCCGAGGCGGAGCGCGAGTTGCTGCTTAACACGTGGAACGCGACGCAGCAGGCGTATCCGTCGAACTGGTGCGTGCACCAGTTGTTTGAGGCGCAGGTCGAGCGCACGCCTGATGCGACGGCGCTGGTGTATGAAGATCAAACGTTCAGTTATGCGCAGCTGAACGCACAGGCCAATCGCCTCGCGCACCAGTTGATCGAGTTGGGCGTCAAGCCCGATGTACGGGTGGCAATCTGCATGCAGCGCAGTGCCGCGCTGGTCGTGGGGCTGCTGGCGATTTTGAAAGCGGGGGGCGCGTATGTGCCGCTCGATCCGAGCTACCCAGGCGAGCGCTTGGTGCACATTCTCGCCGATGCGGGACCGAACATGGTGCTCGTAGATGCGGCCGGGCGCGCTGCGTTGGGCGAGGCGGCGCTCGCGTCATGCACGGTGCTCGATCCAGCCACCCTGCCGGCGTTGCCGGACACGAACCCGTCGGTGGCGGGCCTGACG
This sequence comes from Burkholderia sp. b14, assembly GCF_900156195.1. Classification (NCBI taxonomy): domain Bacteria; kingdom Pseudomonadati; phylum Pseudomonadota; class Betaproteobacteria; order Burkholderiales; family Burkholderiaceae; genus Burkholderia; species Burkholderia sp. b14. The sequence continues at coordinate 212,197 of NZ_FTPJ01000002.1, forward strand.
GCCCGGCATCTGGCGTATGTGATCTATACGTCGGGCTCGACCGGTATGCCCAAGGGCGTGATGGTCGAACATGCGCAAGTGGTGCGGCTGTTCGAGGCGACGCAACCGTGGTATGGCTTTAACGAGCATGATACTTGGTGCCTGTTTCACTCGTTTGCGTTCGATTTCTCGGTCTGGGAGCTGTGGGGCGCACTGCGTTACGGTGGCAAGCTTGTCATCGTGCCCCATTCGATTGCTCGCTCTGCCGACGCTTTTTACCAGTTGATCTGTGAGCAGGGTGTCACCGTATTAAATCAGACCCCCAGTGCGTTTAAAGCGTTGATGGCCAGCCAAGTACACAGCGCTTTGTCGGATCAATTACGCTATGTGATCTTGGGCGGGGAGGCGCTGGAGCCGACGCTCTTACAGGCGTGGTATGCGACGCACGACGAGCGTCATCCGCAATTGGTCAACATGTATGGGCTTACCGAAGCGACTGTGCATGTGACGTATCGGCCACTTCGACAACAGGACAGTAAGCAAGCGGGTAATCCGATTGGCGTACGGATCCCAGACCTGAAGATTTATCTGCTCGATGAGCACGGGCAGCCGGTGCCGCTGGGCGCAATGGGGGAACTGTACATTGGTGGTGCCGGGGTGGCACGGGGCTACCTGAACCGCCCGGCGCTGACCGCTGAGCGCTTTGTGCCGGATCCGTTCTCAGAGGACGCGGATGCGCGGCTGTATAAGACCGGTGATGTGGCGCGTTACCGACCGGACGGCAATCTGGAGTATTTGGGACGCAACGATGAGCAAGTGAAGATCCGCGGCTTTCGGATTGAACCAGGCGAGATCGCAGCGTGCTTAACGGCGCACCCGCAGGTGCGCGAGGCGGTGGTGCTGGCGTTGGGCGAAGGGCAGAACAAGCGGCTGGTCGCGTATGTGGTGGCCGATCCCGATGACGCGCTATCGAGCACGCTGCGCGCGCAGGTGGCGGCAGCATTGCCCGAATATATGGTGCCCAGTGCATTTGTGCGGCTGGACGCGTTTCCGCTGACACCGAACGGCAAGCTCGATCGGCGTGCGCTGCCCGCACCGGATGACGCGGCGCTGGCGCGCCAAGCGTATGAAGCGCCGCAAGGCGAGCTCGAGACGACGCTGGCGGTGATCTGGGCGGAGCTATTGGGTGTCGAACGTGTGGGCCGGCACGACAGCTTCTTTGCGCTCGGCGGCCACTCGCTGCTCGCGGTGCAGTTGATTGAGCGCTTGCGGCGTCAGGGAGTCGGGTTATCCGTGCGCGCGCTGTTCGACACGCCGACGCTCAGTGCATTGGCGCAGACGTTGGGCCAGCGCCGTGACGTGGTGGTGCCTGCGAACGTGATCACGCCCGACACCACTGCGATTACGCCATCGATGCTGTCGCTCATTGAGCTAACGCAAGCGGACATTGACAAGATTGTCGAGCAGGTGCCGCAGGGCGTAGCCAATATCCAAGACATTTATGCGCTGTCGCCGCTGCAAGACGGGCTGCTGTTTCACCATCTGCTGTCCAGCACAGGTGATCCGTATTTGCTAATGCAGCAGCTGGCCTTTGACACGCGCGAGCGGCTTGACCAATATCTGTACGCGCTGCAGCAGGTGATCGATCGCCACGATATGTTGCGCACTGCGTTTGTCTGGGAAGGGCTGTCCATGCCTGCGCAAGTGGTATGGCGTCACGCGCGGCTGCCGGTCACCGAGCTGACGTTGGATGCCGCTGACGGGCCGATCGCCGAGCAATTGGCGCGGCGCTTTGATCCGCGTCACACACGCTTGGATCTGACGCAAGCGCCGCTGCTGCACTGTGCGATCGCCCAGGATAGTGAGGGGCGCTGGCTGCTCATGCAGCGGCTGCACCATCTGATCATTGATCACTCGACGATGGAAGTGATGTACGCGGAAGTGCGCGCATTCATCGAGGGTCGAGGCGACATGCTGCCGCCGGCGCAGCCGTTCCGCGATCTGGTCGCGCAAGCCAAGCTTGGCGTGAGCCAAGCTGAGCACGAGCGTTTCTTCACTGAGCAGCTTGCGGACATTGAGGAGCCGACCTTGCCGTTTGGGCTCGCACAGGTACAGCGCGACGGCAGTGAAGTGAGCGAGTCATACCGGATGCTGCCGTCGGCGTTGAACGATCGGCTGCGTGAGCACGCGCGGCGCCTAGGCGTGAGTTTAGCGAGCCTGTGCCACTTGGCATGGGCGCAGGTGCTCGCCCGCGCGAGCGACCAGTCACAGGTAGTGTTTGGCACGGTGCTGTTTGGTCGAATGCAAGCCGGTAGCGGAGCCGATCGTGCGATGGGGCTCTTTATTAATACGCTGCCGCTGCGCGTGGACCTGGACGGCAGTGTGCGGGCGTGTGTGCGGAGCACGCACGCGCGGCTGGCGGTGTTGCTGGAACACGAGCACGCGTCGCTGGCGCTCGCACAGCGCTGCAGCGGCGTGCCGGCGGACACACCGCTCTTTAGTGCGCTGCTCAATTACCGGCACAATGCGATGGATTCAAGCGCGCGTAGCGGGCTACCGGGTGTTGAACTCTTGAGCGCGCAGGAGCGCACCAATTACCCGCTAACACTGTCGGTCGAGGACTTCGGGCAGTCGTTGGGGCTAACGGCTCAGAGCGTGCCGTCGCTAGAGCCTGAGCGAGTGTGCGCGTATATGCAGCAGGCGCTGCACAGCTTGGCCGACGCGCTTGAAGCGACGCCCGACACCGCAGTGCAGCAGTTGCAGGTTCTGCCCGAGGCGGAGCGCCAGTTGTTGCTTGACACGTGGAACGCGACGCAGCAGGCGTATCCATCGCACTTATGCATCCACCAGTTGTTCGAAGCGCAGGTCGAGCATACCCCCGAAGCGCCGGCGCTGGTGTTTAAAGACCAAACGTTGAGTTATGCGCAGCTGAATGCACAGGCCAATCGCTTGGCACACCAGCTGATTGAGGGAGGTGTCAAGCCCGATGCGCGCGTGGCGATCTGCGTGCAGCGCAGTGCCGCACTGGTTGTGGGGCTGCTGGCGATTTTAAAAGCGGGGGGCGCGTATGTGCCGCTCGATCCGAGCTATCCGAGCGAGCGCTTGACGCACATTCTCGCTGATGCGGCCCCGAAGATTGTGCTCGCGGATGCAGCCGGGCGCGCTGTGTTGGGCGACGCGGCGCTGGCCGAGTGTACGGTGCTCGATCCCACCATATTGCCGGCGTTGCCGGACACGAACCCGTCGGTGGCGGGCCTGACGGCCCGGCATCTGGCGTATGTGATCTATACGTCGGGCTCGACCGGTATGCCCAAGGGCGTGATGGTCGAACATGCGCAAGTGGTGCGGCTGTTCGAGGCGACGCAACCGTGGTATGGCTTTAACGAGCATGATACTTGGTGCCTGTTTCACTCGTTTGCGTTCGATTTCTCGGTCTGGGAGCTGTGGGGCGCACTGCGTTACGGTGGCAAGCTTGTCATCGTGCCCCATTCGATTGCCCGCTCTGCCGACGCTTTTTACCAGTTGATTTGTGAGCAGGGTGTCACCGTATTAAATCAGACCCCCAGTGCGTTTAAAGCGTTGATGGCCAGCCAAGCACACAGCGCTGTATCCGATCAATTACGCTATGTGATCTTGGGCGGGGAGGCGCTCGAGCCGACGAGCTTACAGGCGTGGTATGCGACGCACGACGAACGTCATCCGCAATTGATCAACATGTATGGGATTACCGAAGCGACCGTGCATGTGACGTATCGGCCACTTCGGCAGCAAGACAGCGAGCAAGCGGGCAGTCCGGTGGGCACACGGATTCCGGATCTAACGATCTATCTGCTCGATGCGCATGGGCAGCCGGTGCCATTGGGTGCGGTCGGTGAGTTGTATATTGGTGGTGCCGGGGTGGCACGGGGCTATCTGAACCGTCCGGCGCTGACCGCCGAGCGCTTTGTGCCGGATCCGTTCTCGATTGAGCCCGATGCGCGGCTGTATAAGACCGGGGATGTGGCGCGTTATCGACCGGACGGCAACCTAGAATTCTTGGGACGCAACGATGAGCAAGTGAAGATCCGCGGCTTTCGGATTGAACCAGGCGAGATCGCAGCGTGCTTAACGGCGCATCCGCAAGTGCATGATGCGGTGGTGCTGGCAACCGGTGAAGGCTCGGCTAAGCGGCTGGTGGCGTATGTGCAGGCCGAAGCGGATGAGCCACTGGCGAGCACGCTGCGCGCAAAGGTGGCGGCGAGGCTGCCCGAGTATATGGTGCCTAGCGCATTTGTGCGGCTCGACGCGTTTCCGCTGACACCGAACGGCAAGCTCGATCGGCGTGCGCTGCCCGCACCGGATGACGCGGCGCTGGCGCGCCAAGCGTATGAAGCGCCGCAAGGCGAACTCGAGACGACGCTGGCGGCGATCTGGGCCGAGCTATTGGGTGTGAAGCAGGTCGGTCGGCACGACAGCTTCTTTGCACTCGGGGGGCACTCGCTGCTCGCGGTGCAGTTGATTGAGCGCTTGCGGCGCCGGGGAATCGGGTTGTCCGTGCGCGCGCTGTTCGACATGCCGGTGCTTAGCGCGCTGGCCCGGTCGTTGGGCCAGCATTGTGACGTGGTGGTGCCGCCCAACGTGATCACACCCGACACGAGTGCGATTACGCCGTCGATGCTGCCGCTCATTGAGCTGACGCAAGCGGACATTGACAAGATTGTCGAGCAGGTGCCGCAGGGCGTAGCCAATATCCAAGACATTTATGCGCTGTCGCCGCTGCAAGACGGGCTGCTGTTTCACCATCTGCTGTCCAGCACAGGTGATCCGTATTTGCTAATGCAGCAGCTGGCCTTTGACACGCGAGCGCGGCTTGACCAGTATCTGCACGCGCTGCAGCAAGTGATCGATCGTCACGATATTTTGCGCACCGCGTTCGTGTGGGAAGGGCTGTCCATGCCCGCGCAAGTGGTATGGCGTCACGCGCGGCTGCCGGTGACCGAGCTGACGTTGGACGCCGCTGACGGGCCGATCGCAGAACAATTGGCGCGGCGCTTTGATCCGCGTCACACGCGCTTGGCGCTGACGCAAGCGCCGCTGCTGCACGGTGCGATCGCACAAGACAATGAGGGCCGCTGGCTACTCATGCAGCGGCTGCACCATCTGATCATTGATCACTCGACGCTGGAAGTGATGCATGCGGAAGTGCGCGCATTCATCGAAGGTCGAGGCGACATGCTGCCGCCGGCGCAGCCGTTCCGCGATCTGGTCGCGCAAGCCAGGCTGGGCGTGAGCCAAGCCGAACACGAACACTTTTTTACCGAGCTGCTCGCGGATGTGGAGCCGACCTTGCCGTTTGGGCTCGCGCAGGTACAGCACGACGGCAGTGAAGTGAGCGAGTCACGCCGGATGCTGCCGCCGGCGTTGAACGATCAACTGCGTGTGCAGGCAAAGCGCCTAGGCGTGAGTTTAGCGAGCCTGTGTCACTTGGCGTGGGCGCAGGTGCTCGCCCGTGCGAGCGGCCAGCAACGCGTGGTATTGGGCACCGTGCTGTTCGGGCGCATGCAAGCAGGTGAGGGTGCCGACCGTGCGATGGGGCTCTTTATCAATACGCTGCCGCTGCGGGTGGACCTGGACGGCAGTGTGCAAGCCGCTGTGCATGCGACGCACGCGCGGCTGGCTGCGTTGCTCGAGCATGAGCACGCGTCGCTGGCGCTCGCGCAGCGCTGCAGTGGCGTGCCAGCGGGCACGCCGCTCTTTAGTGCGCTGTTCAATTACCGGCACAATGCGATGGATTCAAGCGCGCGTAGCGGGCTACCGGGTGTTGAACTCTTGAGCGCGCAGGAGCGCACCAATTACCCGCTAACACTGTCGGTCGAGGACTTCGGGCAGGCGCTGGGGCTAACGGCCCAGAGCGTGCCGTCGCTGGATCCGGAGCGAGTGTGCGCGTATATGCAACAGGCGCTACACAGCTTGGCCGACGCGCTCGAAGCGACACCCGACACTGCAGTGCAGCAGCTGCAGGTGCTGCCCGAGGCGGAGCGCGAGTTGCTGCTTAACACGTGGAACGCGACGCAGCAGGCGTATCCAAAACATCGGTGCGTGCACCAGTTATTCGAAGCGCAGGTCGAGCATACCCCCGAAGCGCCGGCGCTGGTGTTTAAAGACCAAACGTTGAGTTATGCGCAGCTGAACACCCAAGCCAACCGCTTGGCGCACCAATTGATTGAGTTAGGTGTCAGGCCGGACGCACGGGTGGCGATCTGCGTGCAGCGCAGTGCCGCGCTGGTCGTGGGGTTGTTGGCGATTTTAAAAGCGGGTGGCGCGTATGTGCCGCTCGATCGGAGCTACCCAGGCGAGCGCTTGGCGCATATTCTGGCGGATGCGGCACCGAAGATTGTGCTGGCGGATGCAGCTGGACGCGCTGCGTTGGGCGAGGCGGCACTCGCGTCCTGCACGGTGCTTGATCCGGCTACCCTGCCGGCATTACCGGACACGAATCCGTCGGTAGCCGCGCTGACGGCCCGGCATCTGGCGTATGTGATCTATACGTCGGGCTCGACCGGCACGCCCAAGGGCGTGATGGTGCCGCATCGTGCGATTGCGCGGTTGGTCATCAACAATGACTTTGTTGACATTGGCACCGATGATCGTGTGGCGTTCGCAGCGAACCCGGCTTTCGACGCGAGCACATTTGAAGTGTGGGCACCGCTGTTAAATGGCGCCACCGTTGTGGTGATCGATCATGACACGGTGCTGATGCCCGCTGCGTTTGCGCACACTTTGCGCGAACAGCGCATCAGCATCTTATGGCTCACCGTTGGCTTGTTCAATCAGATGGCCGCGCAGGTGGGCACGGCTTTCTCTCAACTGAAAACATTAATTGTCGGAGGAGACGTGTTGGATGCGAGGTGGGTTGCGCAAGTGATGCGCGAGTCACCTCCTGAGCAGCTGATCAACGGTTATGGTCCAACCGAGAGCACCACGTTTGCGACGACTTACAAGATCACGTCCGTGCCGGGAAGAAACGCCAGCATCCCGATTGGCCGGCCGATAGCGAATACGTGCGTTTATCTGCTCGATGCGTATGGCCAGCCGGTGCCACTGGGTGCGGTCGGTGAGTTGTATCTTGGTGGCGCCGGGGTGGCACACGGCTATCTGAACCGCCCGGCGCTGACCGCCGAGCGCTTTGTGCCGGATCCGTTCTCAGAGGACGCGGATGCGCGGCTGTATAAGACCGGAGATCTGGCGCGTTACCGACCGGACGGCAATCTGGAGTTTGTGGGTCGCAACGATGACCAAGTGAAGATTCGCGGCTTTCGCATTGAACCGGGGGAGATTGCGGCGTGCCTCATACAACACCCGCAGGTGCGTGATGCGGTGGTGCTGGCAACCGGTGAAGGCTCGGATAAGCGGCTCGTGGCGTATGTGCAAGCCGAAGCGGATGAGCAATTGGCGAGCACACTGCGCGCACAGATGGCGGCGAGGCTGCCCGAGTATATGGTGCCCAGTGCGTTTGTGCGGCTCGATGCGTGGCCGCTGACGCCCAACGGCAAGCTTGATCGGCGTGCATTGCCGGCACCGGATGACGCCGCGCTGGCGCATCAAGCGTATGAAGCGCCGCAAGGCGAGCTCGAGGCGACGCTCGCTGAGATCTGGGCCGAGCTATTGGGTGTGAAGCAGGTCGGTCGGCACGACAGCTTCTTTGCGCTCGGGGGGCATTCGCTGTTGGCAGTACGGTTGATGAACCGGGTCAGATGGCTGGGCGCTGACGTGCCGCTGGCGACCTTGTTCGCGACGCCCACGTTGGCCGCGTTTGCCGCGGCGCTTGAAGCCCACTGGCAACAAGGCCCCGATACGCTGCCCGAGATCACGCCGGTGTCGCGCGAAGGCAGTTTGCCGCTGTCGTTCGCCCAGCAGCGGCTGTGGTTCCTCGCGCAGCTCGATGGGGTTAGTGACACGTATCATATTCCGCTGGCGCTGCATGTGCGCGGGCCGCTTGATCGAGCCGCATGGCAGCAGGCATTGGATGCGCTCTTGGCGCGTCATGAAGCGCTGCGCTCGACGTTTGTGAGCGTCGAGGGAAAGCCGCAGGTGCAATTGTTGCCGGCGGACACGGGTGTGCCGCTGCGCTGGCATGATCTGCGCGGGGAGCCCGATGCGCAGGCGCAACTGGCCCGCTTGCGTCACGAAGCCGCGCACGCGCCGTTTGATCTGGCGCAGGGCCCATTGATCCATGCGTGCGGCATTCAAGTGGCCGATGACGAACACGTGGTGCTGCTCACGCAACACCATATTGTGTCGGACGGCTGGTCAATCGGGGTGCTCACGCGCGAGTTAAGCGCGCTGTACGCGGCGAGCGTCGGCGCGCAAGCCGATCCGCTGCCGCCGCTGGCGGTTCAGTATCCGGACTATGCGGCGTGGCAGCGACAGTGGCTCACGGGTGAGCGGCTGCAGGCGCAAAGTGACTATTGGCGCGCGAAGCTAGCCGATGCGCCGGTGCTACTAGAACTACCGACTAATCGGCCGCGCCCGGCGCAACAGTCGTTTGCCGGTGCACAGGTGCCGGTGCGTATTGATGCATCGACCACGCAAGCGCTCAAGCACTTAAGCGGTGAGCATGGCACGACGCTATTTATGACGGTGCTTGCCGCATGGAGTGCGGTACTCGCGCGCCTGTCAGGCCAGTGTGATGTGGTCATCGGCACGCCCAGCGCGAATCGTAACCACCGCCAGATCGAGCCGTTGATTGGTTTTTTTGTCAATACGCTGGCGTTGCGCGTGGATCTGTCGGACGAACCTGATACTGCGGAGCTGCTGGCGCGCGCACGGCGCACGACGCTGGACGCACAAGCACACCAGGATCTGCCGTTTGAGCAAGTGGTGGAGATTGTGCAGCCGCCGCGTCGATTGAATCATACGCCGCTGTTTCAAGTGATGTTGGCGTGGCAGAACCATGAGCCAGGTGAGTGGCGCTTACCTGGACTCACGGCCACGTCGGCTGAGCTGGAGTATGACGCAGTGAAGTTTGATCTCGAGCTGCACTTATCTGAGGCAGGCGAGGAGATCATCGGCAGCTTAGGGTATGCGACGGCGCTGTTCGAGCGATCCACGATCGAGCGGCACGTTGGGTATCTGCAGACGATGTTACGCGCCATGGTGGCTCGCCCAAAACAGCCGGTCGCAACGCTTCAGATACTGGGGCCAAACGAGCGTCAGTTGCTACTGCAGACATGGAATGCGACGCAGCAGGCGTATCCATCGCACTGGTGCGTGCACCAGCTATTCGAAGCGCAGGTCGAGCACACGCCTGATGCGACGGCGCTGGTGTATGAAGACCAAACGTTCAGTTATGCGCAGCTGAACGCACAAGCCAATCGTCTCGCGCATCAGTTGATCGAGTTAGGCGTCAAGCCAGACACCCGGGTGGCGATCTGCGTCGAGCGTTCACCGGCGCTGGTCGTCGGCCTGCTGGCGATCCTCAAAGCCGGGGGCGCGTATGTGCCGTTGGATCCGGCGTATCCGGGTGAGCGCTTGGCGTACATCCTTGCCGATGCGGCCCCGACGATTGTGCTGGCGGATGCAGCTGGACGCGCTGCGTTGGGCGAGGCGGCACTCGCGTCCTGCACGGTGCTCGATCCGGCCACCCTGCCAGCATGGCCGGACACGAATCCATCGGTAGCCGAGTCGACGGCCCGGCATCTGGCGTATGTGATCTATACGTCGGGCTCGACCGGCACGCCCAAGGGCGTGATGGTGCCGCATCATGCGATTGCGCGGTTGGTCATCAACAATGACTTTGTTGACATTGGCACCGATGATCGTGTGGCGTTCGCAGCGAACCCGGCTTTCGATGCGAGCACATTTGAAGTGTGGGCACCGCTGTTAAATGGCGCCACCGTTGTGGTGATCGATCATGACACGGTGCTGATGCCCGCTGCGTTTGCGCACACTTTGCGCGAACAGCGCATCAGCATCTTATGGCTCACCGTTGGCTTGTTCAATCAGATGGCCGCGCAGGTGGGCACGGCTTTCTCTCAACTGAAAACATTAATTGTCGGAGGAGACGTGTTGGATGCGAGGTGGGTTGCGCAAGTGATGCGCGAGTCACCTCCTGAGCAGCTGATCAACGGTTATGGTCCAACCGAGAGCACCACGTTTGCGACGACTTACAAGATCACGTCCGTGCCGGGAAGAAACGCCAGCATCCCGATTGGCCGGCCGATAGCGAATACGTGCGTTTATCTGCTCGATGCGCACGGCCAGTCGGTGCCACTGGGTGCGGTCGGTGAGTTGTATCTTGGTGGCGCCGGGGTGGCACGGGGCTATCTAAACCGTCCGGCGCTGACCGCCGAGCGCTTTGTGCCGGATCCATTTTCAAGTGAAGCCGATGCACGGCTGTATAAGACTGGGGATTTGGCGCGTTACCGGCCGGATGGCAACCTAGAGTTTGTGGGGCGCAACGATGAGCAAGTGAAGATCCGCGGCTTTCGGATTGAACCGGGGGAGATCGCAGCGTGCTTAACCGCGCACCCGCAGGTGCGTGATGCGGTGGTGCTGGCAACCGGTGAGGGCTCGGATAAGCGGCTCGTCGCGTATGTGCAAGCCGAAGCGGACGAGGCATTGGCGAGCACACTGCGTGCACAGGTGGCGGCGAGCCTGCCCGAGTATATGATGCCTAGCGCATTTGTGCGGCTCGATGCGTTTCCGCTGACACCGAACGGCAAGCTTGATCGGCGTGCACTGCCTGAGCCGGATGACGCGGCGCTGGCGCATCAAGCGTATGAAGCGCCGCAAGGCGAGCTGGAGACGACGCTCGCGGCGATCTGGGCCGAGCTATTGGGTGTCGAACGTGTCGGTCGGCACGACAGCTTTTTTGTACTCGGGGGTCACTCGCTGCTGGCCATGCGCCTGATGAGCCGGGTTCGTAATGTGCTAGGGGTGGAACTCGCCATTCGCACGCTGTTTGAGGCACCCACCCTTGCAGGCTTAGCACGTCATTTAGTTAAGCATGACAAGATGCAAGGAGACTCGTTTTCCGTTCTACTTCCTCTTAAACCCACAGGTAGCCGTCCTGCTCTTTTCTGCATTCATCCCGGATTGGGTTTGAGCTGGAGCTATATGGGTCTGTCCAACTATCTTCCTCCGGATCAGCCCCTTTATGGCTTGCAGGCTCGCGGGTTTGATGGAGCAAGCCCGCTTGCGTCTACGCTTGACGAGATGGTGTCAGACTATCTTGAGCAAATGCGCTGCGTTCAGCCCAAAGGGCCTTACTGCTTATTAGGATGGAGCCTCGGCGGCAATGTGGCGCATAGCATGGCTGTGCGCCTCGAACACCAAGGCGAAAAAGTGGCGTTGCTGGCGTTACTGGATAGCTCCCCTTTTGCGGGCAAAGCTTTTGAAGAGCAAGGAAATCAAGTTGACCAGGCGATGGTGAGAGAGGTGTTTGCCGCCCACTATGGCAACGAATTAGTTTCGGCGATGGATGAGCGTTTATTGGAAAACACTGAGGAAATCGCAAAGAATAATGTGCGTATCGTAAGAGATTATTCTCCATCGCAGTATGGCGGTGATGCGCTATTGTTTCGAGCCACGGTAGCAGAGGCGGGATGTGAACCGCTAGTCAAGCCTGATGCGTGGAGACCGTATGTGCTCGGGAAGATAGAGGTTCATGACGTTCACTGTAGTCATGGAGAAATGCTTAAGCCAGAGCCCACGGCCGCGATTGCTTCCATCCTAGCCTGTAAGCTAGACAAATGGGAGAGCCAGCAAGCCCAAGGAGTGAATGAAGAAGATAAAGCGGTTTAGCAACGCACTTAAAGCCGAGGCGGTGAAATTGGTCAAGGTGCGTGTCGTGTCGCTCACACAGGAGCGACCGCGACTTGGCCGTGCATACGTGCATCCGACACAAATGGTCCCAGGCGTAGCGAAGTTGCGAATGGCGGTACACTTGAACGTCGGGCAGGTTGTAAGGCGGTGCTGTCCCCCGCCGCGTTTTTGCAAGCAACCGGTTTCATCCAGGGTAAGTCAATATGACTTTGCGTGAGACAAGGGCTAGCCAGCATTTGGCGCAGCGAGATCAATTTTGCGTTTCTCAGCTTGCCGGAGCGTGTGGCGAGAATAGCCGCGCTCGTTCGGCTCGAGGGTGGCCCGCGCTGCAAAGTGTGGCAGTCGGTGAACGCGTGCAGCAGCGCGTAGTGGCTCGTGCCGGTGCATGGGGGCCGGACACGACCCCGTACGTCTACGACGCGCCGCTGTGAACCTGCTTCGGTGCGTTGTGTCGCTACACTGGCGGGCGCGATGCGGTAAGGTATTGGTTCGAGTAAACTGCACACCTTTATGGACGCGTGGCATGCGTACTACTTCACTGATCGGAATCATGCGCTTACTCGGCTATCGCATCATATTCGCCGGCATGGCCTTCGCCGCGTTGTGTGGACAGGCTTGCGCGGACGCGGCCGATGGCACGCGCATGGCCAGCCGCTCGCTCGATGATGCGCTAGCGTGCCAGTTGCGTGCCCATGATTTCATTGCGCCGTTGGTGGACGAGGGCTTGATCGGCCCAAAGGCATCACGCGTCGAAGACAACTCGGTCAATGCGTTTTTTCCGGTACGCGGCGCGGACTTGCGCGCTTTCGGGTTTTCGGTGATCGCAGTCGTCGGCTACCAGAAGGACGATCCCTTGTTCCGGCAAGGCCGGAGCAAACCCATCGGCGACTCAGCCTATGGCGTCGTGGTAATGGGGGCCACCCAGCGGGTCAAGGCCCGTGCCGAACACGCTGGCAGTCCGGCGATCGTCCACCATGTCGGCCCATTCGTGACGGCGATCTTCTGCGACGCGCAACGTTGACGTATCCTGAGCCGCCGGCAGGCTGACATCCGGGCTGGCATTCAGCGCGCGCCGGCGCGGCGTGATACCGCCGCTGCCAGCGATTACCGCTGCCAGCGCGAGCGGCATGGCCAGTGTCGTTAACCCAATCATTCAAGCGCGGCTTGCCTACGGGTGCCGCGTCGGCCTTCGCCTACCGCCGCAGAGCGATCAGGAGCCCGTGCCGCCCGGCAGCCCACCGGCGCATGGTCCGGACAAGCCTGCGCCGCACTAGCGCAGCAGCAGCGTATCGGCTGGCACGCGCACTAAGCCCTCCATGAGCACGCGTGCGCTACGGCTCATCAACGCTTTGGTCACGACCCATTCGCCGTTGACGCAGCTCGCTTCGGCGCCAACGCGCAGCGTGCCGGACGGATGCCCGAAGCGCACCGCGCGGCGCTCGCCGCCGCCTGCCGCGCGGTTGACCAGCGTGCCGGGCACGGCTGCCGCCGCGCCGATCGCGACGGCGGCAGTGCCCATCATCGCGTGATGCAGCTTGCCCATCGACATCGCGCGCACCAGCAGGTCGATGTCAGACGCCGCGACCGGTTTGCCATTGGACGCGACGTAGTCGGCTGGTCGAGCCACGAACGCCAGCTTCGGCGTGTGCTGCCGCGTCGCGATCTCGTCAATAGACGAGATGAGCCCCATGCGCAGTGCGCCATGGGCGCGGACGGTCTCGAGCCTGGTCAACGCGTCTGCGTCGCCGTTGATCACGTCTTGCAACTCCGTGCCGTGGTAGCCGAGCGCCTCGGCCTCGACAAAGATCGTCGGGATGCCGGCATTGATCATCGTTGCTTGCAGCATGCCGATACCCGGAATGTCCAGTTTGTCCACGAGGTTGCCGGTTGGAAACATCGAGCCGCCGTCTTCGTCGCCGGCGGATGGGTCCATGAACTCGAGCGGCACTTCCGCGGCCGGGAAGGTTACGCCATCCAGTTCGAAGTCACCGGTCTCCTGCACCGCGCCGTTTACGATTGGCACATGCGCGATGATGGTCTTGCCAATATTTGCCTGCCAAATCCGTACGGTGGCGATACCGTCGCGCGGGATGCGCAACGCGTCGACCAGGCCGTTGCTGATTGCAAACGGTCCGACGGCTGCCGACAGGTTGCCGCAGTTGCCGCTCCAGTCGACGAACGGGCGGTCGATTGCTACTTGTCCGAACAAATAGTCCACGTCATGGTCGGGGCGCTCACTGCGGGACAGAATCACGGTCTTGCTGGTGCTCGACGTGGCCCCGCCCATGCCGTCGATCTGCTTGCCGTACGGGTCGGGACTGCCGATCACGCGCAGCAGCAACGCGTCACGCACCGCACCGGGCTGCTGCGCGGCGCCGGGCAGGTCCTGTAGCCGGAAGAATACGCCCTTGCTGGTCCCGCCGCGCATGTAGGTGGCGGGGATCTTGATTTGGGATGAGTGAACCATCAGCGTATCGCTCCGTCACGCGGCCGGTTTCGCCGATTCGAGGAAGTCCTGCGCAAAACGCTGCAGCACGCCACCTGCTTCGTAGATCGAGACCTCCTCGGCCGTATCGAGCCGGCAGGTAACCGGGACGTCAGTACGCCCGCCGTCACGGCGATGGATCACCAGCGTGAGAGCGGCGCTCGGCTTGCGCTCGCCGATCACATCGAAGGTCTCGGTACCGTCGATACCCAGCGTGATGCGGTTGACATCGGACTTGAACTCTAGCGGCAGCACGCCCATACCGACCAGGTTGGTGCGGTGGATGCGCTCGAAGCCTTCCGCGACAATGGCCTCGACGCCGGCCAGCCGCACGCCCTTGGCGGCCCAATCGCGCGACGAGCCTTGCCCGTAGTCCGCGCCGGCAATGACGATCAACGGTTGCTTGCGCGCCATGTAGGTTTCGATGGCCTCCCACATGCGCATGACCTTGCCCTCCGGCTCGACGCGAGCAAGCGAACCCGTCTTAACCGCGCCGTTTTCCAAGACCATCTCGTTTTTCAGCGTCGGGTTCGCGAACGTTGCGCGCTGGGCGGTCAGGTGGTCGCCGCGGTGGGTCGCGTACGAGTTGAAGTCGTCTTCCGGTACGCCCATCCTGGCGAGATACTCGCCGGCGGCGCTGTCAGCCAGAATCGCGTTGGAGGGCGACAGGTGATCGGTGGTGATGTTGTCGCCGAGCACTGCGAGCGGACGCATGCCGCGCAACGTACGCTCCCCGGCGAGTGCACCCTCCCAGTACGGCGGACGGCGAATGTAGGTGCTGCGCTCGCGCCAGTTGTACAGCGGGTTGGTCTGCTGGCCTGCGTCAACGCTGAGCGCGAACATTGGTTCGTATACCTGGCGAAAGAGCTCTGGCTTGACGCTGGCCGCAACCAGCGCGTCGATCTCATCGTCGCCGGGCCAGATGTCGTGCAGCGTGACGGGGTGACCATCGCGGTCGAGGCCGAGTACGTCGCGCTCGATATCAAAACGGATTGTACCGGCGATCGCATACGCTACTACCAGCGGCGGTGAGGCGAGAAACGCCTGCTTTGCATACGGGTGGATCCGCCCGTCGAAGTTCCGGTTGCCGGACAATACTGCGGTCGCATACAAGTTGCGCTCGACGATCTCTTGTTGGATGGCCGGGTCCAGCGCGCCGGACATGCCGTTGCACGATGTGCATGCGTACGCGACGAGACCAAAGCCCAATTGCTCCAGTTCCGGCAGCAGTTGCGCGTCCTGCAGGTACAGTGTGACGGCCTTCGAGCCGGGAGCCAGCGAGCTTTTCACCCACGGCTGAGGGGTCAGCCCTCGCCGGTTCGCGTTGCGTGCCAGCAAACCCGCGGTAATCATGTTGCGCGGGTTGTTGGTGTTGGTGCAACTGGTGATGGCCGCGATGATTACCGCGCCGTCAGGCATGCGGCCGGGCATGCGCTCGACCTTGCCGCTGATGCCACGCGCGGCCAACTCCGAGGTGGGCACGCGCTTGTGCGGATTGGACGGACCGGCGATGTTGCGTACCACGGTCGATAGGTCGAACTCGAGCACACGTTCGTATTGCACGTGTGTCAACGTGTCAGCCCAGAGGCCAGCGCGCTTCGCATATTGCTCGACCAGTGCGACTAGCTCGTCGCTGCGCCCGGTCAGCCGCAGATACTTGATCGTCTGCTCGTCAATGTAGAACATGGCCGCGGTGGCGCCGAACTCGGGCGCCATGTTCGAGATCGTTGCGCGGTCACCGAGTGTCAAGCTGGCCGCGCCATGGCCATAGAACTCGAGGTAGGCCGACACGACCTTTTCCTGACGCAGGAACTCGGTGAGGGCCAGCACAATATCAGTAGCGGTGATGCCGGCTCGGGGCTTGCCGCTCAGCTTCACGCCGACGATATCCGGCAAACGCATCCACGATGCGCGCCCTAGCATCACGCTTTCCGCCTCCAGCCCGCCCACCCCAACGGCGATCACGCCCAGCGCATCGACCATCGGCGTGTGCGAATCGGTGCCCACGAGCGTGTCGGGGAAGGCGACGCCATTGTTGACCTGCACAACCGGGCTCATGCGCTCCAGGTTGATCTGGTGCAGGATCCCGTTGCCGGGCGGGATCACGTCGACGTTGCGAAACGCCTTCTTGGTCCAATTGATGAAGTCGAAGCGGTCTTCGTTGCGGCGATCCTCGATCGCACGGTTCTTCTCGAACGCGTCCTTGTCATTGCCGCCGTATTCGACCGCCAGGGAATGATCGACCACCAGCTGGGTCGGCACGACCGGATTGACCCATGACGGATCACCGCCACGCGCCGCGATCGCGTCGCGCAACCCGGCGAGATCGACGAACGCGGTTAGGCCCAGGATGTCATGGCAGACGACGCGTGCCGGGTACCAGGGGAAATCTAGTTCGCGCTTGCGCTCGATGAGTTGCAATAGAAACGCGTCAAGCATGGCCGGATCGCACTGGCGCACCAGGTTTTCGGCCAACACCCGCGACGTATACGGCAGTTCGTCGTAGGCGCCCGGTGCCAGCGCATCGACGGCGGCGCGCGCGTCGAAAAAGTCCAGGTCGGTGCCTGGCAGCGGTTTTCTGTAAGCGGTATTCATCGACATCAGCCCCGCTTCTCGAGCGGCACAAACGGCAAGTTTTCCGGGCCGGTATAGTTGGCGCTCGGGCGGATAATCTTATTGTCCACGCGTTGCTCAATGATGTGTGCCGCCCAGCCGGACGTGCGCGCGATCACGAACAGCGGCGTGAACATCGCGGTGGGCACGCCCATCATGTGATACGACACCGCGCTGAACCAGTCCAAGTTTGGAAACATTTTTTTGATGTCCCACATCACGCTCTCCAAGCGCTCGGCAATGTCGAACAGCTTGGTGTTGGACGCTTCCTTTGATAGTTTCCTGGCGACTTCCTTGATCACTTTGTTGCGCGGATCGGAGATCGTGTAGACGGGGTGGCCAAAGCCGATCACCACTTCCTTGTTCTCGACGCGGCGGCGGATGTCCGCTTCGGCTTCGTCGGGGGTGGAATAGCGCGATTGGATCTCGAACGCGACTTCGTTTGCGCCGCCGTGTTTCGGGCCACGCAGCGCACCGATTGCCCCGGTGATCGCCGAGTAGATGTCTGAGCCCGTGCCGGTAATCACACGGCTGGCAAACGTCGATGCGTTGAACTCATGCTCGGCGTACAGGTTCAGCGACACGTGCATCGCGTCAACCCATGAGCGCGTCGGCGCCTTGCCGTGCAACAGGCGCAGGAAATGACCGCCGATCGAGTCGTCATCCGTTTCGACGTCGATGCGCTTGCCGTTGTGCGAATAGTGGTACCAGTACAGCAGAATCGAGCCAAGCGAGGCCATCAGCCGGTCCGCGATGTCTCGCGCGCCGGGCAGATTGTGATCGTCCTTTTCGGGCAACATGGTACCGAGCACGGAGACA
This sequence comes from Burkholderia sp. b14, assembly GCF_900156195.1. NCBI lineage: Bacteria > Pseudomonadati > Pseudomonadota > Betaproteobacteria > Burkholderiales > Burkholderiaceae > Burkholderia > Burkholderia sp. b14. Next base: position 229,898 of record NZ_FTPJ01000002.1, read on the forward strand.
CCCGAGCGCATCACGTCCATTGAATGAGCCGACGCCGGGATGGATTCGAGCACTGCCTTGACGTTCGCCGGCAGCCCGCGCAGCGCCTTGAGTTTGACCTTGTAGGCGGCCAACTCGGCCACGGTCGGTAGCTTGCCGTGCACCAGTAGGTAGGCGACTTCCTCGAACTCGCATGCGTCGGCCAACTCCAAAATATCGTAGCCCCGATAGTGCAAGTCATTGCCGGTACGCCCGACCGTGCACAGCGCGGTATTGCCGGCGGCCACGCCGGACAGCGCGACCGATTTCTTTGGCTTGAAGGCACGCGTTGCCGGCGCGTTGTTGTCTGCTTCGCTCATGGTTTCGTCTCCGGACGCAAGCGTTATTTGTTGGCGGCGAACAGTGCGTCGAGCTTCTGCTCGTATGCGTGATAGCCCAGGTAGTGATACAGATCGACGCGCGTCTGCATGGTTGGGACGGCGGCCTTCTGGGTGCCGTCGCGCAGCACGGTTTGATAGAAGTGCAACGCCGCTGCGTTCATCGCGCGATAGGCGCCGCAGCAGTACAGCGCGATGTCCACGTCGGCGTCGCGCAGGTCGTTGACAGTGAACAGCGGGGTCGAGCCGAACTCAGTCAGATTTGCCAGGATCGGCACCTTGACGGCGGCCTTGAAGCGGCGGTAGTCATCCAACGTGCGCATTGCTTCGGGAAAGATCATATCGGCCCCGGCTTCGACATAGGCGAGTGCTCGCTCGATAGCGGCGTCCAGGCCCTCGGCAGCGGCGGCATCGGTGCGCGCTATGATCACGAACTGCTCGTCGCTACGCGCGTCAACTGCCGCCTTCACGCGGTCGACCATTTCGTTGGTCGGCACACATTCCTTGCCTGGCCGGTGACCGCAGCGTTTCTGACCGACCTGATCCTCGATGTGCACGGCCGCCACCCCCGCCTTGATGAACGAGCGGATGGTGCGCGCAATGTTGAACGCGCCGCCCCAGCCGGTATCGATGTCAACCAGCAGCGGTAGCGAGGTTGCATCGGTGATGCGGCGCGCATCGATTAGCACGTCTTCCATTGTGCTGATGCCCAGGTCTGGTAAGCCGAGTGAATTCGCCGCGACGCCGCCGCCGGACAGGTAGACGGCCTTAAAGCCAACGGCTTCGGCCATCTTCGCCGCGTAGGCAGTGATCGCGCCGGCCACTTGCAGCGGCTGGGCTTGGGCAACGGCAGCGCGAAACTTGGCACCCGCGTTGGCGGGCTGAGAGGGGGGTGGATTCATTGTCGCTCCAGGAAAACCGCGACGTTTAAGCAAGTTCCGAGCCACGGTCGATAAAAGCGCCAATGACTTGATTTTTCGGGCGGTGCCGGCTCGGCGATCGCAGCTTTCTTTTCACTATTGAAATCCATCATTTCATTTCTGAAATGTGGCGCATAATGCGGTATTACTAACGGAGTAATGGGCCTTGAGCATCGTACAACCCGACGCGGCCGCCCGCCCGCGGATGTGGGCCATGGGAATAAGCCGATTGCGAGACTTGTTCCTGGACATCGCTCGCGAGTATGACGGGCGTGCGCAACTGCGCGTGGTCTCGCGCGGTTTCGAAGATGCGGTGCATGAAATCAATGTGGCCGGCGCGATGCGTCCAGACGTGGTGGTGGCCGGCGGATCAAACGGCGCGTATCTGAAAGGGCGTGTGAACGTGCCGGTCGTACTGATCCATCCCACCGGTTTCGATGTGATGCATGCGCTGGCACAAGCACGGCGCGACGCGGCATGGGTCGCGCTGGTCACGCACGGCGATATTCCTGAGGAGGTCCGGCAGTTCACGCACGCCTACGGCGTCGATGTGGTCCTCGGCTCGTATCGATCGGTGCAGGATGCGCAGACCTGCGTGCAAGACTTGCGTGAGCGTGGCGTCGGCGCGGTGGTCGGGCCCGGCCTGGTCGCGGATCTTGCCACCCGCGCCGGCATGCAGGCGGTATTTCTGTACTCTCGCGCCTGCGTGCGTGCCGCTTTTGATACCGCGCTGGAAGTTGCGCAGGCCACGCGTGCCGAGGCACTGCGCCGCGCCCGGTTGGACAACCTGCTGCAGCACCTGCGCGACGGGGTGGTGGCGCTCGATGCCGAAGGGCGCGTCGAGGCGATGAACCAACGGCTGTCCGATGCCCTCGGTATCGGCGCCACGCAGACAGCGGGGCGCCCGCTGCTGGATCTGGCGCCGTACCTGGCCGACTCGCTGCCCGACGCCGAGGGCGATACGCTCAGCGTGATCCGCGGCGTGAGCTACGTCGTGCATCGCGGCCCGCTCGACGGCCCCGGCGGCGAGCAGAGCGGCACCGTGCTGACGTTCCAAGAGTCGCGCGCGGTCGAGCGGCTGGATCGCACGTTGCGGTCACGGCCGCGTGCGCAGCAATTTACCGCCCGTTATCATCTGGACGACCTGATCGGCGAATGCGCGCCGATCGAGAGCGTGCGCGCGCTGGTGCGTCGTTATGCACGCTCGGACGCGACCGTGCTCGTGCTCGGTGAAAGCGGCACCGGCAAGGAAATGGTTGCCCAGAGCATCCACCGCCTGAGTGCGCGGCGCGATTTCGCGTTCGTGGCTATCAACTGCGGTGCCTTTCCGGAGGCACTACTCGAAAGCGAACTGTTCGGCTACGAAGAGGGCGCCTTCACCGGCGCGCGCAAGGGGGGCAAGGTGGGTCTGATCGAAGCTGCGCATCGTGGCACTTTATTCCTGGATGAGATTGGCGAGATGCCGCTGCCGTTGCAAAGCCGTTTGTTGCGGGTGCTCCAGGAACGCGAAGTGGTGCGTCTGGGCTCGACTGAGCCGGTGCGCGTCGATATCCGCGTGATCGCCGCTACGCATCGTGCATTGACCGACGGCATCGAGTCGGGCACATTCCGCGCTGATCTGTATTATCGGCTGAATATCTTGAGCATTGCGCTGCCATCGTTGCGTGAGCGTCCTGATGATGTGATGCTGCTCGCGGCGGAGTTGCTGCTGCAGGCGGCGCGACGCGAGTCCCGCCTGGCCGCGCGCGTGCCGGATACCAGCGTGGCGACCCGGATACTGGCGCCGGTGGCCGCGCCGCTGTGCGCGTACCGGTGGCCCGGCAACGTGCGTGAGTTGCAGAACGTCATCGAGCGGATTGCGGTCGAATTGGCCGATACCGAGGTTGATGACGACGTCGCGCTGACCGTAGCCGTGCTGCGCATGATCGCGCCTGAGTTATTCGACACGCCGGCTAACCCCGACATGCCCGTTTTGACACTGCGCGAACGTAGCCGCCACGTCGAGGCGGACGAGATCCGTGCCGCGTTGGAGGCTCATGATGGCGATCGCAATGCAGCATGCCAGGCGCTGGGCATTAGCAAGACGACACTGTGGCGTAAGCTCAATGCCGCGCGATAAGGTGCTGCCTGTGCGGGCGTGAGCCCGGCTCCGGATCGGCGTGCGCCGTTCGCGCGTTTGAACACGCTTGTTCGTCGATCGCCGGTTGTCGGTCATTGGTCTTCGGACTTCGGCCGCGGAGCGGTGGCGGACCGACACGCTTTATAGAATGCTGCTGTGGGAGTTTTTTAGGCGCTTGCCGATGATTCGTCTTGCTGTCCCAGCGGATTTTCCCATGCTGTTGTCGATAGAGTGCCGCGCCGGCGAGCGGCTGCGCGGGCATGTCGCGTTCCCAGTGTTTACCGCGCATGGATTGACTCAGGATGAGCTTGCCGGCGGGGTGCGGCAACGCAAGCTATGGGTGGTGGAGCACGATGATCGGACCGTGATCGGATATTTGCTCGGCAGTGAACTCGACGGTGGGTTCCATATTCGGCAGATGGACGTCGAGCCTGCCTACGGCCGTCGGGGCCATGGCCGTGCATTGCTGCGGCATGCGTGCGCCGCTGGGCGTGCCGAGGGCTACCGGCAAGCGCTGCTGACGACGTTGCGGGACGTGCGCTGGAATGCGCCGTTCTATCGCAGCGAGGGTTTCGCCGAGTTGCCGAGCGCGCTGCAGGGCGAGCAGATGCGCGCGGTGCTCGCACATGAACGGGCGCTGGGGTTCCCGATGGATCTGCGCGTCGCGATGGCCAAGCCGCTGAGCGACTGACCGTTGCGTGGATCGATGTATCCGTGACCGTTACGCGCTTTTGTCGTCCCGCGGTGGCGCAGCATCGGGCGTCCCGGCCTGTCCCGGCGTTGCCACGCATGCGCCAAGGAGCCCGGATTCACGCGCCAAGCTGTGCCAGTGCAGCACGCACGTGCGTGACGAGGCCTCGGCGAGTTTTGAAGAGGGGCCTGTGCGCACGGGCCAGGTAAACTGGAATTCCTATCGAGCGGACGTGTGCAGGCATCGGATGGATGAGATGTCGCGAACGCGGCGAGAGGGCTGGCAGATTACGTGGGTTCGCGCAGGTTGACAGACGGCAGGGCGACAAGCACTGACAGCAGCGCCTGGTCGCATGGCAGCGTGACCTTCAGCGCGAGCAGCGGATCGGCACGCGTGCGCCCGAGGTTGATCGCGGCAATCGGCTTGCCGGCTCGCGCCGCTTGCACGCAGAAACGATAGCCAGAGTAAACTGCCAGCGACGAGCCGACGACGAGCAAGGCATCGGCGTGCGCGAGTGCGGCCTGTGCTGCCTCGACACGCTCGCGCGGCACGCCCTCGCCGAAGAACACCACGTCCGGTTTTAGCATGCCCTGACAATAGTCACACACCGGCACCCGGATCGTATCGAAGTCGATCGACTCGAGATCGGCGTCGCCATCGGGCGCTGCGTTGGCCGACAGCGTTTGCAGCACCGGATTGTCCGCTTCGAGCCGCTGCTGGATAGCCTCACGCGCATGCACGCGGCCGCAGCTCATGCAGACGGCACGGCTAATGTTGCCGTGAAGCTCGATCGTGCTGGTTTGCCCGGCGCGACGATGCAGGCCGTCGACATTCTGTGTGACGAGCCGCTCGACGCGACCCAACGCCTCAAGCCGCGCCAGCGCATGGTGCGCGGCGTTTGGCTCGGCCTGGGCCAGCACCTTCCAGCCGAGTGCGCTGCGAGCCCAGTAGCGGCGGCGTGCCGTCGGCGAGCAAAGGAACTCTTGCAGCAAAATGGGCGCACGGCCTTTGCGCTCGCCGTTCGCATCGCGATAGTCGGGAATGCCCGAGGCGGTACTGATGCCGGCGCCTGTCAGCACGAATAGGCGAGGATGTGCCAGCACGAAGCCGGCCAGTGAGCGCAGGCTCGTCTGCACGTCACCCAGCTCGGTCGGCGTGTGCGGCGGCTCGGCCGTATCGGCACCGTTGCGGCGTTCGGCCGGAACTTCGGGTATGAACGTTTTCATCTCGCTGACAAAGCAGTGTGGTATAACGGCAACCGAGCACGGCATCGGCGACGGGCCGATACGCTCCCTCACCGATTCTACGAGGTTTGGGCACGGCTGTCGGCGTCGCGTGCGATGGGGCACGAAACCGTATTTCGTTCGCGATCAACCCCGACACAGCCAAGACCGAGCCGAAGACTTTCGCCGACTTGCTGGCGCTGTCCCACGCGGGCGAGGTGGCCTACTCGAACCCGACACGGCCGGCTGACGGGATGGCGGTGATCGTCCTTACGTCGGCCCTGATGGGCGAGGTTGCCGCGTTCGACACCTGAAAGCTCGAGCAGCACGTGAAGTTCCATACCAAGGGCATTGGCTACCTCGACGTGCTGCTGTCGCGTAACGAGATCGTGGTGGCCGACGGCGAGTTACACAAGGATTGGGAGCGCGGGCTTTGCACAACTGAACCCGTTCGCCGCCGATGCACTGCAATTGCGGCGCTGGGAAGACCGGGCCAAGGTAGTCTGCCTACATCTGATCTAACACTACCGGGCGATCATAGCGCGCTTATGCGCTGTAGTGCTACCGCGCGCACTCGCCGCACTGGAGCATCGGTCTTTTTAGATCGCTTATCCGACGCTATACGGTCTACTTCCCTCCGATTATGCCAGGCTCGCAGCCCGATGCAGAAGCTGCATTTTTTATGGCGAGGACACAATGACACGACAGACAAGTCGATTGCTTTCAAAGTTAGGCGCCGGCATGGTGTTGGCCATAACCGCGGGGTGCGGCGACACGACGAGCAGCGACATGAGTGCGTCGGCCGAGCATCGTACAGGGGAGGCGCCATTTACCGCACCGCGCGTTGACGCTTCCCTGCGGTATGCGCGCGGAGAACACGACGGGATTGACGAGCGCGGCAGGCCAGATGGACCCGAGCTTGATGGCGGCGCCATGCCGGCTGCGCCTGGCGACGGCAAGCCGCGCAAGTTGTCGCACACGGACACCCCAACCTTGCAGGGGCGGGATGATACGGAGACATCGCATGGTTGGACAGACGCTGCTCATTCGAGAACATGTCCGTCCACACCGGTGAAGCGTCCATCCGATGAATACAAGCGCAGGTCGCTAAGCAGGGCGTCGTCGCTGTCTACCCTCCATGGGCCCCGCCCCGACAACACGAATGGGAATGCCCATCCCAACGGAGATATCATCCTTCGCGGTGTGCCGTCAATAGACATCCTGGGACACGCACCCCGCCGCTCCCGGACCAGTTTGACTATTAGCCCGACTATGCGATCGTCTAGCGAGCAAAGTGCCGACATATTCAGTGTTTTGCCTCATTTCTTTCACGACACGAATTTCAATCCGCTTGAGGCGTTCCACTCCACGCAGGGCGATACAATGGCCATTTTGGAGGAACGGCCGACGGCGCCGTTGAGTGCCCGGCTCAGGATGTGGATGCGGGAGGCCCATGCCGATCTTGCTGACTGTCGTACCCTGCCCTGTCCTCATCACGGATCGCCGCAGCCGTGGAAAACGCTGTTCGATGTCGACGCACGGATGAGACAGTACGAGAAGCAAAAATCTGTGCGCAAGGTGCTCGAACGTCGGATACTTGAACAGCAGGCGGTGCCTGTGCTGCCCGATGTGTTCGATCAGCTCGATCAACGCGATAAACTGTGGGTCGCGCTGCGCATCGCCGATGCCGAGGTCGCGGACAACAGTGATATTTTGGCGTGGTCCGGGGCGGCGGCCCTGTTTCCACCCGAAGTGCTGCACGAGCGCCAGCATCGCATGGTTGTGCCATGGATGCTCCGGATGTTCGATTTGCGCCTGGACCTGGTCGCTTTGGGCGAGCGAGGCGCCCGGCCGGGCGAGCTCGATGCATTTGTCCGGGCAGCGGCCCGTGACGTCGATCGGCAAGACCGCCTCGAGCAGCTGGAGCAGGCGCTGCACGCACTGGCCGTCTACGAAATTGTCCCGAGGATGCGTAGTATTCTGGAGCCCACGAGCGCGCAGTTGCATGAGGTGGCGAAGACCACCTTTCGCGTGGTCGAGGCACTCGAGCGACTGGCTGCCGAAGTGGTGCCTACGTCGGTACAGCAAGGTTCGGACGACACGGATTACGCGGATCGTTTCAATCAATTATTGTCCGGAACGATATAGATGTTCACCGTTCCACGGCTGAATAGCGGATCGGTCGGCTCCTACAATGTGGGCGCATGGCTGTCCATGTGTGCCGTCTCAGCGGCTCTCTGGTGATGGCCATAGCAAACACAACAACGGCGGGCAGATCGATGAGCAACCAGCATGCTGTGCAACAATAGCGTCTTGCGTGGCGCACATAGAGCTGGCCCAACTGGATCGGTTCAAGCGATGCGCGCAGCAATGGATAGGCACTGACGGCGTTCATGGCCGGTCTGGCGAACTGTACGATGCACGGTCGCGGGCTGTGCCTGCGCTGGTACGCGTGCGGACGTTGCAGGCGCGGCATGCGCTGAGTTCGGCGCCCCATTGAGCATGCGGTCTGCGTTGGCAACCCGGTGCGATAGGAGTTTGGATAAACACGTTGGTGGACTTCGCAGCGCGTGAAGTGCGGCGCTTGCGGGTGTCAAACAAGGCGTTTGCCACGCAAAGCGCCGCTAAGGTTGCCGGCGAGGCCAGGTTGAAGGCGCTCGCACAGGGCCACTGAGCGCGCGAACGACGCATTGTCGGCGGCTGGACGACCGGCATTCCTTTCGAAATGCGCAGAGAAATGTCGAGTCGTATCGTAGAATGCGCGCGAAACATCCATGCCATTGAGCGGCTCTATCATGGTTTCACGCATCCTGCTGATCGAAGACGACAGTCGCCTGGCTGCGCTGGTGGCCAGCTACCTGCGCAAGCACGAGTATGACGTGCATATCGTACTCCACGGCAACGACGCATTGGACGCGATTCTCGCGCGTCGGCCCGACCTGGTAATCCTTGATGTGAACCTGCCCGGCAAGGACGGCTTCCAGATATGCCGCGAGGCGCGCAAACAGTTCGATGGTCTAATCATCATGGTGACAGCCCGGGATGAGGATCTTGACGAGGTACTGGGACTAGAGCTCGGTGCCGATGACTATGTGCACAAGCCGGTGGAGCCACGCGTGCTGCTTGCGCGGATCAAGGCGCTGCTGCGCCGCGGGCTGCAGCTCGGCGGCGAGACGAGTGTTGAGCCGGAGTGCCTCATCTTAGGCAAATTCGAGATTAACCGTGCCACGCGCAGCATTCGCCTGCCTGATGGTAGCGTGCCCGATCTCACCTCAGCCGAGTTTGACTTGCTATGGGCGCTGGTGCGCTGTGCCGGCGAGGTCGTGAGCCGCGACGACTTAATGCGGCAGCTGCGCGGCATCGGTTTTGACGGCGTGGATCGCACGGTCGACGGCTGTATTTCCAAGCTGCGGCGCAAGCTGCACGACGATGCGGCCAACCCGCAACGGATCAAGACCGTGCGTGGCAGAGGATATCAATTCAGCAAGGTGGCATGGGAGTAAGTTGTCAGCTGATCGGTGGTCTGAGCGCCTCCATCGCCGGATAGCCTGTGCCAGGCGCCAACAGCCAATAGCCAATAGCCAATAGCCAATAGCTAACTGCCACCGCCCGCGGCTCAATAGACGTGTCCGAACTGGAAATACACATTGCGACGTCCCTCTGGCGCGAGTGCGACACCGAAATAGACCGGCCCGAATGAGCTGGTCAGCCCAGTGAACAGCGACACGCTGCGCTTCATCGGCCCGCTGCCCAGCGCGTCGTTGAAGCCATTCCAGACGTTACCTATTTCCGTCGTGACGCCTGCGAACAAGCCGCGGAACGGACCAGCATTGAACGAAGTCAACTGGTTCATATACGTGAAATGGGCATAGGCCATCGACGTGCCGGCCAATTGATCGGCTGCATACGCGGATAAGTGTCGGAAACCGCCCAGCGTGAACCCGAGCGGGTTGATCGCGTTAGTGCCGCCGATGTCCTTGCCGCCCTCGATGCCGACGTTAATGCTGTGTCGTCCGAACGAGGCCGCGGCCATTGCCTTGCCGTACAGTTTGGTGACGCGGTCTTCGCTGCTGGCGAGCGAACGCTCGGCCCTGATCTCCGTAAAGTAACCGCTGCGGGGGAATTGCGAATCGTCGAGCTGGTCGATAACCAACCGTGCGCGCATGCTCAACTGTCGGCTATAGGCGTCCGGGAACGCCAACTGTGTGCCACTTTCACCCAGTGGCAGGTTGTATAGCGGCGATGCGAAGCCGTGTGCATACGCGAGCCCGAGGCGCAAGTCACCGAGCCGCGCGAGCGGCAGCCCGAAATCGATGCCGGCGCGTTTGGTTTGCAAATGAAAGCGGGTAATGCGGACGTTATCACTATAGAGGTTCGCGTAGCGGCCCACGTACTCGACATAGGGCGCCACGTAATAGCCGAATGCACTGGACAGCGGCTGGCGCAGTTCGCCATGCACACTGATCAGGTCGCTGCCGAGCGTGGTGTCCACGCGTCCTTCGAGTCCCGACGGGCTCAGCCACGGTCGGCGATAGCCCAGATGCAGCCGAAATCCGCCTTCATCGGTTGAACTGCTTGACAGGCCCAGGCCAAACAGCAGAAAGTTTGGCCCCCATGACTTCTGCCGCGCCGTGATCACGAGCCGGTGTTCGTCGCCGTGTTCGACTAGCTTCTGCGTGACGTCCTCGAAGTCACCGGAGTTTGATAAGGTCAACAGGTCCTTGTTCAGCTGGTGTGGATCGTAAAGGTCGCCCGGGCGCACATGCAGATAGTTGCGGATCCGCGCGGCTGGTACTGTGCCGACCGACTCGATATCAATCTGCGTCAGGCGTATCGGGCGCGGTGGTGGAGCGGCGTGTGTGCGGCGGTAAACGGCGTAGTCGGCGGGCGCCAGCGCCAGATGCCGCAGTTGCGGCAGAGCCGCGCGGGCCGCCGCCTCGCCGGCCTCAATCGCCTGTGCCGCGTTCGCGAAATCGGTGAAGGTTAGGGAACCGAGATCGGGTTGGATTAGCACGTCGCCGGCGACCAGCCGCGAGCGTTGTTGCGTAACGTTTTGCCGGATCAGGATGCCGATCATCTGCTGCATCACGTCTGCGGGCGTCGCGAGTGCATCGAGCGAGCGCAGCGGCGAGCCGACGTCTACGGCGATCACGACGTCCGCGCCCATAGCCCGTACGGTGTCCACCGGCAGGTTGCTGACCAAGCCCCCGTCCACCAGTGTACGCCCGTCGACGTCGGTCGGCGCGAACAGCCCGGGCATTGCCATGCTGGCGCGGATTGCCTGCGGCAGCGAGCCATGATCCAGCACAATCATCTGGCCACTGCGCAACTCGGTCGCGATCGCTCGATACGGGATCGGCAGCTTATCGAACGACAGGTCACCAGGCACCGTCGAGGTCCAATCCGACAACAGCGCTTGCAGCCGGTTGCCCTGAACTAGGCCACGTGGCAATTTCAGTCCGTCGCTGCTGACGCCCAGTGTTAGGTTGCTGGCATACGATTGTTCGTCTTCGCGTTGCGACTGCGGCAGCTCGGCGCGTTGGTGCACGTCGAATGCGATGTCCGTCAGGTTCACGCCCGCCAGCCGGCTCTGCATGTCTGTTGCACTCATGCCGCTCGCGTACAAGCCGCCCACCACGGCGCCCATGCTGGTGCCGGCGATGCAATCCACGGGGATGCGGTTTTCCTCCAACACCTTGAGCACGCCCAGGTGTGCATAGCCACGCGCGCCACCGCCAGAGAGCACCAGACCGACCGCCGCGCGGCCGTGCGCACGGTCGTGCGCCGCGCACGCGAGCGTCCCTGCGCATGAAGCCGACGCGTGCAACACCAGCGCTGCCGCGAGCGCCACGGCGAGTGCTTGGCGGCCAGGGCGGCCACGCCGTGACATGTCCTTCTGCCTGATCATGGCGCGCATGACCAATGCGCGGAGGCGGGCCCGCAGTGATAGGGTCATCCTGTTGTTTGCGTTCTTAAAAACTAGCTATTATCGCTGCACGGTTGTCGCGCGTGCAGGGCAAGGCGCGATTTCGCCCGCCCGCACAGACATGCACAGGACTTTGCGTGTTGACGCCGCGCTGGTCGTTGGCACTGTTGGCAAGCTGGTCACGATACCTGGTGATGCTGCATCGGCTTGAGCGCCGATATTCGATTGGCGTGCGACGGGCCCAGCGATGATCGAGATCCTGGCTCAGTATCCGCCCGCCTACCTGCATAGCGACGGGCATCAGTGGTTCGGCCGCGCGGTGATCGCGTGGTTGCTCGCTGCGTCGCAGGATGTGCTGGTTAGACCGCAAAGCGAAAGGCTGCGACAATTTCTATCCGGCAGCCTGAAGTAACCTTGGGGCTCATGCCTGTCAACACGCCCCGCACGATGCATGTGGCAATGTTGATTTTGACGCCCTGTTTATTGACGGACATCAGACCAGTGTTAGACTGCTTGCAGCGGCTGGCGAGGCAAAGATCCCGTTGCAGCGCACCAGCAAATCAGTCCGGCAGATCAGCACTGGTGTGCGGATTCTCTTCGGCTGCTCATTTTGCCAACGCGTATCGCGAGAAGTTCGGCGTGACGCTGCGTGAGCAGCGGCGTGCATTCGTCAATGTAACGGCCCGAGTATCGACTGAAAACAGCGTGACAGAGCGGGCGGACCCTATGCCGTCATTTTGGACCCTTCTCGCTGGCCTGCCAGAAAGGATTGTCTTGGATGTCGAAACTGAAGCGTGGCTCGCCTGGCGTTCGCGTACCGTTGACAGGTACGCGCGGTGCCGTCGCCCGGGGCGCGGTGCGGTCGCGGTTGGTTGCCTCGGGGCGGCGGGCTGCATCGGATCGGTAGGCAGGCTTCGCGCCTAGCCCGGACAATCGGCCATTGCTGGGTGCACGCTTAGCAGTGTCAGTCGCCTTGCGTTGATCCGTTCGCGGTTTCGCGTCGGCGGAGTCGGCCACGATTGGTGGCTTTGCTCCGCAATGGCGGACTGAAAATCTGTCAGACATTCCCGATCCTCGCTGGTGTGCAATGTCGATATCCGTGATTCTGACGCCGACGCCACGGGCGCGACACGCTAACCACGAATCCGGCGGGCTGCCGGCGAAGTGGCGCGCCGGACCGTCTACGGGAACCGATAAAACGGCTCGCGTAGGCGAAAGGTGTTGTATTAGCTACCATCCAAGATGTTTTTATTCGACTGCAATCGAGGAGTCGCCATGACCAGCATCCAAGTGACCCGCGATACCGTCGATCAAGCGAGGGTCCCCATTTTCGCGCTAGCGCCTTACCTGCTCATGTTGACCGTGCGAGAGATCGATGAAGTGAAGCCATCGCTGTGGAGGAACGACAAGTTGTCTGCGCAACTGAACGCGGAGTCGAGAGGCACTATCGCGATCGTCTGAACGCTGGCGATCTCGGCGATCCGCAACTGCTGGCGCAATGCTGCACCGCGCTCAATGAACTTACGCAGTGACTCAATCTCGGGTCCGTCCATGACTTCCAGCGCTGAGCCGGCGTGGCTGTCCGATCCGCTTGCGCTGACGCTGCAGGGAGAAGTGCCCGTTGAGCGCGAAGAAAGACTGGCCATTCATATTTGCTGATACTGGATCGATCATGGAGTGCTGACGACGGCGTCCGCTGCGGGCGGTTCCCTCAGCGACGGAGTGGTTCCCGCCGTGTTGGTGTTGTACGGCATCCATAGCGACGAGACTGCACCGATCGAGCTAGTGTAGCAACGGGTCGCTGACGTATGTGCGCGGCGCGTGGCGCCGCTCAAACGTGCAGCAAGCGTTTTTGCCGAGGCTCATACCGGTGTCCGCTGGCATTTCGATCTGCATACAACGAGCGGGGCGTCTGTCTATGGAAAATTCGCGTTGCGGCTCAGCGCCAATCGCGCTGCTTGGTCATGGTTGCTCACTGCGCTGCGCGCTCGTGCATGCTTGAGTTGGCAGGGTCAGACCGTTGGGAGCTAGAACGACTTGTCGTGCTTTACACAGCCGATGCATGTGCTGTGGTAGGTATTGGACGGCCAGGCCGCCTGTGTGGGCGCGCCGCCGCCGGTGTTCCATGGGATGCTACACAGTGCCACAATCGGTGGAGCGAATCGTTTTCCCGAATTTTGTTGTGGAAACTGGGATGCGCGCCGTACTGATGGTCGTATAGGTCAATAACACCAAGCTAGATTCGTTCTTGTTCGGTCTTTAGGTAAGCGTCGGCATACGGGCCGCATGACGACAGATCTTTTGTCGCCATGCTATTTAGCGGTCAGTCGAGTATCTGGCGTCCCGGTACCACAAGCATCAATCTTGCTTTTAGGACGACGGGGGAGGGCATTTCTTAAGGCGCACGGTTTGCAGGACACTGCCGTCGCAGTAGGTTACCGATAGATCGGTCAAAAGGGGGGACAATCGCTTTTAGGGTGAACGCTAGAGGCCTCGATTATCGCTTTTCGCAAGATGGCCGTGAGGTTGGAACACCGAAATTAGCCCTTTACAGTGCGTCAAACCACTGATAGATTAAATTATTGGTGGCAAATAATTATCCCGATAGAGAGGGTGGAGTTGGAACCTGAGAGACGCGGGTTACGGAGCGCGCCAGACGATTCCGGGCCGCGAATAGACGCACGGCTGCGAGCCGTGCGTTTTTTTGCGGTGCGCCCGGCAGGGCGCACTCACTAGGAAGCGAAAGTCCTCTACACGCCCGGCAAGGGGAAGTGTTAGCCAGAGGCAAGGGTGTCGCGGGCGACTGCGAATCTAGAGGAAGCCCGAGACAAAGCGCTGGCTTGACGAACAGGAAGCGGGTACGAGGCATGGCGACTGGGTAAGATATCCATAATCACTGAAGCCCGAAACTTGCACCGACGTCGTTACGTATATCCGACAGGCATGAGCGTGAAGGTGGGGGTGTCATACTCGGGGAGAGCCGCTCGCGTGCTGGCGAAGGTGCCAGCTACTGACATCAAGAGGCGGCAGGATGGCGAGCAGAGGGCGTAGTAGGTCGAGGCGAAAGCGGCGAGCCGAGGATCACCGCGAACGAAGGCCCGAACAGGTAACACCGAGAGTAAGATGGATGATCTGGACACACGCTGGTGATGCAGAAGTGCTGGAGACCGCTACTAACTTGTGACGTGAAACTTTACACAAAGTATGGAAGAGCCACTTCTAAGTTGCTGTTGACAATGGCAACGGCACGGGGTGGCGACACATTTAGTGGTCAAGTATGTGCAAACTTAGCAGGGGCCAACTCCTCTCACATGTGCGATTCACAGCACCCCCGTGCAGCGGATAGGGCAAGCGCTTTAGTCCCTTGGCAATACCAGCGGCGGGTTTGTTTTTGGTTTCGGCATAGTTGTCGCTGTTTAAGGCTTGCCCGATCGCCAACTTCGCTCTCAATAACGAGATAGGAGGGGATATCGGATATTGCAGGGCCAAGCTTTGTCAATGGCGTGACACTCGGGATGTTAAAATTCAATGTCAATCGCTCGATGACCGATGGCGGACCGTTTCACGCATTAAGGCAGTAGCTTACTTAACGCTTGCTTCAACTCGTCGCTTCTTTGGGCCTTGGGGATTTCCCGTTTTAAGCATATTTTATAAATAAGTTTTACATTATTGTCATTGTTGAATGCTTTCAATAACCTCTCAGAGTGAGCTTGATAGGCCGGGTTTGCGATAATTTGTGCCAAGCCCGCCGGCTGCGGCTGATCTCTTTCCCAAATGGCAAACTGCTTAAATGCCGCAATAATTGGCTTATCAAATTGATGTTTTTTAATAATATTGATTGCCAGCTTATCGTCCGTATGCAATTGTGCATCCAGGTTTCTTTTGAATGAAATTTTTTCTCCTGACAGAAAGCGTTTTATTGAAGCATTGACGTTGCTGTTATAATGATCAATGGTACTTGATTTGTAATGCTCAATGATCAAATTTATCATATCCGGCTTTGCATTTTTAGCAATGCAATCCAGTTTGTCCGTTTGATCGTATGCTTTGGAAAACCACCGTGCCAATGATCTTAAGACGACTTTATCTCTCGTCGACAAATGCGAAGCCTGTTGAAGCACTTTTTTATCGGTTTGCGTCGAAGATTGCGTCGCCAACCAAGACGCAATCAGTTCTTGTTTGACCTGAGTATCTATCTCTGCAGGAATAGGGTTTCTAGCAACCCCCGGCAAAACGATGCTGTCCAACGCCTGCTCGCACTCCCATGCTCGCAACTTTCGTAGCCACCGGACTGAGGCGCCGATGGACGAAGCGTCATCTTGGGCGTTGCGTCCGCCTACCGGGTTGGCCTGATACCGAGTGAATAATTGCTTTTGGCCGAGATCGGACAGATGACCGGCTTCAAGCCATGTCAGCACATTGGCCAGGCTTTGCTCAGGCTGTTCCATCAGCCATTCCGATAGCCCTTTTTAGGTCACGCACGTGCCGCTCTATAATCTTTTTTTCAAAGGTTCACCCTCCTGCTGCGAGTCGCAATAGGCAGCCAGGCGCGCGGACAGATCTTGGAGAAGCGCAGCGTCCTGGGGATTGGGACGAAACGTGTAACCCCAGGCACGGGTGGCGTTGCCCAGGCCGGCCGGCGCGGTTCGGGTCGCCACGCCTGGCGGCGAGGCGTCGGATGGCCATTCGGCTCGCCGCGCCGACGTTGACGCCATAGGCGATGTGGGGCGGTGGGCCGATCCCACCTGGACCGTCTGGTGCCACGTCATGCCATACGCGTGGCGGCTCTCCGGCCGCGTATGCGGTCCACGCCGATCGCTGGAGGACCAACTCAGCATCGGTATTGCATGCCCGCTCATCGAGCGCGGAGCTGGTCGCTGAACGGGTTGCGGTGTTGGCGCTTCGGCCTTGTTGTCCATCTCGGTTCGAAGCGAGGTCGGATCCGACGTGTGGGAAGCAAACAAATAACGAGTATCCATTATGGGCTTGTCAGCCGCGCGGCGGCTGCCTGTGATGGCAAGAAAGGTGAGGCTATTGTTGCGGCACGCACCGCACGGCGCTGAGAAGTAACCGGAGCCAGGGCATGCCATGCGAGCCATTCTGGCGGCAAACGATAAGGTGAGGCATGCTCTCACGTGGTCAACCCGCGCTTTCCTCCTACCGGTCCCATTCCGGTTCTGCTCTGCCTTCCCTCATGGTCTTCCACGGTCAGCACCGATTCAACGTCAGCGCGCGGAAATAAGCGTCTAGCACTGACCGATCTGAGCGTGGCGGCTACGTCCACTAAATTTGAATCGAACCCAAGAAATTGGACAGTGAGCGACTATGCCTTCGTAAATAAATCGATGGATAAATCGGCAAACGGTGCTCGAATCAACGAACTATTCTTGTTGTTGACTTTCAAGGTTCGGCCTATAGGTCTCAAGTTCTCGCACCGCTTTCCCCCTGCTAAAGCGCTTAAATGCCTTGCGCGCAAGACACAGGCATTTTTAGCGCAGCAGCGACGACGGGCGGCCGCGTCGGTCACATCCAGTGCTGTAGGCCGAAATCAAACAACAGGACGACGGCAGAGCAAAACATGCCACACAGCAAATTGGCGATGCGATGCCCGAAGTCGTGATGGCGGCTGAGCGCCGCACCGATCAGAAACACGATCTCAATTGTCACCTGTAGTCCGAACCAGGCGAGCATCACAGTGTATTCGTACCCCATTGAACTGAAGTTGGCAAAGTTCATGCCGTGCCCGGATACCCATGAGCCGACCCGCCATATTTCATAGAGCAACAGCACCGCGGGGAATAGGTAGCTTACGATATAGGTGGGCATCGTTGCATGTCGCAACTCGAAGTGGTTCTCGTGTCGCAAGAGGTGAGTCGTGAGCCGCATGATCTGCTCCTCTAAGTATCCAACTTGTCACGTTATGGGTGGCACACGGCATGTGTGCGCCTGAATTGACTTTAGGCGGCTTGTGGCAAGGTTTCAATGATGCAATGCAGCATTATACTGCGTGGCACGGCAGCGGATGTACCCATGCAGCGTTGAGCAAGACGATGGCGCGGCGCGTGGTGCGCCTTGCGTTAAGGTGCGCCGGGACGTGGGATTGGTGTTGCATTGCAGCAGTTGCCATGCAAGCGGCGATCGCAAAAATGCAAGCGACGGCCAGTATGTGCAACCGTTGAACAGGCTGTGAAACGGGTCGTCCTACCCGATAGGGAATGCGCCGCCGTCCGCTGCGACCACGCTGTCCGCGTGCGTGACTTCCGGTTGTTCATTGCTCTGCTCCAGGCGCAGCACGGTGGCGAGTCGCTGCGCGTACCGCTGCGGATGATATTCACCGACGTCATAGCGGCGATTCGGCTGGCTGAGATGCCGTATCAGCGCGTCAAGCGCCGTGCGGTAGTTCGCCGTATCGCAGCGATACTTGAACTTATTGCCGATTTCGTCGCCGAACGTCGACAGGCTGCCGATGTCGTGCACGAGCGCCGGCAATCCGAGCATGGCCGCCTCGACGATCGACAGCGGCGCATTTTCTGCGCAGATCGACGGCAACACCACGGCATGCGCGGTCTCGCGCAATTCGGCCAGGAGTACGCGATGGGGACGCCTGCCGCGAAATTCGAGCTGCCCAGCACAAATCAAATCGGCGTTGCGGTGCTCGAGCGCGGCCCGTTCCGGCCCGTCGCCGAAAATCGTCAGCTTATTAAAATAGGCGAATTGCATGGCGCGTGCCAGCGCGATGAACTCGTTTAGCCCTTTTTCCGCCGCGATGCGGCCGGCGAATGCGAGGTTGATGCGGCGCGCTTGGATCGGTTTGGGCGCGCATATGGGCATGTCCGCGTCAATTGGGTTGGGCAGCAGCGACGTGTTCATGATGCCGGCGCGGTGCAGTGCTTGCTCCATGTACCGGCTCGGGCACAACAGCAGATCGAACACTCGGGCGGGATGACACAGCAGCCTGGTCGAATGCCAGTAAAGCTTTTTCAATGCATCATGCACCGCGCCTTTCGGACTTGTGCAGGTGATCAGCTTTCACGCCCGGCATGGCGCGCAACAGCTGTGCAGACGTCCGGTACACTTCCTCGGCGCCACCTTTAGAGGCGAAATCATTAATGATCAGCACATTGCAGCGTTTGTCCATGTCATTCTCTTCCAAACCCCGCGGCTTGCGATCTAACACGTGCGTTGCGGATCTGCGACATCGTGCCGTTGGATGCGTTAAGTCAGCCGGGCCGCGGCTGACCGCGCGCGGTCATTACGTTGGATGATGGGCATGCTGGTAACGCCGCTCTGCTGCCCGTGTTCGACAAGTATCGGGTGCGTCCGACCATTTTTTTGTGTAGCGGCGTCATCAAGCATCGCGCTGCACATTGGTGGATGCATTCGGCTGCCGCTGGTACAGATATCGAAAGATTAAAGCGGCTGCCAAACTGTGAACGCCTCGCGCAATTGCGCGAGCGCGGCTACCAAGGTGCGGAGCTGGGGCAAATCTTGCCCGTGCTGGCGGGCGACGGGCAGCCGGAGGAGCCGACGATCGGAGACGAGGGTCGCGATGGCCCCGCGCCGACCGGGCTTAGCGTGTGGCAGGTCAAGCAAATGCGCGCGCGGGTCGACTTTCAGTCCCATACGCGTTTTCATCCGATCCTGACTTGCTGCGCGACGCCGAATGCGAGCAGGAGATCACCGGCTCCCGGCGGGACATCGAACGGTTGACCGGCCGGTCCTGTGAGCATTTTGCATATCCGAACGGCAACTATGGGGAAAGGGAGATCCGGCTGTTGCGCGCGGCCGGCTACCGCACCGCCAGAACGTGCGACGTCGGCTGGAACGATGACGCGACCGATCCGTTCAGGTTGCGTGCCATCGATATCCACGATGACTCATCGCTGGCATGGTTTATCGCGCAACTGACGGGGATTCCATTGTTCCTGCGCTATGCGCGGCACGGCGGCGGCTGGCGTGGCCGCAAGCCGCAATTCTGACCCGTGCAGCCGGCGCCAGCCGGCGGTCTGATCGGGATTTCGCAAAGAGCGTTAAAATAGCGGGGTAAACGCCTCCTCTGTGCCGCCGGCGAGCTCTCGCTGGTTCGCCGTGCAGCTTGCGCGACACAATGACTTCCCCCTATGGACGAACAGAAGAGACAGCGAATCATTGCGTATATTCACCACCGGATGGACGAATACGGTATTTCCATTGAGCGCTTGGCCGAAGCACTCGCTGAAGAGGAAAAGAAAATAAAGCCGATATTGTTTCGTGATGCGTATGGCAACGTATGGGATGGTGAGGGAGACATGCCCGATTGGCTCAAGCGAGCGGTGCATGCCGGACAATCGACCGAGCACTTCATGGTCGAGCCGAAGCAATGACCGGCGCCTTCCCGATGCCGCGCGCGACGCCGACGCGCGCGATGCTGCACGCTCAGTCCATGACACTGGCTGACGGCGCAAGTGTTGCTTTCGCGCAGGCGGGCAGTGGCGAGCCGATCGTGCTGGTTCACGGTTCGCTGTGCGACTACCGGTATTGGGAGCCGCAGTTCGTGCCGCTGGCGTCGACGCATCGCGTGCTGTCGCTCAGCCTCGGGCACTACTTTCCGACGCGCGAGCTCAATTGTGCGCTGCCGTTCAGCTGGAACGCACATGTACAGCAGATCGCCGTGTTCATCGACGAGGTGGTGCGCGAGCCGGCGCACGTAGTCGCGCATTCCCGTGGCGCCTACCTTGCGTTTCATCTTGCCCGCCGCTTTCCCGACCGGTTGCGCAGCGTGACGCTGGCCGACCCGGGCGGCGCCATTCAAGGCAATGATGCGCCAAACGCGCCGGCGGCCGCGGATCAGGTCAACACGCTGCGTACCCGTGCCGTAACGCTGATCGAGCAAGGCGAGGTGGACGCTGGTCTGGCGTTGTTTGTCGACTCGGTCAGCCGTCCAGGGTCATGGGCGCAAAGCCCGGACGGGTTTAAGACAATGGCGCGCGACAACGCCCATACGCTGCGGCCGCAAATTGCGGAGCGGATGCCGGTCTTCGCCGCGCACGAGGCCGGCGCAATCACGGTGCCGGTTCTGCTGGTCGGCGGGGAGAAAAGCCCTTCAATGTTTCATCGGAACATCGAATGGCTGCACCAGCGCATCGACGGTGCCTGCCAAGTGATGATTACCGGCGCCTCGCACGGGATGAACCTGGCGCACCCGCGCGCATTCAATCGAGCGGTACTAGACTTTATTAATGCGCATGGCCGGGCGCGGTTGTCCGGAAATGGGGTGTCATCACGACGGACGTGGTGACCTGCCGGCGCGACGCGCCAAGGATGAGCGCATTGGCGATCCTGTAGCGGTTGGCTTTGCGACATCCTCTGGGAGATTGCGCCGGGCTACTGCGGTTGCCATGACGATAATGGCAGGTTTGAGGGCCGGCCGCTACCTGTACCCGCTGCACGAAAACGGGTGGACGGCTGCGCGCAGCGATTCGTTCGCGTTGACGCAGCAGTCCGCTGCGTGACGTGCTGTGGGCACCGGTCGTGCTACTGTTGGGAGGAGCGAGCCCAACCGGGAGATGGGATGACCAAGCTTTTTGTTTCGATGTTTTTTGCGCTCGCTTTGAGCGGCTGTATGCTGATGCAGCATAACCCCGACGCCGGCGAACCCGAGAAGGTTGCCTCGACTGGGCGCAGTACGGAGGACGTGATCGCGTGCATGACCGAGGCAGCGAGTCGGCATCATGCGTCATTTCGCGCGTCGCCGATTCCCCAGGGCCAAATGTTGGATTTCGGCGACTCCAACATCGTGAAGATCCGTACCGACGACGATGGCAGCACGAGCTTCCGGTTCTACCCAGGCAAGCGCCATCCTGGCAACCTGTGGATCGAGGGCGCAGCGCGTCAGTGCGCGGGTACGCCATGATGATCCGTTGCAACGCGGCGCCGGGGAGCGGTTGGCATTGCCGTGCGAGGGCAGGTTCGCGCGCGCGTCGCGCGACGGCGTACTGCGATGGCTGAACGCGTCGACCTTGCCGCCTATTTCGAGCGTATCGGCTATGCCGGGGCGGCGCAGCCGACGCTCCAGGTGCTGAGTGTGCTGCATGCGCTGCATCCGCGCGCGATTCCATTCGAGAATCTCGATCCTTTACGCGGCGAGCGCGTACTGTTGGACCTGGACCGGATCCAGCAAAAACTCGTGACCGGCGGCCGAGGCGGTTATTGCTTCGAGCACAACACACTGTTTGCCGCAGTGCTCATCGAGCTAGGCTTCGATGTGACGCCGATGCTTGCGCGCGTCTTATGGACGCGCGACGGTACCGACGTGACGGCCAAGTCCCACATGTTGTTGCATATCGCGCTACCCGAAGGGCCGTTCGTTGCCGATGTTGGCTTTGGTGCCATCACACTGACGGCGCCATTGCGGCTGGACGCGGGCGCCGTTCAGCCGACGCCGTTTGAGCCGGCTCGGCTCATCGGGCAGCCTGCGTTGCAACAGGGCTACGATCTCGAAGTAGCGCTGGGTTCGCGCTGGCAGAAGGTCTATCGGTTCGAGCTACGGCCCACGTATCGAATCGATCATGAGATGGCCAATTGGTACACTTGCGCCCATCCCGATTCGCATTTTATTCGCGAGCTGATCGTGTGCCGCGTCGTCGGCGACGCGCGTGCTGCTCTGCGCAACGATCGGCTCACGTTGCACCTGCGCGACGGCAGCGATCAACGGCGGCGACTGGTCAGCGCCGCCGAGTTGGCGGAGTGCCTGGTCGGTACGTTCGGTATCAATGTTGACGGCATGGATATCGACGCGTTGTTCGAAAAAATACGTGAGCCGTGATCGGCGCGGTCACGATGCTGGTTACGCGCTCGCCATCGCCGTGCGACCGCTACTTCAAACGCGTGCCGCTACAATCGAGCGCTGCCGTACATGCACTATGCGTGCGCGTTGTTCATTTCGTTTATGAAGTGAGTCCCTCGCTACTTGATAGGCAAGCGGAGTGCATGATTTATAAACTGTATCAATGAAGAAGAGACGGCACTATGGATAATATTTATATATCTTCCGCTCTTTGGGGCGGTATAGGAAAAATCGGTACTACTTCGACGCAACCAGGACAGGAGCCAACACCGGCGTCTATCGACGCCAGGCAGGCTCCTGTGCAAGGCCAGCTGTCGGTCTTGCGGGAGCATTCCCGTGCGCTTAAGGCAGCGCGGTTTGCACGAACATCGAGTGGCGTCATCGCGAACCAACCAGACAGCGCAGTCCACGTCGCGAAGCGCAACGCCCAGGCGTATGGCAGTATGCCTCCCGTCCCGAAGCGCCTGTTGCTGACCGCTCCTTTCACCCCCAGCGAGAGCGTGTTGGAGAGCGTTCCCAGTAGCACAGAGCGTCCGCAGCTGTCGAAAACAGACGCGCAAGGGCTACATAAGGGGCAACCTGCATTAATCGCGAACCACCCAAACAGTGCAGTCCACGTCGCGAAGCGCAAAGCCCAGGCGTATGGCAGTACGCCTCCCGCCCCGAAGCGCCTGTTGCTGACCGCTCCTTTCTCTCCCTGCCAGAGCGTGCTGGAGAGTGTGTCCAATAGCACAGAGTGTCTGCAGCTGTCGAAAACAGACGCGCAAGGGTCGCATAATGGGCAACCTGCATTAACCCTGGAGCAACTCAATTCGCTGCTCGCATCGTCACCTCTGCCGAGTGTCGAGGCTTGGCATGGTGGGTATGAAGAGCAACCTGCATTGACCCTGGAGCAGTTCAACCCACTGTTCGCTTCGTCACCTTTATGGAGCGGCAAGCCTTTGCCATAATCTGTCCAAGTTCAGGGCTACCGTGAGAATGGTGCTGCCCCGTCATGGGCTGAATCCACGCCCATGGCGTTCGACCATCAAGATGCAAGGAGCCCGGTACCCCGTTGAGCTTCACTCTGGCTAAACATGGCAAGACCGCGCGAGCTGTTGGCGGAAGACTCACACTGGCACGATACATTAACCGGCCTTTGTAAACTGGGCAAAGCCGACATTGTCATGCGGTGTCCACTACCTTAATCCATTTCGCGCTGATCGTCGAAGGTCCTCGTAGTGTGAACACGCCCTAGTGCGTATGCGCGCCCTACGGCATCGCGTGCGCCGCGATGAACCGCTTGACTACGTTATAGCGATGCTTGCGGGTGACACCATCGTCAGCTAGCAAGCCGTAGTTTCCATCGCCACCGTACGCCTCGTCGTCGAACAATTCATACAGTGTAACGTTTTGAATATTGTACTTTTTGGCATTCTCCACTAGGCCGCCGAGCGCGTTCGGCCCCACCAGGTAGGCTGCCGATGCTTGTTCGCTCGCGCCCGGTCGGACGCCCAGTTCGGTGATCCAGATCGGCTTGCGGTACGTCTCATGCAAGTGCCTGAGCACGTTGACGCCTCGCGCGGCGGTGATGTCCCCCATGTCTGAATACCAATGCCATGCGGTGATGTCCCACTGCGGGATCCGGTGCCCTCGGGAGCCGTCGGGTTGTGTGCCGGTGTACAGCATGTCCAGGAAACCAAAGTGCAGCCATCCTGGCGGGCACATCACGATCGTGGCGGAGGGGTTTGCAGCCTTTATCCCATCAATCATCCCGAGAATCGAACCACGAGCCTTCTGAAAAGAGGCGTTGTCATAGTCATCCGGATGACTGCCATGCCCGCGGCGAATGCTGACATTCTCGTACTCGTTCCCCACCTGGTAATATTGGACGACGCCCTTGAGCGTCATGGCGACCATCGTCCCCAGTTTTAACCCGTCGCGATAGGCTGCATCCTCGTTGACATAGGCGTTTAGGTCAGCCGTTAGTACTGCGAACACGTCGATGCATTGTTTTTTTGCCAGTTTAGCGATCCGAAGGACCTTTTGCGTACTGGCATAATTGAAAACATCATGTCCGTACATCGTCATACCGAGTTCCTTGACATGATCAAGTTGCGCTTCATAACTGATCTTGTCATACACGCCTCCTTGCCCGACGTGGCCGCCAATGCCGTAGAACACCCCTTTGATGCTATTGCTGCACGGAATCGTTGGCGGCGCAGCCGGGGCCGGCGTGTTCGCCGGTCTGCTGGATTTCGTGGCGGCGCCGGCTAGGTTCGGCGGGATGGCCGCTACTTTCGTGGCGCCCCCATTCGAGACAGGTAAGTGCGATGCGACGTCCCCGCCGGTCCGATCGCTGCCGAAGGCCGTTTGTAGCGCCGCGCCGGCCAACGTCACAATCGCGATCCCCACAAACCAGTAAGAATAACGTCTCAT
Source organism: Burkholderia sp. b14 (assembly GCF_900156195.1). Lineage (NCBI taxonomy): Bacteria > Pseudomonadati > Pseudomonadota > Betaproteobacteria > Burkholderiales > Burkholderiaceae > Burkholderia > Burkholderia sp. b14. Next base: position 254,376 of record NZ_FTPJ01000002.1, read on the forward strand.
TCGATGCCCTTTGTACGGTACGCGCATCGTACATGCTACTGTGCGCCGACAACGATCCGATGTACGCGAAACCACAAATTACCAATAGTGAGCCGCTGACGCAGCAACGGACAAGCGGGTCGGCACATTTTGCGTGGTTAGCAGTCAGCGGAAAGGGCGAAGGCGGAACTCTGCGGTGTGGTACAGGGTAACTGCAAGAGGCCGTGTTCGGCGACGTAGGCTGGCTTGCCGCGCTTGCCAATGAGGTGACGGTGTTTTTGCGTTGTGAAAAGCTTGACCCAGCCGGATGCGATCGGTCGTCCAAGAATTGGACCGGTCACATCCGAACACATCCGAGGTAATGTCAGATGATTACATCGGATGTGAGGCAACGAGCGGTTAGAACGCAACTTAGCAACGTGCCAATGCAACCTTGTTAATCTATGTCAAACGTGGCGGTGCCTACGTGCAGGCGTTGTTGGATGATCGACAAGTGCCTTAACCGCATCGCCGTTACCCAACCTAGTCGCTGCGTCAGACATTTGCTCGACAATAAAATATTTAGAAATGGCTGCTGTCGACACCCGATGCCGATGCACGGCCGGTGCCGTGCGCGCAAGCTGTCGCAGTGGACGTCACGCAAGCCGATTCGGTCAACGCCGCATTCGCAGCAGTCAATGCTGCGTTCGGTCCAGTGGACATCCTCGTGGACAACGCCGGGCACGCGCAAGCCGCGCCATTCAGCCGGACCGATTCGGCGTTGTGGCAACGCATGCTCGACGTAAACTTGGGCGGCGTGTACTGGTGCACACGCGCTGGCGCTCGAATATGCAACCCGCGGCGTCACGGTAAATGCGCTCTGCCCTGGTTACACGGACACGCCACTGCTGCGCGAGTCGATTGCGCAGATTGTGTCGAAGACTGGTCGTGACGAGGCGGATGCACGACGCGAACTGATGTGCGCTAATCCGCAACGTCGTTTCATCGAGCCCGAAGAAGTGGCGGACACTGTGCTGTGGCTGTGCCCACCAGGGGCGCGCTCGATCAATGGTCATGCTATCTGTCAGCGGCGGGGAGGTGATGTGAACCTGAGCAGGCTGGACAATGTCGTCGACCTGGAACTGAGCGGTGGCGCCAGCAGCCATATGGGCCTGCGTCTGTGGCTACGGTGGTTGACCACGACCAACCTAGTGCAGACGGCGCTGCGCAAGCGGCTGCGCGCCGAGTTCGATATGACGCTGCCGCGTTTTGACCTGATGGCGCAGCTCGAGCGCCATCCGGACGGACTGAAGATGAGCGAGTTGTCGCGCCGGCTAATGGTGACCGGCGGTAACGTCACGGGCATCACGGACCAGCTCGAAAAAGAAGGGCTAGTCACGCGTGCGGAGGATCCGAGTGATCGCCGCGCGTATACAGTCCGGCTGACGCCGGCAGGGCGCGCGCTGTTCGACCGGATGGCGGCTGTGCACGAGCAATGGATCGCCGAACTGTTCGGCGGACTGGAACTAGACGAAAAGGCGAGATTGCACCAGAAGCTGGGCAAGCTCAAAAGCCACCTGTTGGACACACTGAAACGAGATGCATGATGACAAAACCGCTGACGCATCGCTCGTCTCCGGCAACCGGACAACGCTCGCGGACTACCGTGCGCAGCATTTCCTGTGGCAGGTCGAGGGCAAGGTCGCGACGATCGTGCTGAACCGGCCCGAGCGCAAGAACCCGTTGATCTTCGCATCCTATGCTGAACTGCGTGATCTATTTCGTGCGCTAACGTATGCGACGGACGTCAAGGCGGTCGTGGTGCATGGAGCGGGCGACAATTTCTGTTCCGGCGGCGACGTGCACGACATCATTGGACCGCTGATTGACCTGCCGATGCCGGACTTGTTGATGTTTACGCGGATGACCGGTGACCTCGTCAAGGCGATGCGTCACTGCCCGCAGCCGATCGTCGCCGCGGTCGATGGTGTATGCGCGGGCGCCGGCGCGGTCGTCGCAATGGCATCGGACCTGCGGCTAGGCACTCAGCGCAGCAAGGTGGCGTTCTTGTTCACGCGAGTCGGGTTAGCCGGATGCGACATGGGCGCTTGTGCGCTGCTGCCGCGCATCATCGGGCAGGGTCGCGCGTCCGAGCTGCTGCTCACGGGTCGTGCGATGAGCGGCGAAGAGGCGCACGCATGGGGCTTCTACAACCGGGTCAGCGAACCGCAGGCCCTGCTCGCGGATGCAGCTGCGCTCGCCAAGGAGCTGGCAAGCGGTCCGACCTTCGCGCATGGCATCACGAAGACGATGCTGCACCAGGAGTGGAACATGGGCATCGACGAGGCGATCGAGGCCGAGGCGCAGGCGCAAGCGCTCTGCATGGCCACGCGAGACTTCGGGCGGGCTTATGACGCGTTTGCCGCCAAGCAACGACCGGTGTTCGAGGGTAACTGACGTGGACTACCTGAACCACGTCGAATGGCCATTTTTTGACGATCGTCATCGCAAACTCGCGCCGCGCATCGATGCATGGGCGCGGAACCATCTCCGCACCTCGGTGGCGGCTGCCGCGCTCGGTTTCGCGCGCCACGCGTTGCGCGAAGGGTTGCAGCGCGCGGCAATGCGGCACATGTTCGGCCAGACGCTCGGCGACTTCCAGTTGACGCAGGCCAAGCTGGCGCAGAGGGCCACGACAATCGACAGCGCTGCATTGCTCGTGTATCGCGCCGCATGGCTGCGCGACCAGGGCCGCAACGTGACGCGCGAGGCCGCGATGGCGAAGATGAGCGCGACCGAGGGCGCACAGCAGGTGATCGACGCAGCGGTGCAGCTGTGGGGCGGCCAGGGTGTCGCGCTCGGCACGCCTGTCGAGCAGTGGTACCGCGAGATTCGCGCGCTGCGTATCTACGAGGTGCCACTGAAGTGCAACAGTTGATCATCGGTCGTGACCTGTTGAAGCAGGCACGCGACGCTGCTACCACGGGAGGGGTGAAATGACGACTTCAACGCCGCCGTCGCGAGCAGCGGTACAAGCGGGTGGCATCGTCTTCGAACGGTCGTGGCAGGTTCGCTTCGCGCATTGCGACTCGGCCGGCATCGTGTTTTTCCCTCAATACCTGGTGATGACTAATGGCCTGGTCGAGGACTGGTTCAACGAAGGCTTGCGGGTCGATTACGGCGCCTTCGTGACGACGCGACGCCTCGGCCTGCCGATCGTCAAACTCGATTGCGAATTCGTTGCGCCGAGCCGCATTGGCGATACGTTGACGCTGTCCCTGTCGGTGCTGGCCGTCGGTCGCAGTTCGCTGCGGCTGTCGATCAGCGGCTCGGTGCAGCAGCAGCTGCGCTTCCGGGCCGAGCAGATATTAGTCTTTACATCACTCGATACGCATCGCCCAATTCCGCTACCGCCCGACGTACTCGCAAAGCTGCAACGTTATCTGCCGAAAGCGGCGCAACATAGGAACTGATACAGATGAAACGAGTACTTTAGCCCACGGGCTGGGCCAAGCCGCGCGGCTATGCAAACGGCGTCGCGGCAAGTGGCACGCAAGTCTACATTGCCGGACAGATCGGCTGGGACGCGGAGTGCGTATTCTGCGCACATGATTTTGCCGGGCAGGCGCGATAGGCGCTGGCCAACCTGATGGCCGTGCTCGAACAGGCCGGCGGTCGCGGCGAGCACTTGGTGTGCATGACCTGGTACGTAACCGACAAGCGCGAGTATTTAGCAGCCGCCAAGGAAGTGGGGGCGGCGTTCCGCGAAATTGTCGGCCACTACAACATCGCGATGAGCGCGATCCAGGTGGTGGCATTGATCGAGGACGACGCAAAGGTCGAGATCGAGGCGACCGCGGTTATCCCCGAGGGCGAAGCCGCGTGCCGCTAGCGGGGGAACTGTCGGCGCCGACTCGTGGGAGGCGTGTGCAAGTCAGCGTGGTCGGTTGGAACCATCGGCTTGCGTCTTATGTCAATGTTGCGCCGGGCAGTCGTGCTGCCTGAATTTTAGGAAACCGTATTGATGGAACAATCTGCTCATCTCGATACCTTCGCCCGCGACCACTTGCCGCCGCCGGAGCAATGGCCCGAATTGCTGCTCGACAATCCCGATGTTGCCTATCCGGCGCGTTTTAATTGCGCGGTCGAATTGGTCGATCGCGCAGTTGAGGCGGGCCATGGCGAACGCTGCGCGATCTGGTCGGATCGCGCGGGCGAGCGGCACGCGACGAGCTATCGAGAATTGCAGGCGCTGGTGAACCGTACCGCTAGAGTATTGGTCCAGGACATGGGGTTGGTGCCCGGTAATCGGGTGCTGCTGCGCGGCCCGAACACGCTGAACATGGCGGTGATGTGGCTCGCCGCAGTGAAGGCGGGCCTCGTGACGGTGCCAACGATGCCGCTGCTGCGCGCGAAAGAACTCAAGCAGATCATCGACAAGGCGCAGATCGCCGCCGCGTTGTGTGACGTGCGACTGGCTGAGGAAATCGAGTATTGCCGCACACCCGGACATGAGCACTTCTGCACGACGCTGAAGGATGTACGCTTTTTCAATCATGAAGCACCGGATTCGATTGACGTGCTGGCGCGCTGCAAGGCTCCCGAGTTCGACGCGTGCGATACCGCGAGCGACGACGTTTGCCTGATTATCTTCACCAGCGGCACGACCGGGGCGCCAAAAGGATGCATGCATTTTCACCGCGACGTGCTCGTGATGTGCGATCTATTCTCCCGTCATGTGCTCAAGCCGCGAGCCGACGACATATTCTGCGGCACGCCGCCGCTGGCCTTTACGTATGGCTTGGGCGGACTGCTGTGCTTTCCGCTGCGCGTTGGCGCATCGACTGTGCTGATCGAGAAGCTGACGCCGGACGGGTTGCCACGATCGAGCGCTTCCGCGCGACGATGGTCTTCACCGTGCCGACCTTCTATCGGCAGATGACAGCGCTGACTGCCCGGTACGATATCGGATCGCTGCGTAGCAGCGTGTCGGCCGGCGAAGCGCTGCCGGATGCGACGCGCCAGGCGTGGAAACAGGCGAGCGGGCTGGAGATGATCGACGGTATCGGCAGCACCAAAATGATCCATATCTTCATCGGCAGCGCCGGCGCGCAAGTGCGGCGCAACGCCATTGGCAAGGCGGTACCCGGCTACGTGGTGCAAGCGTTGGACGGCGAGATGCGGCCGGTGCCTCCAGGTACGCCGGGCAAGCTCGCCGTGAAGGGCCCCACCGGCTGCAAGTACCTCGCCGACGAACGGCAGGCGAAAGCCGTGCGCAACGGCTGGAACCTATCGGGTGATACTGTGGTGATCGATGAGGACGGCTACGTGTTCTATCTGGGAAGGGCCGACGACATGATCATCTCGGCCGGTTACAACATCGCGGGGCCGGAAGTCGAGGGGGCACTGATGAAGCATCCGGCCGTGGCCGAGTGCGCGGTGATCGGCGCGTCCGACGGGGAGCGAGGGCAGATTGTCAAGGCGTTTGTCATTCTGGCAGCGGGGTACGAGCCCAGCGACGCGTTGGTTTCGCAATTGCAGGAACATGTAAAACAGACGATCGCGCCATACAAATATCCGCGCAGCATCGTGTTTACCGATGACTTGCCGCGTACCGAGAGCGGCAAGCTGATGCGGGTTGCGTTACGCCAGGCAGGATGACGGCGCAGTGGCCGGCCCGTATAGGGCGGGATGTAGTTGTAAATTCAATTGAACGGTTGCTGATACCAACGATACATTCAGGATAGTAGCTGGGTTCTGATAGAGCTATGCTTTTTGAGTATGGCGACTGCTTTTTTATCAAAGGTAGTAAAAACCTCTGCGCCGAGGGCCAAGCCTTCATAGGCTATGACACCATCGGCAAAATCACCCCCCGCCCGTAACATCGCCAGACCAGCATCGACTCTGCCACGGTCAACTTCGACGTTGTCGGCTTCTACGAGAACGGCTATAGCGTTGGCTATATCCTCTGCCGCCAATTTATAGCCTCGCGATAGATTCCATGCAACCTCGCATAACACCGGCAAGGCAATAGCGACCAGTGTTGCTTCCCGTATCACTTGGTGAGCTATTGTTGCCTGTTCAATATCATCAGCCAATAAGTAGCGCAGTACAACATTGGTATCAACAGCCAATTTCATTCTTCACCCGCCCAACCTTTGCGGGAAATTTCGTTCATCTCTTCGATGGATAAAACGAAATTGTCTTTATTTTTTGCCTTGAGAATGCCAAACGCATCATCAATGCTCCGTCCTTCCCGCACTGCCTGGATGACAGCCCGGCCATCCGGGAGCGTATCGACGTTAAGCTTTTGACCTGGACGAAGTCCCAGATGGCGCAAAAGTTCTTGTTTGAATGTCACCTGCCCTTTTGCGGTGACGGTGAGAGTAATCATGGCCTCTACCTTGTTCATGGTTACAACTACATTGTAAGGCAAAAATGCCTTACAAGCAAGGCGAGCGATGCACTTTGCCAAAAATTAAACGAAACATCAATGACAACTTTCGGGGCAGCTCACTCGTAACCCTGAATCAATTCTCCACGTGGAGCCCAGTGCAGGTTGCTAACCGAATCGCTCAATCCACGATTATGGTAACCAGGGGCGATGCGTGCACACCGCTAGCATAATGAATCGATTCAGCTATCGATATTCGTTTCTCATCAGGCGGGAAACACGGGCTCTCCGAGAGTGAGCATGAGGCGATTGGCCCATGCGAAGATGGCGATCGCGTGGCTTAGATCAAGTATCTCGGCTTTTGTTAGGCCCACCTCGTGAAGCGCGTCGATCAGCTTGTTGAGCAGCGCGGCGGTTTCGGCGCCGCTGGAACTGAGCGCGGCGAGGCGCCCGCGACAGGCGCGTGCCGCCGCGTTATTCGCGACGCGTATTTTGGCGGTCCGCTCGCTGCGCAAACTGTATCGTGAGCGGGCTGTCTTGATCCGGATATTGGGGCAACGGGTGCGTGGAGTGGCCCCTGTACCATGTGGCTCCCTACCTCGACACATCTTCGCAAGACGTGCGTGAGGCGATAGCTGCTCTTGACCTCGGCGAGTAGAGCTTAAGCTGAACGAGAAGAAAACCGATAACGCTCAAGGGTAGGGCTTCGATTTCATGTTCACATTAGCTAGCTTAAACTAAGTCCATGCCGATAGGGGTACTATGCAGACCTGCGACTCAAAAGCTTGTAGCGTGTCGGCTATTATCTGGAAGCGGCATCACGGTGCTATGGGCAAATTTGGATGCCGGCGAATCGCAATTGGGCGGTAGACTGCTTACTAGCATAAAACCGGCACGACTGAGCGGTCAAGCCGCCCATGCTCGTGTAAGCAACGCCCATGTCGATCACACGGTCGGCCGGTGCCCTCGGGGTTATGCTTGCTGTGTGTCGGGGTGAGCCGAGTGGTAGGCGTCGATCATTTCCTTGAGCTTGGCGCCAAGCGGTCCGCCGCCGCCGAGGGGCCCATTGAAAATCTGGTTGAGTGCCTCAAGCTGTTTTCCTTGATCCGCCGACATAGTTTTGGGGTCTAGCGACTGCAGGTTAGACGGATCTAAAAAACCGCCGCCAATGGTAGGCATCATAACGCTCTCCTTTAAGTAGATGTGCTGGGCTGGCTTTCAGCCGCCGAGCAGCACAACGATGCCATGCTGAACTGCGTGGAGTCCGGCGTTCACGAAGCAACACGTTACGACACGAACTCAGGCTCGCGTCGTCGCGCAGGCATTGGCGTCAAACACCGACCGCCATGGGTTGCGCAAAAACCGCTCGCCGAAACCCTGGAATGTCCCACGCAACGGTGAACCGTCGTTGCCACACGCGCGCGACGGCTGTGGCACGCTGCGCAAAGCTCGTTTCCGCAGTCCCTGAATTTAACCTCAGTCATTTGCCGGCAACTGAAGGCCTGAACTATGGCAGCGGCGCGTAATCTGCGCGGCTTCATGATGCATAGCGTACTGGCCGTAACGCCGCAGGGATTACCGGAGAGGGACTCGCCGTTTTGCGCCAGCTGGCTTATCCTTCGGCGGTTGCAAAAAGCGGAGGCACCGATGCTGATCAACTGCGCTGCATACCACGATGGTCGCAAGATGGGCGACATCCCGGTGGGTGACATTAGCGAATACGTCGCGAAACCGGACTGTTTTGTTTGGGTGGCGCTGAAAGACCCGGATCCCGAAGAATTGGCGCAGATGGCACACGAGTTCGGTTTGCACGAGCTGGCGGTCGAGGACGCACGCCATGGCCATCAACGGCCGAAAATCGAAGAGTATGGCGCGTCGCTGTTCGCTGTGCTGCACACGGTCGAGCAAACGTCAGACAAAGAATTGGAAGTTGGCGAGGTGGCGGTTTTTGTCGGCGCGAACTATGTGTTGACCATTCGCGCCGGCAGTCAGCAGGGCTTCCAGGACGTGCGTGCCCGTTGCGAGCGCGACGTGCATTTGCTGCGGCACGGCTCGGCTTTCGTGCTGTACGCACTGATCGACAGCGTGGTGGACCGCTATTTTCCCGTCGTCGAGGCGTTGATCGATGAGTCGGAGATCGTCGAGGACCGGATCTTCGAGAAGAAGGGCACCGCGGCCTCGCGTGACGTGGTAGAAGACCTGTATTCGCTCAAGCGCCGCTTTGTGCGGCTGCATCACCATGTCGCGCCTTTGCTGGAGGCGGTGGGGAAGTTGCAGGGTGGCCGCGTCCCGGCGCTGTGCGCCGGCATGGAGGCGTATTTCCGTGATGTCTATGATCATCTGGTGCGCATCGACAAGCTAATCGAAGGTCGCCGAGAGATGATCTCGACCGCGATTCAGGTGAACCTAGGCATGATCTCGCTGGCTGAAAGTGAGACGACTAAGCGGCTTGGCGCGTTCGCCGCGCTGTTCGCCAGTCCGACGATGATTGCGGGAATCTACGGGATGAATTTCCAGAGCATACCGGAGCTGCACTGGCAGTATGGCTATCCGGCTTGCCTGGCGGTCATGTTGGCGATCGATGCGGTATTGTGGTGGCGGTTTAGGAAGGCAGGCTGGCTTTGACCCTGCAGCGTGGGTCGATGGAACATCCCGACCTTGGGGCGGCTCGCGTCGCTGCGGCTGCGGCTGCGGCTGCGGCTGCGGCTGCGGCCTGGCGTGCTGTTTCGCGCGTTCGCGAGGATAAGCCTGGTTCGCTTCGGCGGCGTGATGTCCCGTGCGGCGCTTTCCTCTTTTGCGGTCCCATTGCCGGATACGAGCCATGCAGGGCCCGGCGTTGCTTGCCGGCGGCACGGTGATGCACCGTCCAGGCCGAGCTTTGTCGCGCTTCCTCCGTAAGGTAAGGCGCCGGCTGCGGCAACTATCGGCGCGGGGGCTATGACGGAACGACCTCACGCACGTGGTGCACGCCCTGTATCTGCTTGAGTCGGCGCACAATGGTTGCGAATTCCGGATCGGTGACCCGCGAGAACGCGATCGTCACCTCATCGATGTCGCCGCCGTCTTCCTGTTGCTGTACGATGAAGCGCTTGATGCGTTCGCTGCCCGGGCCAAGCACCTCGGACAAGGTATCGATCGACAACGCACCGCGGCTGGCGACGAGCCGCACTTCGCGGCGGAGCTTGGCCGCGATGAAGCGTCGCTCAAGCGGCTTCACGCCGACTAAGATCACCAAGATGATCGCCGTTGCGGCGCTGGACGCAACGTACAGTCCGCCGCCTACGGCCAGCCCGACGCCAGCCACGGTCCACAGGCTCGCCGCGGTCGTTAGCCCCCGGATGACTTCCCCGCGCAGCAGGATCGAGCCGGCACCAAGAAACCCGATGCCGGACACCACCTGGGCGGCGACCCGCGACGGATCCAGCACCACGCCTTCCTTACCTTGCACCTGTGTGAAGCCGTAGGTCGACACGATCATGATCAGGGCAGAGCCGACGCACACCAGCATGTGGGTGCGCAGTCCGGCTGCCCACTGTAGCCGTTCCCGTTCGATGCCGATCACGCTGCCGAGTGCCGCTGCCATCAGCAGCCGCCCGACCAGCTCTAGGTTGCTGACCGGGCCAGCTATTCCAATCAGATTCCAGTTCATTGCATGCTTCCGGTGTTGGGCCGCGCCGGCGTAGGTCGCCGACGCAGCAGCCAAAACGCAAGATTACTGGAAAATCAGTCGGGGCGGTGCTGGCCGGCGATGCATAGGTTGACCGCCGCTATTCACGTGACTCACGTGACGCGCCCCGTCGCGGTCCGGGCGGTGCCGTGATACGGCTGCGCATTCGTGTCCGATGATGCCGGTTCGCGTCCGGTAATGCTTGCCGGCGCAGCAGCACGGGCGCGATGCCCGCGATCCACGCTTCACATTGCGCAGCACCGGTACATCATCGTAGTGCTTGGCGGTGTTCTTCAGCGTGACGCTTGTCATGTCTGTCTCCCGTTGAACCCGTCGGACGATGCCGCGACGACGCCCGTGGCACTGTCCTCGACCACGATGCATTGCGTCGGGGCAACGTTAAGCGAGTGTGCGGCCGTAAGGTAGACATCCGGGTCGGCTCCGGCGCAGCGACTTGATCGGCACAGAACAGCCATACGCCAAAGTGTGGCACGAGGCCGGTGTGCTGCATTGCCGCATGGCATGGCTGAAAACCCATGCAGGCATTATTCCGGGGCGTTCTATGCTGTGCAACATTTATTGGTTTGAAAATCGTCCTACCAATGCTATGTTAAGCGACCTCGCGTCACTGATCTGGTACACGCGCCGCTCAATCAAAAAGTTCACAAGATATGAAATTGACAGTGTTTTCCACGCTGCTGGCCGGCTTGCTGATCGTCGCGGCCGGCGTTGCTCACGCTGACCGGCTCGACGACATCAAGAAGGCGGGCGTGTTGCGGGTGGCGACGTTCGACAGCAATCCGCCATTCGGCTTCGTCGATGCGAAGACGCATCACATCGTCGGCTTGGACGTCGATTACGCTAAAGCGCTAGCCGATAAGCTCGGCGTGAAGCTCAAGTTGCAGCCGACTAATCCGGCGAATCGGATTCCGTTCCTCACGTCCAGGAAGGTCGATCTCGTGCTGGCCAACTTCACGATTACCGAGGAGCGTGCCAAGCAAGTGGACTTTAGTATTCCGTATTTTGCATCCGGCCAGCAGTTCCTCGCCAAGAAGGGCGTGCTCAAGTCGGCCGAGCAGCTCAACGGTCTGCGGGTCGGCGCGGACAAGGGTACCATCAACGAAATCACGCTGCGCGAGAAATTCCCGCAGGCCACCATTGTCGCGTACGACGACACGCCGTTTGCGTTCGCCGCGCTTCGGGCCGGCAACGTGCAGGCGATCACGCAGGACGGTCCAAAGTTGGTCGGCCTGCTCGCCAACGTGCCCGACAAGCAGCACTACGAAATCCCGGCCTTTACGATTTCCAACGACTATATGGGCGTGGGTATTCCGAAAGGCGAGACGCGGCTGATCGCGTTCGTCAACGATACGCTGCGCGGGCTGGAGAAGAGTGGCGCGGCCGAACAAATCTACAATCGCTGGTTTGGCCCGCACACGAGCACGCCGCTGCCGCGCCTGTTCAAGATCGGCGACAAGGTCTGAGCTGTGCCGCAGGAGTGGATCCTGGCGCCGAAGTACGTCGGCTGGCTGCTGCAGGGTTTCGGTGTCACGTTAGCGCTGGCCGCGACGGTGATCGTCGCCGCCACTGCGAGCGGCTTCGCGCTGGCGATGGCGCATAGCGCCGATACGTGGCCGGTGCGTCGCGCTGCCGCGGCCTACGTGCTGGTGTTTCGCAATTCGCCGTTACTGGTGCAATTGATGTTTTGGTATTTCGGCGCGGCGACATTGCTGCCCGATGGGCTGATGCAGTGGCTGAACACGCCACATACGATTCAAGCCGGCGCATTGTCGCTGCGCTGGCCGCCATTTGAATTCGTCGCCGGTTGGCTCGGGTTGACGTTCTACTCGTGCGCATTCGTCAGCGAGGAATTTCGCGCCGGCCTGCGGGGCGTGTCCGGCGGACAACGTCAGGCTGCCGCCGCGCTCGGGCTCACGCGTTGGCAGGCGTTCTGCCATGTCGTGCTGCCGCAGGCGGCCCGCAACGCGATGCCGCCATTATTCGGCCAATACATGAACATCGTGAAGAACTCGTCGTTGACGATGGCGATCGGCTTAGCCGAGCTCTCGTATGCGTCTCGCCAAGTCGAGACCGAGACGTTCAAGACGTTTGCCGCATTCGGCGTGGCGACGGCGCTGTATATCGGCACGATCGCGGTGATCGAGGCGCTCGCGCACGTGGTTCAGCGGCGTCACCCGGCTGCCCGCGCGGGGTGACGATGGACATCTCGATCCTGTTGGATAATCTGCCATACTTGCTGGTCGGCACGTTCCCGAACGGGCCGCTTGGCGGCGTGGCGTTGACGTTGGTGCTCGCGCTGACGTCGGCCTTCGCCTCCGGCGTGCTCGGGCTCGCCGCTGGCATTGCATTGGCGGTGACGCACGGCGCCGTTCATATGGCGCTGCTCGCCGTGCTCGGGTTCTTCCGCGCGATTCCCGTGCTGATGCTGATGTTCTGGACATATTTTCTGCTGCCCGTCGTGCTGCATATCGATGCACCCGGTCAGCTAACCGTCGTCTGCGCGCTGTCGCTGATCGGCGGCGCATACCTGTCGCATGCGGTGCATGCGGGTATCCGCGCGGTGGGCGCTGCTCAACTGCAGGCCGGGTTGTCGCTGGGTTTCACGCAGATGCAGACACTGCGCTTCGTGGTGCTGCCGCAGGCGTTGCGGATCATGGCGCCGTCGTTTATCAACCAATGGGTGTCGCTGATCAAGGACACGTCGCTGGCGTACATCGTCGGCGTGCCGGAATTGTCGTTGCTCGCCACGCAGGTCAACAACCGGTTGATGGTCTATCCGGCCCAGATTTTCGCGCTGGTCGCCTTCATCTATGTACTAATCTGTACCGCATTCGATGCGATTGCGTCGCGGCTGGTCGCCGTGGCGACGCCGCGGCCGTTACGCTGATTACGGCGCAACGGCGCAACGGCGCAACGGCGCAACGGCGCAACGGCACAACGGCGCAACGGCACAACGGCACAACGGCACAACGGCACAACGGCACAACGGCACAACGGCACAAAATGCGATGAGCGAATGCCGTAGCGCGCTTTAGTGCGGCGCGAGCGCGGCACGCCCGTGGGTCAGGTCGCGCAATGCTTGCTGGGCGGCGTCCAGCGCATCCTGCGGCAGTACGATGGTCAGTGTGACACGCATGCCATGCTGGCTGTCGGCGAGCACATGGCCCTGTTGCGCGATCCAGTGTCGGATACGTGCCTCATCCGCATAGTCGGCGTCAATGGTCAAGTGCCTCTGGGCGATGCGCTCAATGCGCTGCGCGTGCTGCAGCGCCGTCGCAACCGCGTCCGTGTACGCACGCACGAGTCCGCCTGCGCCGAGCTTGATGCCGCCGTAGTAGCGCACCACCGTCGCGAGCACGCCGTCCAGGTTGTGATGGCGCAGCACCTCCAGCATTGGGCGGCCGGCGGTGCCGGACGGCTCGCCGTCGTCGGACATGCCAGACTGGCCGCCGGCGAGCAGCGCCCAGCAAACGTGCGTCGCATCCGGATGGACGGTGCGCAGGCGATGGACTTCGGTCATCGCGGTATCGCGGTTTTCGACTGGCACGACGGCGCTGATAAAGCGACTCTTGCGAATATCCAGTTCCGCGTGGACGGCAGCGGCGAGCGTGTAGGTCGGCAATTGACAGGACTTTCAGGGATAGGCAGGGTTTGCCAGCAGCCGTGCCGGCGACATCGTGGCCGGCTGCCGTTCGGCTATCATACTCGATGAGTTCCACGAAGGCGGTAGCCGCTGGCGCACTGGCTTGCGCCGGCGGCTGCCGAATGGCTCATGATTCGAAAGACGTTGAATGCGACGGGGCTGCAGCAGGAGTTCGAGCGCCGACTCCACCGGCTTTATCATATTGCCGACGACGGCGTGAAGATCCGCGTGCCGCGGCCGCATATGCAACCGCCCGACGCATCCGGATGCAACTGGACGCTCGGGCACTTCAGCCATGCGGTTGGCTACGAGAAAGATATTGCCGCGGTGCTGGCGGCGATGCGGGCGGAGTACAATCTGGCGGGCGAAGTGGCGCGTCCGGACGACCCGTTCGGCACATAGCGCCCGCCGTCGCGCCGGGTGGTGCGCACCTTGTCGATCTCGGTGGCAAGACCTGCGTCGATCCATGCTGCTGTGCGGCCGGTGAGCACCGAAACCGGCTTGCCGGTCAGCGCGGCGACTTCGGGCGTCACATAGCGCGCCTGCACATCAGTCGTGCATACCGCGATGACGCGCGTGGACGGGTCGGCACCAATGCACGCGCGCAGTACAAGTTCGACGCCTGACACGTTCAATCCCTGTAGGGGCGCATTGTTTGATATTTATATCTACCGCTTCCAATAAGGCAATTAATGCGGCGGATTTTAATAAGTAAAGCGGTGGATTTTAAAGTGCTGGCCTGCTAACGCGCCGCGAGCGGATGCAAGGGCGTCACGCTGGGATAGAATGAGCCACATCGGCTGCTGGCCGTCGCGCGATGGGCCACGCGCCGGCCGCGCGCAGGGCAGTGCGCGCGATGCCATGTTGCGCGGTTTCGATGTACGATTTGTCACGCTGTAATCGAGCCTATTGCAAAGAGCCATGTGCCGATGACGAACCGCGGACCTGCCCTCGACAACCTGACGTCCGTCTGGCCGATGTTGTGGGTTAAAACAATTGCTGATTACGCGATATTCGCGTTGTCACCGGATGGCCGCATACTGAGCTGGAATGCCGGCGGCGAGCGTATCTACGGGTACACCCGAGAGCAAGCCCTGCAGCGCATGCTTGGCGACCTGTATCCGGACCAGGACCGCCGGGCCGGCGCGCCCGCGGCCGCGCTGCGCACGGCGGCGCGCGAGGGCCGTTACGAGAGCGAGGGATGGCGCATGCGCCGCGACGGTACGACGTTCTGGGGCAGCGTCGTGATGACGCCACTGCATGGTGCGCACGGCCAGCTACTCGGCTTCGGCAAGATTGTGCGCGACATGAGCGACAAGAAAAAAGTGCACGATGTGGCGATGGAGAGCGAGCGGCGTTTCCGGCTGCTCGTTCAGGGCGTGACTGACTATGCGATCTTCATGCTGTCGCCACAGGGCATTGTCACGAACTGGAACCAGGGTGCGCGACGCATTAAGGGCTACCAGGCTGAGGAGATTATCGGCTCGCATTTCTCCCGCTTTTACACGCCACAGGAGGCTGCCGCCGGGGTGCCGCAACGCGGCCTCGACGTGGCGGCGCGCGACGGGCGCTGGGAGTCGGAAGGTTGGCGCGTTCGGCGCGACGGCTCACGTTTTTGGGCGCACGTGGTGCTCGATGCCATTCGCGACGATGACGGCGAGTTGATCGGCTTTGCCAAGATCACGCGCGACATCACCGAGCGGCGCGAGGCGGCCCAGGCGCTGGAGGAAACCCGTACCGCGCTGTTCCAGTCGCAGAAAATGGAGGCGATCGGCAAATTGACCGGCGGTGTCGCGCATGACTTTAACAATGTGCTGCAGGTGCTGCGTGGCAACCTCGAACTGCTCGAGAATCGCCATGGCGGCGATGCGTGGAGCCGTGAGCGGCTCGCCAAAGCCATTGACGCGGTGAGCCGCGGAGCCAAGCTGGCCGCGCAATTGCTGGCGCTGGCTCGTCAGCAGCCACTCAAGCCCCGGGTCGTCAACCTCAGCGGTGTGCTGCACGGCATGGACGACTTGTTGCGACGCGTGCTCGGAGAGACGATCCATATCGAGACGACGGTGGCCGACGGGCTCTGGAACACCCTCGTAGATAGCCACCAGCTCGAGAATGTGATCCTGAATCTGGCCATCAACGCCCGCGATGCGATGCCCGAAGGCGGCCGGCTGATGCTGGCGCTGACCAATGCGGCGCTCGGCCTGCAACCGGTGGCTGGCATTCCGGATTTGCGTCCGGGTGAGTATGTGATGTTGGCGGTCACGGATACCGGCACCGGCATGCCGTCCAGCGTGATCGAGCGGGCGTTTGATCCATTTTTCACGACTAAGCCGGAAGGGCAGGGAACGGGGCTAGGCTTGAGCATGGCGTACGGCTTCGTGAAGCAAAGCGGTGGGCATATCCTGATCCGTAGCGAGCCGGGACAGGGCACGACCGTGTGCATCTACCTGCCGCGCTCCACGGCGACGGCCGATACAGTGCTGGCGCCGCCGAGTGTAGCGCCGCAGGGCGGCAACGAGACGATCCTGGTGGTCGAGGACGACCAGGCGGTGCAGGCTACCGTGGCCGAGACGTTGATGGGACTCGGCTACCGGGTGCTGTGCGCGGACGACGCAGATCAGGCACTGGCATTGATCCGCAGCGGCGTGCATGCCGACGTGCTGTTGTCGGATGTGGTGATACCGGGCTCGATCCGCAGTCCCGAGCTTGCGCGCGTTGCGTTGCGCCTGCGACCACGGTTGAAGATCGTGTTTACGTCTGGCTATACCAAGGATGCGATCGAGGACAACGCGCGGCTGGACGATAGTGTCGAATTGCTGCGCAAGCCATATAGCCGTGAGCAGTTGGCGGCACGTTTGCGCGCCGTGCTCAGCGGCCACGACGTGTCCGTTGCCGCAGGCCGGGCACGCTCTCCGGTGCCGGCTTCGGGCGATGCGGCTGCCGCGTCCTGCCGCGCCCTGCAGTCTGCGGAACGCGCCGATCCGCCGTCGCAGGGGGCGGCTAGTGCGTGTCAGCCTTCGACGCCAGACGATTCGGCCGCGCGTGAGCAGTGCTTGCGCATCCTGCTGGTCGACGACGACGCAGCGGCGACCGAGGCGGTACGGGAAATCTTGTCAATGCAAGGGCACGTGACGATCGCGGCGGGCACGGCGGAGGATGCGCTGGACGTGATCCGGCGCGACCGTTTCGACGTATTGCTCACTGATGTCACGCTGCCTGGCATGTCGGGGATCGAATTGGCGCAACGCTCGGTGAACGTACAGCGCAGTCTGCGCGTGGTCTTTGCCTCTGGCAACGATGTGCCGTGCGATTATGACTTGGGTTTCGCCTGGGAAGCGTTACGCAAACCGTACACCGCGGAGCAGTTAGGCGCCGTACTGAGGCGGCCGTGACCGCCGCGAGCCATGCGCGGACGATACCAGCATTCAGGCTGCGCAGGCGCGCGCCAATGCTCAACAGAGTGTGGCGCACACCAGCGTTGGCTCGTCGATGAACGGTATCGTGCAATCTAGCGCAGGCTGCGACAAGATAGCGAGGCCAGCGAACTCAGTGAACTCGGTCTATTTCGGTCATTAAGCGGCGACGCGGATCAGGCGGATCGCTTCATGCCGATCCGCTCGCGCATCTGCGCGGTGATCGTCTGCCGTACGCGGGCATAGCCGTGCCACGGATCGGTATCCTGTTCGGCGAGACGGTGGTGAAGGTTGGCGATCGTCCATTGATTGGCACTCTTGCGGGCGCAGCGGCTGCAACAGAGTCGGCCGATACCGCATGTTCTGGCCCGATGTCGCTAGCTGGCTTATCGGTGCGTAATCCGCGAAAGACGGCATGACGGATGATGCCCTCACGCGTCATTTCTGCGTAGGCCACTTCGGCAAGCAATTCAGGCCGGGTCCAGTGCACGCCCGTTGCCTCGCGTGCGCTCGGCCGGTTGTCCAGCGCGGCACGTCTCGTGCGCAGCGGGTCCAGCTGCCCGCGCACGGATCGCAGCGTGGCTTCGCTGAATCCGGCGCCGACTTTGCCCGCGTATCGTAGTGCGCCGGTATCGGGATCGTGTAGGCCGAGCAGCAATGCGCCGAATGCCTGCCGGCTACCTTTCGGCTCGGTGTAGCCGACCACGACGAACTCCTGCCGGTGCTTGCATTTGAGCTTGATCCAGTCGGTGGTGCGGCGCGACGCGTACAGGCTGCCAGCCCGCTTGCCGATCACGCCTTCGAGTTGGATCTCGCACGCGCTGTCGAGCATCGACTCCAGTGACTCATCGAAATCGCGCGACAGCCGCAGCACATCGCCTTCGTGGTGCTCGAGCAGCGCAGTCAGCGCGGCGCGGCGCGGCTCCAGCGGCACATTGCGCAGGTCTAGGCCATTCAGGTAAGGCACGTCGAACAAGTAATAGACAATCGCGTTGCCGCGCCGCGCATCGAACGCGTTTTGCAATGACTGGAAGTTGGGCAGTCCCGCTTCGTTGAAAACTACTACTTCGCCGTCTAGCCATGCTGAGTCTAGTCCCAGGCGGCTCAGCGCCTCGGCCTGGCGCGGCATCTTCGAGGTCCAGTCGTTACCGTTACGGGTGAACAATTTGACCTCATCGCCGTCGATCCGCGCCAGGGTTCGATAGCCATCGAACTTGATTTCATACCGCCAGTGGCCGGCTGGGACGGCATCCACCAGCGTCGCGAGCGCCGGTTTAAGCGATTCGAGTAGCGGTGCGGCGCGGGCGCCGTCCAGCGCGGGCTTGCGGGACTCACGCCGGTTCTGTGGCGAGGCGGGCTTGCGCAGGAGCGTTTGCGCCGACGCGTCGCTTGCCGTCCCAGGTTGGCGCTTGCGCGCCGCCTGACGCGTCGCGGGGTGTCGGGCCGATGTCGCGGGCCGAAGAGTACGGTCACTGAGCACGCTGTCCGGTAGCGCTTGCACGATATCGTACTCGGATTCCGGGCGCGCATCGTTGTCGTCCGATTTGATCAGCAGCCATTGCTCTTGCTTGCCTTTCAGCCGGGTGCGTACGAGATGCCAGCGGCCGGCGAGCTTTTCACCGTCAAGGCGGAAGGTCAGTCGGCCTTTTCGGTAGGCCTCGGCGGGATCGCCGTCCGGCATCCAGACGCCTCGGTCCCATACGATCACGTCGCCGGCGCCGTAGTGACCTTTCGGGATATGACCTTCGAATGCCGCGTACTCAAGCGGGTGATCCTCCACATGGATCGCGATGCGCTTGACATGTGGGTCCAGGCTTGGCCCCTTTGGGACCGCCCAGCTTTTCAATGTGCCATCCAACTCGAGGCGAAAGTCGTAGTGCAACCGCGTCGCGTCGTGCTTCTGCACGCAGAACTGCAATGCATGGTTGGTGCGCTCCCGTCGTGCCGACGGCTTGCCCGTTTTCCCCGGCGGCTCTGGGGTGGTGTCGAAGTCGCGCTTACGTGTGTATTCATCCAGTGCCTTGCGCATCATGGTCTCCGTTCGTGTGTCGGGCCTGTGTGCCGCGCTTGGGGTGTGCCGGCCCGCCGTCCGCGTCTCTATCCCATCGCAATTCAATCCAGGTTGGTGCATGGTCACTCGCCTGCGGCCGGTCGCGCACCCAGGTGTCCACCCCCGCGACGAGCGGTATTTCAGCGCGCTATGCGGGTGCTTTTCGTTGTAGTGTTCAAAGGCGACAGCCAGGTTGTACACGGCGGTTGCGGCGTCAGGCTTCAGCATAAACGCAACGTAATCGCGATTCGTCGCAGACGAACGGCCTGCCCACCCGAAGTGCTTCCCGGTGCTCCTGTCCCGGATGGTCGTACCATACGCCTAAAACTTCGCGGCGGGAACACGCAGGGCATCGGTTCATATCACGCCAGTTACCAACGCCATTGAAAGCATACACATGCAGTTGCGCAAGATCGTGAAGAACCGCGGCCACTTCCTGAGCGACGAAGCCGCCAGCAAACTGCTGTATCTGGATTTGCGCAATATCAAAAAGGATTGGAAGATGCTACCTATCACTTGGCGGCAGGCGGTCAATCAATTCGACATTCTATTCGGCGACCGGTTCACGAACGCCATGAACTGAAATCTTTTAGCCGACCTCGGCATACAAGATTCCTGAGACATCCGCATCTGATGTGTTTTACTGCTCAAGCAGTCTCAGCTAAGCACGTGCCAAGCCTCGCTGATAGGTTGGCACAGTGGCGAATCGCAATGGCTTGCCTTTTGCTGTGGGTTGCAAGTTTCGGCTTTATCGTTTCGTTTGTTCAAGACTTGTCGTTTAAGCAAAGATAGTGGACTTGAGTGCATCATGATGTGCGCTTTACAGTCTTTCAACCCGGCGCTAAGCGTCGCGATGACCTGAATCGTTGTAGCGGCTCCTGACAGTTGGGCACGGTGCTTGCGCGACGTGAAGCAGTTAGCGTCGAGCTGATGGGGCCGGGAACGGGTGCGTTGCCGTAGCCGTATAGTTAAATACAATAAAAACGATGTCCGAAGGGAAAAAGGAAGAAGTACCTCAGTACTGAACCCCAAGACGCTGCGCCTGTACGGTGCAGGTGCTGGTCCTGTTCTTTTTAACTGTCTTGCTTGGCCGACTGTAATGCCAATCCACGCGCAGCGTCACGCGCGTTATGTCCAGTATTTTCGCTAAAGTTTGACATAAATTGATCGTGGCGTACTCACTGGCTGGCTAAGTAGCACGAGTGGCGCACTGACGCGTGCCGACGAGTGGCCCTGGTCGCCGCAGTGAATGGTTAAGGATTGCACGCGACGTGTCATAAAAGCCGTATTGGTTCCCGACGAGCAACGATAGGTTTTGATTGCGTCGTTATATTAATTGGTACAACTATTAATTAACAGGCTGCTTAGTCGCCTGAATCGGAGCTTTTTTATGGATGCTTGCATCACGCCCGTTACCCAGCCGTTATCCAGTGCGCAAACCGAAGTTTGGCTCGCGCAGCAACTACATCCAGACAGCCCTGTTTACAACATTGCGCAGTACACGGTGATCGATGGCGTGATTGATGCGAGCGTCTTTGAAGCGGCATTGCGCCAAGTCATCGATGAGGCCGACACCCTGCGCTTGCAATTTGTCGATAGCCATGACGGGCTGCGGCAGAGGATCGGTGCACCCGCATGGTCAATGCCGGTGCTGGACCTCACGTCAGAAGCTGATCCTCAGGCAGCAGCCCAGGCGTGGATGCGCACCGATTATGAACAGTCGGTGGATCTACTGCAGGGGTCGCTTTTTCAGTATGCATTGTTGAAAGTCGCGCCCGAGCAGTGGTTTTGGTATCAGCGCTATCACCATATCATGACGGATGGATATGGTCAGTACCTGATCGCACAACGCGTTGCGCACGTGTATAGCGCGCTGTGCGCGGGAACGGCGCCGGCGGCATGTGATTTTGGCTCGATCCGACAGCTATTGGAAAGCGATGCGCAATATCAGACCTCCGCCCAGAGGGAAAAGGACGAAGCGTATTGGCTTAAGCACTGCGCCCATCGGCCTGAGCCGGCGACGCTGGCAAGCCGCGCAGCCCCTGCTTTCCAGCAGCGGCTGCGTCAGACGACTGACCTGGCCATTCAATGGGTAGACGACTATGTGCTGGATGCGGGCCGGCTGGCGCAGTTTCTGAGCGCTGCACTGGCCGCGTATCTGCATCGCATGACTGGCGCGCAGGATGTGGTGTTCGGTTTTCCAGTGACCGCCCGCTTGGGGGCAGACGGGCACATTCCTGGCATGGTCGCCAATACGGTTCCATTGCGGTTCAGATTCGAGCCGGAGATCAACTTAATGTCGTTGATGCGGCAGGCGGCGAAGGAAATCCAAAGCGCACTGCAATATCAACGCTACCCGAGCGAAGCGCTGCAGCGTCAACTTGGGCTGGCGCCGGGGCAGTCACTATTGGGCATCAAGGTCAACGTGATGCCGTTTGACTACGCGCTGTCGTTTGGCGGGCATTCATCGACGAGCCATAATCTGCTCGCGGGTCCGGTTGAGGATCTGATGCTCAATGTCTATTGGACACCCAATAGCCGTCAATTACGGATCGACTTTGATGCCAATCCGGCTTGCTACACCGCGGAGATGCTCGACACGCATCAGCGCCGGTTTATCCGGTTCATACAAGTGCTCGCTGCCGATGCCATGCAACCGATTAGCGAGATCGATCTGCTCGACGCCGACGAGCGGCATCGGCTACTGATTGAGTGGAATGCGACAAAACAAGACTATCCATCGCACTTATGCATCCACCAGTTGTTCGAAGCACAGGTTGAGCGCACGCCCGAAGCGCAGGCGCTGGTGTATGAAGATCAAACGTTCAGTTATGCGCAGCTGAATGCCCGGGCCAATCGCCTCGCGCACCAGCTGATCGAGTGGGGCGTCAAGCCCGATGCGCGCGTGGCGATCTGCGTGCAGCGCAGTGCCGCACTGGTTGTGGGGCTGCTGGCGATTTTAAAAGCGGGTGGCGCGTATGTGCCGCTCGATCCCCACTATCCGAATGAGCGCTTGACGCATATCCTCGCCGATGCGGCACCGAACATAGTGCTCGCAGATGCGGTCGGGCAGACTGCGTTGGGCGAGGCGGCGCTGGCCGAGTACACGGTGCTCGATCCGACCATATTGCCGGCATTGCCAGACACCAATCCATCGGTGGTGGGACTGACGGCCCGGCATCTGGCGTATGTGATTTATACGTCGGGCTCAACCGGCACCCCGAAGGGCGTGATGGTGCCGCATCATGCGATTGTGCGGTTGGTCATCAACAATGACTTTGTTGACATTCGCACCGATGATCGTGTGGCGTTCGCAGCGAACCCGGCTTTCGATGCGAGCACGTTTGAAGTGTGGGCACCGCTGTTAAATGGCGCCACCGTTGTGGTGATCGATCATGACACGGTGCTGATGCCCGCTGCGTTTGCGCACACTTTGTGCGAACAGCGCATCAGCATCTTGTGGCTCACCGTTGGCTTGTTCAATCAGATGGCCGCGCAGGTGGACACGGCCTTCTCTCAACTGAAGGCATTGATTGTTGGAGGAGACGTGTTGGATGCGAGGTGGGTTGCGCAAGTGATGCGCGAGTCACCTCCTGAGCAACTGATCAACGGTTATGGTCCGACCGAGAGCACCACGTTTGCGACGACTTACAAGATCACGTCCGTGCCGGAAACAAACGCCAGCATCCCGATTGGCCGGCCGATAGCGAATACGTGCGTTTATCTGCTCGACGCGCACGGCCAGCCGGTGCCGCTGGGCGCGATCGGTGAGTTGTATATTGGTGGTGCTGGGGTGGCACGCGGTTATCTGAACCGCCCGGCGTTGACCGCCGAGCGCTTTGTGCCGGATCCGTTCTCCGATGAAGCGGGTGCGCGGCTGTATAAGACTGGGGATGTGGCGCGTTATTTACCGGACGGCAATCTGGAGTATTTGGGGCGCAACGATGAGCAAGTGAAGATCCGCGGCTTTCGGATTGAACCGGGCGAGATTGCGGCGTGCCTCATACAACACCCGCAGGTGCGTGATGCGGTGGTGCTGGCAACCGGTGAAGGCTCGGATAAGCGGCTCGTGGCGTATGTGCAAGCCGAAGCGGATGAGCAATTGGCGAGCACACTGCGCGCACAGATGGCGGCGAGGCTGCCCGAGTATATGGTGCCCAGTGCGTTTGTGCGGCTCGATGCGTGGCCGCTGACGCCCAACGGCAAGCTTGATCGGCGTGCATTGCCGGCACCGGATGACGCCGCGCTGGCGCATCAAGCGTATGAAGCGCCGCAAGGCGAGCTCGAGGCGACGCTCGCGGCGATCTGGGCCGAGCTATTGGGTGTGAAGCAGGTCGGTCGGCACGACAGCTTCTTTGCGCTCGGCGGGCACTCGCTGCTGGCGGTGCAGCTCATTGAGCGTCTACGGCGTCAGGGCTTGAGTGTGTCGGTGCGGGCGCTATTTGAGGCACCGACGCTCAGTGCGTTGGCGCAGACGTTGGGTCAGTGCCGTGACGTGGTGGTGCCGCCCAACGCGATCACATCTGACACGACTGCAATTACGCCATCGATGCTGCCGCTCATTGAGCTGACGCAAGCGGACATTGAACAGATTGTCGAGCAGGTGCCCGGTGGCGTAGCCAATATCCAGGACATTTATGCGCTGTCACCGTTGCAAGACGGGCTGCTGTTTCACCATTTGCTGGCCAGTGCAGGCGATCCGTATCTGCTGATGGCGCAGCTGGCCTTTGACACGCGAGCGCGGCTTGACCAGTATCTGCATGCGCTGCAGCAGGTGATCGATCGTCACGATATTTTGCACACCGCGTTCGTGTGGGAAGGGCTGTCCATGCCCGCGCAAGTGGTATGGCGCCACGCACGGCTGCCGGTCACCGAGCTGACGTTAGACGCCGCTGACGGGCCGATCGCCGAGCAATTGGCGCGGCGCTTTGATTCGCATCACACGCGCTTGGAGCTGACGCAAGCGCCGCTGCTGCACGGTGCGATCGCCCAGGATAGTGAGGGGCGCTGGCTGCTCATGCAGCGGCTGCACCATCTGATCATTGATCACTCGACGATGGAAGTGATGTACGCGGAGGTGCGCGCATTCATCGAGGGGCGAGGCGACACGCTGCCGCCGGCGCAGCCGTTCCGCCATCTGGTCGCGCAAGCAAGGCTTGGCGTGAGCCAAGCCGAACACGAATACTTTTTTAACGAGCTGCTCGCGGATGTAGAGCCGACCCTGCCGTTTGGGCTTGCACAGGTACAGCACGACGGCAGTGAAGTGAGCGAGTCACGCCGGATGCTGCCGCCGGCGTTGAACGATCAACTGCGCGCGCATGCGCGGCGCCTAAGCGTGAGCTTAGCAAGCCTATGTCATCTAGCGTGGGCACAGATGCTCGCCCGCGCGAGTGGCCAACAACGTGTAGTGTTTGGCACGGTGCTATTCGGGCGCATGCAAGCCGGTGAAGGCGCTGACAGTGCGATGGGGCTCTTTATCAATACGCTGCCGCTGCGCGTGGACTTGGATGGCAGTGTGCAGGATAGCGTGCATGCGACGCACGCGCGCCTAGCGGCGCTGTTGGAACATGAGCACGCGTCGCTGGCGCTCGCACAGCGCACTAAAGAGCGGCGTGCCGGCGGACACGCCGCTCTTTAGTGCGCTGCTCAATTACCGGCACAATGCGATGGATTCAAGCGCGCGCAGCGGGCTACCGGGCGTTGAACTGTTGAGCGCTCAGGAGCGCACCAATTATCCGCTAACACTGTCGGTCGACGATTTCGGTCAAGCGCTGGGACTGAGCGCGCAGAGCGTGCTGTCACTGGACCCGGATCGGGTGTGCGCGTATATGCAGCAGGCGCTGCACAGCTTGGCCGACGCGCTCGAGGCGACGCCCGACAACGCAGTGCAGCAGTTGCAGGTGCTGCCTGAGGCCGAGCGCGAGTTGCTGCTTAACACATGGAACGCGACGCAGCAGGCGTATCCGTTGCACTGGTGCGTGCATCAGCTATTCGAAGCGCAGGTCGAGCGCACGCCCGAGGCGACGGCGCTGGTGTTTGAAGACCAAACGTTGAGCTATGCGCAGCTGAACGCACAAGCCAATCGTCTCGCGCACCAGTTGATCGAGTTAGGCGTCAAGCCCGATGCACGCGTGGCGATCTGCATGCAGCGCAGTCCCGCGCTAGTCGTGGGGCTGCTGGCGATTTTGAAGGCTGGGGGCGCGTATGTGCCGCTCGATCCCACCATCCTGCCGGCGTTGCCGGACACGAATCCATCAGTAGCCGCGCTGACGGCCCGGCATCTGGCGTATGTGATTTATACGTCTGGCTCTACCGGCACGCCCAAAGGGGTGATGGTCGAGCATCGGGGCGTGGTAAACCTTGCTCTGGCGCAGATCGCCTGTTTTGGTGTACAGCCAACCAGCCGCATTGTGCAGTTTGCGTCGTTCAGCTTTGATGCGAGTGTATCCGAAATCTTTATGGCCCTTGGCAGCGGTGCAGCGCTATATCTGCCCCCCGAGGCGGCCCGGCAGGATCGGCAGGCTCTGTGGGACTATTTGGCAAGCCATGCGATTACGCACGCGACTTTACCGCCTGCCCTGCTTCAACATGGCGCAGATTTGCCCAGACTTGGTCCGTCCTTGACGCTGATTCTGGCAGGTGAAGCACCCAGTGCAATGTTGGTTCGATACTTGGCCGATCAAGGCACGGTCTTGAATGCCTACGGCCCCACGGAGACAACCGTTTGTGCCACAGCATGGCGTGGTGCACGTGACTTTAACGGTGCGGTCTCGATTGGCCGGCCGACTGCGAACACGCGCATTTATTTGCTCGATAGCTATGGTCAGCCGGTGCCACTGGGCGCGGTCGGCGAGATCTATATTGGTGGTGCCGGGGTCGCACGGGGCTATCTGAACCGCCCAGAGTTGACCGCCGAGCGCTTTGTGCCGGATCCGTTCTCTGATGAAGAGGGTGCGCGGCTGTATAAGACCGGAGATCTGACGCGTTATTTACCGGACGGCAATTTGGAGTATTTGGGGCGCAACGATGAGCAAGTGAAGATCCGCGGCTTTCGGATTGAACCAGGCGAGATCGAAGCGTGCTTAACGGTGCACCCGCAGGTGCGTGATGCGGTGGTGGTAGCAACCGGTGAGGGCTCGGCTAAGCGGCTGGTGGCGTATGTGCAGTCCGAAGCGGATGAGCCACTGGCGAGCACGCTGCGTGCGCATGTGGCCGCAACATTGCCCGAGTATATGGTGCCCAGCGCATTTGTGCGGCTGGACGCGTTTCCGCTGCCGCCCAACGGCAAGCTCGATCGGCGCGCGCTGCCCGCACCGGATGACGCGGCGCTGGCGCACCAAGCGTATGAAGCGCCACAAGGCGAGCTCGAGACGACACTCGCGTCGATCTGGGCCGAGCTATTGGGTGTGAAGCAGGTCGGTCGGCACGACAGTTTCTTTGCACTCGGGGGCCACTCGCTGCTGGCCATGCGCCTGATCAGTCGTGTACGTACAGCGTTAGGGATTGACCTTGCTATTCGTACGCTGTTTGAGGCACCCACCCTCGCAGGCTTAGCACACCATTTACTTAAGCGTGACGGGATCCAGAAAAACTCGTTTTCCGTTCTGCTTCCTCTTAGGCCCACAGGCAGTCATCCTGCTCTTTTCTGCATTCATCCCGCATTGGGTTTGAGCTGGAGCTATATGGAGCTGTCCAGTTACCTTCCCCCGAACCAGCCCCTTTATGGCCTGCAGGCTCGTGGGTTAGATGGAATAAGCCCGCTTGCATCGACCCTTGACGAGATGGTGTCAGACTATCTTGAACAAATGCGCCGGGTTCAGCCCAAAGGGCCTTACTGCTTATTAGGATGGAGCTTCGGCGGCAATGTGGCGCATAGCATGGCTGTTCGACTCGAACACCAGGGCGAAAAAGTGGCGTTGCTGGCGTTACTGGATAGTGCCCCTCTTGTAAGCAGCAACGCCTTTGCAGAGAAAGAAAATCAACTTGACCAAGCGATGATTAGAGAGGTGTTTGCCGCCCACTATGGCAATGAGTTAGTCTCGTCGATGGATGAGCGTTTATTGGAAAATACCGAGGAAATTGCAAAGAATAATGGGCGTATCGTGAGAGATTATTCTTTACCTCAGTATGGCGGTGATGCGCTATTGTTTCGAGCCACGGTAGCAGAGGCGGGACGTGAAACGCTTGTCACGCCTGATGCGTGGAAACCGTATGTGTTCGGGGAGATAGAGGTTCGTGACGTTCACTGTCGCCACGGAGAAATGCTTAGCCCAGGACCCACGGCGATTATTGGTCCCATCTTAGCCTGTAAGCTAGATGAGTGGGAAAGCTGAGGCACTGACCCGCCCTTTGCAAACAGGGCTAGCCAGCACCTAGTAAAGTTCGTTTCCGAAGAAGACGAACATGAAAAAGCGCTTTACGGAAGAACAGATCATCGGGTTTCTGAAGAAAGCCGAGGCCGGCATGCTGGTCAAAGAGTTGTGCAGTCAGTACAGGTTCAGCGACGCGTCGTTCTACACGTGGCGCGCGAAGTTTGGCGGCATGGAGGTGTCGGAAGCACGCCGGCTCAAGGAGCTGGAAACCGAGAACGCGTGGCTGAAGAAGCTGCTGGCCGAGGCGATGCTCGATATGCAAGCGTTGAAGGTTGTCGTCAAGGCAAAGCCTTGAGCCGCAAGCCAAGCGCCAGGCAGTGGCGGCGATTCGGGAGAAGATGAACATCTCAGAGCGCCGCGCCTGCCGGCTTGTCGGGCTGTCTCGCAGCGTGTTGCATGACGAAGCGAAGCCGGACCATGAGAATGAAGCGCTGAGGGTGCACCTGGTAAAACTGGCGCGTGTATTGACCCACCGGAAGCCTGCACACGTCATACTTCGGGAAAAGGAAGATGACGAGTACAAGGATGGAAGAGGAAATCAAGCGTTAGACGGCCAAGCGCAAGAGCGCGCTGGTGCTGAACATCGTCCAGGGCAAGACGACGGTGGCCGAAGCCAGTGGAGCCTTTGGACTGTCGCTTTCGGAGATCGAGCACTGGGTTCGAGGGCGGCAAGCATGGCATGGAGAGCGCGCTACGGGCCAACACGCTCGACGTGAAGAAGCGATCGCGTAGCCACTGGCCATTGAGAATATCCAATATAAATGGCGGAACCATTGTTACGGCGTCTCGTAGCATAGAAGAGCGCCGTTGGGACTGCCGTTGCCGCTCGGTGTTTCAAGTCTGCGGAGGAAGCGATGACGATCTTTGATGATATCGTGAGCAAGTTGCTGCGTAGCGCTAGGCCAGATGCATGCATCGTTTCGCCGGAACCCGCGCCGGACCCGGCAGCGGCTACCGCGTCGACCGACGCGCCGATTCCGGTGCCGACACCGCTGAGTGGTGTCGATGTCGCCGCCGTGCTGGATGTCCGGGTGCGTGAAAGTGGACGTGCGCTGGATTGGCGGCGCGATGTTGCGAATAACGAAACCGATTGACAATGCCAATGACACAATCCAACTGGATGTTGTCGATAGAATATCGGCTTCGCGCTGGCGGTCGGAGCGTCGCGCTTTCCTCTTTGTCACGATTTTCCATATGTATAAGAAAGGCGCTGTTGTCGAGATTCAATTCACCGCTAACCGGCTCAACGACCATGCAGGGGAGCCGTACTGGATCGACCTGGACCCAGACGAGGCGATGACTCTGTATCGGCAATTGCACGCCAGGTTGGCTAATGCAACGCCGCCGGCTCAACCGCTTATCGTATCGCTGGATGCACCGGCGGCCAGACACGACTCGGCACGTGACGCACCACGTCAGGTGGGCCCCGCTGTAAGGCTCGATACCGCCGCAGCAGCCCAGCCGGCTTCGGCGGAGTCAGACGAGGTCGCGTTTCGGCAATGGGTCTGCGTGATCTGCGGCTGGGTCTATGACGAGGCGCACGGCGCGCCGGACGACGGGATCCCGCCTGGGACCCGTTGGGACGACGTGCCGGCCGATTGGCGGTGCCCGCTTTGCGACGTCGGTAAGGCGGACTTCGCAATGGTCGAGTTCTGACCGATATCAATCGGTGTCACGGTTCACCGGCATGCGTCGGGGAGGCCCGGCAGGCTTGCATGGCATACTTTGCACAGCGCGGCTGAAGCCGGTCGTGGCCGATCGGCACGGTCGCATCCCGCGTTGTTTTCTTGCCACAAGGAGCAATTCGTCATGATCCGTGTCTTGGTGAAGTTACTGTGCCGTACTACGCTATCGTCAGCGCTGTTCGCGGGCTGTGTCGCGGCGCATGCCGCCGGCGTGAGCTTTGTCGAGCCGAAGGATGGCGCACAGGTTAGCAATCCCGTCCATCTGAAGTTCGCGGTGGAAGGGATGAAGGTCGTGCCGGCCGGCAACATGACCCCGGGAACCGGCCACCATCACCTGCTGATCGACGATCAAGCGCTGCCCAGCGGTGAAGTCGTGCCGGCCAATGATCATTCGATTCATTACGGCAAGGGCCAGACGGAAACGGACGTCACGCTGCCGCCCGGCAATCATACGCTGACGATGCAGTTCGCTGACGGCGCGCATCGCTCGTATGGACCAGAAATGAGCCAGACGATCCAAGTTCACGTCAAGTAGACTTGACGTGAACCTGCTGGATGCATTGGTGAACGCCATGCCGCTGACAGTTTGACTTATTCGCGGTGCTTTCGTCGAAGCGACCTAGAGGCCGCTTCACGCAGCGGCGGGTGCTCGCTCCGATAGCGATCGTTAGGGTTCCTCACCCGGCAGCGCAGGCAACGTCATGACAAAGCGCGCGCCGCCGAGCGCACCCTGTTCGAGCCATACGCGGCCGCCGTGCAGCAGCGCGATGCGTCGCACGATCGCCAGTCCCAAGCCGAAGCCGCTGGTTTGCAGGTCGCGGCTGGAATGCGGCTGGTAGAACGGCTCGAATACCCGTTGCCGATCTTCAACGGGGATGCCCGGGCCGTCGTCCTCAACAACAAGCTGCAGCGCGCCATGCGCGTCAGTCGTCGCGCTCAGCGTGATGTTGCTGTTTGCATAGCGCAGGCCGTTGCGGACTAGGTTCAATAACGCGCGGGCAACCAGCTTTGGGTCACATACGTATCGTTGTGGCGAGCCCTGTATCGATACCGATAGCGTCAGCCCTCGGTCGCCGACGTCATGCGCGACGCTGCCGGCGACGCTGTAGAGCAGTTCGTCGACCGCCACGCACGTCGGCGTCTTATGCGGCGCCAGCTGCTCAAGACGGCATAGCGTTAGCAATTCGGTAATTAAATCATCGAGTTCCCGCACGTCGGCGTGCAGCGCGTCGTGGCGCTCGCGCTGGCGCTCAGGCGAGTCCGGCGATGCAAGCAGTGCCAGCCCAAACTTGAGCCTGGCCAGCGGCGTCTTCAGTTCGTGCGAAATACCGTACATCATGTCACGCTGTTGCAGGATCGAGGCCTCGATCTGCTCGGCCATCTCGTTGAATTGCCGCGACAGCGCATAGATGTTGGATTTGCTGGATACCTGGGCCCGCGTGGACAGTTTGCCTGCGCCGAATGCACGGACGGCGGCCTCGAGCTTGTGTAGATCGCGCCAGTGGTAATGAATCCATGTCCAGACGGCCAGCAGCGTGGCGAACGCGATAAATCCGTATGCGTAGATCTGGAGGTCCAGATGGGGCGGCTCCTCCGGACTGGCGTGCACGACCATGCCGTCTGGCATTGGCATGTCGTCATGCTTGGTACCCATGCTCAGCGCGATCTTGCCGGCACGTAGCTCGCTCGACTGCCGCGCCTCGAGCAACCGCTCGACGTCATGCCATGTCATGAAGCTGAGGCCCTCGTTGCCATGCTTGCTCAACTCGCGTAGCGCCGCGGTGCGCTGATCGCCGGCGTGCCGCTTGAGAAAGTCGGTCAGCACGAACGCGTAAGTGGTCAGCGAATTGCGCGCCTGCTCGCTGGCGCGCTCGTGAAAAATACGAACGAACGACACGTTGACCAATGTGATGGCAGCGCCCGCGACGACGATGATGGCCAAGTACAGACGGATCAGCGAACGAAGCATTGACTCCTCCCACGCAAACGGGCTGAATAGGTAGCCGCGTCCCAGATGGTCTTGAGCTTGCACGGCGCTGACGTAGCGTCTGCGAAGCGTCGCTTGAGTGGTGAGATGCTGGAACTGACGGAACGGTCCAGTGCGCCGAATTCGATACCGCGCAGTGCTTTCAGAATGTTGCCGCGCCATGTGACCTTGCGGTTCGGCGGCGAGATCACGAGTTTGTCGGATTTCAGCGCGTCGCCGATCGGCGGGGCGCCAACTGCCGCCGGCGCCGGATGCATCCGGCACAGCAGCGCTCGTGCTCGCGCCCGCGCGATCAGCAGCCGCAGCTCGATGGGCTTGACCCTGTAGTCGTTTGCGCCGGTCTGCAGGCCGGCGACCTGAGCGTCGAGGTCCACGCGTGCGGTCAGGACCAGCGCCGGCAAGCTGAGCAGCTTGCGGATGCGGCGGCACACGGCCATGTCGTTCAGATTCGGCAGCATCAGGTCCGGGATCATCAGCGCGAGATGGTGCTCGCGCAGTGCATCTAGCGCGACGTTCCCGCGCCGGACCTCATGGACCAAGAATTTGTCGCTGTCGAGGATCTCGCGCACCCACTGCGCGAGCGGGTCGTCATCCTCACTTAGCAGGACCTTATGTTTAAGCAGTACGTCTTCCATGGTCTTTTTTGTGTCGCACTAGCCGATTCTATCCGGCCTAGCGGTGCCATGGATAGTGCGCAGACAACCCAGGACAACCAGTTAAACTTGGACACAAATCTGCACAACTTGAGAATAGAGGTGAAGTCGGCGGTTTTAGATTATTGTTTCCACCACAACCTTTTTTCTGACTCGCGTACAAACGTCTGCTTTCCCTGACGTTACCGCTGGCCACGCTGCCTGTCGTGCTACCGGCTCATGCCGAAACACTTATACGATCATGGCCGGCGGCGGTGTAGGCTATTCACCGTTTCACGCCGGCACGTACACCATCTGGGCGTTGTCGCCTATCAGAAACGCGTGGTTGGCGTCGGCGACCGCGCGCAGGTAAGTTCCACAGGGACGTGATGCGGCGTAGCTTGCGCAAATCCTTGCGGCAGCATAGCCAGAAGCGCCGCGTGACGAATACTTCATCTGCTAGCACAGGCATGATCGCCAGATCGGCCTCGCGCTTGGACAGGCATCACGAGATGCGGCACTGGCAGCAGGTCGATTGAGATGTCGGGGTGGTGCGCGCTGAAGCGCGCCAATTGCGGCGACAGGAAGAACAGCCGTCACGCGCGCAGCACGCTCGCGATGGCGTCGGCGACCATGCCGACGTTCTGCTCGTTCAGGCCCGCGACGCACATTCTTCCTGAGCGAACCAGATATACGCCGTGCTCGGTGCGCAGCCGGTCCACCTGCGCGGCGCTCAGCCCGGTATAGGTGAACATACCGCGCTGTTGGATATAGCGTGACAATGTATCGTCGACGACACGGCCCTGCAACCGCTGGTGGATTGCACGACGCATCGCGGCAATGCGCTTGCACATCGACGCTAGCTCGGACTGCCACGACGCGCGTAGCGCTGGCGTGCAGAGCACCTTGTGGACCACCTTAGCGCCGTAGGTCGGCGGGTTACTGTAGTTAGCTCGTACTGCGCCGGTCAGCTGCCCGAGTACGCGCGTTGCCTCGTCAGCGGATTGGCACACGACGCTCAGGCCGCCGCAGCGTTCGCCATACAGCGAGAAGTTCTTTGAAAACGAGTTCGCGACCAGGCACGATAGGCCGCGCGCGGCCAGCTCTCGCACCGCGAAGGCGTCATCGTCCAGATCTGTGCCGAAACCCTGGTACGCCATGTCGACGAACGGCAACAGCTCGTTTTGCTCGATGAGCGAGATGACCTCGCGCCATTGGTCGCGGTCCAGGTCGACTCCGGTCGGGTTATGGCAGCACGCGTGCAGTAGCACGATATGGCGCTTCGGAATCGCGCGCAACGCATCGAGCATCGCGTCAAAGCGCAAGCCGCCGGTGGCGCCATCGTAGTACGGGTAGGTGTTCACCGTGAAGCCGGCGCGTTCGAATACCACGCGGTGGTTTTCCCAACTGGGGTCGCTGATCCACACCTGCGCGTCGGGGAAGGTGCGTTGCAGGAAGTCTGCGCCGACCTTCAACGCACCCGAGCCGCCCAGCGTCTGCAGCGTCGCGATGCGCCGATCGGCGCGCGCGCCGCATGCGTTGCCGAACACCAGCTGCTGTACTGCGTCGCGATAGGCAGGCAGTCCCGACATTGGCAGGTAGGGACGGGGTCCGATCTCGCCGGCCAGCGCATGCTCCGCATCGCGCACAGCAGCCATCACTGGCAGCTTGCCGTGCGCGTCGAAATAGATGCCGATGCTCAGATTCACTTTGTCGGCTCGAGGATCGACTTGGAAATCCTCGTTGAGCGACAGGATTGGATCACCGGGAAACGCTTCGACGTGTTCGAACATGGAATAGCCTGAAAAGGTAAGACGTTATCGCCTAGAGGTCCCCGGATATCGCCAACGGCGCACCGGGCCGGCGAAAGCGATAGCTTATCGCCAACACCGCCAGCCAGGCAGGAATCAGGTAGACTGACAGGCGCAACGTCGGCGTGCAGTACATCACGACCAGGATCGCAGCAAGGAACGTCAGGCACAGATAGTTCGTGAACGGATGGCCGACGCTGGCGAAGTGGCTCGTTTGGCCAGTCCTGCGCTTGTGCTGCCGAAAACGCAGGTGGATGATGCTAATCATGGCCCAGTTGATCAGCAGCGCTGATACCACCAATCCCATCAACAGTTCAAACGCCCGGGCCGGCATCACATAATTGATGACCACGCACACGCCGGTGATCGCCGCCGATACCGCGAGGGCGGCGACCGGCACGCCACGCCGGTTCACCGTGCCGAGCGCGCGCGGCGCGTTGCGTTGCCGAGCGAGCGAGTACAGCATCCGACTGTTGCTGTAGACCCCGCTGTTATAAACTGACAGCGCGGCGGTTAGTACCACGGCGTTGAGCACGGTGGCCACCACGTTGCTGTTCATCGCGTGGAAGATCATCACGAACGGGCTGCCGCCGCTGGCGACATTCTGCCATGGATAGAGCGACAGCAGCACGGCGAGCGCGCCGACATAGAAAATCAGGATTCGGTAGACGACCTGGTTGGTGGCGCGCGGGATACTGTTGTGCGGATCGTCGGCCTCGGCAGCCGTGATGCCGACCAACTCTAGGCCGCCAAACGAGAACATGATCACCGCCATCGACATTGCCAGACCATTGGCGCCGTTCGGGAAAAAACCACCGTGTTGCCACAGGTTGGCAATGCTCGCTTGCGGGCCCGCCGAGCCGGACAACAGCAAGTAGGCGCCGAATACGATCATGCCGGCGATCGCGGCCACCTTGACGATCGAGAACCAGAATTCCACCTCGCCGTATGATTTTACGCTGCCCAGGTTGATCGCGTTGATTAGCACGAAGAACGCCAGCGCTGAGGCCCACGTTGGCACGCCGGGCCACCAATATTGGATATAGATGCCGACCGCCGACAACTCGGCCATGCCCACGAGAATGTACAGTACCCAGTAGTTCCAACCGGACAGGAAGCCTGCGAAGCGGCCACAGTACTGGTCGGCGAAGTAACTGAACGAGCCGGCGACCGGCTCGTCGACCACCATCTCGCCGAGCTGCCGCATGATCAAAAAAGCGATGCCGCCGGCCAATGCGTAGCCTAGCAATACTGACGGTCCCGCCATTTGGATCGTCTGCGCGATGCCCAGGAACAAACCGGTGCCGATGGCGCCGCCTAGCGCAATTAACTGGATATGCCTGTTTTTCAATCCACGCTTGAGCGCGGTATCTGTATTGTCTGCTACTGCCATGTTTCCCTCTATTCTTGTGGAATGAGACGCGGTGCCGCGTCGATGGGGGTTGCCGGCCGGCCGCACGGCCCTTGAGTACAGGCTGAGTTTATCGAGTGTGCCGGGAAATAGTATTGTGCACTCCGCCGGGGCAAACCCTTGCTTATGCTATAAAGTTTTGTGTTTTGCAGCGAACGGGAAAGCCAAGTGCAGGTACTCAAGCTCGATCGTACAGACCGCCGGTTATTAACCGTACTACAGGAACAGGCGTGTGCTTCAAACTTGGAACTGGCTGAGGCGATACGGCTGTCGCCGGCGCAGACGCTGCGCCGCCATCGGCGCCTGGAGGAACTCGGCTTGATCAAACGGTACGAGGCCCGCCTCAATGCACCGCAACTGGGCATTGGCGTCGTCGCGTTTATCCATGTGACGGTGGAGCGCGGACATATCCACAACATGGCGCGGTTTCGCGAACTGGTTGCCGAACTGGCGCAGATACAAGAGTGCTTCTCGGTAACAGGGGACATCGACTACGTATTGAAGGTCGTGGCGCGGGACTTAAAGGCGTTGTCGGCGTTTCTACTCGATACGCTGCAGATCCCGGGCGTGAGCAAAGTGCGCTCAAGTGTATGTTTGGACGAGATCAAGTGCACGAGTGCGTTGCCGCTCGAGCTGTGGGCGTGGCGCAGCAAGGCGGCCGTGGTGGTCCGCTCAAGCTTGTGGCGGCGCAAACAAAATCCGCGATCACCCAATTGAGTTTGGCCGGCGCGTCTCGATGCGGCGAATGGCCGCAGGAGGGCAGCTTGGCCAGCCGCGCGTGACGGACATTGTGGTGGATCATATCGATTTGCGCCATCGTGCCGTACTTGTCG
Organism: Burkholderia sp. b14; assembly: GCF_900156195.1. Classification (NCBI taxonomy): domain Bacteria; kingdom Pseudomonadati; phylum Pseudomonadota; class Betaproteobacteria; order Burkholderiales; family Burkholderiaceae; genus Burkholderia; species Burkholderia sp. b14. The sequence goes on from NZ_FTPJ01000002.1 coordinate 290,250, forward strand.
GCGTAGCCTTGGATCGCCAGCAGGTGGCATTGGATGCACGGTAGCACGCCGGTGATGTTCCAGTTACGGAACGCCGGATCCAGCCAGATGTCGTTCCAGCCGTAGAATGCGGAATTGACATCGTCGTGGTAGCGCGCAAGCTTGTCGCGCAGGCTCTTGCACTCGTAGTCAATCTTCATTTGCGCGATGCTGTCCACCGATACCTGCTCAACCATCACGTGCGGCGCGATGACGACCACACCGGCCAGCGCGTTAGGAAACGCGCTGGCGTACAGCAACGCGATTGAGCCGCCGTCGCTGTGCCCAATAAGCCACATCCGCGCTCGCGCGTCCGCGTCGATGCCTAGCGCATCGAGCAGTGACGGCAGCACGTCGTAAGCCTGCTCGTGCATGAACTGCACGGGCCACTTAACGCCCGGCTCGCGCGGCGTGGAACGTCCGTAGCCGGGCCGCGAATAGACCAGTGCGCGCCAGCCGAGCGCGTCGCACAGCGTTTGTGGCCAGTCCTTCCACATCGCCACGCTGCCCAGTCCCTCATGCAAGAATACCGCGATCGGTGCGTCGTAGCGCGTGCGGTTCAGCCAACGATACTCGATCTGCAGCGCGCCGTGCGTCGCGCCGGCGGGCAGCGTCGTTAGCCCACCATCGGCGGTGACTTGGCCTGGTGTGCTGGCTTCGGCGGTGTGCGCCTTTGCGGAACTTGCGCAATGATGCATGGAGACCTCAGGTTCGTGCTCGCAGCTTGAAGCGTTGGATTTTACCTGTTGCGGTCTTCGGCAACTCGTCGACGAACACGATTTCGCGCGGAGACTTGTGCGGTGCGAGCCGTTGCTTGACGAATGCCCGGATCTTGTTGGCCAACGCATCCGAGGCACTCACGTGAGCCTTGAGCACGATGAACGCGCGCGTCTTCAACAAACCGTCGTGCTCGACGCCGACGACGGCGGCCTCTAGCACCGCGTCGTGATACACCAGCGACATCTCGATTTCGACGGGCGAGACGTACTGGCCGCTGACCTTGAGCATGTCGTCGCTACGGCCCGCGTACACATAGCGGCCGTTGGACTGACGGCGGAATTTGTCGCCGCTGCGTAACCAATCGCCGAGGAACGTCGTACGGGATTTCTCGCGGTTACACCAGTACATCAGCGCCGCGCTGGGGCCCTTGATAAACAGGTCGCCGATCTCGCCGTCCGCGACGGGCGCACCAGTTTCGTCGCGTAGTTCGACCTCGTAGCCGGGCACCGGCGTGCCGGTGGTGCCATATTCGACGTCGCCCGGCCGATTCGACAGGAAAATATGCAGCATTTCCGTTGAGCCGATGCCATCCAGGATCTCGCAGCCGAAGTGCGCGCTGAATCGCTCGCCAATCGCCTTGGGCAGCGTTTCGCCGGCGGACGTGCAGATGCGCAGCGCCACCTGCTCGCGCGCGGGTAAGCGCGGGCAAGCAAGCATGTTCGCGTACAGCGTGGGCACGCCATAGAAAATCGTGACGCGATGCCGCACGAGTCGTGCGAACACCGCGTTTGCGTTGGGGCGTTCGGCCATCAACACGGTGGTCGCGCCGACCGAGAGTGGAAATGTCAGCGCGTTACCCAATCCGTAGGCAAAAAACAGCTTGGCCGCCGAGAATACGATGTCATGCTCGTTGATGGCTAGCACCGACTTGCCATACAGTTCTGCGGTCCAGTACAGGTTGGCGTGGGTATGCACGGTACCCTTCGGCTTGCCGGTCGAACCGGACGAATAGAGCCAGAACGCGATGTCGTCGCGGCTACTGCGGATCGGCTCGGCCATGGGCATCGCGGTGTCCAGCAAGTGTTGCAACACGGGCGCAGCATCATCGCGGGATGCCGGCATCGCACCGTGGTCGACGCCACTGACAATCAGCTCACACGAATCGGCCTGTGCCTGGTCCAGTGCCGGCAGGACAGCGGGCAGCAGCGACGCGGAAGCCATGACGACGCGGGCGCGGCTGTGCGCGATCATGTACGCGTATTCGCCTGGGCCGAGCAGCGTGCTGGCAATGACCGGTACCACCCCAGCATAAAGCGCGCCGAGGAACGCGACCGGCAACTCGACGGTGTCCAGCATCACCAGCAAAATCCGCTCTTCCGGCCGCACTCCCCGCGCGCGCATGACGCTTGCGAAGCGGCGTGCATGCTCCTGCAGCGCCCCATAAGTCAGTGTACCGGCGTCGTCGATGTAGGCCAGTCGCTGCGCGCGCTGGCGATTCAAATCGAACAGATGCGTGGCGAAGTTGAACTGGGCCGGCGGCGAGCTGGCCGAGATCGTCGCGCCAGCGTGGGACTCTCTTAAGGCTTGCATTTTTCCTCCGACAATGACGCGAAAGGGGCCATGACACGCCAGCGCGCAAGCATGCGCACGGCAGGCGCGCAAGCGGTGGGCCGCCGAGCATGCCGTGCAGCCTGGTGTGCCAATCAGGCGGGGGAGAATTCGATTGCGCCGTGGGGCAGCAGATACATCACCAGCGCGCGGCCGTTCGAGACCGTTGGCCGATGCTCGCTGCCGGGACCGTAGACGCACCAGCCGGCAGCGTGGCCGTCAAATGTTGCGTTCGGCGTAATCGGCATGATCAGGTCGATCTCGCCGTGCGGATGGACGTGATGTGGGCCGGCCACATCGGCCATGTCGACGACATCGACGGAAAAGCCGCTAGTGCTGGCGTCGGGTTTGAAAATCCGGCCATAACGGATGCCTGCGTGTTCGCGGTTGCACATCCAACCCTGTGCGACGCCGGCCTGACAGGCTTGCGCCAGCTCGCGGTATTCGGCGCTCTGCGGCGACCAGCGGGCATTGAGCCAGTCAGCCAGCGCGCCGTCAAGTTCACGTCCGGCCAACGGTTCCGTTACACGCGCGATCATGCGGTGAAAGTCTTGTGGCGACATGCGGGTCTCCGGGATAGCGTTGCGGGCGTCGGTCAGCGGCATTGGTATGCCGCCGTGATGCGATGCCGGTGGCTGGCCACGGTTATCATTCAGTGCGATGGCGATGAAATTAGTCGTTGAGCATGCCATTGTCAAGCAATATAGTGCATATAAAGTGACAGAGTGACAAACGTGGCTGAAGATGAAGCACAGTGATACATCGCGGCTTGCCGATGCGTCCGTTGAGCGCGGTCCCGAGTTGCCGGCCAACGACGGTTCGGGCGCCGGACGTGATTCGCGCGATCCGTTTCTAACTGCCATGGGCGAGCGGGTGCGGTTGCTGCGGGCGCGCCGCGGGATGACGCGCAAGAGTCTGGCGGCTGAAACCGGCTTGTCAGAGCGGCATCTAGCGAATTTAGAGTCCGGCGTCGGTAACGCTTCGGTGCTGGTGCTGCGCCAGATCGCGCTGGCTTTGAACTGTCCGCTCGCGGAAGTGATTAGCGACGAGACCACATCGTCGGCCGAATGGCTGTTGATTCGCCAGTTGCTGCACGGGCGTGATCCGGCGTCATTGCAGCGCGCACGCGTGGCGCTCGCTGACTTGTTCGAGCAGGTGCGGCGCGACCCCGACCGGAACCATAGGCTCGCGCTGATCGGCTTGCGAGGCGCCGGCAAGTCCACGCTTGGCCGGATGCTGGCGCAAGAGCGCAAGGTGCCGTTTATCGAGCTAAGCCGGGTGATCGAACAGTTAGCCGGGGGCTCCCCGTCCGACATTCACTCGCTATATGGCGCTAACGCGTATCGGCGCTACGAGCATCGCGCACTGGAGGCGGTGATCGCCGAACATCCGCGCGTGGTGATCGCGACAACGGGCGGCCTTGTGTCAGAGCCGGCCACGTTCAACGTGCTGCTCGCGCATTGCTTCACGGTATGGCTGCAGGCTAGTCCGGATGAGCATATGCGTCGCGTCATCGCCCAAGGTGATCTGCGCCCAATGTCGGGCAGCAGCGAAGCCATGGAAGATTTAAAGCGGATTCTGGCGGGGCGCGGTGAGCTGTACGGCCGGGCCGACCTGAGCTTCGATACCAACGACAAGACGTTGGCCGATGCTTATTTGCAGTTGCGCGATCGGCTGGCCGTACGGCTATCGGCGGATTATGAATCGTAAGCAGCTGAATAATAAATGGAAATATGAAATAGAATTCATTTTTCGTCTTTGAATTGATGTTGTTGTGCAATATAATTCAAAAACAATTGTGTGCTGCCTTGTTCGGAGACGCCTATGGCCCCGCTGGAACCCGTTGCTGCTCCCGTCGACTTTCGTACCGATCCGTCGCGCTACAAGCACTGGAAGCTGTGCTTCGACGGTCCAGTGGCGACGCTGGCGCTCGATGTGGATGAGGAGGGTGGCATTCGCAGCGGCTATAAGCTCAAGCTCAATTCCTACGACCTGGGCGTGGACATCGAGCTGCACGATGCATTGCAGCGTATCCGCTTCGAGCACCCCGAGGTACGCGCCGTCGTGCTCACGAGCAGCAAAGAGCGGGTGTTTAGCTCCGGCGCGAACATTTTCATGCTCGGCATGTCATCGCATGCGTGGAAGGTCAACTTCTGCAAGTTCACCAATGAAACCCGCAACGGCATTGAGGATGCATCGCGCCATTCGGGGCTGAAGTTTTTGGCCGCCGTGAATGGTGCGTGCGCCGGTGGTGGCTACGAGCTAGCGATGGCTTGCGACGAGATCTGGCTTGTTGATGACCGGTCATCGTCTGTCGCGTTGCCGGAGGTACCGCTGCTTGGCGTGCTGCCTGGCACCGGTGGCCTCACGCGGCTGACCGACAAGCGCAAGGTCAGACACGACCGGGCTGATTTGTTCTGCACTGTGGTGGAGGGCATTCGAGGCGAGCGCGCGAAACAATGGCGGTTGGTCGACGAGGTGGTCAAGCCTAGCCAGTTTGCACAGGCAGTCCAGGCGCGCGCGCTTGAACTGGCGGCACAAAGCGATCGTCCCTGCGACGCGCGGGGCGTCGCGTTGACCCCGATCGAGCGCAGCACCCGCGACAACGGCATCGCGTACCAGACGCTCGCGGTCACGCTGGACCGGGCCGCGCGCATCGCGACGTTGACCGCGAAGGCGCCGTGTGGGCCGCAGCCCGCGGACATTGATGCAATCGTTGCGGCCGGGGCCAACTGGTGGCCGCTGCGGTTCGGCCGCGAATTGGATGATGCGATCCTGTCGCTGCGCACGATGAATCCGGGTCATGCTTTGTCGGCATACTCGCCGAACTCGCGTTCGCGGCGGACCGCTCCTACATGCAGGCGCTGCCGGACAACCCGTCGCAGCAGCCGGCGATCGTGCTGTCTGAGGCCAATTTCGGCCTGTACCCCATGGTCACGCGGCAGTCGCGGCTGGCGCGGCGCTTCTACGGCGATGACGCGTTGTTCGAGGCGCTGCGCGACAAGATCGGTATGCCGGTCGATCCGCTGGAGGCAGAACGACTAGGTCTAGTCACCGCCGCGCCTGACGACCTGGACTGGCCCGATGAGATCCGCATCGCACTCGAGGAACGCGCCGCGATGTCGCCGGATGCGTTGACCGGCCTGGAGGCCAACCTGCGCTTTAACGGGCCCGAAACGATGGAGTCGCGGATCTTCGGACGCCTTAGTGCATGGCAGAACTGGATTTTCAATCGCCCGAACGCGGCCGGCGACAAAGGTGCGTTGAAGGCCTATGGTAAGGGTGCCAAGCCTCAGTTCGACGTCGCCCGCGTTTGAGGCGAGTTGCTGGCGCATGCATGCAACGTTTTGTGATCAAGGAATCGATCATGTCTTCGATCAACTACAGCGACAAGATCCCCAACAACGTCAACCTGGCCGATGACCGCGTGTTGCAGCGTGCGCTCGAGCAGTGGCAACCGAATTTCTTCGTGGTGGAATGACATGGGGCCATACGGTAGTCAACTCGACAACGTCTACCTACGCACCGCGGTGAGCGTCGAGCCCGGCGGTTGGGCCCATTTCGACTATGTCAGAATGCCAGATTACCGGTGGGGCATCTTTTTGGCGCCTGGCGAGCCCGACCGTAAGATCCACTTCGGCGAGCACCGCGGCGAGGCGGCGTGGCAGGACGTGCCCGGCGAGCATCGCGCGCACCTGAGGCGCATTATCGTCACGCAGGGCGATACCGAGCCCGCGTCGGTTGAGCAGCAGTGGCACCTCGGGCTAACCGCGCCATCGCTGTACGATTTGCGTAACCTGTTTCAGGTCAACGTCGAGGAAGGCCGGCACCTGTGGGCGATGGTGTACCTGCTACACCGCTATTTCGGTCGCGACGGCCGCGAGGAAGCGGGGGCGCTGCTGGAGCGCCGCTCCGGCGACGAAAATAATCCTCGCATCCTTAGCGCGTTCAACGAACGCACGCCGGACTGGCTGGCGTTTTTCATGTTCACGTACTTCACCGATCGCGACGGCAAGTTTCAACTGTCGGCGTTGGCCGAATCGGGCTTCGATCCACTGGCCCGCACGACCCGCTTCATGCTGACGGAGGAGGCGCACCATATGTTCGTCGGCGAGTCTGGCGTGTCGCGGGTGATCCAGCGTACCGCCCAGGTCATGAACACGCTGCGTACAGACGATGTGAGTGCACTGCGGGCGGCGGGCGTGATCGACTTGCCGACAATCCAGCGCTATCTGAACTTCCATTACTCGGTGACCATCGACCTATTCGGCGCAGATCAATCATCCAATGCCGCGGCGTTCTACTCATTAGGTTTGAAGGGGCGTTTTGAGGAAAGCAAGCGGGATGACGATCATCGGCTTGATACACAGCACTACCGGCTACTCGACGTGCACGACGCTCAACTGGTCGAGCGCGAGGTGCCGATGCTCAACGCGATAAACGAAGTGCTGCGTGACGACTATATCAAAGACTCGATGGCCGGCGTTAACCGTTGGAACAAGGTGTTGGAGAAGGCGGGCATCGAGTCGAGACTGAGCGTGCCGCACAAGGCATTCAACCGCAAAATCGGCGCGTTTGCCGGCATGCGCGTGTCGCCGGACGGTCGGGTGATCGACGAAGCCGAATGGACGGCCAACGAGGCGAGTTGGCTGCCGACGCCGGAGGATCGCGCGTTCGTGGCCTCGCTGATGGGCCGCGTGGTCGAGCCGGGCCGGTTCGCAAACTGGATCGCGCCGCCGGTGATGGGCATCAACCGGCAGCCCATCGACTTCGAATATGTCAGGTTTAATTGACCGCTGAAATGCGCCGGCGCCGATGGCTATGTTGAATCAACACTTGATCGATCCGCAGATTTGCATCCGTTGCAACACGTGCGAGGAGACGTGCCCGAATGATGCGATCACGCACGATGCGAACAACTATGTCGTGAAGGCGCAGGTCTGCAATGGCTGCATGGCGTGTGTGCCGCCGTGTCCGACCGGCGCGATCGACAATTGGCGCCAGGTGTCCGAGGCCGATGCGTACAGTATCGACGCCCAGTTTGCCTGGGACGAACTCCCGTCTCAGCAGCCGATCGCCCAGCAGGGCGCCGGCGTGAGCGTCGCGAGCGTTTCGCACCGGTTGGAACATTTGTCGGATAGCGGCAGCGACGTGCTGCGGGGTGCCAGCGTGCCGCCGTGGTCGGCGGCCAGAGCGCATGTGAATTTATATAAACAGGAGGCGCCCGCTACGGCAGTTGTGGCGGGCAACTATCGCTTGACGGACGAGACTGCCGACAGCGACATCCATCACATCGTGCTGGACTTTGGCACGACGTTCTTCCCCATACTCGAAGGCCAATCGATCGGTGTCGTGCCGCCGGGCGCTGCGCCCAACGGCAAGCCGTACCACGCGCGCCAATATTCGCTGGCCAATCCGCGCGACGGAGAGCGACGCGGCTGCAACAATGTATCGCTCACGGTCAAGCGCGTGATGCGCGATCACGATGGCAATCCTACCCGCGGCGTGTGTTCGAATTACTTGTGCGATTTGCGCAAAGGTGACCGGGTGGCGGTGATCGGTCCATTCGGCAGTACGTTCCTGATGCCGAACCACTCCGGTTCACACCTATTGATGATCTGCACTGGTACGGGCGCCGCGCCGATGCGTGCGATGACCGAATATCGCCGCCGACATCAATGCGACGGCGCGGCCGGCCAGCTGATGCTGTTCTTTGGCGCGCGCACGCCGCAGGAGTTGCCCTATTTCGGGCCACTGACGAATTTGCCCAAGGGTTTCATCGATGCCGACCTTGCATTCTCGCGCGTGCCGGGACGGCCGAAGCGGTACGTGCAGGATGCCCTGCGCGAAAGAGCGGCCGACGTGGGGCCATGGCTGGCGGACCGCAATACCCATGTCTATGTGTGCGGCCTGAAGGGAATGGAAGAAGGGGTGCTGCTCGCGCTCAGGGACATTGCACAGTGCCATGGATTGGATTGGCAGCGGGTGTGGGCCGACCTCAGACGTGAAGGACGCCTGCATTTGGAAACCTATTGATCGGCGGCGACCGCGCTACGTTAGCGCGCGTTATGGAAGGAGACTCCGAGCGCGTGTCGGCATCCGGAACGCAACAGACTGACGCTATGGCGGGAGTGGACTCAGTAGTCTGTCCTGAACAATTCGCTTTGCTCTGCGGCGAATTCATGCTGCTGACACCATGTGAGCCTCACGATTGAGCAGAGCAAGCCCGATCAGGGCGCAAAAAAGCCGCAGCTTGCGCAGGATCATGCGCAGGTTGTGGCCGGCGCCGCACAGCACCGCATGAATCGCATCGCCCAGCGTACCCTTGAGCCAATTTTGATCGAGCTTGCCGTCTGACTTCATGTGTCCGATGGCCGGCTCGATTGCACTGCGACGCCGAATCATTGCTCGCAGGCCGCGCGTGATGCCGCGTCGCAAGCCGGGATGATAGAGCTTCACGCCATCGACCGCGACGCCCTTGTAGCCGCGGTCCACGACAGCCATCTGCGGCTGAACGTCGCTTAGGATCGCCGCCTGTTCCAACGCTTCGGCTAGCGTGTGTCCATCGTAGGGATTGCCGGGCATCGAACGAGCTCCGATTACCAGACCCTCCTTGTGCGTCGTCGTGATCGACACCTTCACGCCGAATTCGTACGGCTTGCGTGGTTTGCCTTTCGCCAAGCATTCGACTTCCGGCGCATGCAGCGCATACAACTTGTTTTTGTCCTTGTGCTTTTGCGTGAGAATTCGCTTCGTGCGGCCAATCAGCGCTTCCAACGCCGCGCGACTTTGCTCAGCGACACCGTCCAGCTGCCTCTGGACATCACGCATCACGCGGCCTACCCGAGAACGCAAAGTGCGCAGCGCTTTGTTCATCCGCTTGTACTGCTTCGCATGCGCATAGCGGCCTACCTGGCTTGCCAGACGCGGCGCCTCGCGATTGTAATTTTGCCGCAGCTTCAGCCTGTGCCGGGCGGCCGCTTTGACCAGATGTTCCCGGCAACGCTCGAGCAGACGCGAGTCGGTAGGATGCGCAATCGCCTTTTCCATCACCGTCGTATCGACGATCACCCGCTTCAGGCTCGAAGTCTTGATGACGTTCGCGCGTTTGGCCGCTTCGATCGTCTCGGCCAACAGTTCTTCAACGCCGGCTTCGCCTAGCCGCTTGCGCCAGCGCGTCAGGCTCGACGGATCAATCGGCGGCTTCGTCTGCAAGTACGTCTGGCCGGTGAACACCTGCCAATATGGGTTCTCCAGCCATTGCCAGACCACGTCCTCATCCGACAAGTCGAACGCATGCTGCAAGTACAGCAGCCCCGCGATCAAACGCGGCGACGTTGCCGGCCGGCCGCGCTGCGACACGAAGCTCGCGCTCATCGCCGTGCTCAATCGGTCCCAATCAATCAGATCGGCCAGACGAACCAATGGATGCTTTAAGTTGATCTGCTCGCGCAGCGGCTGGCGGAACAAATCTCCCTCTGGCGCCGGCGTCTTCGGACCCATTCAACCCTCGTCGAAATTTGCAGGAAATTCACGCCAATATGCCTGCCTCTTGCAATTCCCACAATACCTTTTCAGCTTCCCAGCCTTGTTGCATAAGCCTGGACGGATTGTTCAGGTCCGACTCAGTAGATGCCGCGTGTGCCTTGCACCGGTCGCTCATTAACGGCGATACCACCGCGGGAGCACCGCCGACCTCCTGGCCAACCGAGGTGCCACTGTCGCAAGTGCGGCGCTCGTTTCTACACGCAGTCGTGCCAGGTCGGATGGACAAGGTGCGATCATCGGTACCGTGACCACGACGGTTGTCAACGGCGAAGCCGTGCAATTGATCGGATTCGGCATGTTCGGCACGGGCGCCCGGGCAGCGCGTATCGGCCGCAATCCGGCAACGGGGGCGCAAATGCAGATCGACGCAGCCAAGACCGTCAAGTTCATCCCCGGCAAGGCGTTCAAGGACGCGGTGAACGCCGCGTGACGCCGCGCCGAGCGCAGGCATGTCTACCTGCGCTCGATGTCAAAACAGCTGCTGACCCAGGCCGGACAGGTTGATCCATTTGACCGTGCTCCTCAACGTTCGCCCTGTTTCATCGATCGATTCGATCATCGTGCGCTGTCCGGGGGCTTCGGCGACGACGCGCACGATCCGCTGGCGGCCATTTCGGCCGGCGTGATGCGCCGGTCCGGGTGGTCTTGGCGTGCCGCATTGCGAGCGGACCAAGCGCTTTGAACCCCGCCTAGAGGACGATATCGATCGTGCCACCAATGTGTTCCGAACACGGGCGCGAGGCGAGCATCGCGCCACGCGTCGCGCACCCTGGGAGGGAAAGTCCGTGGGGCAAGTATTCTAACTTTTCTCCGAAGGTTTTCTACCTGACAACCGAAAAACGCTCCTATAATTGCCCCAGCTTTGCCGGCCGCAGCTGGAACAACCTCCGGTGCGCGAGCGTGGTGAGCGGGGCAGGCGAATCGCTTGCGCAATACAAGACGCACGTTGTCTTTCCGAACCTAGGCCTCCAACTTGGAGGCGGTCGCACGTCGGGTCCCGCGCAAGCTGTCTTCATCGCAGGCCCGAGTCCCATCGACGGACGCCAATCGCGTCCCGCTGCGGGTATTGTTCGATTGCGCAAGTCATTTCGTTTGCCGAATGACTGATACCTACAATCGAGGAGCGCCCTGAACATGCTGTCACGTCTTTCCTCTATCTGCTTTGCGGTTACCTGTTTTGCTCTAAGCGCGGCGGCGCACGCGGAGACGGTGCAGATTGCCATTGCGGGACCGATGAGCGGTTCGGTGGCGCAGTACGGCGACATGGTCAAGGCCGGCGCGCTGACGGCGATTGAGCAGATCAACGCGGCGGGAGGAGCCGGGGGCAACAAGCTGGAGGCGGTGTTGCTGGACGACGCGTGTGAACCGAAGCAGGCGGTGGCGGTGGCCAACAAGGTGGTGAGCCAGCACATTAAGTACGTGATCGGGCACGTGTGCTCGGGTTCGACGATTCCAGCCTCGGATATCTATGAGAACGAGGGGACCGTGATGGTGACGCCGTCGGCGACGGCGCCGCAGCTGACCGAGGGCAAGAAACGGCACTTCATTTTTCGCACGATCGGGCGAGACGACCAGCAGGGGCCGGTGGCGGCGCAGTACATCATCGGGCATGTAAAGCCGAAGAAGGTGGCGGTGCTGCACGACAAGCAGTCGTACGGGCAAGGGATCGCGACGTCGGTGAAGAAGGGCCTGGAGGCGGCCAAGATTCCAGTGATGATTTTCGAGGGGCTGAACGCGGGTGATTCGGATTACTCGGCGATCGTCACGAAACTCAAGTCGCAGGGGGTGGACTTCGTGTACTTTGGCGGGTACCACCCGGAGATGGGGCTGTTGTTGAGGCAGGCGCGCGAGCAGGGGGTGAAGGCTACGTTCATGGGACCGGAAGGGGTGGGGAACAAGGACGTGACGGCGATTGCGGGGCCGGCCTCGGAAGGGATGCTGGTGACGTTGCCGGCAGACTTCACGGCGGATCCGGCCAACGCGGCACTGGTCAAGGCGTTTGCGGACAAGAAGCGTGACGCGAACGGGCCGTTTCAGATGCCCGCCTACGCGGCGGTGCAGGTGATTGCCCAAGCGATCACGGGAAGCAAGTCGACGGATCCGGCGAAGGTGGCCGCGTACTTGCACCAGCATACGTTCAGCACGCCAATCGGCAAGGTGGCCTATGACGCGCAGGGCGATTTGAAGTCGTTCAAGTTCGTGGTCTACACCTGGCACAAGGATGCGAGCAAGACTGTCGCGAACTGATCCGCCTACGCCGCCTCGGGGCCCACACCGGCTGCATGCCGGCTCTGCGAGCGGCATACTTGCGCGTTAGCACGTGTCACTGCCGCACTGCGTCTGATGCGTGGCGCGATGTGGGGCAATGCCGTGCCGGCACCCACGGGGACTCCCGCATGAACGACTTTTTTCCTCAATTCGCCCAGCAGTTGGTCAACGGCTTGACGCTGGGCGCAATCTATGCACTGATCGCGATTGGCTATTCGATGGTGTACGGCATCATCGGCATGATCAACTTTGCGCACGGCGAGATTTATATGATCGGCGCGTACGTGGGGCTGGTCGCGCTCACGGCGATCGGCGTGCAAGCAGGTTATCCGCTGCTGCTCGTACTCGGCGTGGCGCTAGTGGTGTCGGTGGTGGTGACCGGCGCGTACGGCTACGCAATCGAGCGCGTCGCATACCGCCCGTTGCGCGGCGGACCGCGGCTGGTGCCGTTGATCTCGGCGATCGGCATGTCGATCTTTTTGCAGAACTACGTGCAGGTCGGTCAGGGATCGCGCGACCTGTCGGTGCCGGTGCTCATCTCCGGCGCGCTCGAATTCCAGTTCGGCGACGGCTTCGACGTGACACTGCCGTACTCGCGCCTGGTCATCGTCGGCGTGACGCTCGTGCTGATGATCGCACTCACGTTATTCATTGGGCACTCGAGAATGGGCCGTGCCTGCCGCGCGTGCGCGCAGGACATGCAAATGGCGAACTTGCTTGGCATCGACACGAACCGGGTCATTTCATTTACGTTCGTGCTGGGGGCGATGCTCGCGGCGGTGGGCGGCGTGCTGATTGGCTTGTCGATCGGCAAGCTGAATCCGTACATCGGGTTCGCGGCCGGCATTAAGGCGTTTACTGCGGCGGTGCTCGGCGGCATTGGCAGCATTCCGGGCGCGATGCTTGGCGGCGTGCTGCTGGGACTGGCCGAGACGTTCGCGTCGGGCTACATGCCAGCCGAATACAAGGATGTGGTGGCCTTCGGGCTGTTGGTGCTAATTCTGCTGTTCCGGCCGACCGGCTTGTTGGGTAGGCTCGACGTGGAAAAGGTATGAGGACGACCATGGGCGCATATCAAACGACGGTCGGCATGCAGACGGTCAAGCATGCCGCGCTTGCGGCGCTGCTCACAGCATTGCTGACGGTGCCGGTGCTGGGCCTGCGGCTGCGCCTTGAAGGCTATCAAGTGGTGCTTGAGCCTCACTGGCGGCCGGTGTGGCTCGCGGTGGGCGCGGTATTCGTGTTCCAGCTGTGCAAGCCGCTGCTCGCGCGCGCCACGCACGGCGTGCGGCTGCCGACGTTGCCGCCGCTCAGTGCACGGCACCAGCGGCGGCTGGTCTGGGCGCTGTTCGGCGTGGGGTTGGTCTGGCCGTTTTTCGGCTCGCGCGGTGCGGTAGACATCGCTACGCTGGCGCTCATCTACGTGATTCTGGGGCTCGGGCTGAACATTGTGGTGGGCTTCGCGGGATTGCTCGACCTGGGCTACGTGGGCTTCTACGCGGTGGGTGGCTACACGTATGCGATGCTGAATCACTACTTCGGGTTGTCGTTCTGGCAATGTCTACCGCTGTCGGCCGGTGCATCGGCGATCATGGGCTTCCTGCTCGGCTTCCCAGTGCTGCGCTTGCGCGGTGACTATCTAGCGATTGTCACGCTGGGCTTTGGCGAGATCATCCGGTTGCTGGCCAATAACTTGACCAGCCTGACCGGTGGTCCGGATGGTATCTCCGGTATGCCGAAGCCGACCGTGTTCGGCTTAGAGATGGCGCGCAGCGCCAGCGTGGAAGGCACGCGCACTTTTCATGAAGTGCTGGGCCTGGCGTACCGCGGCGAGCACATGGTGATCTTTCTGTACCTACTGGCGCTGCTGCTGGCGGGCCTCACGCTGTTCGTGACAAGCCGCCTGATCCGCATGCCGATGGGGCGGGCATGGGAAGCCCTGCGTGAGGACGAGATTGCATGCCGCTCGCTCGGGCTGAATCCCACGCGCATCAAGCTGTCGGCTTTTACGCTCGGGGCGTCGTTCGCCGGGCTCGCCGGTGCGTTCTTCGCGGCGCGCCAAGGGCTGGTTAATCCGGAGTCGTTCACGTTCATCGAGTCCGCCCTGATCCTGGCGATCGTGGTGCTGGGTGGGATGGGCTCGCAACTTGGCGTGATCCTTGCCGCGATTGTGCTGACGGTGCTTCCGGAGCTCGCCCGTGGGCTGGCGGAATACCGGATGCTGCTGTTTGGCCTGGTGATGGTGCTGATGATGATGTGGCGTCCTCAAGGATTGTTGCCGGCTAGCCGCGTACACGTGGAGTTGCCACGATGAGCGCCGCGCTATTGGAAGTATCGGGCCTGCAAATGCGCTTTGGCGGGCTGCTCGCGGTCGATGGCGTCGCGTTCGACGTGCGGCGCGAGGAAGTGTTCGCGATCATCGGGCCGAACGGCGCGGGTAAGACGACGGTGTTCAATTGTGTGGGCGGATTCTATCGGCCCTCGAGCGGGCGGATCGCGCTGGATGGCGAATCGATCGCGGGGCTCAGCAGTCACCTCATTGCGCAACGTGGGCTGGTGCGCACGTTCCAAAACATCCGACTGTTCAAGTCGTTGACGGTGGTCGAGAACTTGCTAGTCGCGCAGCACCGGTTGACACAAAGCGGACTGTTGCGCGGGTTGCTGGCCACGCCGGCATATCGGCGCGCGCAGCGCGATGCACTAGCGCGTGCGGCGCGCTGGCTCGAGCGCATGGGATTGAGTGCGGTGGCTAACCGGGCTGCGGGCACACTGTCGTACGGTCACCAGCGGCGCTTGGAGATTGCGCGCTGCATGATCACCGGGCCGCGCTTGCTGATGCTCGACGAGCCGGCTGCGGGGCTCAACCCGCAAGAGAAGATCGAATTGCAACAGCTGATAGACGGGCTGCGCCGGGAATTCGGCGTGGCGGTCCTACTCATTGAGCACGACATGGGGCTGGTGATGAACGTGTCGGACCGCATTTTGGTGATGGAGCACGGCCGGCCGATCGTGACCGGCCGCCCGGACGAAGTGCGCAATGACGAGCGCGTGATCAAGGCCTATCTGGGAGAGGAGTGATGCTCAGGCTGGAGCAGGTGCACACGCACTACGGCGCAATCGAGGCGCTCTCGGGGGTGTCGCTGGAGGTCCGGCGCGGCGAGATCGTCACGCTGATCGGTAGCAACGGGGCGGGTAAGACAACGTTGATGATGACCGTATGCGGCACGCCACGGGCATCAAGTGGACGGGTGCTGTTCGATGGGCAGGACATCACGGCACTGCCCACGCACGAGATTATGCGTATGGGACTGGCGATTTCGCCAGAAGGAAGGCGCGTGTTTCCGAGCCTGACCGTCCTCGAAAATCTGAAGATGGGAGGCTTCTTCGCGAGTCGGCATGAGATCGACGCAGGGCTTGCGCACGTGTACAAGCTCTTTCCACAACTGGAGCGCCGCATGCACCAGCGCGCGGGCACGATGTCGGGTGGCGAGCAGCAAATGCTGGCTATCGGGCGCGCGCTAATGAGCCGGCCCCGCTTGCTGTTACTGGATGAGCCCACGCTCGGGCTCGCGCCACTGGTGATCGCACAGATCTTCAATATTATTCGCGCGATTCGCGACGAGGGCGTGACGGTGTTTCTGGTCGAGCAGAACGCGAACAAGGCACTGCAGGTGGCCGATCGCGGCTACGTATTGGAAACCGGCCGCGTGATACTGGCCGATACCGGCGCGAATCTGCTGGTCAACGAACGCGTCAAAAACGCGTATCTCGGCGGCTGACCGCACGGCGCGCCTGACGACGGCACGGCCACACCTGACGGCATGGTCACATCCGGCGGCATGGCCACACTCGGTGGCACGGCCACGCCGCCAGACCGGTGCGGCCATGTGGTCAAAGCCGATAATCGCCAGCCGCCTCGGGCTGGAACACGATCTGCTCGACCTTTAGCATTTGCGGTGCCCCGCTAGGGGGCGTTACGCGCAATTCGTCGCCCGGCCTCGCGCCGAGCAGCGCGAGGCCGACCGGCGAGAACACGTTCAACCGTCCTTGCGAGAAGTCGGCATTCGGCGGGTAGACGACGGTCCACGTCATGCGTTCGCCGGACGACGGATTCGACAGCGTTACAGTCGAATTCATCGTGACGACGCTCGGGTCGATGTCGGTGGCCTCGACCACGGCCGCGCGCTCGAGCAGGGCATCGAGCATCGCCTGGTAGCCGGATTGTGGGCTCGCTTTTGCCGCATGGCGCTCGAGTCGGCCGACGTCGGTTTCTGTCAAATAGCAGGTCTTCATCTCGTTTCTCCAACGCAACGAAAAGTCAAATAGTTGGTGCGCCCGGTACCCGCCCAGGCAGCGGCTGAAACAGGAGCCGCTTAGTGCGAGTGCCGGGCCGATGAAAGCGGCGCCGCGGCAATGTATCGGAGCAGGTCGGTACCGGGTCGGTCCGTCCGGATCGCGCGCGCGTCTGTCGCCACGCGCGTGGTGTGGCGACGTCGCAAACGCATCGGGAACAGGGACACGCGCATGGCGGGGCTCGACCGGAGAACGGAGAATGAAGAAAATAACACGATGCTATCACAGCGTGCCGTATCAGGTCGCTGTGCAGACCATGCGTACTGTGTCTATTTAAAAAACAATGCGAATCAGACGATCCGCATTCCCAAGGATATGCAAGTTGAGGGCGTCACGGAACTGGAAATCCGGCGGGAAGGAAGCATGATCTTGCTGCGTCCGGTGCGGGCAAATTGGACTTCGTTTGCCAATGAGGCCAAAGCCGAGAACTACTACTAGCCTGGCCCTGTCTTGACGCAGCGCTTCCGGTATCTTCATTGAAGATGCAAAGTGCTTGCCAATCTTGTTGCGTGTTTCTACAATGGATAAACATTAGGAGGTCGTGATGGAACTCAAGATTCAAAAATGGGGCAATAGCGCTGCAGTTCGTTTGCCGAGTGTGCTGCTTGAACAGATCAACGCGTCGGTCGGCAGTTCGCTCAACGCCGACGTGCGCCCGGATGGCGTGATGCTGACCCCGACCCGCCGCAAGTATTTGCTGGACGATCTTGTTGCCCAGTGCGACACGAAGGCGGTTTTTCCGGGCGACATGGCGGCATGGGGCGAGGTCAAATCGGTGGGACGTGAAGCATGGTGAGGCGGGTCAAGTTCGAGCGCGGCGATATCGTGGGCGTGAGCCTGAATCCGACTGTGGGGCGAGAGCAGCAAGGCGATTTTCGCCTGGCGCTCGTTCTATCTCCGGCGGCGTTCAACGCCTTAGGCGTGGCGCTCGTTGCCCCGATCACCCAGGGCGGCGAATTGGCTCGCTTTGCTGGCTTCGCCGTACCGCTTTGCGGTTCTGGAGCTGAGACGCAAGGTGTTGCGCTCGTCAACATGGCGCGTATGCTCGACTTGGAGGCGCGCGGCGCGCGTAAGGTCGAACGTGCACCGGTTGAAGTGGTTGAGGACGCGCTGGCTCGGTTTCAGGCGATTATCGAGTGAGGAAAACGCGATGAGCAACGAGTTCTGGAACCGGATGTACGCGCTGGGCAACACGCAGCGGTAGGTCGGCGACGCGAACAATCCGCAAGCGCGCTAGTCTGCGATGTAAGGTGCTTCCGTCATCAACAAGAACGGCTGGCGTGCCTGGATCGAGCATCATAAGGCAGACGAGCGGCTGTATGAGAGCGGGCGCGAAAACGCGTATCGCCAGGCGGCTCAGTGGTAATGGAAAATAGCAGCTCGTTACGCAATGTCAGTGCCGAGCAGGCCGAGGCGTCGCTTCGCGACTCGAACGTTAGACTCGCACTCAAGCCTTGACGTCAGAAAGAGCGAAGCCTGCGGCATTCATGTCATGGGTATGAAGCCCGTCGGCGCTACAAACTGTAAGATTTCGCGTGCAGGCGTGGCAGGTCAAAAATTGTGATGAGAGAAAGTGATGGATTCGTCTCTACAGCCTATGCTGGAAGCTGTTAACGTCGCCAAGGCGGAGCTTGATGCGGCGCGTCCACTGCCGCCGCATACGGTCGCATCGCTGCGCGAAAAGCTGATGTTGGAATGGACGTACCACTCGAACGCAATCGAAGGCAACACGCTAACATTGCGCGAGACGAAAGTGGTACTGGAAGGCATTACGGTGGGGGGCAAGTCGCTGCGCGAGCACTTCGAGGCCACGAACCATCGCGACGCGATTCTCTACGTCGAGGAGATCGTCGCGAAGAACGAGGCGCTGTCCGAATGGCAGATTCGCAACATTCACGGCCTAGTGCTGAAAGGGATCGATGACAAAGAGGCCGGCCAGTATCGCCATGAGAACGTGGTAATTGCAGGCGCTAGCACGACGCCGCCGGACTTCCTGCATCTGCCGGCCGAAATGGCCGCGCTCATTGACTGGCACGCGCAAGCGCAGACGGTGCATCCTGTCACGCGTGCGGCCGAGCTGCATACACGGTTTGTAAAGATCCACCCGTTTGTGGACGGTAACGGCAGAACGGGGCGACTGTTGCTAAACTTCGAGTTGATGAAGTTTGGCTATCCACCTGCCGTTATCCGTAAAGAGGATCGCCTTGCTTACTACGACTCATTGGATGAGGCGTGCGTGACAGGCGATTACAGTGGCATTACGCGGTTGGTCGCTGCGTCGGTTCAGCGTGCTCTCGACGCATACCTTGATGTGCTCGGTCTGCGTGAGGATCACCGGTCCGACGATAAGTCGCCGTCACCCGGTTTTTAGATGTAAAGAAAACAATCGGATCGGAAAATGCGTGCTACGCGCGCGTCTGAATGCTGAAAGTCCACGCGCCGATTTTTACAATGGCGTCTCGCAGTGTGGGCAGTTTTCCTGGATAAAAAGCCAAGAGCTTTGCCCAGGTCTTGGTCTGGCCGTGCTGAGTTTCTACTTCGAGCATCCGTTTAGCGTCGGCGCTGCGCACATCACTGGCGACTTCAGGCAGGTCACCATGCATCAGCTCTCTCAATCTTCTATCATAAGGCTCGGTATACGCATGAACTCTCGCATGTTACGTGTAATACGAGGTTTCGTGCGCGGGCCTGACCGGCGATTAACATATCGTAGGGGCCAATGGGGGGCTTGCGGCTGCAAGCTGTGCGCGAATTTCGCCGGCATGCTGCGCATTCTCTCGATCAAACGCCAGCGTCTCTAACTGCAACGCTTCAATACGTGCGAGATTGGCATCGATATGCTGGCTTTTATAAGCACCGTAGAATAGTTCATGAGCGACGATTGGTGGTAAGCCAAAGTCCTTGGGGGTATGCGCTTGTAGTCGCGTCAGTAGGGTTGGTTTCCCTTTCAGAATTGCGATGATCGCATTCGCACCAAGCAAGTATTTCATTGGAACACATCTAAAGCTGCGCGTGTTTGCCCGAGGGGCTGTTCGGTAGCAGCCCTCTCAAATTCGGTATCGAGCGGACCGATAAGCGGCGCGAGCCAGTCCCAACTGTTCGGTACTGGTTCTAGGATGACCTGTGCGCCGTGGCGACGGGTTCGAACCTCGTAGCGTCAAATCGAAAGTTCTTGGGCAAGCGGATGGCCTGCGAGCGGCCGGTCCAAAACATTTTAGCTGTATCCATGATGTGCCTCGTATGATAGGTACCAATAGTATCTATCGCTATAGCGAAAAAGTTGGAATGGGAACCTTGTATGTTATCAGTCACAGCGTGAGGCAATGACGATGGTAGCGCTTAAGCTCAACAAGTTGCTGGAGACGATCGCATGCGAACATCTGGACATTCCCACGCTCAAAACGCGATACTTGGATCGCCTTGATTTTTACAACGTTGCTCTCTACTGTCTTCGGTCAGCGCTGCTTACGGCCTTCGAGGTCGAGCGTGCAGAAAGCGGAGGCTGCACACCGTACTTCGCCCTCGACAGTTAAGGCTGCTGGCATAGCATACTGCGTATTTCGGTGAACGTGATCAGTGGTCCCAATTGTACGGGTGCAATCTTTACCTCGCGTCGTCATCTACTGAGAGCTTGGCAAGCCGGGGGCGTTCATGTACGACAGTAACATCATCCCATGAGGCAACACGCCACCTACACTGATCGCATAATTCGGACGCAGTGAGGGCAAACATGGACAGGTCAATGGAGCAGCGCGCGGTGCGCAGCTGCTCCGCTGCGGCGTTAATGATCGGTCGAAGGACCAGATGCACCTGCCACGCTGGGCATCTTGCGATAGATCGTATTGCGCGATATCCCGAGCGAGCGGGCTGCGGCCGACACGTTGCCGCCATGGCGCGCAATAGCGGCGGCGATCGCACAGGCCTCGACGTCTTGCAGCCGTGCGTGCAGCGGCAATGGGGCGAGGCCGCCGAAAGAGGCGGCATCCGGGCCGACAGCCACGGCACGCGCATCGCCTCGTGCTGGACGCAGGTCTTCGAAGAAATCGTCCGGCAGATGCTCGCGCCGGATCACGCCGTCATCTTCTACCATCGCGGCTGCCGTGCGCAGCAGATTGCCTAGTTGCCGGAAGTTGCCGGGCCACGTGCATTGCTCGAACAGCTTCATCACATCACTGTCCACACTCAGCGGTGGTGCGCTGGCGGCGCCGTGCCCCGACTCCAGTTGCAGCATGCGTTGCACGACCGTTGCGAGGTCGGTGCGCTCACGCAGCGGCGGCAATTTGACGACCAGTCCATTGAGCCGGTAGTACAGGTCTTCACGGAAGCGGTTTTGCGCGATCATTTCCCGCAAGTCGCGATGGGTGGCGCAAACGATTGCGATATCGACCGGGATCGAGCGGCTCGATCCGAGGGGGTTGACGACGCGCTCTTGCAAGACACGCAATAACCGGACTTGCAATGGATACGGCATGTCGCCGATCTCGTCGAGAAATAACGTGCCGCCGTCGGCCTGCAGCAGCTTGCCGATCGAGCCCTTGCGCCGGGCGCCAGTGAACGCGCCTTCCTCGTAGCCGAACAATTCCGACTCGATCAGTGTCTCCGGAATCGACGCACAGTTCACGGCAATAAACGGCCCATCGCGGCGCGGCGAATCGTTGTGAATGGCTTGCGCGAGTAACTCCTTGCCGGTCCCCGTCTCGCCGTTGATCAAGACTGGGATGTCCTTGCCGAGTACCTTGCGGACCTTGGCGATCACCGACGCGACTTGCGGATCGCCGGTGTCGAGATGGCTTAGCCGCGATTGCGACGCCGGCGCCGGCGGGGCCAGGCGGACCGTGCTCCGCGCCGTGGCGCGCAACTCGGCGCCGGCCTCGTGCGGCGACGCGGTCGGCGTGACTGGCGCGCGTTTGAACTCGACGCGCGCGCACACCACCGCGCCGTTGTGCAGATTCATTGACACCGGCTGTCCATGGCAATGGCGTACCGTGTCCATCAGTTGCGCGCTGCTCACGCCGAACAGCGAGGACAATGTGTGTGCACGCAGCGCACTGAGCGGCAGGTTCAGCTGAAACTGCGCGCTGCGGTTCGCGGACAGAAAGCGGCCATCGCTGGTGAACGCGGCGATGCCTTCCATCAGCGTGCCGAGGAACTCCTTGCGCGCATGGAAGGCGACCTGCAGCGTCTCGCGGAAGGTGCTGGTGAACAACTGGTTTTCGATCATTTGCACCGACATCCTGGCTAGCGCCATCGTGTGCTGATGGTAGCTGCGATAGTCGCCGGTCACATCCAGCACGCCGATCAGATCGCCGTATGGGTCGAGGATCGGCACGCTGGAGCAGGTCAGGAACCGATTGGCTGCCAGGTAGTGCTGCTTGCCATGCACGACGATCGGACAGCGCTCGGCGATCGCGGTGCCGATCGCATTGGTGCCCTGTCGGTCCTCGGCCCAATTTGCGCCAGGGCGCAGCGCGACTTTTTCGGCGCGCGCCAGGAAGTCGTCGTCGCCGATTGAGTGTAGGATTAGCCCGTGCGCGTCCGTCAGCACAATCATGCTTTGCGTGTTGACGATTTGTTCATGCAACGTTTCCATCACCGGCATCGCGTGTGCGCACAGCATCCGGTTCTGTTCGCGCTTCAAGTTAAGTTCGGGGCTGCTCAGCACGTCGTAGTCCGGGCGCGCCAGTTCGCGCAATCCATAGGTTTCGGAGCGCTCGTGCGATTTCTGGATCGATGGGGTGAGCCAGCCGAACTCGCTCGATTGCGAGGCGGTAGCGGCATAACGGGCATCCTTTGCCATGATCTCCTCCATGTGCGATTCTGGTCATATCGCCGGAACGCCGGGCCGGGGAATTTTGCAATTCCATGCCGAAAATTCGATTCGACATGGACCGCCGGATCGCGTTCATCGTGGGCCCGGCAATGCGAAGTGTAAACAGTACCTTGGAAGTGGGGGCTGCGCCAGTGGCATGGGATTCGGTAAGACCATGATGTGTCCGTGCATGTCGTGCGAGCCGTGTTTGACGCAATTAGCGCTCAGTCGGCGCGCACGAGCGCGTCTACCAGTTCATGGCAGACGTAGTCGAGCTATTTCCCCGCCTCTCCTCCTCGAACCGGACGCGGCGCTTGACACTCAGCTCGAACGAGCCGCCCTTCTGCGTGAGAGTGAGCTGAGTACGTGGCATCAGGCCTCGATACTCCGCGCTGCTCGCTCTTGCCCACGTCTTCAATCTCCTTAGCGATATGCTGGACGTCGATTGCGGATCGTTACTGACTAACGGATGAGACATAGTGATATTCAATTTTGGCTACGTGGTCGAGTTGGCGCTGATATCGGTCATGGTCTCCACCACTCAACTGACCACGGCGGTGGCTTCGTGCGCCACTATGGCTTCTTTCTTGCGCGCCTGGATGGTAGAATGCACTCCGCCCTTTCCCGGGGTGATGAAATTGGTAAACATAGCGGACTTGACAATTTGAGTGCACGGCCGGAAACGGTCGATGTAGAACCCTTCAAATTCGGCGAACCCCCTGGCGCATGAGCCGAGGCAACGCCGAGCCAAGCCCGTGGGGCCCGCTGGGGCCTTGCAGGAAGGTGTAGAGACTAGACGGAGGGCGCCTAATGCGCGATACCGCGGTAATACGAGCGGCACCGCGCGATGGCGAAGGCATAGTCCAGCGCACGAACGTCGGCCATCGCGAGGCCGGCGGCGCCGAAAGGCGTAGTGTGAAGAAAATCCGCCGCTTCACGGCTTGCCGGTTCGAGTCCGGTCCCCGGGACCAACGCAAAAATCAAGAACTACACACGGTCGCAGATATGATGACTAGATACGCGTAAAGGTATTGCCGAATAAGAGCGATCCCCCTGCAGAAAAGCTGCGCTTCGAGGCGTTCGCACGCGACTTTCCTCAGCTTGCGGCTATGAAACTTGCCGACTTCAGGACATCGCAGCTTCTCGAGTGGCGAGATGCGAGACTGAGGCATGTTGCGGCGTCTTCGGCGAACCGCGACATCGGCCTGATTCGCAATGTGTTCACGGATGCCCGGCAGGAGTGGCATTGGCTCGATCACAATCCCCCGAGGGATTCAAGATCCCAGGCGACGGTCCGCCGCGCGAGGTCCGGTATCGAAGTACACCCACATATTGGTAGTTGATCCCGGCATTGATGACGAAGTAAGCTGAGTGGCCGTGTCAAGTGTAAAGCCGGATCCGGCGACATAGACGTTCAGCTATATTGCCGATCAGTTCGCCACTGGTGCCCTCAGTGGTTGGATCCCAAACAAGATTGCCGTATTGATCGTAGATGACGTGTTGATAGGATCCGGCCTCCAAAATCAATGCGCGCCCAGCCGCATCCAAGATGATCGACTGCGTATTGAGGATCGACTGTGCAGGGTCTTGCCAAGTGGCTTACTTCTACTGGCCTTTATATTGTGGGCCGCTATCGAGTCGGTTACGGCGCGGCGGGGCATGCCACCATGATGCGTGCAGCATCCGCCGCAACGCATCCAATGGATCACTGGCTTGCTGATCGCGCCGTGTGTCGCGGGCCGTCCGTGCATGGCGCGCCACGCCGGCTCGGCGGCTGGGCTGCGCACGCTGCGCGTTCCGATTGTTCGATGCAGCGATGCGCGCCGTTGCGTCATGAGTTTTGACTGCGGCGTGACGGGGGGCGGGCGGGTTGCTGTCCACGGTCTCTCCCGATGCGCTCGTCGGCGCAGCGGCCGCCGCTTCGCCCTTGCCCGTGTGTGTAGAAAGTGGTCCGGTGCCGGCTTGGCTGGGAAGCAGCCCGGCCAGCAGCGCAAGAGTGGGCTCTCCGGCAGGCACGGCAGGCGCATACGATGCGCCGTCGGGTCGCATCGCGATAGCCGTGTGGCGGCGCACAGACCCATCACGCGAGGCCCGGGCGGTGGGGCGGGGCGCGAGGTCGGGGGCGCGCGTTTCAGCGATACTAGCGCCAGTTCGATGGGCGGGCCTGGCCGCGTCCGGCTCGACAGTCATAGTCGGGAAGCGGTTCTCACTGAATGCGTCGGCGGGCCGCGTCTGCGCGGCGCGCGAACCGACGTGGCGGGTTTCACGAAGGAGGCCGGTTGTTGCGGACGGCCGGCAGGCGGCGTACGCGGCGCAGCCGTGCCGCCGCGTACTGAGCGGATCGGCGCCGCCGTATCAGCGTTGCCGCGCGGATGACGAGTGTCTTCCGTTGGGGGCGTATCGTCGCGCGCGGTACGCGCCAGCGCGCGCAATCGAGCGAGCGCAGCATGCATTTCAGCCAGTGCAGGATCGGTTTCGGGCGCGGCCGCCGAAGCCCCGGCCCCAGCCCCGGCCGTACTGCTGCCATGCGGTGATGGCCGGCCGTGCCCGACGGGGGCTGAGTTCTCATCCGCCGGTGCGCCTGGCGCCCGGTGCGCGTCCTGTCGGCCCCCTCCTGAGCCGTTTGTGTAGGCCGGTGCGATAAGCGTGCCACTGCCATATGTTCCATGTTGGCGAGACACGAAGTTTGAGCGCAGCGGTGCGTCGTCGATGCTCAGATCGGTAATCAGCACGGCGGCGGCGATCGCCGTGCCGATGCCGGCCATCCAATGCGAACGTGGCACGTGTCGCACAGCTCGACGCGCGCGTGGTGCCGTGCGCGCGTTGCGCAGGAACAGGCGCGTCCACTGACTCCACCGCCACAGCGGCGCTGGTCGATGCTTGCCGTGCGACTGCGGCGCAATACGGCGCACGCCGGCATGCAAGGTAAGATCGTATTCGGCTCGGCGCAATGGGTTGGTCAATGCAGCGTACGCGTCGTTGATCCGCTGGAATTGCGCTTGCGCATAGTGTTCTCGCCCGCGGTTGCGGTCCGGGTGCCACTTCATTGCTGCACGCCGCCACGCTGCCTTGAGTTCGGCTGGCGTTGCGTGAGGCGTGACCCCCAGGATGTCATATAACGTTCTCATCGCGGAGTTCTTGGTTGGCACGCCGCGCCCGTCGCGTACCGAGGGTTTTACGGATGCAGGGCACGAACGTCTGTATGCGAACGCCCGCTGGCAGGCGGGCTGTTTCGCGTGAGGTGCCGCCGCTTCGCACCGTTTTCCCTTTCCTACCGTAAGCCGCTAATTCGGACAGATGCTTGGCTTATCGGCCATGCCGGGGGACAGAAATGTTTCGAGTGGTAACCCGGGATGGATGCACAAGCATAGCCAAAACAAATCTGGTCATTGCAGGGGTCGCGAAATGGGGCCGTCGCGGCGCGAACGCGCCAATGCGATACCGGATTTTTGTGGGCATGCGGAAGATACAAAGATTTACAAAGCGTCGGCGCCCGTAACGCTTCGACGCCATAATGATGCCGGTGCTCGCTTACCATGGGTTCCGTATCAGCGGTCTCGTACGCAGTCCGCCATGACGGCAGGGCCGTCATTCGGGGTATGGCCGCGTAGGTTGGACTGACGCGGCGGTACGCTCAACGATGAACAGGTTCGCCGTGGCAGGGCGTCACGCGTTATCTTATCGATAAAGGGCAGAGTGAATGAACAGCGGACACAGGCGGCAGCTCGTCTATGTGACGCGGTCAGCGGACCGTGCGCTACAACGATTGCTGGACCGACATGGATGGACTGTCGCGACGTGCGATACGTCGCGTCAGGCCGAGCGCCTGGTGAACACCACCGATGCACGCGTGGGCATCTTTGATGTCAGCAGCGGCTTTGACGATGCGATCGCGCAGTTCGAACCGGTGCTGCTTCACCCGGACATGATGTGGGTGGCCACGCCCACTGCCGCGCAATTGGCGGCGGCGCACGTGCGCCAATGTGTGCGCAGCCATTGTTTTGACTTTGTGGCGATGCCGGGCCCCGCGCAATTGGTGGTGGATGTGGTCGCACGCGCGTACCAGATGGCCGAGCTTGATGCGGGAGACGACGCACCGCGTGTACAAGGCGAGATGATCGGCGCTTGCGAGGCGATGCAGCAATTGTTCCGCGTGATTGGCAAGGTCGCCAATACTGACGCGCCAGTGTTGATTTTTGGCGAGTCCGGCACGGGCAAGGAGCTTACGGCCAAGTCGATCCACGACCAGTCGATTCGCGCAACGGGGCCGTTCGTTGCGATCAACTGTGGTGCGATTCCGCCACATCTGCTGCAATCCGAACTATTCGGCTACGAGCGGGGGGCGTTTACCGGCGCCAATCAGCGCAAGATCGGCTACGTCGAAGCGGCCAATGGTGGGACGCTTTTTCTGGACGAGATCGGCGATCTTCCACTCGAGAGCCAAGCGAGCCTGCTGCGCTTTTTGCAGGAGCGCACTATACAACGCCTGGGCGGACACGATCCGATTTCTGTGGATGTGCGAATCATCTCTGCCACGCACGTCGACTTGGAGGCGGCGGTGAGCGCAGGGCGCTTCCGTTCAGACCTCTATCATCGATTGTGCGTGCTCAGGCTCGAAGAACCGCCGCTGCGCGCCCGCGGTCGTGATATCGAGTTGCTTGCACGGCGCATGTTTGAGCGCTATCGTGGCGACAGTCCGCGGCACATACGCGGCTTCTCTGCGGCGGCGCTCAACGCGATGTATCGTTATTCGTGGCCGGGCAACGTGCGCGAGTTGATCAACCGAGTACGCCGCGCGATCGTGATGGCCGAGGGACGGGCGATCACTCCCGCGGACCTGGAACTGGAGGATGTCCTCGAGCAACGGGCGCCGACGTTGGCGGTCGCTCGCGAGGACGCCGAACGCCGCGCGATCGAAGAGGCGCTCGCGCGACATCGGAACAGGCTTGCCGGTGCCGCGCAGGAACTCGGCGTGTCACGCGCCACGCTGTACCGTCTGATGCTCGCGCACGGCATGCGCACGCGCCAGGGCCAGGACGATACCCGATCGAGGCCGTCGCGCGCCGTGTCGTTGACGCTCGCAACCGGCCGAGGGCCGACCGCTGACGGCCGGGCCAGACGGGCTGACGCCACGTCGCTGCGTGCGCATCGGTGCCATCCATGGCTTCCCGGTGGCCCGCATGCCGGCGCCGATAGGCTGCCCAGCCCCGACGAACGTAGCTGGCACCCCGTTTTCGACCTTGCCGGCAGCGGTCGCCGCACCATGCTCGACGAGACATTGAACGACACCGCCAACGACGCGAGACCCCTGCAGCGCAATTGACGCGCTATTGCTGCTGATACGCGTCGTACGGGCGCGTCCCGGTCCCCAGGCCGGCGGCGCTGCGACTTTGTTCGCAAGCGTACTGAATGCAATGCCTCTCAACGGATTAAATCGGTCCGGTTATTAATGAAACTTCAAGAGGCAGGCTCTGTCGCCGCCCAGTAGCGATGCCGAGCCGTACCTGGGGACACCATGAATAGCAAGTTACGAGAAATTCTTGCCCAATGGGCCGACCTGGACGTGCCCATCGCGTCCCTGCCCGACGATGCCAGCCTGTACGATGCCGGTATGTCGTCGCTGGCCACCGTCAAGCTCCTAATGGCGATCGAGAACGCCTTTAATATCGAAATTCCGGACGAGTGGCTCACGCGCGAGTTGTTTACGAGCGTTGCTTCGTTGAGCCAGGCTATCAAGCAGCTCCAGTCCGACGAGGCAGCCGCATGATGGTGGCGCCCGGGCGGCAGAACGCGGTAGCGATCGCGCGGGGCCCAACGCGGGCGATGCCGGCCAGGGTCGGCGGCGTGGATCGCACAAGTTCGCGGCGATGGTCCGGGCCGGTCTCGGCCGAATATGCCCACCTGCAGCCGTTGCTGTGCATCGCGTCTGAGCATGCCACCGATGTCGATCGCGACGCGCGCTTTCCAACCGAGGCGCTGGGCGCGTTGCGCGAAGCAGGCCTAATGTCATCGCTGGTGCCGGCGCCGCTGGGTGGAGCCGGAGCATCGCTCAAGACCGTTGCAGGTATCTGCGAGGTATTGGCGCGCGCCTGTGCATCCAGCGCGATGATGTTCGCGATGCACCAGGCGAGCGTCGCGTGGCTTGTGCTGCATCACGAAGCGCATGATGCCAGTCGCGCATTGCTGCAGCGACTGTGCGTCGAGCAAATGCTGTTCGGCATTGCCGGCATGGCCGACCCGGCCCCGGTCGCGGGCGCCGCCGGTGGGCCCGGGCCCGTGTTGCTGCAACACCATGCGGAGCAATTCACACTGGTGATCGACGGCACGACGATCCCATATGGTGCTTACGCAGACGGCTTGTTGCTGCCGGCGGGCGAAGACGGATTCGTCGCCGCGCCCAAGGAGCAGTACAAGCTGGAGCGGCGCGAAAGCTGGGATGCGCTTGGCATGCGAGGATTGTGCAGCGACGAATTCCGCGTGGTCGTCACGGGCGAGCCGGGGCAGATCCTGCCTACAGCGCGGGACGGCGCAGGCAACCTTCATGCGATTATTCAATTGCTGCACAGCGCCGTATGGGTCGGCATCGCTGCCAGTGCATTGGAACGAGCACAGGCTTACTTGAGGGGGCAAGGCGAGGCGCCGCACGCGTTGCTGCCCGGCGCCGCACGCCTTGCCGAAGCCAATGCGCTGTTGCAGATGATGCGCGCGCATCTGGGCAGCGCACTGGAGCAGGCCAGCAGCGGTCCGGGCGGCTTGCCGCCGCGGGGTCTCGCCTTCGTCGACGAAATGCAGGTGTTGAGAACCGGGGTATCGAGAAGCGCACTGGCGCTGGTCAACCACGCGATGATGGTCTGCGGGATGGACGGTTATCGCAACGATACCGATGTCAGTGTCGCGCGGCATCTGCGCGATTTGTACGCTGCGCCGCTCGGGTTGGGGTCTGCCCGCAACGCAGCAATTGCTCTCGCCTCCGACGCCACGCCGTCGAGCGATATCCTCCCCGATTAATCCCCGCTGTATTGCGCGGCGTACCGCCGCGCTCACGGTTCGCGCGTTTCAAACTGTAAATTCGATGTCGATGATGTTACATCGACGCCATGGATCCTGGTCAAAAGGGTGACGTCTGCGCCATGACCGGTAACTATTACGCGAATCTAAGGTTTGTCATTTCGGTGTTTGGTTAAATTAATAAAAAATTATGAATAATCAAGAGATTGCGGATGAAGTGTGGGGTGGCGAGCATAGGCTGACGCCGGCTTGGCAATTCAAATTTGAAACAGTTTTGTGTGCTCTATAGCACCGCATCCCGAGCGTCGATCCGGTGCCTCGACGGGGTGTTTGGTTATGCCAAATGAGTCTTAACCCGCGAGCAGAAAAGGAATAAGCGGTAAAGCGCACATTCCGAGGCGGGTCACGCCGATGGCGCAATGCAACATCGAGTGTGTCCCGCGACCCCTAGTCTGTTCACCAATGCGACGCTTTTGGGCGGTGCAGCGGTGTCGCGGCTACGTGCGTCACGCGTAGACCGTTATTAATCAAGGACTTCTGAACTAGTGGCACACAACTCGCTGAATTAAGGCCATGTCCTCTCAAGAGGGCGACATGGCAACGTGACAGAAAACGTTCAACAGGTCGCGGATCCGAGGTCAAGGTAAAGATTGCAGCGGTTGCAATTGTCCTTGGATCGTGATCAGCGAGATTCGACGCACACCCCGCTGCGTTTGCGCAGCATAGCCAAACCGGAACACCAATATGCTCTACCTCAGAGACGATCTGCATGCGAACCACTTGCTTGGCGCCTTGACCGAGGAGGACTGGCGATCACTCGAGCCGCACCTCGAGCTGGTTCGCGTCAAGAGCTCGCAGCTGCTTTGCGATGCTGACGAACCGATCCGGCACATGTATTTCCCGACGACTGCGGTGATGTCGATGTTGTACCTGATGGAGGACGGCGCGACGGTCGAGGTTGCGGCGATCGGTAACGAGGGCGTGGTCGGGGTGCCAGTGCTCACCGGCGGCGGTACGATGCCCAGCCGCGTCGAAGTGCGCAGCAGCGGTTTTGCATACCGCGTGTCCGCCAGCGTGTTCCGAAAGGAGTTTGAAAAGTCGATGGGTATTCATCGGCTGATGCTGTTGTACATCCAGGCGCTGATGACGCAAATCGCTCAAAGTGCGCTATGCAACAGACACCATTCGGTCAATGAGCAACTCTGTCGCTGGCTTCTGCTGGCGCATGACCGCTTGTCCACGGACGAACTGACGGTCACCCAGCAGATGATTGCGAACATGCTGGGGGTGCGTCGCGAGGGGGTGACCGAGGCGGCCGGCAAACTGCAGGAAGCAGGTTTGATAAGACAACGCCGCGGGCATATCACTGTACTTGACCGGCATGGCCTCGAGGCGCGTGCATGTGAGTGCTACGGCATGATTCGCCGAGAATTTGATCGGCTGTTGCCGCGTGCCGACGATGTCGTGGCGCTGGAGCGCTCACGCACGGTTGCGCCGGCCGACGAACGTGCGCTGCGCACGGTCGGCTACGTGCGTGTGCTGCAACCCGCCTAAGCGCTCGCGCGGAGAAATTCACGATGCTAGGAATCGTTGCAAGGCTATCGGATGTCTTGCTCGTTGCGGCTGGCGCATGGCTGGCGCATGCGTTGCGTTACAACGGCTCATTCGACTTAACTGACGCGGAGCGCTCGCTGGTGGCGCTGTCGTGTGCATTGACGCTGCTGGTCTTCCCGCCACTGGGTATCTACCGCTCGTGGCGGGGGCAGACACTGTACCGATTGTTATCGCGCGTCACGCTTGCCTGGTTCGCGGTGGTCGTGCTCGGCTTGTGCTTCATCTTCACGCTGCATCGCAGTAACGACATCTCGCGCCTGTGGCTGGGCACGGCGGTGTTGACCTGCGGCGCGTTGCTGCTCGCGGGCAAGTTGTTTATCCATGCGGTATTGCGCAAGGTCCGGCAAAGCGGAAAGAACCAACGTTCGGTGATCATCGTCGGCACCGAAAGCTATAGTCGGGCCGTTCTCGACCAGATGCACGCGGCGTCGGAAGCGGGTTTTCGGCCGGTGTATGTGTTTGACGATAGCGGCACGGTGCCTTCGGCGTGCATTGGCGGCGTACCGGTACTGACGGACTTCGCACAACTTGCCAACATCGTGCGTGCCGGTGGCATCGATGAAATGTGGCTTGCGTTGCCATTGTCGCATGAGCGCGCGATCCAGCGCATCGTGCGTGAGTTTCGCCACGATTTCGTCAACCTGAGGTTTCTGCCGGACGTGCGGAGCATGACGCTATTCAGTCAGTCGGTTACCGAGGTGTTGGGCATGCCGGCGATCAACCTGGCGGCCAGTCCGGTCTCCGATCCGCAACTGTGGCCCAAGTTGGTGTTCGACCGGTTGTTTGCCTTGGCTGTGCTGGTGCCTTTGTTGCCGCTGTTCATTGTGCTAGGCATCGCGGTGAAGCTCTCGTCTCCCGGGCCGGTACTGTTCAAGCAAAAGCGCAAGGGCATCGATGGGCAGGAGTTCGAAATCTTTAAATTCCGCACGATGCGTGTGCACCAGGAGCAGCATGGTGTGGTGCGCCAGGCCTCGCGTCATGACTCGCGCATCACCAAAGTCGGCGCGTTTCTGCGCCGCACGTCGCTGGACGAGCTGCCGCAATTTCTGAACGTGCTGCTGGGCCAAATGTCGGTGGTTGGCCCGCGGCCGCATGCCATCGAGCACGACAACCTGTACAAGGACTTGATCGACGGCTACATGTATCGCTACCGTATCCGCCCGGGGATCACCGGATGGGCCCAAGTCAATGGTTACCGCGGTGAAACGCGTAAAGTGGAAAAGATGGAAGCGAGAGTCAAGTTTGATTTGTTCTACATACAAAACTGGACATTCTGGTTCGACATTAAGATTATCTTCATCACGCTGGTGAAGGGTTTTGTCGGCCGTAACGCATTTTGAGCCGTACCGTTCGATATGCCGCACGTCGGTCCGGTGGCCCGACGCATTGCTGCTGGATGAAGTGGAAAGAAATCTGCGCCCAAGGCCATACGCCGCGCGTGTCGCGCGCTTGCTCCGGCCAGCTGCGCAAAAAGGAGAAACGAAGATGTTGAAGCGCCCCATGGGGATGGCTGCCGTAATGACGGTGGCATTGTCCGGCTGTGTGTTGGCCCCGGGACCGGCATTGGACTCGAGCCGCATGCACGACGATCTAAGCAAACCAACTGATACGACGACCTACGACGTGAACCTGATCACGCCGGAACTCGTCTTCAAGCTGAAGGAGTCGGACGCGGCCGATGCGCGCGCGCGCGAGGCAAGCCTGCACGCGATGCCGGCCGATGAGGTGAGCGATTACCGGGTCGGGGTGAACGACGTGCTGGGCATTACTGTATGGGGGCATCCGGAGCTGACGCAAGGCGGCAATGCGGCGACGGCGCCGCTGCCGGACACGGGCACGCTGCAAGGCATGGGCAGCTTGGGGGCCGGCCAGCAGCAGCCGCAAAGCGCATTCAGTACCAATGGTCCGGGCGAGCTTGACGCACAGGGCCAGCGGGTCGCCGCCGATGGCACGATCTTCTTTCCGTCGCTGGGCCGCGTGCGGGTCCTAGGGCAGAGCACGGTGCAGATCTCGCGGCTGTTGTATGAGCGCTTGAAGGGCCGTCTGAAGGACCCGCAGATTGACGTGCGCGTGATCCAGTATCGCAGCCAGCAGGTACAGGTGACCGGCGGTGTGAAAAATCCGGGGCAGTTATCGCTGACCGGTTCGCCGATGCGGGTGATCGATGCGATCAACCGTGCCGGCGGCGGCAATCCGGACGCCGATTTGCAGCGGGTGCTGGTGTCGCGTGGCGGCAAGGTGATCACGATCGATGCGACGCGAATCCTGAACCGGGGCGACATGCGGCAGAACATCGTGTTACAGAACGGCGACATCGTGAACGTGCCGGACCGGACGCAGAACCGCGTGTTTGTGATGGGTGAGGTACCCAAGCCGCAGACGGTGTTCATGAACCAAGGCCAGTTGACGTTGGCTGACGCGCTGACCGCAGCCGGCAGTATTGAGCCGGCCGGGGCGAACCCACGGCAAATCATCGTGATCCGCCATCCCAATCCGCCGCTCACGCAAATTTCCAATGGGCAGGATGGCCTGGAGGAGGGCTTCAAGAAAGCCAGCTACGCGCCGGCCGACAACAAGCCGGAGATCTTCCGACTGGACATGACACAGGTCGACGCCATGATGCTGGCCACCGAGTTCGACATGAAGCCGCTGGACGTAATCTACGTTGGCACCGCACCGGCTGCCCGCTTCAATCGCCTGCTTGCGCAAATCCTGCCTTCGGCCGAATCGTTCTATCTGGTCTGGTCGGTGGCGCATAACCGCTAACCCTCTATCGACGCAGACACCCTGGGCATGATTCGAATTGATGGCAACGAGCGATAACTGAGGATTTCACATGGAAGCGCGACACATCGACATGGGCTATTTGCCGCCGTCGGGCGCAAGCGAGGGGCTCGTACCACGAGACCTGGTTCGCGTGATCACTGACAACCTGTGGGCCGTGGTCGGCATCGCGGCGGTGATCACGGCGCTGGCGAGCGCGTACGCGTTCTTCGCCACGCCGCTGTATTCAGCAGACACCTTGGTGCAGGTCGAAGTGCCCAAGCAAAACGAACTGGCAGACCTGGTTACCAAACAGCCAAGCCAGAACAACAGTTCGCCGAACGGACCACCGACGGAGACCGAGATGGCGATCGTCACCAGCCGCGCGGTCCTCGCCCCGGTGATCGCTCAGTACAGGCTGGATGTGCTCGTGACGCCGCATCGGTTTCCGGTGTTGGGCAAGATTGCCGAGGCGCTGGCCACGCGCGGCGAGCCATCGCGGGCGTGGTTTGGCTTGTCTAAGTACGCATGGGGCGGCGAGCTGGTGGATATTGCCCAACTGAACGTACCGCGCGAGTTGCAGGACAAGAAGCTTGAACTCAAGGTGTCCAGCGGTCGGCGTTATCAGTTGCTGGACGAACAAGGCAATCTGCTGGTGAACGGTATCGAGGGGCAACTGGCGCAAGCCGGCCCGGTATCGATGCTGGTCGAACGGCTGGCGGCGCGCGACGGCGAGACGTTTACCGTCGAGCGTCTGAACGAGGTAACGGCGGTACGGCGCTTCATTAATCAGCTCAAGGTCGTGCAGGTCGGCAAGGAAACCGGCATCGTGCAGATCAGCTACGAGAACAGTGATCCGGCGCTGGCTACGGCGGTGGCCAATGCGGTGACGCAGAACTACATCGGCTCACGCGTCACGCAGACACAGGAAGAGGCGAGCAAGATGCTCGCGTTTATCAACAACGAGCTGCCGCGGCTGCGCGACGACCTAAAGCAGGCTGAGGCGCAGCTGCAGTCGCATCGGGTCGCGTCCGGCTCGATGCAGGCGACGACCGAGAGCCAAAGCTACCTGCAAGGTAGCATCGAATTTGACCGTCAGATTGCCGCACTGAATCTGCAGCGTACTCAATTGCTGGATCGGTTCACGGCGCAAAGTCCTGAAGTCAAGACGGTCGATGCGCAGCTGGCGCAGTTACGTGCGGCCAAGGGCAAGTTCGAGTCGCGTTTTGATTCGATGCCGAGCGCCGACCGGCAATCTGCCGATCTGGCGCGCGATGCGAAGGTGGCCGAGGAAATCTACGTGGCGATGGTCAATAAGGCGCACGAGCTGTCCGTGTCGCGCGCCGGCACGGTAGGCAACGTGCATGTGATCGACACCGCGGTGCAACCTTCCACCCCAGTCAAGCCGCGACGCGCGTTGATCATTTCAGCCGCAATTGTGCTCGGCCTGATGCTCGGCGTGCTGTATGTGATATCGCGCCGCTATTTGTCGCAATCGGTCAGCGAGCCCGAACAAATCGAAGGCAAACTGCGCCTGCCGGTGTTCGGTGCGGTATTGTTCAGCGACGAGCAGGTGCGGCTGGCGCGCACGCCGCCGCTGCCTGTGCTGGCCGGGGCACGCGAGCCGTCGCTACACGGCGACGCGCGCAGCGCGACGGCGCTAGTGGCGTCACCCGATGCGGCGGCGGGTGGGTATCAGCCGCGTCCGCACGCCGGCGGGCTGCTGGCGGCCGCGCGTCCACGCGATGTCGCGACCGAGGCGCTGCGTGGCATCCGCACGATGCTCAACTCGAAACTGCTCAGTGCCACGAACCGGATCGTGATGGTGACCGGCGCAACGCCAGGCACCGGCAAGAGCTTTATCTCCGCCAATCTCGCTTTGCTGTATGCGCAAGCGGGCAAGCGCGTCTTGCTGGTCGATGCAGATCTGCGCCGCGGCCGGCTGGGTATACATTTCGGTTTGCCAACAGATACGGTGGGGTTGGCCGAGCTGCTCGGCGACGGATTGTCGCCGGAACAGGCGATCCATCCGACCAGTGTGGCCAACCTGTCATTGCTGCCGGCCGGCGCACGTCCCGGCAACCCGTCAGAGCTGTTGGCGATGGAGCGCATGACGGAGCAACTCGCGCAGTTCAATGAACGGTATGACTTGGTGTTGGTCGACACGCCGCCGGTGCTGGCGGTTGCCGATGCGTCGATTGTCGCCGGCTACGCAGGCGCGACGGTGCTGGTGATGCGGGAGAACGCGCAGACTGAACTGGAAGTGCAGGAAACGCTTAAGCGTTTGGGTCGGGCCGGTGCCCAGGTGGCCGGCGCGATTTTCAACGGAATGTCGGCGCGCCGCAGCGACCGCCGCAGCTACGAGTACATCTACGCTTATACGCGGGAAGGCGATGCGTCGGCAGCCTGAGCGCGAGTGTTCGCATGGCGGTACCGCGTCGCTGGCGGCCGTCTCGCCGCCGCGCGTGCAGCCCGCCGCTGGCGGCGGCACGCTGGCCAGTGAACGCAGCCACGCGGCGCCGTTACCGGCGTCCATCGCGATCAATGGCAAGTTTACGTCGCAGCGGCTCACCGGCGTACAGCGCGTGGCGCGCGAACTGACCGCGGCGTTATCGCAGCAGTGCGGCACACCCGCTGCGTCGCCGCTGCTGCTAGTGCCCCGCGATCACATAGACAGCGAACTGCCGGCCGCCACACCGCGGCACGTGGTGCCGTATCTGCGCGGCATCCTCTGGGAACAGCTCGCGCTGCCGTTCGCTGCTGGCTCTCGCACGCTGCTCAGCCTGTGCAACATCGGCCCGCTGTTCAAGCGCCGCCAGGTCCTGATGATCCACGACGCCGCCGTATTTGACTTGCCACAAGGCTACTCGACCAAGTTCCGCCTGTGGTATCGCTTCGCGTTCACGTTGCTCAAGCGTAACGTGCAGCATATCCTCACGGTCTCGTCGTTCTCAAAGGGGCGCATCGCTGCGCGGCTCGGCGTGCCGCCCGAGCGCATTTCCGTGATTCCGCCTGGTGTCGACCACTTTGACCGACTCGAGAGCGACTATGCCGTGCTGCAGCGGTTGAACCTGTCGTTTGACCGTTTCGTGCTGATCGTCGGCTCGCTGGCGCCGGGCAAGAATCTCGCACGCACGCTGGAGGCGATTGCGTTGCTCGAGCGCAAACATCCGGAGCTTACGTTCGTGATCGTCGGCGGGCAGAACGTGAAGGTGTTCGGTTCATCGTTACCGCGCGTTGCCAGCGTTGCCAAGCACATCGTCTGGGCTGGCTACGTCAGCGATGGCGAGCTAAAAGCATTGTACGAGAATGCGGCATGCTTCGTATTTCCGTCGTTGTACGAAGGGTTCGGCCTGCCGCCGCTCGAGGCGATGTACTGTGGCTGTCCGGTGATCGTCTCGCGCGAGGCGTCGCTGCCCGAAGTGTGTGGTGACGCGGCGCTTTACTGCGACGCGCATGATGCGGCTGACATTGCAGCGAAGATCGTCGAGCTGATGGGCGACGTTGAGCAGCGCCGCGCGATGCGCGAGAAGGGCCGCGCTCATGCGCAACAGTATCGTTGGGATACGTCAGCGAGCCGCTTGCTGCGAGTGCTGCGCCAGTTCGGATGATGGCAGCGCCGCGGCGCACGACAGCCTGGCGGCGAACCGCCGCCCGTGCGTGCTCGTGCGACGCTCGCTCGGCATCGCCGCCGCTGTCGCAGTTCAACGCGTAGGTGGCAGGCATGGACGGCGCGTTGCCGAATTCAGGCCGCCGCGGTGCTTCACGCCGGCACCATAGGCGCGTGTTACGTCAGCCGGCCTCGCCAGAGCGGGGGCGGGCGATGCCCAGCCTGGCCAGCCGCCGGTACAGTGTGGCACGCGACATGCCCAGTGCACGTGCAGCGCGCGTTGCGTGCCAGCGATGCTCAGCCAGTGCGTCCAGGATCCTGGATCGCTCGATGGCCAGCATATCGTAGGCGTGTGTGTTACCGAACCGCTCGCTCGTTGCATCGCCGTTCGTGGCGTGCCATGCTATGCCTGCGTGCGACGGATGCGGTGATTGCGCCAGGGTATCGAGCTGCGAGCGGACATCGGCCGGCAGGTGCGCTGCTGTGATCAGCTGCGTATCGCAAAGCAGGCACGCGTAGCGTAGTACGTTGCGCAGTTGCCGGACATTGCCCGGCCATGGGTGGCGCGCCAGCCGTGCAAGCAGCGTGCTGTCGAGCGTGAGCGCGCGGGGCACACGCCGCGCCTCGTCCTGGAATACAGCGACGATCACATCTTCGATATCGGCTCGATCGCGTAACGCCGGCATCGTCAGCACGACGCCGCTGAGCCGATAATACAAATCCTCGCGGAACCGCCCGGAGGCGACCATCGCGCTTAGGTCGCGGTGGGTTGCGCAAATCACGCTTAGATCGACCTGTACTGGCGTATCGGCACCCAACGGTAACACTTCGCCTTCAGCGAGCACGCGTAGCAGCCGCGTTTGCAGATCGATCGGCATGTCGCCGATTTCATCGAGGAACAGTGTGCCGCCGTCGGCTTGCGCGATGCGTCCGCGTGCGCCTTTTGAGCGTGCGCCGGTGAACGCGCCAGGCGCATAGCCGAACAACTCGCTCTCGATCAGCGATTCCGGAATGGCGCCGCAGTTTACGGCAATGAAGGGCTGTTTGCTTCGTTCGCCAGACGCATGGATGGCCTTAGCGAACATTTCCTTGCCGGCGCCTGTTTCGCCTAGGATCAGAATGGGCAGGTGTTCGCCCGACAGTCGCAACGCGATGCGTGCATTGCGCGCGATCACCGGGTCACGGCTGTCGAGAAATACGCGCATCGACGGCGGCGCTGCCCGCACCGGTGCATCGTCGGCTGTGCGAGGGAGTGCCGGAAAGCTGAGCGCCGACGGCTGCCACGGTGACATGCCTGCCTGCGGCGCGCGTATCCGCGCGTACAGCCTATCGCCCGTGGCACGCGAGCGCAGCGCGGTCATTCGCTGCAGACCGTCGATGGGAAGCAGGTCCGCGTCACGCACGTCGAACAACATCGACAGATGCGCGGGCGCACCCGACGCGAGCATCGGAAACCGCTGCTTGGCCTCACGGTTTGCCGCGACAATGGCGCCACTGTCATCGAACGCAATGAGCACTTCCGGATCCACCTCGACGAAGTGCGGGTTGTCGTGACCGAACAACAGCCAGTACTGCGCTGTCTGTTTCACGAAGTATCCATCCTCGATCAACTGCGCAGTATGCCGTACCAGTTGATGGACGATGCTCTGGCTGTCCGCGCCATCGGGCGACTGCAGCGCGGACGCATCCACGACGCCGATCAGCTTGCCGTCCGGTGCGAGAATAGGCGCGGCGGTGCACGTGAGGGTCGTGAACAGTGAACGGAAATGATCGACCTTATGCACGGTCATCGGCGCGCATTCGGCGAGCGCGCTGCCGATACCGCAGGTGCCTTGCTCGCGCTCGGACCAGCAGGACCCGATGTACAGCCCCACTTCCTTGTACTGACGGCGCAAATGCGAATCGACTCGGTAGTCGACCGTCACACCTTGCGCGTTGGCCAGCAGCACGCAGTAGCCTGCGCTGCGCAGCGTGTCATGCAGGCGCGACAGGTATTGACCGGAGGCGAGCAGGAAATCCTCTTCCTGTTGTTGGATCTGCTTAAGCTCGTACGCCGTCAGGATCCGCGGCGATGCCGGCGATGTCGGGTCGATGCCATACAGTTGTAGTGATCTGTGCCACGACGACAGCAGCCGCGGGTTGGTATCCGGAGAATCACTTGTGCCATTGCGGACTGCATCGATCACACGGTCCACGTGGGCGGTTTTCGGATCCCTTGCCATGAAGTCACCAGCCTTCAGCCGTCATACGCCTGATTGTTCTGTCGTATCCCGCAGACATTCGAGGCCCGTATTCCCCCACCCATCTTCCATTTGCGAATGTATCAGTGTATCGATGCGTGAGACACTGTGTGCCGAGCCCATGAATCGCCTCGCCGGCCCCGTCAATCGCGGCCGGCGGCCCAATGTGCGTACATCCCGCACTCGGCCGGTGGTGCTGCATGAGTCAAAAGTGTCTCAAGCCATCATTTGTATGTGAGGATGCCGAAACTCGTAAACATTTGCAAGAGTTCGTTTTTTACGACAGCTCGACACCAATGGCATGGTCGTTGCTTTTAACAGTGTGAATCGGACGGCGATCGTTGCTCAGCCGTCAGGTAAATGAAATAAGTTGAAAGAATAATGAAATGTTAGCGTAAGTCGTTGCTCGCAGCAATGGGCGGATGTGGTTCAGTGCGACGCGGGCAGGCGCTACAACCTTATGGACTACTATGCTTTGTGCCAACGATCGAAATAGTAACCCGCTCCAGTTACCGCGTGCGGGACAACTGGACGCCCCGGCCAACGTCACGTGCCTGTTGGACGACGGCGCCGCGGGCTTGACCGTCGCAGTGCTGGCTCAGAACGTGGGGCTTCATGCGCGTGTCAGGACTGCGCTGCAGGAATACGGGATCGCCTGCCGCCCATTTGGCGACGACATCTCCCTGGTCCGGGCGGTATCCCGCCATGCATTCAGTGCGGTGCTGCTCGATGCGACGGCAGGCGTCGATCCGCTGCAGCCCATCCTGGCGCGTCGGCTGTGCTATCGCGCGCTGTTGATGCCGGTGATACTGGTTGGCGTGGCAGACGACGTGGCGAGCAGCAAGGCGGTACTCGAGTCGGGTGCCGACGACATCGTGTTGGCTCCAGTCAACGCGCGCGATTTGATGACCCGGCTGCAACTCGCGATACTACGTCATCGCCGCGACGTGCACGCGCGCGAAGGGCGGGAGCCTGTATTGCAGCGTGGCGAGTACCGGCTGGATCGGGGTGCGTGCACGGTATCGGTGCGGGACAGACAAGTGCGGCTGACGCCGCGCGAATTCGAGATCGCATGGATACTGTTCTCGAACGAAGGCGAATACGTCAGCCGTGAACATATCACGCGCACGATATGGCCTGGTTCCGACAAACGCGTTGATGGCGCCCTGGACCAACACATTTACAAGCTACGCAAGAAGCTCGCGCTCAACGGCGAGAGCGGATGGGCGATTCAGCCGCTATATGGGCACGGATACCGTGTCGTCGCACTGGATGCCACGGGGCCGCGACAGGCGGCGTAAGTGGCACCACGTCGGCTTGGCAACAGCGGATCAGTCTTCGATGCGCAGTCCGACTTTGAGGCTGACCTGCCAGTGAATGACCTTGCCACTCTCGATATGGCCGCGCGTGTCGGTGACCTCAAACCAATGCAGGTTGCGCAAGGTCCGTGACGCTTTCTCGATTGCGTTCTCGATAGCGTGCTGGATGGATTGCGTCGACGATCCAGTCAATTCGATCTGTTTATACACGTGGTCGCTCATGGTTTTCTCCCGGCAAAGTGGACGACGCTGGCGGCGCGTCGTCGCGTTCAGTCTTGCATGCTTGTAGCACGGCGTATGCCAGCCGCCGCACGCGCCATGCGTGTGGCATGATGGTGCGCTGACAAGGCACGACAGGGGCAGCGAAGCCAATTCGTGTAGCGCGCGAACAGCTTGACGTCGCCGCAGGGTGAGCGGCTAGTGTGGTGCCGACGTATCGACGGCGGGCGAGCCCATGGCCTGGAACAACGATGCGGTATCTGCTAGCCGCGCGACGCGCGCGTATCGCATTGATACGCACCGAGTGCGCCTGCTGTTCGCTGGCGCGGACCGCCGATATCGGTAATGCCCCCAGCTCATGGCGTTGTCTTGCCGCTTGCGCGGCTTGTTCGGCCGCCTGCTGTGCGGCAAGCGCGGCTGCCTGCGTGCGGGCATCGTGCTCCAGCGCGACAAGCGTATCAGCCACGTCGCGGAACGCGTCCAGCACAGTTTGCTGGTATTGGTCGAGCGCCGCATCATAGGCGTGGAGCGCAGCCCTGCGCTGCGCGCGCAGGGCGCCGCCATGGAACAGCGGCTGAGTCAGACTGGTGCCGATGTTCCACAGACGACCGGCGGCACAGGTCGCCAACGGCCAACTCAAGCCGCCCTGGCCCCACGACGCCGACAAGCTCAAGCTTGGAAACATCTGTGCGGTCGCGACGCCGACCTCGGCTGCCGCCGCCTGCACCGCTGCGTCGGCAGCGAGCACGTCCGGACGCTCGTGCAGCAGCTCCGACGGCAGTGATACGGGCACGGTGTCTGGCAATATGAGGCGGTCCAGCGCGAGGTCTTCGGGCGCTGCATCCGGCGTGCGGCCCATTAACACCGCCAGGGCATGCCGTGCCGCGAGCCATTGCGCGCGCAGTGGCGGCAATGCGGATGCGGCCGCCTGCGCGTTTTGACGCGCATTCAGGGCATCGACCCGGGAGGCGGCGCCCAGTGCGACGCGCTTGTTCGTGTCGTCGGCTTCGGCTGCTGCCAGTGCGGCGATGCGTTCTTGGGCATCCCATTGTTCGTGCAGTGACGCCGCGGCTAGCGCGGCGCTGACGATATTGGCCGCGAGCGCGCGGCGTGCGGCGTCGAACTGGTACGACTGGACATCGACCTGCCGGGACAACGCTTGGTTAGCCAGCCGTGCTGCACCGAACAGATCAATCATGTAGTTCGCACGAACTTGTCCGACAAAGGTGTTGTAGCGCAACGTCGGCGGCCCCTGAATGGGCATGCTCAGCGCCCGTTGGCGCTGCACCTGCGCTCCGGCGTCGATTGACGGCAGCATAGATTCTCCGATCTGCGCACGCAGTTGTTCACGTGCGGCGGCGAGGGTTTTTTCCGCTGCCGCCAGCGTGGCGTTATTACGCAGCCCTTCGTTGACCCACGCGTTGAGGGTGTCGGACTGATACAGCATCCACCAGCGCGGCACGGCACGCGCGCCGAGCGCGAAGCGCTGCGCTACGCCTCCCGCCGTTACGCTTTGCGCTGCACCGGGCTGCGCGGCATAGTGGAGCGGCGCAGGTGGCGTGGACCGCTCGCCCAGCGCGAATGCGCACCCGCCGAGCAGCGTGGCACACGCCGCGGCGACGCATGCTGTCGTTACGGCCGCCGCTCGCCTGTCGGCGGCGCGGCGCGGATGGATCCCGCAGGTGAGTGACGGGCGTAAGCTAGGCCTGCGCTTTGACATGAGGGACAAACTCAGCACGGACTCCGGCGTCGGCGAGGGTGATAACAGCGCGCTCGGCAAACGGCGCATCATCGTGCCTCCTGCGGTGGTTGGGTTTCGTCGTTGCGCACGCGGAACCACGTGGCGTACAGCGCGGGTAGGTAGAACAGCGTCAATACGGTGGCGCTGGTAATACCGCCCATCAGTGCAGTTGCCATCGGGCCGAAGAAATTGCTGCGCAGCAGCGGGATCAGCGCTAGCACCGCAGCGGCGGCAGTCAGTGTGATAGGCCTGAAACGGCGTACTGTCGCGCCGACGATGGCAGCAAGGCGGCCGTGTCCTGCCGCGATATCCTGCTCGATCTGGTCGACCAGGATCACGGAGTTACGCATGATGATGCCGAACATCGCGATTACGCCGAGCAGCGCGACGAAGCCGAACGGCTGGCCGAACGCGAGCAGCGCGGCGACCACGCCGATCAATCCGAGCGGTGCGGTTAACACCACCATCATGACGCGTGAGAAGCTCTGCAGCTGGATCATCAGCAAGGTCAGCACAGCGATGACCATTAGCGGCAGTTGCGCATTGATCGATGCTTGCGCCTTTGCGTTTTCCTCGACCGAGCCGCCGACTTCGATGCGGTAGCCTACCGGCAGCTTCGCACGCAGTCCCGCCAATGCCTTGTCGATCGATTCGGTGACGTCAATGCCCTGTGCGCCGCCGCGCACATCGGACTGCACCGTGATCGTCGGTTGCCGATCGCGCTCCCAGATCACCGCGTATTCGAGCCCGTACGACAGCTTCCCGAGCGTGCCGAGCGGCACCGGCCCAAACGGCGTGGGCATCGCTAGCGACGCGAGCGCCGACGGGTCGACACGCTCGTTGCGGGGCGCGCGCAAGTCCACCCCGATCAGCTTGTCGTGCTCGCGATATTGCGTGACAGTGTAGCCGGACAGCGACATCTGTAGGAAGCTAGCAATATCCTGCGACGATACGCCTAACTCGCGAGCCTTGGCCTGATCAACCACAAAATGCACCGAGCGCTGCCCGGGCTCGTCCCAGTCGAATTGAACGTTGCGCGTGCGAGCGTCGTCCTGCATCACTGAGGCGACCTGTGTGGCGATGGCGCGTACCGTCGCGATGTCGTCGCCGCTGACGCGGAATTGCACCGGATAGCCGATCGGCGGGCCGTTTTCTAGTCGAGACAGCCGCGTGCGAACACCACTGAAGTCGGTCGCGAGCTTGTCGTCGAGGAAGCGCGCGAGCGCGTCACGATCCTGGATGGACTTTGCGGTGACGACGAATTGCGCGAAGTTGGGCAGTTGCAGTTGCTGGTCCAGCGGCAGGTAGAAGCGCGGCGCGCCGCTGCCCACGAAGCTGATCGCATGGTCAATCCCCGGCTGCTCTTTAAGTAGCGCCTCGATGCGCTGCGTTTCCCGCAACGTCGCGTCGAATGATGCGCTTTCGGTCAGCCGCACGTCGATCAACAACTCCGGCCGGTCCGAACTCGGGAAGAACTGCTGCGCGACCAGACCGAAGCCGCCGAGCGCGACCACGAAAAGGACGAGCGTCACGGCCAGCACGGCGAAGCGGCGCTTGACGCACCAGGTGATCCATACGCGCAGGCGGGCGTAAAAGCGCGTGTCGTAAATATCGTGCTCGTGTTCGTGCCCATTCTGTTGCTGGTGTCCGTGTACTTGCTCCTGCCCCTGTTCGTCTGCGTGCCCCCGCACTTGGGGAACAGTGGGTCGCTTGCGCTCGGGCAGCATGTGATAGCCGAGCAGCGGGATCACGATCACCGCGGCGAGCCACGATAACAGCAACGCAATGGCTGATACCTCAAAGATTGAGCGGGTGTATTCGCCGGTGGCGGACTTGGCCAACGCGATCGGCAGGAAACCGGACACGGTTACTAGCGTGCCGGTAAGCATTGGAAACGCGGTGCTGGTGTACGCGAATGCA
Source organism: Burkholderia sp. b14 (assembly GCF_900156195.1). Lineage (NCBI taxonomy): Bacteria > Pseudomonadati > Pseudomonadota > Betaproteobacteria > Burkholderiales > Burkholderiaceae > Burkholderia > Burkholderia sp. b14. The sequence continues at coordinate 335,008 of NZ_FTPJ01000002.1, forward strand.
GCGGCTTTCGCGCGGCTCCAGCCTTGTTCGAGCTTGACTGCCATCATCTCGACCGCAATGATTGCATCATCGACCAGCAGGCCGAGAGCAAGCACCAGCGTGCCAAGCGACACCTTATGTAGCCCGATATTGAACACGCCCATCACCAGCGCGGTCACGGCCAGCACGATCGGGATCGAGATGACCACGACCATACCGGTGCGCAGCCCGAGCGATACGAGGCTGACCACCAGCACGATGCCAACCGCTTCGGCGACGGCCCGCATAAAGTCGTCCACAGAATGCGACACGGCGTGCGGCATGCTGGAGACCTCGGTCAGTGCCACCCCGGCAGGCAATTGCGTGCGCAACTGCACGACGCGTGCGTTCAGCGCCTTGCCGAGCTTGATCACGTCGCCGTCTGGCTGCATCGTCACGCCGATGCCCAGCACCGGGCGGCCGTTGAAGCGCATCTGCGTGACCGGCGGATCATCGTAGTCGCGGCGGATCGTGGCGATGTCGCCCAGCCGGAACGAACGGTTGTTGATGCGCACCAGCGTATCGGCGAGCGCGTCAACATGATCGTATTGGCCGCTCGGCCGCACGAATAGGCGATCATCGGCAGTGGTCAGCACGCCGGCCGCCGCGACGGCGTTTTGCGTGTTGATCGCATTGGCGAGTTGTTGGGGGCTGATGCTGAGCCGGGACAACTGTGCGTTCGAAATCTCGATATAGATATGCTGGTTCGGATCGCCGAAGTAATCGACTTTGGCGACGCCCGGCACGCGCAGCAACTCGCTGCGCAGCTGGTCTGCATAGTCGTGCAGCTGTGCGGCAGAAAACCCGTCGCCCTCCAGCGCATAGATGTTCGTGTAGACGTCGCCGAACTCGTCGTTGAAAAACGGTCCCTGCACGCCGGGTGGCAAGGTATAGGCGATGTCGCCGATCTTCTTGCGGACCTGGTACCACGTGTCCGGCACGGTCGAGGCCGGGGCCGAATCCTTGATCGCGAAGAACAGCAGCGACTCACCAGGGCGCGAATAGCTGCGCAGGAAGTCAAGCTTTGGGGTTTCCTGCAGCTTGCGTGCGATCCGGTCGGTGATTTGCTGCTGGACCTGTTGGGCATCGGCGCCGGGCCACCTTGTCTGGATCACCATCACCTTGAAGGTGAACGGTGGATCTTCCGATTGCGACAGATTCCGGTACGACAGAATGCCGGCAAGTGTCACCAGCATCAGCACGAAGACTACCAATGCCTGGTGCCGCAGTGTCCAGGCGGACAGATTGAAGCGTCCTTCGTCGTACGAATGACCGGGTGGTTGGTATTGAGCGCCGGTCATAGCGAGAAATCCTCCGGATGCAGCGGCGCGACGGGCTTGACCTGCTCGCCCGCGCTGACCGTGTGCACGCCGCGTAGCACGACGCGCTCGCCGTCGGTCAGTCCGGCGCTGATCACCACGGTGCGCTCGGTGTAGTGCGACACTGTGACCGGCCGCAGTTCCAGCGTGCCCACGTCCTGTTTGCGCGCGTCGCGCGACTGGCCGGTGTCGCGCGACGCGGCATTGGCACGAATCACCCATACCGCGGGGCGTTCATTTTGATGGAACAGTGCGGTGGCGGGCAGGACGATGTCATGGTTGATCGCACGCGCAGCGTCCGGCTGGAAGGCCACGCGGGCGGTCATGCCCAGGCGCACCGTGTCGGCGCTGCCGCGGGGCAGCGCGAGCGTAAGCTTAGCGCGATAGGTCCGGCTGGCCGGATCGGCGGACGGCGCCAACTCGCGCAGCGTTGCGGTGAACGCCTGCTCAGGCAACGCAGTAAGCGTGACGCTGGCCTTCGCGCCGGGACCGATGAAAGCCAGTGTGCGCTCCGGCAGATCGCAGATCACGTCCAGCGCGTCGGACCACGCGAGCTGGTAGACCGCTTGTCCAGCCGACAGGTTCTGTCCAGTGTCGGCCAGTTCCTGTGTGATCACTCCCGCGTGGTCGGCGGCGAGCGTGGTGTAGCCGAGCTGATCCTTTGCCAGCGCGGCTTGCTGAGCGGCGGCGTCGCGCTGCGCGAGGGCCGCGGCATGATTGTCCTCGGTTTGCTCGAGTTGCAGCTTGCTGATCAAGTTTGACTGCGCCTGCGCGCGGTCGCGCTCGAGTTGTTGTCGGGCGAACAGCAGTCGGTGCTCGGCCGCGCTCAACTGTGCGGCGGCGCTCGCGGCCTTCTTGCGCGCATCGGCGGGATCGAGTTGCGCGATGATCTGACCGGCGCGCACGGCCTCGCCCAGATGGACCCGGCGCTCGATCAGTTTGCCGCTGACGCGAAACGATAGCGACGTCGAGAATCGCGCGGCCACTTCGCCGGGAACGGTTGTTACGGCAACGGCGCTAGCTGTGGCGCTGTGCACAGTGGCCGCCACCACCGGTCGAGCCGGCACGTCAGGGGCGACACGGTCGCGGCACGCGTTGAGCAGCACGAGCGCGGCCAGCGCGCTGGCGACGGCGGTATTGCACGGCGCCAGGCGCGCGCGACGACGCGGGGCGGAATGCAGCAAGACGAGAGCTTTCACGGCAACTCCGGCGAGAGGCGGCAGACGCAATGAGCCGATGCGTCGCCCGGACACGCCTCTGATGCACGTGGCACCGCACCCGCCCGCTGAATACTAGGTCACATTCTAATGCACGGTTGTATCTGAATGCAAAGACGTATTTACGTGGTCGATGGTGATACCATATGTCCATGTCGACGTCTCGTGCCCGCCACCGTACCCGGCTCACGCGAGAGCAAAGCCGGGAGCAGACGCGTCAGCGCCTGATGGACGCTGCGCAGACGCTTTTCGTGAAGAAAGGATTCGACGCGTCCAGCGTCGAGGATGTCGCTGCGGCAGCCGGCTATACGCGCGGGGCGTTTTATTCGAATTTCAAAGACAAGGCGGAGTTGCTGCTGGCGTTGCTTAAGCGCGATCACGGCAATATCCAGCAGGCGTTGCAGCGCATTTTTGATTTGCAAGGCAGCGTGCAGGACATCGAAGCGCAGATCCTGACGTACTACAGTACGCTGTACCGCGAGAACAAGTGTTTCCTGGTATGGATGCAGGCGCGGTTGCTGGCCGCGCGCGACGCGAAGTTTCGCGCGCGGTTCAATGCGCTGTCGCGGCAGACTCGCGCAGACATCGCGTATTTCATCGATGCGTTCTCCGCGCGCCTGGGCATCAGGCCGATCGTGCCGGCAGCGCAGCTCGCGCTTGGCCTGATGGCGCTGTGCGACGGCATCCAGTTCTTTTACGCGTCGGATCCGCACGTGACCGACGCAATGGCCGAGAACGTGCTGGCGGCGTTCTTTGGCGCGGCGGCGTTCGGCCATCGGGCGGCGGGGTCTCGCTGAGCGCGTCGTCGCGCGCACACGCTAGGCGGATAGGCCGGGACCTGCTGCACTGGCGAGCCAGCGCGCGACCGACTGCGGATCCGGGTAGTCACGCTCGGGCAGCGCCTGCAGCGCGAGCAGTACGTCGTTGCTGGCGCCCGCTGAGCAGGCGGCGGCCACCAGCGTGTCGCGCGTGGCGGGATAGCGCATGTCGCGCAGCGTCTGGCTGAGCTGCTGATCGATCGGGTCGGTGGCGCTCATGTTCGTATCTTGACATGCCGCGCGAGTCCTGCGGCAAGGTCGGGGCGGGGCGTCGGCAACTCAATGGTTTGCCAGTGTTCAACAGACACTGTACCGTCCTGCTGCGCTAGGCTGCGGACGGCGGTCGGCACCGTGCCAGCGTGTCGCGTGTGCGAAGCACGGGTCACGTCGGGTACCCCGCTGTCGCAGGGCACGATGGCGATGAGCGGCGTGCTGACGAGGGCTGTGGCCAGCGCTGCTAGCGGATGTGACATGAACGGATTCATGGTGTCGGTCTTCCACTGAAACGCGATGGCGATGTTCACGCAAACTGCGTGCCTGCGTTCCGCGAGGGGTGCGTCGCGCTGCGCGCCGGCATGCGGTCAACGGACTGCGTCAAACAGCGTCCACGGCTGGGACGCGCGATCGCGCATGTAACCGTTGAGCCAATTCCACTGCGGATGGCGACGCATAAACGCTTGTGCGTCGAACGGCCGGCCGCATGGGTGACCCCAGCGTGCCCACAATTCGAGTCGTACCGCCATGTCGCTGTCGACCACCTTGCCGTCGTTGGCGCCCCATGGATTGAATGGACCGTGATCAGCGTCGCCAAAGCGTGCGTCGTCCAGTTCCAAGTGGCCGCAAAGGGTGCGCGAACTCGGATGATCGTCGCGATCGAGGTACACATCGTAATGATCGGCGAGCATTTCCTTGGCCAGTTCAGCATCGATCCGGCCGCGGTGTTTTTCCATCAGTTGCATCCAGCGCAGCCGGCGCGCACCATTGCGCCGCACGTCGTTGTAGTCATCCCCCTGGCTAATGCATTCCTGGTTGCGGATCTTCAGGTCGTTGGCCGTGTTGAAGCCGCTGTAAAAGCCGTCTTTGGTGACCTCGAATCCGGAATAACGCAGCCCAAGCTCGTAGCGTGCGATTTCACCGGTTTTGGTATCGCCGAGCAGCCAGCTGTTCGCGTAGCCGCCGTTGTTGTCGGTCGCGAAGCGCTCGCACCATGAGCCAATGCTATCGGCATACTGCGTCGCCTTGCGCGAGCGGTAGAACTCCGGCGAGCCGGAGGTGTTGTAGCCGACGAAATTAGAAATCGTCGTCTCGGTCACCATCAGGCCCGCTGACGTGATCCAAAAGTCCGTTAGGCTGGAGATGCAGCCCGGCAGTCCCTGCATTAGGATCCGGTTGCCCTCCTCGGGCACAATATCGAAGATCACGTTGAACGCATCGCCAGCCGCATAGCGGTCCCACGAGTTGTGCGCCATCACGATGCGGCCATCGCGCGTGGCACTGCCGGTTGCAATGAACGCACTGCAGTGATGGCCGAGGCGCCCGCGCCATGGCTTGCCGGCGAACTGCGGCCGTGTTTGGCTGACATGCGCGGGCCACCAGCTTTGCAGCAAATCCATGTAGCCGTTCCAGGCGAGCACCTGTTCGTAGGGCAACTGCGCGCCATCGGCAATGCCGCGCATCTCGGCGGTGAACTCGTCATCGACACGGTCGGTGAATTGGTCGATTGCGGCGTTCACGAAGGTGTCAAACTCCTCGCCGGTGTCCCACTTGGCTAGATATTGCGCGGCGCGGATCGCGCTGCTGATCTCGCGGGCAAGCAACTGGCCGTGCTGCAGGCCACGCTCGTATGGCGCACCCTCGATATGCACAAAGATCCAGCCGGCCTGGTCGCGCCGCAGTGCAGGAGTCGATTGTTCGGACATGTTGCACCCTCCGAATCCATTGTAGTGAATCCGTTGCTTTTTGCCGTCGCGACGACGCGTCGCATGCGGCGTGACTCAATCGCTAGCATTCATCCGGAAGTATGCCTGCAGCAGCGAGGTCTTGTAGACTACGCCTAGCAATTTAGGCGCCTGCTTCGATGCGACGACGGGCAGCCGCTCGCCTTGGAAGGCGAGAAAGTGCTGCAACGCGGCGGCAAGCGGCATGTCCGGCGTCAGCGCGGCGAAATCTCGGCGCAGGTAGTCACGCGCACGGTGCTCGCGCGGGCCGTGCTTGTCGAGCAGGTCGGAGGTGATGTCCTTTAACGCGACCACGCCCTGAAACCAGCCGGCAGCGTCGACGATATAGATGTACTTAACCGGATATTCGAGAAATACGCGCGTCATGTCCGCCACGCTCGCGTCTAGGCCAAGGACGGTGTCGGCCGGGCGCACCAGTTCACGCATCTGCGTGGCCTTCAGGCGCAGCCGTTCACGCCGCTCGCGGTTGCGCCGCAGTGTGACCTCGTACATTGAAGTCTCGGCCAGGGCCCGCGCGATGAAATAGGCGATCACGCTAGCCAGCATCAACGGCAGCACGACCTGATAGCTGAGCGTCATCTCAAAGATCATCAAGATCGCCATCAACGGCGCATGGGTCGCTGCCGCGAGGAAAGCCCCCATCCCGACGATGGCATACGTGAACGGCGCCGACGTGGCGAGCGGCAAGTGCGCATGGGCCGCGAGTCCGTAGATCGCGCCGAGCACCGCACCGACGAACAGCGTCGGCGTGAAAATACCACCGACCGCGCCTGAGCCGACCGTCGCGCAGGTCGCCGCTACCTTGAACGCTAACACTGCGACGAGCGCTTGCCAGGTCCAAGGCTGGTGCAGAATGGCGTTCACCACGCTATAGCCGTTGCCCCACACTTGCGGTGCCTGGATCGATAAGGCGCCCACCAGCGCGCCGCCCAGTGCGAGCCGCCAGGGCAGGGGCGCCACCCATCGGCCGAACAGCCGGCGCGAGGCACCCAGCAGGAGGAGGAACGCCGGCGCGAGCATCCCGCACAGGATGCCGAGCCCGACGAACCACAGTACTTCGAGGCCGGAGATGGTCGGAAAGGGCGGCATCTCGTAGGGCGCCTGGTAGCCGGACAATGCGCGCATCGTGACATTGGCGACCACAGATGACACGATGATTGGCCCGAAGCTCTCCATCGCGATCGAGCCCAGCACGATTTCAGTGACGAACAGCGCGCCGGCGATCGGGGCGCTGTACGCGGCCGTGATGCCGGCCGCGGCGCCGCACGCCACCAGCAAGCGCAGACGTTCTGGGTCGACATGCACGAGGCGGCCGAGCAGTGATGCGCTGAGCGCGGCAAGCTGCACCATCGAGCCCTCGCGGCCGATTGAGCCACCCGAGGCAATCGTGACCAGCGACGAGCCGCTGCGCCATAGGCTTTGCCGCACGGGCACCACCCCTTCGCCGATAGTAATCGCTTCCATATAGTCAGCATGGCTCTTGCCGTCGTCGTCACGCCGGGCTGCCAGCAGGAGCATGCCGGCCACGGCGCCGCCGACGCTGGGCAGCGCGAGCCGTGCGTACCACGGTAGGTCGCGCGCGACCTCCACCAGTCCGCTCGCGTTAGGATCGACGAGCGATTCCAGCCAGTCGACGCCGAGGCGGAACACGATGGTCGCGGCCGCGCCGACCAAGCCGGCGAGGGTGGCCCACAGCAGCATCGTATGCTCGTCGGACAGCCTGAGCAGGCGTTGCGCGCGGGTGCGCAGCTTGAGCAAAAAGGCCAGCACGGCGCGATGGCGATGAGTCAACTGGCGTCCAATTCCGCGTAGTGCCGGAATATGCACGACTCGTTGTGCGGGATGCGGCGAGGCGACGCCAGGTACGCGGCGATACGCGGCCGCGTGCGCACCGCTTCATGCAGCGCTGTGAGCTTCGGATACTGTGTCGCGAAGCGAGCGGTGGCACGCGGAAACGCGTAGCGCAGTCCATCAATGAATTGGAACATCGACAGGTCTGCGTAGCTCAATGCCGCGCCGACCAGGTGCGCGCATCCCGCGGGGTTCTGCTCGAGCACCCGCTCGAAATAGCGCATGAACTTCGGTATCCGGTTGGCGATGAAATCGGCGGCGCGCTGCCGGGCGGCGTCGCGTTGCTGCTCGAAATACAGTGCGTTGGCAATCGGGTGGTGCGTGTCGTGTGCCTCGCTCACCATGTCGGCAATCGTCAGCTGCAGTCCGTGGACCCAGTGGCGCAGTGTTTCATCGGCGGGCACCAGGCCGAGCCGGGGTCCCAGGTACAGCAGAATGTTAGCGGTCTGCGCAATGAGTGTTGTGCCGTCGCGCAGGAAGGGGGGAGCGAACGGGATGCAGGGCTCGGTTTGGCTTTGCAGAATCGACATCATCGTGCCGATGCCGTGCTCTGTGCCTTGCGGATTTGCGTCTTCGCGGCGACCGGACGGCGGTAAGCGCGCGACGTCAAGATAATCTGCCCCTGCCTCTTCGAGCGCTAAGCGGACGAATTCACCGCGGCCCTGTAGGCCCGGCCAGTAGTACAGTTCGTAGCTCATCATCACAGTCCTGAGATAGCGTAGCGACGGACAGCCGCCGCTGGCAGCCAGTGTTTCGGCGTCCGACGGCCGCTGCGCCCGCGCGGCACCGCAAGCCGGGCCGCGCCTGCCATCACGATACCATTGACTGCTGTACCACTGGGCTAGAGCGTGTTATGCACTTTGCAAGTACTTTCAGATCTGGCCTGCATGATGTAGTCGCACGCTCCCCTCCCAATGATAGATTTCGCGTGCCAGCTCGGCAGAGATATAGCCATTTCGGATGTCGTCGCGAACCGCATCGGGATCGCGCATCGACGGATCACCGTATCCGCCACCTGAGCCCGTACGCACGCGGACCACATCGCCGCGATCGAGCTTGACGCCGCTGGCCATGGCGTAGCGCTCGCTGCGGCCGTCGGCGCGCACGACCTCGACGTAATTGAGTGAGCCGTCACGCCCGTTCGCCTGGCCCCACGGTGGCACTTTGGCGCGCGTATATCCGCAGGTCAGGAAGCTGCCGTCGGAGCGGATCCGATAATCGAGCCGGATGCCGCGGCCGCCGCGATATTGCCCGTATCCCCCTGGCTCGTCGTTCAGTTCCATGCGCTCGACATAGACGCCATAGCGCGCCTCGCAGATCTCGGCCGGGCAGTTGTATGTCTCGCCATGCATTGCGGAGAACATCGCACTGTTGCCGTTGCGATCCCGCTTTGCTCCCCAACCGCCGATCTCAGGCTCGATCAGCGTGAAAATGCGCGCGGTTTCCGGATGGGGGCCGCCAATCACGGTGGCGCATATCGACGAGAAACTGCCGGCGGGGATGCGGTCGGGCAGATGCGGCGCAAGACAGCGTAAGATCAGGTCGTGCACCCGGATCAGGTTTTCAAAGTAAAACCCTTCTGCCGCAGGGCTACACGCATCAAACAGCGAACCAGGCCGTGTCACAACCTTCAGCGGCCGGAAGGTGCCGCCGTTGGCGCTGCCGTTCGGCTCGGTAATCGACTTAAATGCCATCTGGGCAGCCACTACCGTGCCGTCGCGGCTGAGATTGCCCGGTCCATGGACCTGGTCCGGGTTGTCGCGCAAGTCGACGATCATTCCATTGTCGCCGATTTCAACGACTACTTTGTATACCTTGTCGTCGTCCTGAGGTTCGGCTAGTTCGAAGCGCCCTTTCGGCGTGTGACGCAGTGCTTTCAGCGAGACCTTTTCACCGTAGTCCATGAAGTCTTGCATTGCCTGCAGGAACATTGCTTTACCGTACTTCTGGGTCAGTTCAATCAAGCGTGTCGCGCCGCTGCGCGCGGCAGCGATGCCTGCCCAAAGATCACCTTCCATGAAGTCGGGCATGCGCGTGTTATAGCGCAGAATCTGCATCACGGGACGCACTGGCTTGCCGCGTGAGATCAATTTTACCGCGGCCAGGCGCAGCCCTTCCTGGAAGATCTCGGTTGCATCGGTAGAGAATGATCCCGGGACCATGCCGCCAACATCGTTCCAGTGAGCAATATTGGCCGTCCACGCGACGATGTCGTCGCCAACGAAAACCGGCATCGACAGTACCACGTCGTTCAGATGCGTCACGCCGCCCGAGTACGGGTCGTTGGTGATGAAGATGTCGCCCGGCTCGATGTCGCCTGGTTGGCCGTGCTCGACCAAAATGCGGCGCACCGCCTTGTCCAGCACGCCAACAAAGGCAGGGATACCGGCGCCGGAGCTGGCGATATTGCCTTGTCCATCGGTGATGCCAGTCCCCATGTCGAGCACTTCGTAGATGATCGGGCTCATCGCGGTCTTGCGTATCGCGGTGAACATCTCGTCGGCGATGGCTTGCAGTGCATTCTGAATGATATCGAGCGTGAAGATATCGATCTTATCGCTGTGGCTCATGATGATGGCTCACACGGAAAGAGTGATGTGAAAGTTGCCGAGGCGGTCGACGCTCACGGCGTTGTTCGGGTGGACCACGATGGTCGTGCCGGGGTCTTCGATAATCGCCGGACCGGCGAAGTGCATGCCAGGCTCGATGCGTTCCGCGTCGTAGACGATCGCTTCGTGCCTCCCTTCGAGCGCATAGTCGACGGTGCGACGGCCTTTTGACGCAACCTGAATAGTGGCGCCGGTGACTGGCAGGTCGGCCAGGTTGAGCTTGCCGATTTCTGCCACGGCGACGATATGAAAGCCGACGATCTCCAGCGGGGCGTTCAGCCGATAGGTGTACTGCTGCTCGTAGCTGGCGTGAAAGCGGGCAACGATATCGGCCCAATGCGTGGCGACGCGTTCATCTTGCCGCAGCGGCACCTCGACCGCATGCTCCTGGTTCTGGTAGCGGATCTTGCAGTACAGGGCCAATTCGATAGCGTCGGCGCCGATGCCCTCGGTCGCGTACTGTGCCGTTGCATCATGCGACAGCTGTTCAAGCAGCGCTTGCGCACCGAGCGCCGCATCCGGACGATCCATCTCAAAGAGGCGGTTGACGAAGCAGTCGCGACGCAGGTCGGACATCGTCATGCCCCACGCGGAAAAGACAGACGCGCCACGCGGAATCACCACCTTTTTCACGCCGAGTTCCTGCGCGAGCGCAACGGCGTGCATCGCGCCGCCGCCACCAAAGGCGAGCAGCGTGAAGTCGCGCGGATCATGGCCCCGGCTGAGCGACACCAACTTCAGCGCATTCACCATGTTGTCGTTGGCGATCCGAATAATGCCGCGCGCGATTTCCTGCGGCGACAGCCGTAGCCGCTCGGTCAGCGGTGCCATGGCCCGGGCCACGGCTTCGATGTCGGCAATGAACGTACCGCCGCAGAAATAATCCTTATTAATGCGGTCCAGAATTAGGTTTGCATCGGTGGTGGTCACATGGGTGCCGCCGCGACCGTAGGCTGCGGGACCAGGCGACGCCGCAGCCGATTGCGGGCCGACATGCAACTTGTCGAATTCGTCGATCCACGCGATCGAGCCGCCACCATTGCCGATCTCGACCAAATCGACCACAGGTACCATGATCGGATAGCCGGTATGCGTCCGGTCGCGCTCGAACCAGTAGTCTGTTTTGATGGAGATCTGCCCGTCCTTGATCAGTGTGCATTTGGCTGTGGTGCCGCCGATATCGAGCGCGAGCACATTGGGCTCGCCGATCAGACGGCCTAGTTCGGCCGCTCCCCAGAAGCCGCTGGCCGGCCCCGACTCCACCATCGTAATCGGGATTTCTCGGGCGTGAGCCACGGTGTCGACACCGCAGTTCGACTGCATCACATAGAGCGGCGCCCGATAGCCGTTCGATCGCAATCCGTCTTCAAGCCGCTGCAGGTAGCGTGCGGCGATTGGCTGCACATAGGCGGACAGTACCGCGGTACTGGAGCGCTCGTATTCCCGCCACTCGCGCGTGATTTGGTGCGATGCCACCGCCGATGCCTGTGGCCAGAGCCGACGCACACCGGCCAGCACCGCTTGTTCGTGCACCGGATTGGTATAGGCGTGCAGCAGGCAGATCGCGACGGCTTCCACCCCTTCGGCGCGGAATGTGTCGACGATGGCGGGCAGGCCGGATAGGTCCAGCGGCTCGCGCTCGCTGCCGTCTACATGCAGGCGTCCCGGTATTTCACGACGCAGGTAGCGTGGCACAAATGGCGCGGGCTTGACCCAGCTCAAATTGAAAAAGTCAGGCCGGTTGGCACGCGCAATTTCTAGCGTATCGCCAAAGCCTTGCGTCGTGATCAGTCCCGTCTTAACGCCACGGCGTTCGGTCAGCGCATTGATCACTACGGTGGTGCCGTGCGCGAGGAAGGTAACAGCGCTCAAATCCACATCGGCCTTTTTTAGTACGTTGAGGATGCCCTGCTCGTAGTCAGGCGGCGTCGTATCCGACTTGGCAGTCCGTACTGATTGCCGGCCTGTGCGCGGATCGACTTCGAAGTACACCAGGTCGGTAAAAGTGCCACCGACGTCAGTAGCCACGCGAATCGTCTTGTTTAGTTTGCTCATCGCGTGTCTCCTTGCCACTGAAGGCCGTCGCCCTGTCCTTTGATGTGACGCGCGCCGGCTTTTTGCTGCCGTATATGTTTAGCGCACCGATCCAGATCACTTCCGCATCTAGATCGGCCCGGCCAGGCGGTCAATGTCTCGCCCGGTGCCAAATGCTGCCTCTACAGCGTATTCTCGGTCATGTCAAATGCGGTTGCCTCGACCACCGCCGCGACACGGCAGGCGGCCTCACCGTGATCGCGCATTTTGCGATGCGTGACCCAACCGCCGCATTCAATTGCTACATGTCCCACTATCGAACTGGCATCGACCGGATAGCATTGCAATACAGCGACTCGCCATTGAGACGGACCTGCGTCATGTGGCGCCGGAACGGGTCCAGGTGACCCGGCGTCCCCTGGGGGCACGCGGCTGGGCCGCCTGCTCATAAGCATAGGATGCGTGCCACAGTTGTGGGGGTATACAGGCGGATAGGGTTAAAAAGCGGCCGCTCAATTATATGGATCGGTGCCGTCCGATGGCCGCTACGCTTTATGGACTAGCTCGTATTGGGGGGAACTGTCTACCAGTATGCCAGTCAACTCGCGCGCCGAGGCACTCAAAAAATTAAACTGGTATGCCATGCGCTGGAAGATCGAGGCACTCCATAAGAACGTGAATCGGGGTGCAGGGCAGAATGAGGCTGACTCAAAAATCCGGCCATTCAAAAGTAGAAAAATCCGGCACGATGTGTGAATCCTGAAGCTACCCTCTCATACACTTATCGAATATGCCCGTTGCGGTGACGCGGCATGGCCAGACGGTAGGGTACTTCATTCCGGCACATGGTCAAGCCGAAGCGCATCTTGCCACTATGAAAAAGGCGAGTGAAATCTTGGATGATCTGCTGACTGGCCGTGGCGTGGATGTCGAAGGGGTAGTGTCCGAGTTTAAGGCAGTTCGCCGGGCATCGACTGGCAAGGGCAAGACCGGTGCCAAATCCGCATGAGCAATAAGGCAATCGTACCCGATGCGAACATCTTGATCCGGGCAGTTCTTGGCACGCGCGTGCGCGAGTTGGTCATGGTGCATGCTCACGCAGTTCAGTGTTTCGCTCCCGACGTGGCGTACACGGACGCTAAAAAGTACCTGCCAGCATTACTGGAGAAGAGAGGCGTTGCGCCGGAGTCAGCGATAGCCGTGCTGGATAGCTTGGTTCCCTTGATCCCAATTGTTGACGCTGAAATCTATGGAGATACGCAGGCCGCTGCGCTCCAGCGCATCGGGGCAAGGGATGCCGACGATTGGTCCTGTCCTGGCATGTGCTATGGCAATCGGATGCCTGATTTGGACGGAGGATGCGGATTTCTTCGGGACGGGGGTGGCGACTTGGACGACAGATCGAATCCAATTCTATTTGAATTAGGTCCTACGTAGTGTGAGAACAGCCAAAGGGAGGTGCGCTCGACTTATGATATCGGATCACCAGCCGCTCAATCTGAAGCGCACTTAGCACCAGCCGTTCGGTGAACCCCAACCCCGTTCGCATTTTTGCTTTCCTAGTCGTTAGGCGAGCCCGCCGGCGCGTTGACCGTCAAGATGTAGGTAAACTTATTTCCCGAATGGGTTGAACACCGGTACGTCAAAGCGTTCAAAGTCGCGAACGTTTCTTGTGGCGACGATAAGCTTGTGCGTCAGCGCGCTGGCCGCGATCATGGCGTTTTCATAGACTGTGTTCGACTGACGATGCATCAGCTTCGCCCAGAGCCGGAAGGTTGCAGCGTCCATGGGCAAGACATTGTAGGTCGCGCTGACTTGATCGGCCCACGCTTCTATCGCCGATGCCTTGTCGGCGTCTTGCTCGCGCGTGATTTCGATGCCTGCTTGAATTTCACCGAGTGTCACGGCGGACAGATAAAGCTCGTGATCGGCAACGCTTTCGAGCCATGACACGACTGCCCCATGCGGGCGCAGCTTGCGAAGTTCAGAAACAATATTCGTATCCAGAAGGAACACGGTGGTTTTATAGAGCAAGCGTTGTGCGACGCTGCGCCCGTCCACGTTGTGGCAAGTCAAGGTCACCACGACTGAAATCGGACAACAGCAAGGCTTTCAGCGAAGGGCGTGCGGCGGCGTTGAGCCGTTTCCACTCCGTGATAGGTACCAGCACAGCTGTTTCTGCGCCGCGACGGGTCACCAGCTGTGGCCCCTCACTGACACAGGCGTCAAGTAGCTCGCTGAAACGGGCTTTCGCGTCTTGTACAGGCCAAGCATGCATGGCGGATCCATAATGACTAGACATATAACTAGTTTATACGTGACATCACCGCAATACAAGGGTTCATTAATTGGCGCTGATTTGCAGTGAACTAGACTAAAACTGACAGTGGTTGGTTTTTCATGCTGGCGCGCGTTGCCGCTACGGGCTACGCCCTGCGCGGCAACGCGCGCCACGAACAGCAAGGGGTCCGCCATGACTCAGGAACAGAAGGTCATCCGTGCCAAAGTCGGCATGCTCGAACTGGCCCGGCAACTGGGCAACGTCAGCCAAGCTTGCCGCGTGATGGGTTACTCACGCGACAGCTTCTACCGATTCAAGGAACTGTACGATAAAGGCGGCGAAGCGGCGCTGCAGGAAATCTCCCACCGCCGCCCGCTGCCCAAAAACCGCGTGGATCCGCAGATCGAGGCGGCCGTAGTTGAACTGGCCCTGGAACTGCCCGCTTATGGTCAGATCCGCATCGCCAATGAAGTGCTCAAGCGCCATGCGTTAAAGGTCTCGCCTCAGGGCGTTCGCAGCATCTGGCTGCGTCACGATCTGCAGACCATGAACAAGCGTCTAAAGGCGCTGGAAGCCAAATCCGCTCAGGACGGGCTGGTGCTGACCGAAGCCCAGTTGGTCGCGCTGGAGCGCGCCAAACAGGAAAAAGAGGCCCACGGCGAGTTCGAGTCTGAATGTCCAGGCTACTGTGGCGCGCAGGATACATTCTATGTCGGTAGCCTCAAAGGCGTAGGTCGTGTTTATCAACAAACCTTTGTCGACACCTATTCGAAGGTGGCATTGGCTAAGCTCTATGATCGCAAGACACCGCTGCCGGCGGCTGACTTACTCAATGATCGTGTTGTCCCATTCTTCGACAGTTTCGGCATCCCGCTGCTGCGCGTGCTCACGGATCGTGGCACCGAATACTGTGGCAATCCCGAGCATCACGAATATGAGCTGTATTTGGCTGTAGAAGACATCGACCATACCCGCACCAAGGCCAAGTCGCCGCAGACCAACGGCATCGTCGAACGGTTGCACAAAACCATGCTCAACGAGTTCTATCGGGTGGTGTTCCGCAAGAAGATCTACGAATCGATCGACGCCTTACAAACCGATCTTGATGCATGGCTCGATCAGTACAACAATGAACGTGAGCATCAGGGGCGATGGTGTTATGGCAAGACGCCCATGCGCACCTTCCTCGATTCACTAGCACTTGCCAAGGAGAAACTCATTCCACATTGACCGCTTCTTTTCTATCGGCCCGACTATCTGTCAGATCAAGTTCCGGCTAATACAGCTGATTCACAACCGCATGTCTGGCGACAATTACTGGCTCTTCCCCACTTTGTGTGAAGGTTCACGTCACAAGTCAGCACCGATTCAACACGCGAGTACGAAGCAGTTGGAAGCCGGCGCGGCCATACATTGGGCGCTTGAGAAACTTGAGCCGATTGGCATGGCCTTCGACGATGCCGTTACTGTAGGGTGTGAGCTGTGCAGCGTGTATGGCATCGTAGTCGTGACCAATGCTTGGCTGCAAACCGCTGCATTTCTGGTACACTGCTGGTCTGCGCTTGACGCAGCCAGCTTGCCAACGCTTGATGTGTGCGGTGCTTGGCCATGTCAGTAAACTCGAGCGGCAGTTGTCGGATTGTTGTTATCTGGGAATTCTGCTCGGCGAGTCGTTGAACCAAGCGCTGGACGTGCCGCTTATCGCCGCTGGTGAGCGCGGTCGTACCCCGATCCATTCACCAGTAGCTTCGATGTTGTTGCCACGCCGGGCGCATTCGATTCGATCGCTGGCAATGCGGCAGAAGCGTCCTCGTGATTGAGCGAGCGTGCAACTCGCGGATAGGCAGCTGGCAGCGGCTCAGCGCGCGCTCAATGGCATCACCAAGGCTCTTCAACAGATACCATCGGTCGGCCACTTGTATGGCTTGCGGCGCGCCACGGGTGCAGTAGCAAACTAAGCTTGAAACAATCTGACCATGCGCCGGACCTCACTGGTCGAACTTGGCTTGACAGAGCAATTCAGTTCCGATATGGCGCGTGTTGTCGCGTTCAATAAGTTCTTTGTTGGTTCTTGGCATAGACCATAAATAACCAAATTTAACCATTCTGCAGTAAATGACGCGGGCACCGCCGCTTTCCCGCTGCCCTGGTAGTTCCAACGTGTTTTTTGCATCTGTAAGCTCAGCGCCCTGCGGAGGTGATGATTCGCGGCCTGTCGAGATCGGCTATAGGCTGAACTATGCTTGCTAAATGGCCTGCGGCCACATGAGCCTTTGTATAAAAAGCGAATGTCGGTGACCGCGTCACGGAGTCTTTTCGAGCGCACGCGTGAGCGGGCGTTGCCGCCTAATCGGACCGGTGGTGCGGCCCGATGCGGACTGGGTGGGTGTGCGCTGCCGCACACGCCGCGTTTTTCAGCGTCGGCATTCACACGCTGCAGCGCGGCCAAGCTGCCTTCCAGCATGCCAATTTGCTGACGTGCGTCCCCCAGTTGCGCCTGCAGCGCTTGCTGCTCAGCGCGGCGCTGCGCGTCCCTCTCGTCGTCACGTCGCACCGCCGCATCCCGTTCCTTGATTAGGCGCGCGCTGGTGTGGCGCTCATGCTCGGTCTCCAAAAGAGCGCGTTTTTCCGCCGCTTGCAGCCGCGCTTCGGCGCGAGCAGTGTCGGCCCGCAGCTTATCGAGTTCGCGGGCAAAATCGGCACCCGCCTGGGCGAGCGCCTGTGCGTCGCGTTGCAGGCGCTCGACTTCAGTGTGCAGCGTCTGGCGCGCCGCCTCGGCCACCGCGAGCGCGGGCTCCAGTTCCTGCAAGCGCGTGCGTTCGGCGTGCGCCGCAGCCTCGCGGGCGGCGGCCACCTCGGCGGTGGCCGCGGCTCGTTCCCACAGGCGTCTTGCGATCGAGCGATTCGTCCGCCGACGTCTTTAAATTCAGCCCTCAGGTTACGTAATCGGCAAAAATCACTCCACAGTTTCCTACAAAAAGCCTTAAAGTTGAGGCATTGGCCGGTTGATACGCCTTTTTGTCAGCACGCTTGCGTCGCCCCGTGCGATGTCGCGCAGTCTGTCCACCGGCCGGCTTATGCTACTCGCCAAAAATCTCACACTTACGACGTATCGCTGCACGTCTTCTCCTACTTTTCGTTAGCCTGCTGCACAGCTTCGCTACGCGTGGTGTCTTTTTACTGATTACTGAGCTTGCTAATGGACTTTGACTTGAATGTCGCTTTAAACCCTCACTCTAGCTACGTGTGCGCAGGGCAGGCGGGCCAACAGCCTGCCGCGTCAGCGCCGCCACGACCGTCTTCCAACGACGCGTTGACTCGCCCTTTGCCCACCCGACCGACGACGTATGATGACCTGTCGTCCGAACTGATTGCCCGGATCGGTGACTATGTACCCATTCAAGACGTGATGCCGTTCGCCATGGTCAATCGCCGCACGTATCATACGATGCAGACCCGGCGCCTCGTCCACCGCTATTGGCAGCGGGCAAACCAAGCCGTCAGCTTGGCGTCAGTCAACCAGCTGCTGGACGAAATAGGCGGTGCGTTGAGCAATCCAGCGCAGTATGTCGAACCCATTGATGCGCTAAGTCAGCGTCTGCGAGCGTTGCCAAAAGCCGAGCGAGTCGAGGCATTCAAGCGCGTGTTTGCGGCTGCGGAACGTATCCCGCGGGACGGCGTGCGAATACAAAGAGCGCTATTACGCGCTTTTTTTATTTTTCCTCCGAGCCGGCGTGATGAGCTATTCGACTTCGCTTATGCGATGGCGGAACGACGCGCGCCCGGGCAAGACAATATCTGGGCGGAGCTGGCTGATAGTTTGCGGTTTTTTTCGTTCCATTCGCCTTTTATCGAGCAGCGTTATCAGGCGCTTTTAGATCGGCTTGCGTCGTTAAGGGTATCCGAACAAGCGAAGCTCATCCCGGTATTATCCAATTTGCTCCTTTACTTTAATAAAACAGACCCACGCGTCCCTGAACGCTATGCGCTCTTACGCGGACACGCGTTACAACTGCCGCCCTCTCATCAAGGCGCATCGGTCGGCATATTAGCGAGTTGCGTACGGATTTTGCCAAAAGCAGAGCAATTTGCCCAATACACGCAGATGCGTGATTGGGCGCTGTCGCTGCCTGACGAGCAGTGGGGGATTGCTTTGCAATATTTGCCTGAAGGGCTTGAAGAGCTGTCGTATGAACAACGTGCGCAGGAGCTGACGTTACTTGAGGATCATTTAGCGCGCGTGCCTATGTCACAGCGTGTTTCGGCAGCGTTTGGACTACTCAAATGCCAATTGTTTTTAGACGATGTACAAATGAAGCGGGCCTGGCGGCAAGGTTTGAACCTACTGAATGGTGCGGGCGAAGCCGCTTTATGGGATTTGCTTCGCCAACTTCGGGCCGCTTGGGTGTTATCTGAGTCCAGCAATTTCAGATGGGAAATGGCAGTGGAGGAGATTACGCGCTTTATGGAGGCCAGCCAGTTCTCCGAGCCGGCGCGGGCGCGATTCCGGACCAACGTAGATTGGCTCAGAAGTGAACCACTAATATTTAGTGAGACTGAATCCAGTATGCTTCGTTGATCCAACGCCGGAACAGATACTGTTGTGCCATCGGCACGCTGGCAAGGGTTCGTCGTTGTTGTCATGCAACCTGAGATCGCCGCGAGATGCTCACCTGCAAGATCCAACAAGGTCTGACGTCTGGCAGACGAACCCACTGGCAAGTGAGCCGGGCATCCTTAACTGTGCGATCTCTCGGCCCATCATTTTATTTTAGTTGAAACGATGTCCGTGAATCGCACAAATCAAGGACATGGCAGCAGTTGTCGAAGGCGTTACTCGTCGGCTTGCATTTCGTCGTCTTCGCCATGCTCATGCTCGTTCATGCCGTACCTATCTTGCAAAGTGCATAACACGCTCTAGCCGAGCCAGCGCTCGACACCGAGCGTTAGCGCGTAACCTCCAGCAATCAGCCAGAGCTGTAGCAGCGCGCCGGCGATCAGCGCACGTGGCCCAGCCTCGCGAATCTGCGCGACCCGAGTTTCGATCCCGAGCGCGGTCATCGCCATCGTCAGTGCGAAGGTGTCCAGGCTATTGAGGACGTGTGACACGTGCGACGGGATCACGTGCAGCGAGTTCACCAGCACCAGCATGAGGAAGCCGAGCGCGAACCACGGCACGGGCAACTTGCCGCGCCGCGTGCTACTGCCGGCCGGCTGTGCATCGCGCGCGGCACGGGCGATAAAGCCGGCGACCACAAAAATCGCCGGCACTAGCAGCATCACACGGGTCATCTTGACGATCGTCGCCACGTGTACCGTTTGCGCGTTGATCGCGCTGGCGGCGCCGACCACTTGCGCCACCTCGTGAATGGTGCCGCCAAAGTATAGGCCGAGCCCGGTCGCGTCCAGGTGAAGCCATCCGGCATTGGCCATCAGCGGATAGACAAACATCGACAGCGTGCCGAACAGCACCACCGTGCCGACCGCCATCGCGCTCTTGTGCGGCTTGGATTGCAACGTGGATTCGAACGCGACGACTGCCGCCGCGCCGCAGATCGCGCTGCCCGCGGCTGTGAGCAGTGCGGTATCCCGGTCCAGCTTCAGCCATCGGGTTCCAACCCACCAGCCGATAGCCAGTGTCGCAGCGACGACCACGACGGACATCGCCAGCCCGGCCAACCCGACTTGCGCGATTTCCTGCAAACTGACACGTAGCCCAAAGAAGGCGACCGCGATGCGCAGCAGCTTGCGCGCGGAGAAGTTCACACCGGCAGCCCAACTGTCTGGCATGGCGATGCGCAATGCGTTGCCGTACACCGCGCCGCACGCGATGCCCACGATCAGCGGGCTCATGCCGAGCCCGGCGATGGGCGGCCACGCGGCCAATTGGGTGACCGCGAAGGCGAACAGCGCAACGAATAGCACGCCGTTGAGCAGCCCGCGACGTGACGCTGCGACAGCGCCCGCTGGCGTGCCCCGCGACGGCGAGGAGGACTCGGAAATTAAGAGGGACATGGCATTCACCTGAGAGATGACCTCGACAGCCTCATCGTAAAATGGATATAACGATATGAAAAATCGTCATTTGGGATGTAAACTATCGGCTAATCTGATAGATTAAGCGCATGACCCCCGATCAACTTTTGACTTTTGCAGCCGTCGCAGAACATCAGAACATCAGCCGGGCGGCCGAAGCGGTACACTTATCGCAACCAGCGGTGTCTGGACAGCTGCGGTTGCTGCAAGAGGAATTCGGTGAGCCGTTGTACGTGCGTGACGGCCGCGGCGTGCGGCTCACGGACGCTGGCCGGCAACTGGCTGTCCATGCCGCGCGGTTGCGCGACACATGGCGGCAGGCGCATGCGCTGCGCGACGCGTTGCGGGGTCTGGAGTATGGCACATTGCGCATCGGTGCCAGCACGACGCCAGCCAGCTATCTGCTGCCCTATCTGGTCGCGGACTTTCACCGCGCCCATCCCAATATCGAAATCCGCACCACCTATGGCAATACGAGCGATGTCTGCCATGTGCTGCAGGGGTTGGACATCGCGCTGATTGAAGGCGGTGTGCCCGCCGAGCTGCCGGCTGACACGCGCGTGCATCCATGGCACGACGACGAGATTGTCGCGATCGTGCCAGCCGGTCATCCGTTGGCCACCGATAGAGCCGTACCGTTGTCGTGGATCAGCCAGTTTCCGCTAATCTGGCGTGAGTCCGGCTCTGGCGTGCGGCACGAGGTCGAGCGCGCGTTTGCGCGGGCCGGCGCGCGCGCGCGGGTCGCGTTGGAGCTGGCCGGCGTCGAGGGCGTGAAGGAGGCGGTGCGCGCCGGCATGGGCGTGGGCTTTGTGTCGGCGATGGCGATGCGGCATGAGGATGCGCGCCTGACCAGCGTGTCGCTGGCGCCGCAACCGCTGACGCGGCGTTTCTCGATCCTGGTCATGCACGGTTCGGCGGCGTCGCGCGCGGCGCTCAAGTTCCTGGCCATTTGCGGCATCGATTAGGGTTAGTCTGCGTGGCACGATGTGCAAACCCGTACGGATCATTCCAGCATCCATCAGGCGCGGACCTCATGCCTTTTCGATGAGAAATCGGAACCGGTATATAAAATCGGAACCCATTCCAGAATTGGCTTTAAAAATGGACTCCATTGCCTCTTACTGCGCGAGATGTCGGCATGTCTGTGCCACGCGGGGCGCCGACGGTGAGCTGAGGGTGCGCGCGTCAACACAGCGGCGCTGACGGCCGTACTACGCGACCGCCCAGCCGCGCCGAATCAGCGCCGCGCACAGGAACCGATAGGGCGGCTCACCGCAGCGCAACAGTGGCGGCACGACCCATGGCGCGAGACGGTAAGCGAGCACGGCGCACGTCATGCCGAGCAGCATGCCGCAGCCGACATCCAGCGGGAAGTGGATGCCGGCATAGATGCGAGCCCAGCCGACCATCAGCCCGGCCAACGCCAGGGCCACTCCGGTCACCCGGGTGCCGGCGTGCAGCAGTAAGCTGCAGGCGACTGAGAAAGCGAGCGTGGTATGGTCGCTGGGCAGCGATGCGTCGTCGGCGTGGGCAATCCATGCGTGTCCCAAACCGATCGCGAACGGCCGTGGGTGGGGCCACATTGCACCGATGATTTGGGCGATCCCCAGGCCGAGCATGGCGGCCAATGCGGCTTCGACGAAATGGCCACGGCATGCTTGCGGGCGGGCGGCCGCACCGGTGAAGGCCACCGCATGCGTCGGGCGCGCGCGGCTCGGCACGCGTAACCAGCCGGCGATGAGCGTCGCCGGCATGGCCCAGATCAGCGCATTCGCGCAAAATGACATTAATGCGTGCAGCGTCGGCGACGGCGCACTCGCGTTGAGCAACAGGAACAGCGTTTGATTTAAGGATTCCATCGATTGGTGCAGCACGATTTTAGAAATGATGAGCGCCCGAGGATATCGCAACCACCTTAAAGTGTGCTAGGGTTGCGGCCACGGCACGCTTGGCGCGGCGGCGGGCTTCACAGGGCTGAAGCCATCCCGACTGGCATGCGCGGCTGACTGTGATAGCCTCGGCACTCTTTCCGAGCCCTACATCCATGCCCCGTCCGCCTTTTCTCTTTAACGATCCGCTGCGCGAGCACCTTGCCCGTGTCATCAGCGACCTGTTGCCGGAAACCGCCCACTTTACCGATACGCAGACCGAGGCCGGCCATCCGGCGCTGCGCATCGACTGGACAGTCTCGCCCTTTTCGCGGCGGCACTCGAAGGTCACGCTTGATGTGGTGTTCGTCGATTCGAGCCTGGCGCGCTATGCGGTCGCGCCGCCCAACGAGCGCGCGCGGGCCGAAGCCGTGCTGCGCGCCTACTTAGAGGCGGTGATCGGTTCGATGGAAGAGCAGTATGCGCTGGGCAAGGAGATCGAGCCGGTGTCCGAGGTCGAACTCGGGCGCGAGTTCGCATGACGTGTGCGTTGCGGCCAGGCGCACGCCACGCCGGATCGGCGCGATCGAATTGACGAGCGCCGGTGCGCTCGTGGATGTGTTTCGTGAAAGCAGGTTGCCGCAAAGCAACTTTATTCGGGAAGCAGGCCGCGCTTGATGCCTTTCTGGACAATCGCTTTGGCCGCTATCTATGAGACAGCCGGAGCGGAAACTCATTCGGGCGTGAACGGCGGCCTGCCGGCAGCGAGGGGGAAGGGCTCAGCGGAATGCGCTGGCGCGAGGAGCCGATCCTGCAGCGCGCGTCGGTTCGCGTCACATGGCGCATCGTTGTCGAAAATCAGCAGTTGGGGGTAGTCGGCCGGATCGGGTTCGAAACGTCGCTGGCGATAGGTTTCCCAATGTGCGAGCTTGTATGCGTCATTGGCGTTCGCCCGCCGCACGATGCGCTCGCGCGCGATATGTTCCGACACGCTAACCCAGACCCAACGCACGTCGACGTGCGCCGGCACGCGTAGCCAATCGCGATCGAAGATTCGCCGGTCGCGTACCTCCCGCGACAAGGGGCCGACGACAACCGCACTGATGCCCAGCGATACGTTTTCGCGCGCAGTGTCGAGCAGCCCCTGGTATTCGGGGTCACGCAATGTCTGTAGATAGACCGGGCTGTCGCGGTCGTTCGGGTCGTGCGTGAGCGCTTGCATCGCGACTGCGCTGTAGCGGCCGTACAGCGTGTCTTTGTCGAGCAGGCACAGCGGCTCGCGCGTGGCGTCGAGCAACGCCGGGACCAGTTGCTTAGCCAGCGTGGTCTTGCCCGCGCCGGCGTGCCCGCAAAAGAAAAGCAATCGAGTCATCGTAGCGGCCGCCCGCAGCCCGCCTGGTGCAGCGTAACCGAGGCATGCGTGGGGCGGCTCATGCGGATCAGTCGTGCCAACGACAGGCACGACCGTCCCGCGAGTCGGACCGCATCCGCGCCAGGTTCCTTTCGTTTTCCAGCCACATCGCGTTGATCACACCGAAGCCCAGCGCCACGCCGATACCCAGTATCCAGCAGAAGTACCACATTGCAGTTTTCTCCATTGGGTTGGATGCTGCCGCGCCGGCCGGCCGCAGCGGGACATAACCATGCCCGATGGAGTAATGATGACCGCGCACGCGTGCGCACGCAAGCATCACGATGCACGATGCGTGGGACAGTAGGCGGCGTTAACCGTTCGCGGTGGTCGACGGCGCCGCTTGCGGCACGTGGCTTGCCGACGGAATCAGCAACACCGGTAGCTGCGCGAGCCGCAGCGTTTGTTCCGCCACGCTGCCCAGCACCAATCGGCGCACGCCGCGCCGTCCATGGGTACCGAGCACGAGCAGGTCCGCGTTGAACGCCTGTGCCGCCTGCACGATACACTCGGCAATCCCTTCGAGGGACGATGTCGTCAATATCTGCGGCGTGCCGGCGATGCCTCGAGTACGCATCGCGTCAGCCGCCTCGTCGATCACGCGTTGGCCTTCCTCTGTCTGCGCGCGCATGACGATTGACGGATCGTAGCCGGGCACCGAATAGTAGAGTGGGACGTCGTCGACGACGAAGATTGGCTGGAGCTGCGCGCTCTCGGACGCCGCAAGATCGAGCGCGGCGTTGAATGCATGACGCGAGGTGCGGCTGCCGTCGACGGCCACGAGGATGCGATGGTACATGCTGGCGTTCTCCTAGTGTGATGGACCCTTCGTGCGCCCGAGCGTGCGCACGCACCTATGCATTATCGCCGCAAAGGAGAGCGCGCAGCGTTTGCCGCTCCCGTCCACGAGCCTGCCCGCCTCGTCGTGCGCTGCCTGTTGTTGCAGTGCGCGGCATGGGTGGCGCGTCACCCGAACAGTAGCGCGGTACCCACCGGCAGGTCGTCGACCATCAATGGCGTGCGATTGCGGGACGCAGGGGGAGGCTGTCTGCATTGGAATCTGCGCTCCTTGAAGCGTCGGATACGGGCGGCGTGATGCGCAAGTACGCTCCTCAACCGTCGCACGAAGACACACCGCGTCGTATCGATGTTTTATCAGACATCGTTAATAGAATCTTTGATTCGCTTTGTCCCTTGTTTTGACCTGCAACACCCTATAGTCTCGCCGGTGGCGTGGGCCGACTCGTGTTCGAACAAGGAGCGAACGATGTTCAAAAAGCTGATTGGCGGTACCGTACTGGCGGCTGGTCTGGCGTGCGCCGGCCTCGGCAGTGGTCATGCGGAACAAGCGGCAGACGTGGTGCAGGCGGAGCCGGCGCTGCATTCGGATTGGGCCGGCGGGTCCGGCCGCGCCGTCAAGGTGATGATCGTTTCGATGTTCGGGCCGGAGGGCCAGGTATGGCTGGATCAGCTAGGGCCATGGCAGGCGATCCGTGTTCCGGGCTTGTCGTCCGACTATCCGTCTGTGCACTGCAATCGCAGTGACGTTTGTGTGCTGACGACCGGCATGGGCCATGCAAACGCGGCGGCATCGACGATGGCGCTGGTCCTGTCCCGGCAGTTCGACCTGCGACGGACCTATTTCATCGTCGCCGGGATCGCGGGCATCGATCCGGCGCAGGGCACGATCGGCTCTGCTGCTTGGGCGCATTACCTCGTCGATTTCGGTCTGCAGTGGGAACTAGATGCGCGTGAGATCCCCGCCGGGTGGCAGTCCGGTTACCTCGGCGTCAACACGAAGAGTCCGGTCGAGAAGCCGCCGCTGGATTATCGCACTGAGGTATTCGAGCTAAACGACGCGCTGGTGCAGCGCGCGTTCGCATTGTCGCGCGGCGTGCAATTATCGGATAGCGCGCCAGCGCAGGTGGCCCGCGCGCGGTTCGGCTACGCGCCGGCCAACCTGCCGCCGTCTGTGATCCAGTGCGATACGCTGGCGAGCGACACGTGGTGGTCCGGCACGCAGCTTGGTCAACGTGCGCGTGACTGGACGAAGCTGGTGACGCACGACAAGGGTGTCTATTGCACCACGCAGCAGGAGGACAACGCGACGTACGAGGCGCTCAAGCGGGGGGCCGCGGCGCACCGGGTGGACCTGTCGCGCGTGGCGGTGCTGCGCACCGGCTCGGATTTCGATCGACCGGCTGCGGGCCAGAGCAGCGCGGATAACCTGTTCAATTATGCGGCGCAAGGAGGCTTTCAGGTTGCGCTGCAGAACCTGTACCTGGCCGGCAACCCATTGGTGCAGGAGATCGTGACGCACTGGAAGGCTTGGCGCGATGGCGTGCCGAAGCACTGAGCTTCTCGCGCACTCGTGTCGCTCGATGAAACGCGTGTGCCAAGCGGCAATCCCCGCCGCATTACTTAGTATCTCACCCAATGCGGCGCATCGATCTCCATGCGCTCGTACGGACCCCGCCAGCGTTCGAGTCCGATCGATAGCGACGGATGGACGTAGCGGTCGCGCGTCGGCACCAGGTATTGCACCGGAGCATGGGCGCGCCGCTTATGCGGCATACGCAGCCGTGGGACGATATTGGCCGCGACGCGGTAGACTTGCATCCCCGAAGCCCCTATAGCGGTGCGAATGATCGAGGTTACGATGCAGCAACAACATTTTGACGAGGCCAGCGAATGCGCGGCGCACATTGCTAGCGTGACGCTGCCGACCCGCTATGGGACTTTTGCGTCCCACGTGTTTCGCGTCAGGGGCGACGGCACGGAGCACCTGGCACTGGTCATGGGGGAGGTGCGCGCGCGCGAGGCGGTGCTCACACGGCTGCATTCGGAATGCCTGACCGGCGACGTGCTCGGCTCGTTCCGCTGCGATTGCGGCGAGCAGTTAGACGCAGCGCTGCGCCACATCGCGGCCGAGGCGGCAGGTGTGCTGCTGTATCTGCGCGGGCAAGAAGGACGCGGCATCGGATTGTCGAACAAGATTCTCGCGTATGCATTGCAGGAGCAGGGCCGCGACACGGTCGATGCAAACCGAGACCTCGGGCTACCCGACGATGCGCGCGAATACGATTCAGCTGCCAGCATCCTGCGCTGGCTCGGGGTGTCGTCGGTACGATTGATGAGCAACAATCCGGATAAGTTTGACACGCTACGGCGCCATGGCATTCCCGTGCATGACCGCGTCGACCTCGCCATCCCGATGCGCGAGGAAAACGAACGCTATATCTGGGCTAAGCGCAAGCGCTTTGGTCACTATTTCAGCGAAAACGAATAGGATACGTGCCGGATCTGCGAGCACCTATCTGTCAACGTTGGCCGGCACCTCGGACGAAGTTCTTGCCGGCGTTGGAAACCGCAGGCCGAGCGCGTGATTTGTTTGGAGGCGACGCTGGAGCTGTTGTTGCGCGCAGGCGCAGATAACAAGAAGCTGCCGCGCTCGTAAGCAAGGAAACAAAGTAGGAGGATCGTTGTCTGGACCGGCACGCCATGACTATGCTTGATGAGGTTTGCGTACTGTCGAATCCCGGCTCACTGCTGTCGCCGCACGCCCACGTGGCAGCCTCATATGACCTGAAGGTGACCGGCAAGCCGGCACATGGCTACCAGCCGTTGTCGGTGGTGAGCTGGATCCGCAATGCGAATGCGGTGCCCTTCACGATCGACTATCGCCAGCAAACGCATTTGCATGTGGTTAACGGCATGGGTGTCACACTCGGTGACTCGATTATTGGATTGAGCGCGCTTGACGCAATCCGACGCCTGCATCCGTCGTTGTCGGTGACGATTTATCGGCCCGCCCATGCGCCAGATTACGTGAAGCAACTGTATGCATTGGCAGCACCCCGCTTCGGCAACGTGATCGACTTGCCGGTGCCGCTCGACTCGATTCCAGCAACCGAACTTGCCATCGACGTTGGTAACCATCTTTTCTGGCCCGGCTTTGCGACCCTGCCGATGATTGATTTTTTCCTGTTCGCGCTCGGCATGGCGCCCCACACCGTGCCCGCGCGGTACAAGGCGAACGATTGGCTCACCACGCTGACATTACCGGCTCCCGGCAGGGGGTGGTGTGCACGTGGCTATACGTTGCTTTGTCCGGAGGCGAGCACGCCGGTGCGCAGTATCCCGGCCGCTGTGCGCGTGTCGATCGTCGATGAGATGTGGCGCACCTTCGGCTTGCCAGTGCTGGGCTTCGGTGCGCTGGAGCACGATCACTATACGGATATTGCCGCACTGTCGCCCGATACGGCGAGCTTTCTGAGCTGGGTTGCTCATGCCCGCCACGTGGTGACCTCCGACACGGCCGCGGTACACGTGGCGGCAGGCTTTAGCGTGCCAAGTACCGCGTATTTCACGACGATCGCACCGGCGCTGCGCGTGCGCGACTATCTACACTGCAAGGCGCTCGCGTTGGACGTGCCGGAATTGGATGGAATGCAAGTGAGCGAGCGGGCCGCCGACTTGCGTCGGGTCGAGCGCGCGTACCACGAATGGTATGCGGCCCGCGGCAACTGGTTAGCAACCTGTGATCGCGCGCCGGGGCAGCTGCTGTTGAGTCAACCGGAGCAGGGCCAACTGGAATCGGGCCAATCGGAACTGGCCCTGCCGGAATTGACGCCAATCGGGCTGGGCTAACCGGTGCTGAGTCCGCCTACGCTGAGCGTAACCTGCGCCGGTTCGCTCAGCCGACCCGTCGCGATCGTGCAATAGCGCCTCAGAAGCGCATTCCGACGCCGATGCCCACCACTAGCGGGTCGATTTTCAACGAGCCAAGCTGCGTGTCACCGATCGATGCGCTGGTGCGCATCCAGATCTTCTTGATGTCGGCGTTGACGAAAATGCTCTGGGTCACTTGCACGTCCACACCAGCCTGCAGCGCCGGACCGAAACTGGAGTGCTTGATTGACACCGGCGTGCCGCCCGCATGCAGCCCATCGTTATAGAAATAAGTGTAGTTCAACCCGGCGCCCACATACGGGCGGATCTTGCCGGCCGGATTGAAGTGATATTGCAACAACAACGTGGGCGGCAGCACGTTGACACCACCCAATGCGCCGATGTTGGACGTGATCTGGTGCCGCGATGTCCCAAGGATCAACTCGATGCCGATGTTGCGTGTCGCCATGTACGTGAAATCGAGTTCCGGAACGATCGCATTGTTGACGCCGGTGCCGAGTTGGCCGAGCGTGCCGCCGGCCGACACGTCGGGCTGAATGCTAATCGCGCGCAAGCGGGCCAGGATATCACCTTGCTCAGCCTGGACGGGCGCCGCAAACACGACGGGCGCTGCAAGCAGCATGCCGGCTGCGATACGGAAAAGTGCGTTCATGGTGTCGTCTTCTTGTGCAATGTTGTGGGTGGGTCATGTATATTGTCGAACGGACGTTCACGCTCTGTATTGACGTGAGTCAATACCCATGCTCGCGCCGGGTAAGAGTCGAGCGACGCGCTCGTCGTACAATTGCATGCCACGCCCACGCCGGCGCGATGACCGTGCTCAGTTTTTTTCTGTGATTGCCGCCACGAATGTTTGGACGAGTGCGGATGCATTGCTCCGATACAGCATCGCAATGGCAGTGGTATTGCCGGCGCCGGCCAGCCGAATGAAGCGCACGCCTGCTGGCGCGATTAAGCGCATGCTTTCTGCGACCAGTGATACGCCGAAACCTGCTTCGATCAGGCTCAGTTGCGTCGTCTTGCGTGATGTCACGCGAGCCGAACGCGGAAAGTAGCCGTTTTTCATGCACAATTCCGCGACACGAAAACTCAGCCCTCCTCGTTCGTGATGCGGCAGTGACACGAACGGCTCCTCGCGTAGCTCGGCAATCGAAACTGCCTCGCGTACCGCAAGCGGATGCGTGGCGCTAACGGCCAGCATCAGTGGCTCCGAATAAAGCTCGTCAGCACGCACACCGGGAAATTCCAGGTGAACAGGCAGTCGTACAAAGCCGACATCGTTCACGCCTTGCTCGATACTCGCCATCTGTTCTTCTGACGGCATTTGGGACACCTGCGCTGAAACGTGCTCGTTGGCGTCAAGATAGCGTCGAACGCGTTCCAGCAAGGGTCCAGCGAATGGCACCGAGCTTGAATGGACCAGGCGGATGATGCCTTGCTCGCCACGATTCGCATGACGCGTCTGTACAAGCGTTTCATTGAGGTTGAACAGTAGACGCTTTGCACCATCATACAGCGCCTTCCCAGCCCGGGTCAGCTCGATCCGGCGCGCACCGCGCACGAGTAGCTGCACTTGTGCCGTTGCCTCTAGCTCCTTGATCTGCCTGCTCAAGGCGGATTGCGCGATGAAAAGCCGCTCGGCGGCAAGACTGTAGCTGCCCGCCTCGACGATTTCCACAAAGTAACGCAGTTGCCGTAGCGACATCATCTCCATGCCTTATTGAGATAGCACTTTGCCAAAATGATATTGGTTGGCCAAAAATTAGCGCGATATATTGCCTGCGGATTTGGCGGTTAGGTTAAATAATTGGGCTGATAAATAAGGGTCGTAACGTATTCTGTCATTGTTTTCCTATTCCGAGTGATCGATGTAGAACACCGAAATAGCAATAAATCAAGGACCGCAATTGATCTTCGATCTGACTGTAACGCATTTGTTCATCGTATGGTTAGGGATCGCATTAGCGTATGTCGTGTTCGGCATGACTGGGTTTGGCACTGCACTGGTGGCTAGTCCACTGTTGGCCCAGTTCATACCGGTATCGCACATTGTCCCGCTGCTCGCATTGCTGGATTTTTGTGCGGCCACCACGAATGTGGTGCGAGACGGCAGAAAAGCCGAGCGCGGCGAATTGAAGCGACTGGTTCCTTTGATGGTGGCCGGCAGCGGAATCGGTGCGGTGATCTTGTTGGTGACGAAACCGGATCTGTTGCTGCTGCTGCTTGGGATTTTTGTGATTGGTTACGCAGCATACTCGTTAAGTGGCTATCGGCCAATGACACAATTAAGTTCATGGTCGTCGGTGCCTTTCGGACTCGTTGGTGGCATCTTCAGCGCGTTATTTGGCAGTGGCGGTTTTATTTATGCGATTTATCTGCAGGGACGGCTTGAAAACAAGGAGCATATCCGCATCACGCAAACCACGCTGATTGGATTGTCGACGCTTACCAGGCTGGTGATGTTCTTGGCGGCCGGCGTCTACGCCAACTGCAGTCTGCTGCTGCTCGCGGTGCTGCTCGCGCCAGGCATGCTGGCCGGCGTGTGGATAGGACGCCGCATTACGCTGAGGCTCTCGCGTGAGCAATTCGTCAAGCTGGTGAATAGCGTCATCCTCGTATCCGGTGTGTTTTTGTTGGTGCGGTATTTTTCGTCAATTTCATAGGTTATACCCGGTAGGACCGGGCGGTTCCATGGCGCTGTAGGCAGTCGCGGTTAGATTTAACGTTACCAGGAGTATCCATGATTCAAAGCACATCCGCGGCATTGAAGCTGGAAGCCGCTGAGAAGGACGAAATGTTGACGGCTGACGAGTATCTCGCCAGTCTCGACGACGGCCGTGAAGTGTTCATCTATGGTGAAAAAATTCGATCTGTCACGCAGCACGTGGCATTTCGCAACAGTGCGAGATCCATCGCTCGGTTGTACGATGCGCTGCATGCACCGGCGTCCCGAGACACGATGACGACACTGGATCCGTCCGGTTATCGCACGCATTGCTATTTCACCCCAGCGCGTTCGGCCGACGACTTGCTGCGGGCCCGCGCCGCAATCGCACACTGGTCGCGGCTGTCGTACGGCTTCATGGGGCGTACGCCCGACTACAAGGCGGGTTTTACCGCAACGTTGCTGTCCGATCCTGACTTCTATGATCCGTTCCGCGACAATGCGATCCGCTGGTACCACGAGACGGCACGCAAAGTGCTGTTCATGAATCATGTTCTGGTGAATCCACCAGTGGGCCGGGCCAAGTCGATTGACAGCATGCGTGACGTCTATCTGCATGTGGAGAAAGAGCGTGACGACGGTATCGTCGTGCGTGGCGCTAAGATGGTGGCGACCAGCGCGGCGATATCGAATGCCACGTTCGTGGCACAAAACAGTGCAACGCAGTACCAGCAGGGTCGGGAAGAGGATTTTGCACTGTGCTTCATCTTGCCGATGAGTACGCCAAACTTAAAAATTGTTTGTCGGCGCTCATACGAAGCGTCGTCGTTGAGTCCGTTTGACAATCCATTGTCCAGCCGTTTTGACGAGAATGATTCGGTGCTGATTTTCGATGGCGTGTTTGTGCCATGGGAAAACGTGTTGATTTACCGGGATATACCGAAGGCGCGCAGTTTCTATTCGGCCTCGGGATTCCTGAATCGTTATCCGTTGCAATCCGGCACGCGGCTCGCAGTCAAATTGGATTTCCTCTGTGGCGCGTTGATTAAGCTGCTCGAATCAAACGGCAGCTACGAATTCAGAGGCGTGCGCACGAAGGTGGCCGATGTAGTCGGCTGGCGCAACGCGATGTGGGCGATGACTGAAGCGATGTGCATTGCGCCGCAAAAGCGCAGCGACGGCTCTGTCGTACCGCGGCTCGAAGTGGCGGCGACAGTGCGGCACTTCGGCGCACAGGTGATGACCCACATCAAGCCGATTTTCGACACGATCCTCGGTGGTTCGCTGATCATGCAGGTGGCCAGTTTCGCGGACATGCACAATCCAGAACTGCGTGGGCTCATCGATACGTACTACCAAGGCACTGATTCGAGCGCACAGGAGCGGCTCAAGCTTGTGAAATTGCTGTGGGACGCGATCGGCAGCGAGTTTGGCGGCCGGCACGAGCTGTACGAGTACAACTATGCGGGTAACCATGAGCAGGTACGGTTGGACATGCTGAACCATTCCACCGCATGTGGTGCGATCGACCAATGCAGGTCGCTCGTCGAGCAGTGTCTTGCCGATTACGACGTTGATGGCTGGCGCAACCCGTCATGGCAGTTTGACGGCCAGCGTGAAGCCTACCCGTTTGCGTGATGAGGTGAACAATGATCTATTCTGGAAAGTGGGACCGGGATGCGCTCGACTACCGGGCGCTGCGCGATCAGTGGCATGTGGTCGCCCGCTCGGACGATGTGGCACGCGATATGCCGCTTGCCGTGCGCTTGCTGGGCGAGGACTTGGTGCTGTGGCGGAACCATGCCGGCATCAACGCGTGGCTCGATTATTGCGGTCATCGTGGCGCGCGGCTTTCGCTGGGCTGTGTGCGCGACGGGGAAATTGAGTGCCCTTATCATGGATGGCGTTATGCGTCGTCGGGACAATGCACGAAAGTGCCTGCGCATCCGGACCAAACGCCGCCCGCGCAGCGGCTTGTTCGCGTGTACCGTGTAACCGAACGCTACGGGTTAGTTTGGGTCTGTGTCGGACAACCGGCAGCTGACGTGCCGCCGTTCCCCGAATGGGATGACGCGAGCTTCCGCAAGGTGTATGCGGGACCTTACCGCTATCGGGCAAACGCATTGCGCTCAGTGGAGAATTTCCTCGATGCTTCGCATTTTCCCTTCGTGCACGCAAATCTAAACGGCGATCCAAGTTGTCCCGATAAAATTGAGGATTACGAAGTAAAAATGACGGAAAACGGTCTCAAAACTTCGGAAATCGAGGTATTTCAGCCGTATGGCGATCATCGTGGGATCCCGGTTACCGCTCGCTATACCTATCACGCTTTTCGGCCTACGACCGCCTACTTCTCGAAGAAGACCGGCGTTATCGAACGCTTTTGCACGTTTCTGAACGCGACGCCTGTTGACGAGGACGAGTGCGTGATACAGCTCATTGTGGCGATCAACTTCGGTGAAGACTTGAGCGACGCACAAATCCTCCAGCGCCAGGACCGGGTGTTTGAGCAGGATCGCCACATCGTCGAATCGCAGCGTCCCTATCGGCTGCCACTGGACTTGCGCGAAGAGATGCATGTGCGCAGCGACCGCCTCGCGGTGGAGTATCGACGCTGGTTGCGTGTGCTGGGTGAGGCTGCAACAGCGGGCTGCAGCGCCCACCAAACCGCTGGCGTGCAACAGCATGCTCGCAGTGAGCATTCAAAGGAGTCGTATCATGCATAAGCAAACGCTGGATGCATTGTCCATGCTCGAGCATCGTGAGTCCAATGCTCGTACGTATGCACGCTCGATCACTCGCGTCCTCACGCGGGCAGAGCTTGCGACCGTCTACGATAGTGAAGGCCGTCAATATTTGGACTGCCTCGCGTGCGCTGGCGCGCTGCCGTTGGGACACAATCATCCGTACGTCATGGAGCGGGTCAGCCAGTTTCTCGCATCGGGCCACATTCTGCAGGCACTGGACATTGCGACGCCGGCGAAGATCGAATTTGTCGAAGCGTTATATCGCGTATTGCCGCCGCAGTTTGCCAACGATGCCAAGCTTCAGTTTTGTGGGCCGACCGGCTCCGATGCGGTCGAGGCGGCGATCAAGCTATTCAAGACAGTCACGGGCCGGCGGTCGGTACTGGCATTTCACGGCGCGTATCACGGCATGACGATGGGCGCGTTGAGTCTGATGGGCAACCGGGGACCGAAGGAAAGCGTGGCCGGGGCGATGGCAGAAGTGCATTTTTTGCCTTATCCGAATGCCTATCGATGCCCGTTCGGTGTTGGCGGTGCACAAAGCGATACGTTGTCGTTGGCGTATATCCGCCATCTTCTTGAGGATCCGGAGAGCGGCATCACGAAGCCCGCGCTGATTCTGCTGGAAGCGGTGCAGGGCGAGGGCGGCTGCATTCCGGCCAGTGCCGATTGGTTGACCGGATTGTCCGAGCTGGCGCTGCGTCATCAGATTCCGCTTGTTATCGATGAGGTGCAGACCGGCTTCGGTCGTACTGGCACGATGTTCGCGCATGAGGTGGCTGGCATCATACCCGACGCGGTCATCCTGTCTAAGGCAGTGGGCGGCGGTTTTCCACTATCCGTGCTCGCCTATCGGCGCTGCTACGACGGTTGGCGACCCGGTGCCCATGCGGGGACGTTTCGAGGCAACCAGATCGCATTGGTGGCGGGTGCCGCTACGCTTGAATTTCTACGCTCGCACGGTATTGCGCAGCAGGCAGCTGAGCGCGGCGCCAGGCTGCGCGCCGGTCTTGAATCGTTGCAACGGCGCTACGCGTGTATCGGCGACGTGCGTGGTCGTGGCCTGATGCTCGGCGTCGAGATCGTTGATCCACACGGTCCGCTGGATGCGCGCGGATTGCCGCCAGCGGAGGGCGAACTAGCGCGGCGCATCAAGCATGCTTGCCTGGACGAAGGTTTGATCATTGAGACGGGAGGACGTCACGGTGCGGTGTTGCGGCTGCTGCCGCCGCTGATCATTACAGAGGCTGAAACGGACGAAATCCTAGCTCGTCTCGAACGAGCGTTATCGACGGTGACCAGCGCGGTGGATGCGCCCTTGCTTACCCCTGACGGTATCGGCCGCAACGCTCACATTTCTGTATCGGAGACCTTATGAAAGCAGGACACGACGCCGCCACGGCGCTTGAACCTTGCGTTTACGATGTGATTGGAATCGGCTTTGGTCCCGCCAACATTGCGCTTGCCGTAGCGCTTGAGGAGCTGACCGACGGCCTCGACGTTTTGTTTCTCGAAAAGCGCGATGCGGCGTGCTGGCAGCAGGGCATGCTGCTGGAGGAGTCGGACATCCAGAACCATCCACTGCGCGATCTGGTCACGCCACGCAATCCACGCAGTCGCTATTCATTTACCAATTTCCTGTTCGAGAACGGGCGATTATTCGAGCATTTGAACCTCGGGCTATCGTTTCCATTGCGGATCGAGTATGCGCAGTACGTGCAGTGGGTGGCCGGCTTCTTCGCGCATCAAGTCAATTATGGCGTGGACGTGACGAGCATTGAGCCGGTCATCGACGCGCGTTCTGGACTGTTGGATGGCTATGTGGTGAGCGATTGCACTGGTCGCACATGGCGGGCCCGCTCGGTCGTTGTCGCGCCGGGGCGTACGCCGAACGTGCCGATGCAGTTCGCCGGCTTTGACGATCCGCGCATTGTCCACTTAAACGACTATCTCTTCGCGCTGCGACGGGCGTGTGACGGCGGCCGCAAGCCGCGCATCGCGGTCATTGGTGGTAGCCAGAGCGCAGTCGAGATTTTGCTGCACGCGTATGGTACCGGCTCGTGCGCGTCGGTTGTCGGCATCACGCGTAACTTTGCGTTCCGGCAGAAGGACACGAGCCCGTTTTCCGACGAGGTTTATTTTCCTGAATTTATTCAAACATTCTTTTTTGCGGACCAGGCAACGCGCAATCGGTTGCGCGCGGAACTGATGCCGACCAATTATGCTTCGGCGGACAAGGACGTACTGGAGGCGCTGTACGTCAAGCGCTACGTGAACCGAATATTGGGACGTGATGGTCTGGCGATACGGACCAATACGTACGTCGATGCTGTGACGGTCACAGAAGAGGGGATTCGCCTGGCGCTCGTCAACTCGGTGAGCGGTGAGCATGTGCTCGACTGCTTCGACCTGGTTGTCCTGGCAACGGGCTTTCTTGATATTGGCGACGGTCCGAGGTACGAGCCCTATCCACCGCTGCTGCGGCAGCTGGCGCCGCTGCTCGACTTGAGCCGCGGGCACCTGGATGTGTCGTTCGACTACCGCGTGCATTTCTCGTGTGCAGTGGCGCCGGACGCACCGCTGTATTTAAACGGGTTATGCGAGTCATCCCACGGCATGGGGGACTCCGGCTCGTTCAGTCTGCTGGCGTTGCGCTCCGAGGCCATTGCTCGGTCGCTCTACGCGCAGCTGTCGCGCCCCGCGGCACGCGCCAGTTCGAATGCAGTCGTGCCTTCTGCCACGGCCACTGCGGCCATCCATGATACGGACAAAAATGGAACCTCTAGCGAACCAACCCGTTTCGTTTCATTATGATGCGTTCCGCTTTACTGATCCGGAGCGGATCGACGCGATCATCGACAGCTTTCCGCTCGCGTTGATCGTCAGCACGGACGCGGGGCTATCTCATGCGAGCCATATCCCGCTTTTTCGCGAACGCCAGTCGCGCAGTCTATTCGGTCATGTCGATGCGGCAAACCCTCAGTTCTGTGATGTTAAAACGGTGCGTGCGCGTATTGTGTTCACTGGACCCGACAGCTATATTCCGCCCGAAGCGTACGTGACGCGACAACTTCCGACGTGGAACTACGTGGCCGTCCATCTGGTGGGCTCTGTGCATGTCGTGACCGACCTGGCGCAGAAGATCGACGTGCTGCGCGAGACAGCGGCCCGCTTGCAGCCCGACGATGCACGATGGCAGTTCGACGCGAATGATGAACGGGTGGCAC
Source organism: Burkholderia sp. b14 (assembly GCF_900156195.1). Taxonomy (NCBI): domain Bacteria; kingdom Pseudomonadati; phylum Pseudomonadota; class Betaproteobacteria; order Burkholderiales; family Burkholderiaceae; genus Burkholderia; species Burkholderia sp. b14. Next base: position 371,759 of record NZ_FTPJ01000002.1, read on the forward strand.
GGTTCGCGCCGGGCGTGCTCGCGTTGCGCGTACACGTCGAGCATGAGGAGGCGCGCATCAAGCTTTCGCAGGATAAGGGCTTAGAGGACCAGTATGCGGCGCTCGACTGCCTGTTGTCCACGCGCGCGCGTAGTCTGCGGCCGCTGCTGGAGACATTCCTGCCGCCACGGGAGGGGGCCGCGCATGCTCGATGACGCGCAAGTCGTAGCCTCGCTTCACAGCAGCGGAATCGAGCCGGACGAAAGCCAGCGCCGGGCAATCGCAGCGTTATGTATGCTGCTCATGGCACCGGGTCGGCGCTGGCTGGGCGCGCTGCACCGGTTGCATGGCGTGTATTGCCATGGTCTACCCGGACGAGGCAAGAGCATGGTCGTCGATGCGTTTTTTCAGCTCGCGCCAGGATCGAAGCGGCGGATTCATTTTCATGAGTTTCTGCGGGATATCAATTGCAGGCTTGTGAAGGCACCGCGCAGTAGCGATCGGCTCGCGGACGTCGCGAAGACTTGGCTGCACGGCGTCAATCTGCTGTGTTTTGATGAATTTCACGTGCATGACATCGCTGATGCGTTTCTTATTGGGCGATTTCTGACAACGGCCATCGCTGAGGGCGTGCGTATCGTGCTCACGTCGAACTATGCGCCGGACGATCTGCTGCCGAACCAGGAATATCATGCGCGTTTCGCACCGACGATCGACATGATTAAGCGTCATTTCACGATCGCGCACTTCGATGGACCGCGCGATTACCGGTTCAGTGATGCGGATACCGCACAGCCTCGGTTCTTTTCGCCGCTTGCGCTTGCTCGCGAGCCGTTACGCACCATTTTCGTCACTCGGGAAGGCGAAGCTGCGCTGCAACCTGGCGTTATGGAGTTGGCGGGTCGGCCGTTGCCGGTGAGCGCTGCGGGCGAGACAACGGTATGGGTGGATTTCGACGTGCTTTGCATGGCGCAGCGTTCGCATGTCGATTATTTGGCGATGGTTGATCGCTGGCAATGGGTCATCATTGACAACGTCTACGCAACGGCACTGGAAAATCCCGATACATTGCAGCGTCTGGTGTGGTTGATCGACATCTTGTATGACCGCAAGTGCGGTGTCTGTATCGCATCGGACATTGCGATCAGCGATGCACTCGAGGGCCTCGAAGGTGCGCATGATCTATCGAGGACAGTTAGCCGCCTTGCCGAGATGCAGTCTCGTGCCTACGCTGGTTTTACCAAAAATCCACTTACCATGATTCAGGAGACTTGAATATGCCAATCGTCAAAATCGAAGAGCCGCGGACGCGCACCGCAGACGAGAAGGCGCGACTCGTCGACTTGCTATTCAGCGTACTTCGACAAACACTGGGGGTTACTCCGAACGAGTTGCAAGCGAGATACCAGACGTTCGAACCGGAGGATTTTTATCCGCCGGCGGGTACTGGCGAGTATCTGGTGATCGAGATCACGCTGTTCGCCGGACGCTCGCTCGATGTCAAGCGCCGACTTTACGAACGCGTTGTCGCGGAGGTGGCGCAGGCGCGTCAGGTTGATCCATCCCGCATCCTAGTTCTGTTGCGTGAAGAGCCGCTCGACAACTGGGGGTTACACGGTGGCCATGCCGCAACGGACCTGAAGTTCGATTACGCGATTGCGATATGAAAGACGACGAACCTGGCCCGGCGGATTCCGACGCCGGATCGACACACGTGCCGGAAGACGCTTTTCCGTCGGCCGGTATTGCGTTCTGGTGTCAAGGCACCGGACTTGTCGTGTCCGCTGTCGATCGACGACAGCTCGCGTCCCCGACGTTATGGCGTATGCTGGAGGCAGCGCGGCGATCGCATCAACGTGCCGCTTGCGCGGCGGCAGCCCCCGGTCCTGACGGCAGTGACGAGCATGCGTCTGATGCGTAGTTGGTGAGGTCACGCGATCTATGACTATGTGTCACACCGAATCGCTTTCGGCATAGGTCCGGTACCGTCAGCTTTGCCTCCTCGCGCTTGAGCGTGTCCCTGAGCTGGCTGTCCGTGAATCTCGACTTCTTTATTCTGTAGAACCCCGTCAACGAAAAAATGCTACTTCTGTTCCCGCTGGATCCTCGGGAGGATTACCTTGTCACTCGAGAACGCCAAGCGCAAAATCGAGACTTGGCGCCAGTACTATAATGAGATGCGTCCCCACTGTGCACTGCAGTGGATGACGCCTGCCGAGTTTGCCCGCCAATACAGCCCCCAGGCCAATTTGGCCACCCCAAAGAGCCGGAAATTTCTACTAGAACGGCCCTGATTCGGGGGCAGCCTCAGCTTCTTTCGTATGCTTAATCCGCGTGAATCGTTCTTCCCCCACTGCCGCCACAATTTTTTCATCGATGACAATCGATGTGGAAAGCTTGTAGCAGGCAGAGTTCATATCAAAAATATTAATACAAAAATATTTAAAGCAAGCTCTTATTAAAATTTCCGATCTTCTATGATGAAAATTCTTCCTCTTCATCACCGTTTGGCCGACATTCCTGTAACTCATTTAGCTTCTGACGCAGCATGCGCCCAATATGCGCAGTCGGTTCCGGCAGATCCATATCCCAATGCTTGCAGACAATGTCATGAACCTCAACATTGCCTAACACGTAAGGCTGCCAGACGTCCGGGGAGATGGTCTCAATAGACGTATCCTGTGGCACCGTCGCTCGAAAAAACAACATTTCACCACCATAAATACACGGAGAAAAGCTTTGAATAATACGTTCATTATTCTGTATAACTGCACGAATTTTTTTCCACAGATATTGACCGACCTCCGATAAGCTTTCCGCTTTGTAACGCGCAAACATATTCATATAAAACTCTTCTTCGATTATTTCCAGCCCATCATCCTGTTGCGTGTGATTAGGCGTAGCATCCAGCACTGCCAGCAACGCGACTCGCTCGCCCTGCTGCTCGAGTTGCGTCGCCATGTTGTGGGCAACGTTGCCACCCAACGACCAGCCCAACAAATAGTATGGACCACGAGGCTGAATACGACGCATCTGCTGGATATAGTCCGCCGCCATGGCCTCGATCGTAGGCGCGAGTGGCGAAGCGCCATTCAGTCCGCGGGCTTGCAAACCATAGACAGGATGATCGGTTCCCAAACAGCTTGCCAAGCTTCGATAGTGCCAACTCAACCCAGTAATGGGATGGATGCAGAAAAGCGGGGGCCGAAAGCCGTGCGGTTGAATCGGCAGCAGTACCGCAAAGGAATCATCTTGCACGCTGCCTTGCATGGAGACACGCTGCGCCAGCGCGGCAAGGGTAGGGGCCTCAAATAGCGTGCGCATCGGAATGGACACACCCAATGCGGTACGGCTGCGACTGATCATTTGCATTGCCTGCAACGAATGGCCGCCGAGCGCGAAAAAGCTGTCGTGACGGCCCACCTGCTCCACCCCCAACAGTTCGGACCAAATTTGGGCCAGTGTCGTCTCGAGCTCGCCTTGCGGCGCTTCATACGCTTGGTGCACGAATGCGTTGACGTCCGGTACGGGTAGTGCCCGACGATCGAGCTTGCCGTTCGGTGTTAAGGGGAGCGCGTCCAGCCGCACGAACGCGCTGGGCACCATATACTCGGGCAACGCTGAGGCCACATGTGTGCGCAACGTATTGGCCAGTTGCTCATCGGCCTGCGCCACCACATACGCCACCAGGCGCTTGGCGCTCCCTTCGCCCGTGGCCAACACCACCGCCTCGCGTACCTGGGCATGTTTAGCCAAACACGCCTCGATTTCGCCCAACTCAATCCGGAAACCGCGGATCTTGACCTGATGGTCATTGCGACCCAGGTATTCCAAATGACCGTCGGGTAAATAACGCGCTAGGTCACCTGTTCGGTACATCCGTGCGTCGGCTTCGCCCGAGAACGGATCACGCACGAAGCACTCGGCCGTGAGTTCGGGCCGGTTCAGGTAACCGCGTGCCACCCCCGCTCCGCCAATATACAACTCACCGACCGCACCCAACGGTACAAGCTGGCGATGGGCATCGAGCAAATAAATCCGCGTGTTCGCAATCGGTCGACCAATCGGCACAACCTTGCTGTTCATATCCCGCCTGCCTCGCCATATGGTGGCGCACACCGTGGCTTCCGTCGGGCCATACGCATTGAAAACGGTGTAGTGTTGGCTTAAATACTGCACGAATGCCGGATCAGGGGCTTCCCCCGCAAGAATCAGCATTAAGGGCGTACTGAGGGTAGGCAGCGCTTCGCCCTGTTGAAGCAGCGCGGGTGGCAGCGTCACGTGCGTAATCGCGTGACTTGCCAAATAAGTCCAAAGCTCCCGTTGATCCCAACGGGTGGTCTCGGGCGGCAAATACAATGTCGCACCGCTGCCAAACGCCATCAGAATTTCAGAGATACTCGCATCGAAACTGAGTGAGGCAAACTGCAATACGCGGCTGGTCGCGCACACCTCAAAGCGGGCAATCTGCGCGTGCACAAGATTCATCACGCCGCGATGTTCCACCATGACGCCCTTCGGCGTGCCGGTGGAGCCGGACGTATAAATCACATAGGCAAGATGACGAGCCGTGAGCTGCGGCACCGATGGATTCATGTCCCTCTGCTCCGGCACTGTGTTCGGGTTGAGCACCGTGCGAGACGCGAGTGCCGCGTCACCGAGCGCGGCACAACCCACCGCATCCGCCAACACAATCTCGGGCGCTGCATCTTGTAAAATATGCGCGAGCCGCTCGCCCGGATACGCTGGGTCCAGCGGCACATAGGCTCCGCCTGCTTTTAGGATCGCCAGCAAACCCACCATCATGGCAGGCGAGCGCTCAACACACATTGCCACTTTCGCGTCAGGCCGTACGCCCAGCTCGATCAATCGATGGGCAAGGCGATTCGCCTGCGCATTCAGCTGTGCGTAGCTCAGTAGGTGGGTACCCTGTACCAACGCCGTCGCATCGGGCGTGCGTACTGCCTGCGCTTCGAACAATTGGTGAATACACAGGTGGGCTGGATACGTCTGCTGTGTCGCATTCCATGTCTGAAGCAATTGTTCGCGTTCGGTGTCAGGCAGCCACTTCAATTGCTGAACAGGTTGGTCGGGCGTGCAGTCCAGTGCATTGACCAAACTTTCGAGCACCTGCTGCATGTAAGCGCACACGCGATTAGGATTACCGGGTTGTGCGATCTGCACAGTTAATCCGAGCGCAATACCATAATCCTCCACAGACAAGGCCAGTGGATAGTTGCTTCGCTCTTGCCCGCCCAGAAATTGGATGCCAGCCAGTGCTTCACTGTCCTCTGCCGAGAGCGTATTGTGCCGGTAATTCAACAACGCGCTAAAGAGTGGCGAGCCGGCGGGCATACCGCTACAGCGCAGCGCGCGCACCAGTGGCGTATGCTCATGTTCGAGCAGCGACGCCAGTCGAGTATGCGTGGCGTGTACACTCGACTCTACGCTGCCCTCCAGATCCACGCGCAGCGGCAACACATTTAAGAATAGCCCCAGCGCCCGGTCCGCGCCGTTGCCCGTTTGCATCCGCCCTAGCAGCACCGTACCGAACACGACGCGTTGTTGACCACTCGCGCGCGCGAGCACTTGTGCCCAGGCCAGATGACACAGACTGGCTAAGCTCACGCCTAATCGCTTAGCTTGTGCACGCAGCCGATCATTTAGTGCTTGCGGCAACTTCCAATGTGCTTCAATGATTTGGTCACCGTTACCATACACGTCGGCGAGCCCAAACGGCAACGTCGGCTCCGACACGTCCGCGAGCATGTCAGTAAAGAAACGTTCGTGGGAGGCTTGATTGGCGCTCAATCTTACGTGCGCAACGAAGTTGCGGAACGGTTGCGCAGCAGGCAGCGTCTTGCCCTGGCCCATGAGAAATGTCTGCACCTCGGTATGCATCATCTCGTCAGTGGCGTGATCGCCAATCAGATGATGCAGTAGCTCGACGAGCAGCCAACGACCGTCGGTGTCCTGCGCAATGGCAAAGTGCAAAAGTGGCGCCTGAGTTAAATCCAATCGATAGTGACGGGGATCAAAGCGCTGCGCCAATTGCTCGGCGATCGGCCCGTCGGCAGCATCCAGCACAAGCTCAGTGACCGATAGGGGCGCATGTCGCCAAACCACCTGCGCGGGCGTGGACAAGCCCTCCCAAACAACGGCAGTGCGCAAAATATCGTGACGATTGACGACCTGTTGAACCGCATCCAAATACTGATCGAGCCGTTCGCGCGTGTCAAAAGCCCATTGTGCGACTAGCAGATACGGATCCCCGTCCGTCACCAGCAGATGATGGAACAAGATGCCATCCTGCAACGGTGATAGCGCATAGATGTCCTGGATATTGGCGACCCCACCCGGCACCTGCTCGACAATGCGATCGATCTCGGCTTGGGTCAGCTCGATCAACGGCAACAGGTCCGGGGTCAACTGACTCGTCTCAAGCGTGATGCGATTCGCTGGCACCACCACTTCCTGATGCTGACCCAGCGACTGAGCCAGCGTGCTGAGCACCGGCATATCGAACAGCGATCGCACAGAGATCCCTAAGCCGCGTCGGCGTAGCCGCTCGATCAATTGCACGGCCAGTAGCGAATGACCGCCCAAAGCAAAGAAGCTGTCGTGACGGCTGATCTTCTCCACACCCAGCAACTCGGACCAGACCGCAGCCAATGTGGTTTCGAGTTCGCCTTGCGGTGCCTCATACGCTTGATGCGCAAACGCGTCGGCGTCGGGCTCGGGCAGTGCCCGACGATCCAGCTTGCCGTTCGGTGTCAGCGGCAATGCATCGAGCCGCACGAACGCGGCCGGCACCATATACTCGGGCAACGCTGAGGCCACATGGGTGCGTAACGTATTGGCCAGTTGCTCATCGGCCTGCGCCACCACATACGCCACCAGGCGTTTATTCTGGCCTTCGCCAGTGGCCAGCACCACCGCCTCGTGCACCTGCGCGTGCTGGGCCAAGCACGCTTCGATCTCGCCCAACTCAATGCGAAAGCCCCGGATTTTGACTTGATGGTCATTGCGGCCCAGGAACTCCAGGTTGCCATCAGGCAAGTAGCGCACCAGGTCCCCTGTCTTGTACATTCGGGCATCGGCTTCGCTCGAGAACGGATCGCGCACGAAGCGCTCGGCCGTGAGCTCCGGCCGGTTCAGGTAGCCACGTGCGACACCCGCTCCGCCGATATACAACTCGCCCACCGCACCCAGCGGCATCGGCTGGCTGTGCGTATCCAGGATATAGAGCCGGGTATTGTCAATGGGCCGACCGATCGTGCGCCAGCTACTTTCGTGATCCGTCACCTCATGCACGGTAGCTGTCACCGTCGTCTCGGTCGGACCGTAAACGTTCAACAAACGCGGTCGATGACCGTCTCTGGCAAACCAGGCATCACGCGCTGTCGCGCTCAACGCATCTCCACTGATCATGACCACACGTACACTGTTGGGGAGTGGAGTTTTTTCCTGGATCAGTTGTGTCCAGAATTGGGTCGGTAAATCCGTTACACTGACACGGTTGGCCTGGCAAAGCGCCCAGAATGACTGCGCCCCGGCTAACCAAGCGTCGGTGCGTAACACTAATGTCGCGCCCTGAGTGAGCGTGACAAACATTTCCCCGAGCGACGCGTCAAAGGACAAAGACGAACATTGCAGCATCCGGTCTTGTGCAGTTAAGTCAAGACGACGCACCATCGCTGTCACCAGGTTAACCAAGCTGTGGTGTGGAACCATCACTCCTTTGGGCTGACCTGTGGAACCTGACGTATAAATCACATAGGCCAAATGCTGTGCATTCAACGATAATTCGTACGCGTCAGGATTATGCGCGCTTCGATGTGCCCACTGCGCTGCATCAGCGTGCAGATCCAGTACCGTCACACCGGCTCCTAAGCTTTGCGTTACCGCGGCAGGTGGTGTACCCACGCTGAGCAATACGGCAGGCGCACTATCCATCACCATATAAGCCAGGCGTTCTGGCGGATACGCGGGGTCCAGCGGCACATACGCACCGCCGGCCTTCAGAATCGCCAGCAGCCCTACCATCAGCGCGGGGCTGCGTTCGACACAGATCGCCACCCGCGCATCGGGTGCAACGCCCAATTCAATCAGATGGTGTGCCAAACGGTTGGCCTGCGCATTGAGCTCTGTATAGCTGAGCATTTGGTCTTCGTAGACCAGTGCCGTCGCCTCCGGTGTGCGCACCACCTGTGCTTCGAACAATTGGTGGATGTACTGATGCGCCGGATAGTCCTGCTGCGTTGCGTTCCACGTTTCAAGCAGTAAAGTCCGCTCAGCTGGCGCGAGCAGCTCAACATGGGCGACAGGCTGTTGTCCGCCAGCGACTATCGCTTGCAACATCGCTTGCAGATAGCCGACATGCCGCTCAATCGTTGCGCGATCAAATAACGCCGTTGCATAGCTTAGGCTGCCGACGATTTCCTCGCCCGCCTCGTACAAACCTAACTCCAGATCAAACTTAACGACGTCATAGTCCAGCTCCATCGACTGCACAGCCAAGCCGGGCAAGTTCCAAGCCGCGGTCTCGCTGTTCTGCCACGCAAACATCACCTGAAACAGCGGCGTATGCTCGAGCCGGCGCGGCGGCTGCACGATCTCTACGACTTGCTCGAATGGCAAATCCTGATGCGCTTGCGCGTCTAGCGTCGTGCGCCGCACGCGCTCGAGCAACTGTGTCACATTGGGCTTACCGGACAAATCCATACGCAATGCGAGCGTATTGACAAAAAAACCAATTAACGGCTCGATTTGATAATGGTTGCGATTGGCGCTGGGTGTGCCGATCACCAGATCGTCTTGGCCCGACAGGCGGGACAGGACCGCACTCCACGCTGCGAGCACCGTCATGAACAGTGTGGCGCCGTGTGCTTGGCTCACGCGCTTCAACGCCCCCGTGGTTTGGGCATCAATACGAATCGGTACCTGCGCACCAGCAAACGATGGCTGCGCCGGGCGCGGCCGGTCAGTGGGCAACTCTAACAGCACCGGCGCGTCGGCCAGCGTCGCGCGCCAATAGTCGCTTTGCCCTTGGAGCCGCTCGCCCGATAGCCATTGACGTTGCCAGGCCGCATAATCCGGATACTGGATCGCCAGCGGCGGCAAAGGATCGGTCTGGCCGGCAGCGCTTGCCGCATAGAGTGTACTGAGCTCGCGCACCATCACCCCGATTGACCAGCCATCCGAGACGATATGGTGCTGCGTGAGCAGCATCACGTGCTCTTCGTCAGCTAACTGGATGCCGCGTGCGCGCAGCAGCGGCCCGTGCGCCAGATCGAACGGCGCGTGCGCTTCTTCGACGCTCAGCCTCGCCAGCTGTGCATGCGCGTCCGGTACGCCACGCAGGTCATACCAGCGTATCGGCACGCCCGTCTCGCGGGGCAACAAGTGTAACTGCGGCTGACCGTCAACGGCCACAAACACCGAGCGTAGCGCTTCATGGCGTGCGAAGAGTGCGTCGAGTGCTTGCTGCCAAGCGAGTTGATTTAAGGGGCCATGCAAGTGCAGTGCCAACGGAATGTGGTAAGTGCTACTGACCCTATCGAGCTGCGCGAGGAACCACAGCCGTTGCTGTGCAAACGACAGCGGCAGCGCCCCTGCACGCGACACCGGCGTGATTGTCGGTGGTGCGCTACTGTCTGACGCGCGTTGCGCATTGAGCGCAGCGGCCAACGCAGCCAGCGTAGGCGCGGCGAACAACGCTGCGAGCGGCAATGGCACACCGAGTGCGGCCACCCGATTCATCAAGCGCACCGCAAGCAGCGAATGGCCGCCGAGTGCAAAGAAGCTATCATGCCGGCCCACGCGCTCCACACCCAGTAGCTCCGCCCAGATCTCAGCGAGCGTCGTCTCGAGCTCGCCTTGCGGCGCTTCATACGCGTGATGCGCCAGTGCCTGCGCGTCTGGCTCGGGCAATGCACGCCGATCAAGCTTGCCGTTCGGCGTCAAAGGCCACGCGTCCAGCCGCACAAACGCGGCCGGCACCATATACTCGGGCAGCGCTGCGGCCACCTGCGCGCGCAGCGTGCTCGCCAACGACTCGTCGGCCTCAGCGACCACATATGCCACGAGCCGCTTGTGGCTGCCTTCGCCTGTCGCGAGCACCACCGCATCATGCACTTGCGGGTGCGCCCTCAAGCATGCTTCGATCTCGCCCGGTTCAATCCGAAAGCCGCGGAGCTTGACCTGATGGTCATTGCGCCCAAGGTATTCCAGGTTGCCATCAGGCAAATAGCGGGCCAGATCGCCCGTCTTGTACATCCGCGCGTCCGGCACCTCGCAAAACGGATCGGGCACAAAACGCTCGGCGGTGAGCTGCGGGCGGTTTAGATAGCCGCGCGCGACGCCGGCGCCACCAATGTACAGTTCACCGACCGCACCCAGCGGCACTGGCTGTCCATGTGCATCAAGCAAATAAACACGAATATTGTTAAGGGGACGACCAATCGGAACTACTGTGCTGCTCAGATCACGTGAGCCAAGCCATACTGTTGCGCAAACGGTCGTTTCCGTCGGACCGTATGCATTGAAGACGACGCATTGACTGGCCAAGTTCCGAAATAATGACGCACTGGCCGCTTCGCCTGCCAGAATTAATGTCAGAGGTGCGCCCAGATTGGGCAAATTCTCACTATTCTGGAGCAATGCAGGCGGGAAGGTCGCGTGCGTGATTGTGTGTTTTTCCAGATAATCCCACAGCCTTTGTCGGTCATAGCGGGTCTCATTGGGCAGTAAATACAAGCTTGCACCACAAACCAAAACCATGATTTCCGAGACACTTGTATCGAAGCTGAACGAGGCAAACTGCACGACCCGGCTGCATGCGTTTATTCGATAGCAAGTGAGTTGCGCCTGCGCATAATTCACTACACTCCGATGCTCGACCATCACGCCCTTGGGTGTGCCGGTGGAGCCAGACGTGTAGATGACATACGCAAGATTGCGAGCGGTGAGGTCTGGGACCGACGGATTGACGTCCGAGCACAGCGGCAGCGCATTCGGATCCAGCACAGTGCGGGAGGCCAGCGCCGCTTCCCCCAACGCGGCACGGCCCGCCACATCGGCCAGCACCAGCGCCGGTGCCGCATCACTCAGAATGTACGCCAAGCGCTCACTCGGATACACCGGATCCAGCGGCACATACGCGCCCCCCGCTTTGAGGATCGCCAGCAGTCCCACCACCAGCGCCGGCGAGCGCTCGACACAGAGCGCCACGCGCATCTCGGGCTTGACGCCCCGCTCGATCAACTGATGCGCGAGGCGATTGGCCTGTGCATTCAGCTCTGCATAGCTCAGTGTCTGCTCTTTAAACACGAGCGCCGGCGCCTTGGGGGTATGCTCGGCCTGCGCTTCGAATAGCTGGTGTACGCACCCATGTTCTGGATATGCCTGCTGCGTTGCATTCCACGTGTCAAGCAACAATTGGCGCTCCGCCTCGGGCAGAACCTGCAACTGCTGCACTGGGGTGTCCGGCGCCGCCTCAAGCGCATCGGACAGACTCTGCAGCGCTTGCTGCATATACCCACACATCCTGGCGGGCTCCAGCGGCTCCACCGTCTGCATCGTCAACCCCAGCGCTTTTCCGAAATCTTCAACCGACAGCGCCAGCGGGTAATTGGTGCGCTCTTCGATGCTCAGCCGCTCGATGCCCGGCGGCATGCCGTGCTCGTCTAAAGTCACCACATTGTGCCGGTAATTGAGCAGCGCGCTAAACAGCGGCGTGCCCGCCGGCACGCTACTACAACGCTGCGCGAGCGCCAACGACGCATGCTCATGCTCGAGCAGCGCCGCCAGGCGCGCATGCGTGGCACATACACTCGTTTTCACACTGCCGTCTAAGTTTACGCGTAGGGGCAGCGTATTGATAAAAAGCCCCATTGCACAATCCGCGCCGCCGCCGGCTTGCATCCGTCCAAACAATACTGTGCCAAATACCACTTGTTGTTGGCCACTGGCACGCGCAAGCACCTGCGCCCACGCGAGATGACACAAACTGGCTAAGCTTACACCCAGCCGCTTAGCCTGCGCGCGCAGTCGATCGTTCAATGCCTGCGGTAGCATCCGATGCGCTTCGCTCACCTGTGTGCCGTTACGATGCACCTGCACCAAGCCGAACGGCAACGTCGGCTCCTCAATGTCGGCTAGCATGTCACTAAAGAAGCGTTCATGTTCGGCTTGATTGACGCCCAAACGCGCCTGTGCGATTAGATTACGGAATGGCTGTGCCGGTGGTAACCTCCTACCCTCACCTGCGATGAACGCCTGCACCTCCACGTGCATCATCTCCAGCGTCGAGTGATCGCCGAGCAAATGGTGCATTAGCTGAACCAGCACCCAGCGATCGTCGGTGTCTTGGGCAACCGCCAAACGTAGTAAAGGCGCCTGCGTCAGGTCCAGCCGAGCGTGACGCGAATCAAAACGTCGCGCCAGTTGCTCCGCGATCGGCCCGTCGGCCGGCTCCAGCGTGAGCTCGATCACCGACAGCGGCGCCTGGCGCCACACCACCTGCGCGGGCGTGGACACACCTTCCCATACCAACGCAGTGCGCAAAATGTCGTGGCGATTCACGACCTGCTGGAGCGCATCCAGATACTGATCGAGCCGCGCTCGCGTGTCAAAAGCCAATTGGGTGATCAGCAGATACGGATCACCGTCGCGGGTGAGCAGATGGTGAAACAGAATGCCGTCTTGCAGTGGCGACAGTGCATAGATATCCTGGATATTTGCGACGCCACCGGGCACTTGTTTAATAATCCGATCGATCTCGGCCTGCGTCAGCTCAATAAGCGGTAGCATTTCGGGCGTCAGCGCGGTGGTGGCCGGCGTGATAGCATTGGGCGGCACGACCACTTCACGATGCTCGCCCAGCGTTTGGGCCAGTGCCATAAGCACCGGCGTGTCAAACAGCGCACGCACCGACAAGCCGATTCCCCGGCGCCGCAGACGCTCAATCAACTGCACCGCGAGCAGCGAATGGCCACCGAGCGCAAAGAAGCTATCATGCCGGCTCACTTGATCGACACCCAGCAGCTCGGTCCAAATTTGCGCCAGCGTCGTCTCGAACTCGCCCTGCGGCGCCTCGTACGCCTGATGCATGAACGCGTTGGCATCTGGCGCGGGCAGTGCACGCCGATCGAGTTTACCGTTTGGTGTCAGCGGTAATATGTCCAGCTGCACGAACGCACTGGGCACCATGTACTCGGGCAAGCTTGCCGCCACATGCGCGTGCAATGTACTGGCCAAGTGCTCATCGGCTTCTGCGACCACATACGCCACCAGACGCTTGCCGCTGCCGCCGCCTTGTGCAAGCACGACCGCCTCGCGCACCTGCGGGTATTGCGTCAGGCATGCTTCGATCTCACCGGGCTCAATCCGAAAGCCGCGAATCTTGACTTGATCATCGTTGCGGCCCAAGAACTCCAGATTGCCGTCGGGCAAGTAACGCGCCAAATCCCCGGTCTTATACAGCCGTGCATCAGCTTTATCTGAGAACGGATCGCGCACAAAGCGCTCGGCGGTCAGCTCCGGCCGGTTCAAGTAACCACGTGCCACACCCGCGCCGCCAATATACAACTCGCCGACCGCGCCCAGCGGCACCGGCTGACCGTGAGTATCTAGCAGATAAATACGTATATTGGCAATCGGGCGACCGATGCTTTCAATGCATGGGTCGCCACGGTACATCGAGTTCCAAGTCGAATAGGTGGTGCACTCTGAAGGCCCATAAAGATTACACAGCCGCTTAACCGGCGTCTGTTCAAAAATCTGTTTGATTAAGCGCGCTGTCAGCGGCTCGCCTGCCAGATTGATTGTGCTCGCCGAAGCTAAGCTCGCTCGACGCATCAACAAGGACTGCAGCGCAGAAGGCACGGTATTAATTAAGCTGACTGGCTGAGCTCGATGCATTAAAGCCAAGGCATTGTCAGCCAGGTGCACAGTTGAGCCTTGCGTGAGCGGCACAAAACACTCGAAGACCGAAAGATCAAAATTAATTGATGTCGCAAACAGCGTGTGCCGCGTCTCTGATGGCGTAAAAGTTTGCAGTGCCCAATGCAAAAAATTGACTGTTTGAGCATGTTCAATCATCACACCCTTCGGCATACCGGTCGAGCCAGATGTGTAGATCACATACGCCAGATGCTGTGCGGTGAGGCCCGGCACCGACGGATTGGTGTCCGCCTGCTCCGGCAGCATGTTCGGACTGAGCACTATACGTTCGGCCAGCACCGTGTCACCGAGTGCGACGCACCCAGCCGCATCCGCGAGCACAATGTTCGGTGCGGCATCGGCGAGGATGTGCACCAAGCGCTCGCCCGGATAGTTGGGGTCCAACGGCACATACGCGCCGCCAGCTTTCAAAATTGCCAGTAGTCCAACGACCAGCGCGGGACTACGCTGCACGCAGACCGCCACACGGGCGTCCGGCTTGACGCCTAATTCAATGAGCCGATGCGCCAGGCGGTTAGCCTGCGTATTCAACTCCGCATAGCTCAGTGTCTGCTCTTCATACACCAGCGCCGGTGCCTCAGGTGTACGCTCGACCTGCGCTTCGAATAGCTGGTGTACACACAAGTGCGATGGATAGTCTTGTTCTGTCGCATTCCACTCGACCAACAGCCGACGCCGTTCGTCAGCGTCGAGCAGATCGATGCTGCCAATCGGTTGCATGGCATTGTCAGCCAGCGCTTGTATGAATCGGATAAACCGGCGCTGATGCGCTTCAAGCTCCTGCACGCTGTAGCAAGCAGGATTGGCGTCAAAGTCAATGCGCAATTGATGACTATTAGGTATCCAATAGACATCAAGCATTAAATCGTCAACCGGACCAAGGAGCAGATTATGGTTTGTCGACAGATACCTGCCAAACAACAGGTCATAGTCAAACGGCATCACGTTGACCGTGGTACCAAACAGCCGCTGCCCGGGCGGCAGCCCAAGTTGACGCCGCAGCGCTTCGCTCGGGTAGCGTTGATGCTGTAGCCCGCTTTGCATCTCCTGCGCGGCCTGCTGCATGAACGACGACAGGTTTATTCCTGGTCGTATTGTGAGCCGCAGTGGCAATGTATTGGACTTCATGCCAGGAATATGCCGGTCGGCACCGAAGCGGGCCTTGACCGGAAGACCCAATACGACGTCTTGTTCACCCGTGAATCGATAAAGATACGCGGCCATCGCCGCCGTCATAAACTGTGTTAGCCGACGAGTATCCGACGCAGTGTCGCCCAGCGCCTGGGTGGCCAGATAAGTTGTCTGGCGCAGCCGCTGCTGTGAAGCAGAGGCGCGGCGGCTTACCAGCGTCGCAGGCTCAGGCCAATTGGCGCAGTGCTTAAGCCAATAGGATTCATCCCGTGCTCGCTGGGCGGAGGCCTGGTATTGCGCATCGCTTTCTAACAGCTTCAGCACCGAGCCAAACGTACAAGGCGCGGGCTCACGTTTCGCGCGCATCGCACTGTACACGTGTGCGACACGCTGTGCGATGAGGAACTGGCCATATCCGTCCATGATGATATGGTGATAGCGCTGATACCAGAGCCATTGCGTGGGCGCGACTTGCAACAACGCGTAGCAAAAAAGCGGATCCCGTAAAAGATTGACTGGCTGCTCATAATCGGTGCGCATCCACCCCTGGGCGGCCGCCTGCGGATCCGCTTCTGTTGTGAGGTCCAGCACCGGCACTGACCATGCGGGTGAGCCGATCCTCTGCCGCAGCCCGTTATCGCCGTCGATAAATTGCAAGCGCAGGGTGTCGGCCTCATCAATGACTTGACACAATGCCGCTTTAAAAACGGCAGGATCAATCGCGCCTTCGATCACCGTGTACTGTGCAATGTTGTAGACAGGGCTGTCTGGATGCAGCTGCTGCGCGAGCCAGATCTCCGTTTGGGCAGCGGATAATGCATACGTAGCAGACGTGACGCTAGCATCCATAACAAAGCTCCGATTCAGGTGACTGATTAGCCTAACATTTAATAGGCATACAAATTAACATTAAAGCTATAATCAGGATTTATCGTTGCCCTTCATAAACCACTCGGCTTTTATGTCACGCCGCGTGCAATCCCTAACCATTCACTGCGGCGATCAGAGCCACCCATCGGCACACGTCAGGGAGCCGTTCGTGTCACTTGGCCCGCCGGTGACCACGCCACAATCAACTTGTGCCAAGCTTTAGCGAAAACGCTGAGCATAACGCGAAGGCTGCGCACTGGCGCGGCGTCATTCAGTTTAGTACTGGGGTACTTCTTCATTTTTCCCTCCAGACATCACTTTTATTTAGCCATACGGCTATGGCAACGCACCCGTTCCTTGACCAATCAGCTTGACGTTACCTACTTCACCTCTTGCAAACACTGTGCCCAACTGTCAAGAGCCGCTACAAAGGTTCATGTAACTGCAACGCTTAGCGCCTGGTTGAAAGACTGCAAAGCGCCCGCCATAATGCATTCAATTGCATTATCTTTGCTTAAACGACAAGCCATTAAACGATAAAGCCGAAACTTGCAACAAATAGCGAAAAGCAAGTCATTGCGATCGCCACTGTGCCAACCTATCAGCGAGGCTTAGTACGCTTTTAGCTGAGACTGCTTGGGTAGCAAAACGCGTCAGATGCTGTGAAGCGTGAAGCCACCGCATCATTGGCACAACACGTCTCCTTCAGTACGCGAGCCATAGGCTTTATATTAGTGATAACATGTTCTCATCCGTTATTGAGTAACGCTCAGCTGCGAACCATCACAATCGCATCATCGTATTTGCGTTCTACATCGTACTCATCGATAATCGTGGGCACCGCTATCTCATCCGTCAACGTACAGCGATCCTTGATGAGCTTGGGCCCTCGGCACTATCAGCTCACCCCGAAGAGCCGGAGATTTCCACTTTAGAGCGGCCTGATTTGAGGTTGCCCTCACCCATTTCTCAGAGCGCCAGAATATCGGGACCCGCTCCGTGATTTGCGTGTATAGTGGCCGATGTCCCCTGTCGAGGAGCGACTATGTCGACACCGCTGCGACTTCTATACAAGGGGTTCGAGCTTCGTCCGCTTGTTTTCGCGCGCCAATTCAGCCGTTTCGACGGTCACCGGCGCTATGACGAAGGTTATGATGTTGCCGTGCGCATCTGTCGTCTGGGAACAGACGGCGTCGTGGGCGCGGGCCGCGTGTTCAAGATGGACCAGGAGCATGTGTTTGCCGATTTCGGCGTGGCCCGACGTGTTGCCTGTCAGCGAGGACAGGACATCATCGACGGCAAGGTGGACGGCGCGTCGGTGATCGACATGTGAGCGGGCCAGCCATTACTTGCTTTAGCTGATGTTTCGTGAGCATGCGACGCCTTGGGTTTCGCACAGGCGTGCGGTACCTTTTTCTCCCATTGAACTCAAAGGAATGATTTGACCACTGTTATCCCGAAGCCTAATGAGCCCGTCGAGGTTGCACTCCGGCGTTTCCGCCGTTCGATCGAAAGCACTGGCTTGATCAAAGAGTTGCGTGCCCGCACGGCATATGAAAAGCCCACCGCAGAGCGCAAGCGGAAAAAGGCAGCCGCCGTGGCGAGATTGCGCAAGCAAATTCGCCGCTCCTTGCCACCCCGGAAGTTGTATTGACCCTATCGCGTGTGGCGAGTCAGCCGCCCGGTGCGCGCATCCAATACAGCAGCAGCAACAGCGACGCCAGGGAACCCATCGTGGACAGCAGGATCGTCTGCGCCGTCACGGCAGCTTCGCGGCGGTAAAACTCGGCTAGCATGTACGGCCCCGTGCCGGTGGGCAACGCGGCGAGCAGCACGGCGACGTCGGCCAGTGGCGTGGCGAGAGCGAATACGTGGACTGCCAGCCACCATGCAAGCATTGGCTGCACGAGCAGCTTGACGCCGGTAAACACGAGCGCCGCGCGGGTAGTTCCGGTTGCCGGCCGGGGCTCGGCCAGGAACAACCCGAGGCTCACGAGCGCGCATGGACTGGCCGCGCCGCCTAGCAGTTTCGTGAACACGGTCAGGCCGGGCGGCTGCGCGATCGCGGCACCGGAGACGAGCGCGCCGACGACAGGTGCCATGGTTAGCGGATTTTTCACGAGTGACCACGCCACCTTCGCCGCGAGCTTGCGCGGCGCGCGTTCATTTTGCACGCTGATTTCTATTAGCACGATCGCAAAGGTAAACAGTACGCAGGTGACGATGACCGTAGCGATCGTGGTCGGCGCAAGGCCAGCATGGCCGAACGCGAGCAGGACAAGGGGGAAGCCGAGATAGCCGGTGTGCAGCTGACAGAGAACGTGGCGACCAGCGCCGGGTTAGTCAGCTGCGCCCAGTCCGAATGGGCGGTGATGTCGAAAAGCAGCGCTGGCAGCGCGAGCCGTACAACAAAGCGGTTCAATTCGGACGCGGCCGTCGGGCCAAGCAGTGCGCGCCGGCGACACACGAAGCCGTAAATTGAGTTGGGCTGGAAAGCCGGTCGCGACAGGTTAAGCGGTTACAACGATACAATCCAATTCAGAATGTGATGGTCAGCCCTGCTTTTTGCATCGTGATCGACGTCAAGCCGCTTCGTTATTGGGTCGCGCTCGCGCAGCTCCCCATTTCGTGCGGGCGGCCGCGCGACTGAACCGGCTCCCCCGGAGCCGGCAGTTGGGCGCGTTAGGGGCGCCGCGCAATGCGCAATTCTACCGGTTCGGGGACGTGCCCGCGTCCGGCCCGCTCGGCTGCGTGGCCGTCGCGCGCGCATCGATCACGAAGTTGCGCTGCTGTGGATTGGCCAACTCGATGCCCCGTTCCGTGAAACGATCCAAGATGCGCCGGTTGAATTCACGCTGAACCGGCCAGCGACGGGTATCGCGGCACGCGATCTGACCGACCAGCGTAATGCTCGCGCCATCGATCTGGTCGACGCCCCAGAAGCTGAAGTCGGACAAGATGCCATCCTTGAACTTGTCATCGCTGCGCAACTCGGCGCCGATGTCGACCAGCGTCTGGATCGCGTACTGGACGTCTGCCCCTGCTGCGATCACGACCTTCACTGCGGCGTTGCCGATGCCGCGATTGGTGTTGTTGACCGTTGTGACAGAGCTGAATGGCACCGTGTACAGCGAGCCGTCGCCGCCGCGCAAACGTACAGTGCGGATCGATAAATACTCGACCGAGCCCGATACGCCCGCGACCGTCACCCAGTCGCCGACCTGCATCGCGTTTTCCATCAATAGGAAAATGCCGGTGATGAAGTCTTGCACCAGCTTTTGCGAGCCGAATCCGAGCGCGACGCCAAAGATGCTTGCGCCGGCCAGCAGGGGGCCCGTGTTGACACCGATTTGGCTCAGCGCGGTGAGCCCGACGATCATCAAGATCGCGATGAATAGCGTGGTACGCAGCATCGGTAATAGCGTGCGCAGCCGCGCCGCCCGGATCACGTCGCCAGCCGCCGTCCACCGCTCGAGCCGCCGCTCGGCGCCTACGTTCGCGATCTCCCAGATCAACACTGCGACCAGCGCTGCAATCGCGATCGTCACCAGCGCCGAGCCAAGCCGGTTGCCGATTGGATTGTAGACAAGGAACGTGCCGACGTGCAGTCCCCATATCGACAGCAGCACCAACAAAGTTGCTACGCCGATCACCACGGACAAGGCTTGACGCAGCAGCGGATAATAGCGGTACGCGCGCCGACGTCCGACGCTGGAAGTGTTGTCGTCCACGCCTTGTCCAAACACGCGTCCGAGCGCGCCGAACGCGACAATGGCGACGACGCGCGCGGCGAGCAGTACAGCGAGTGACAGCCCGCCCAGGTGTAGCACCATCTCGTAGCCGTTGCGCACGTCGAGCGCCCAGACTAACCACAGCGCGAGGATCACGAACACCGTCGAGCCTGCCCAGATATCCGCCAGCCAGTGGCCCAGGTACGCGAGCGTTGGCCGTTTCGTGAAATAGCCACGGATCGTACGCGCCACCGGTACCCGGCATTGCAGGATTGCGATCGCCGCCATGATGTGTACCGCCAGCGCCACCAGCTTGACCAGTGCCAACTGCGCTTCCTGCGTCATGCCGAGCCGGCCGGCAGCGCCTGCCCATGCTCCGCCGGCCCCTGCGACGACCACCATTCGAGTCATCCAGCTTTGTGCAAACGACGCCCAGCGATCTCGCAACGGAAGTAGACGCAGGTGTGGCGCGTTAGGCGAAAAAAAGAATGCACAGGCGAGCAATACCGCCCGGCCAATTACGTACGCATCAACGACTACGCCCATTGCGCTTGCCGCTTGCGCGTTGGAATCGCCCCACACGGACAGCAGCATGGATGCACATAGCGCAAACGCGGTCAACGGCAACGCACCAAGCGACAAGTGGACCAGCGCGCGGGGTAGTACTTGCAGGCGGCTCCAATGATGTGCCGCGCGCGACGCAGACGCTCGCGGCACGCCTGCGTCGCCGGGCTGGGTGCCACTTTGGGGCGATGGGGCAGGCGGCTCGTGGGGTGTGGCGTGATGGGACGCCAGCGCGCTGCGTGAGCGCCGTACTGCCCGTCGCACCAGCAATTCGAGCATTAGTGACGGCACCAGCACGGCAAGTAGCAGTTCTAGCAATCCTAGCAACGCATGCCTGCCTTGTGGGCTGGATAAATGCCATGCCCACCATTGATGGACCGACGGAAAGTCGAGCAATGCCGAACTCGACAGGTGCACGCGCTGTCCGAAAGTGGAAGCGGATTGTGCGATGTGCCGCGATAACTGTGTCACCAGTCCATCCGCGTCGAGCGCCTTGGCCAACGACCCAGCCGGACCGCTGGCGGCCGAGGGCACACTCGCGGCGACGGCAGGGAGCGACGCGGCTGGGCTTGCCAGCGTACCCGCCGCGGCGATCGCCCGCAGCGTGTCCTCGAACTGCGCGCGGCGCCGAGGATCGTTCAATACTTGCAAAGCGGCACGTGCCTGCTCCGGCGTGAGCGTGACCACGGCGTTGCTCGCTGGCGCGGCCGGCGTGCCAGATGACGGCGGCACAGCAGCGCTAGGAGCGGGGGTGGGCGCCGCGCTTACTCGCACTGCGATAGATAACGCGACCACCAGCACTGCGAATACGGTTGCAACCCAGGTAAGCTGACGGGCGGGTTGGCAAAGTGGCGGACGGAAAGAAACGGGCATGGCAGTAATTCGAAAAGGCACAAATCGACTACGACAGCGTTCGTGCAGAGGAATTCATCTAGGCGCTACTTCGGGTCGATGCAGCAACATGTCGATGTCCTATTGCTGCGGTACACTGCGTTGCAATAGATAAGTCGGACATCCCAAGAAAACCGGCGCCGATCATATAAGCGTTTCTGCCCTTCGGATCTTCATGTGATGTTGTCCGGTTTTCAAGCGGGGCCTGCGTTGGCGGACGAATACAGGGTAAAATGACGTTAGCTCGTTTGATTTTACCTGAAAGGAGCGTGCTCGTCTCGCCCTGAGGCTGGTAAATCCCGAACCGAATGACGGCCCGCGATGGCGCGCGACGCGATTGTCATTGCGATGCCTAGCCAATCACGCGGTTCTGGACATGGATGCATTCAAAGAAGCAGTCGTTATTGCCCCGTATCATGCAGAAAGTGATGTCATTACATACCGTAATTGCCCGACAGCTGTTTGACTCAATGCATACTGCCTCAGCATGCGTTCGCGTTTCCTTGATGATGAATTTAACGTTGTTGCGGCGTTTCTTACCATCGTAGCCGGCGTATCAGTTGCAAGAGTCAGCTGTTAAGCCATATCACGCTTGATGCGACTGAACATGCATTACGCAATCGCGGTTCACACATCGTTATTGAATATAGCTTAATTGGCCCCTACGTAAATTATATAATATTTTAATAATGTTGCCGATTTTATGTCGACGACGTAGACAGGACATGTGCATTTTTGCATCAAATACATTGGTCCAACAATAACAGCGCTACCACCACTGTAAGCGCCCCACCGATCCGAGTGGCAAGTTGCGCAAACGGCATCAATGGCAAACGGTTGGCTGCGGTGAGAATGGCCAAGTCTCCGACACTACCCATGCCACTATGACATGCGTTGACCAACGCGCTTTCAATCGCCGGCAGCCCCGTCCAACGTCCGACGAGAAAGCCGGTGGTCATTAGTACAAGCACCGTGACAAGTGCTGTGACAAGGTGCACTGGACTCAGAGCGGCAATGACTGCATCCCATGGCATCAATGTGATGCCAACACCACATAGCAGTGGATAAGACACCGCGCATGCGAAGAAACGATAATTCCAGTGCGCGCCATGTTCGAGATGAGAGGGCACGGCACCAATTAGCTTAATCAAAACGGCGAACGCTAACATGCCGATCGGTGCGGGCAAGCTTGTAAAATGTTGAATAACCAGGCCAGCAAAATACAAGCTAATGGCAATCGTTGCGGCTGCCGCAATGTGCTCAATGGGAATAGACTTACGGCATAACAGTGTAGTGTTATCCGCCGTCGTCAGCCAAGCCTGGGTGTCTTGGGGCCAACTTCGGCTGACTCGATGCAGTATTGCGGCACTAGCGACGGCACCTAAATTGCCTAAGACAATCGCCGGCACTACTTGCGCAAACAATTGGCCTTGTGGTTGCTGTAATAGCGCGGCATAGCCGATGGTAAGAGGAATCGCACCTTCGCCGATTCCGCCGGCCATAATAGGTACAACAATGAAAAAGAATGTATCCTGCGCGCTCAAACCGAATGCAACACCCGTTGCGGTGCCAGCTAATGCCGCAGTCACTGAACCGGCCACAACGGGGACGCAGAATCGCACAATGCCTTTAATCAATACTTGTCGATCCATACCCAGTAAGCAGCCCGCGATCACGAGGATGCAGAATAGATAGAGGATATTTGTTGCCACCCACAGCTCGCGGATTGAAACAATCAAATCTTTTGGCAACCATTGATGATGGGTCAAACAAGAGGGTAATAATAGTGTCACGATCACTGGACCACCCATGTGACGTAGCACGGGCATCCGGGCGCCAATTTCAAAGCAAGTGAACCCGACAACTGCAAGCACGGCGATGAGTACTGGCAATTCG
This sequence comes from Burkholderia sp. b14, assembly GCF_900156195.1. NCBI lineage: Bacteria > Pseudomonadati > Pseudomonadota > Betaproteobacteria > Burkholderiales > Burkholderiaceae > Burkholderia > Burkholderia sp. b14. Next base: position 394,786 of record NZ_FTPJ01000002.1, read on the forward strand.
CTCGGTAGCTCCTCAAGCGCAATAAGTGCGCTTAAGCATGCGAGGATGAGCCCATACGCTGGCAATGGGATAATGCCAATATGTCGTTTCATCAGCCGTTGCCAATACGCAGAGGCACAGAACCCGCGAAAAGGGAAAAGAAATGCTTGACGAAGAAACTGCCGAGTCGAGCGACCAGCAATAGGCGGCATAGCCATGGCTTGGTTCCTTGAGCAGGATTTTTTACTGCCCCTTGTTTTGCAGGGACGCGAATCGATCGTGGTTGACAACCTGAGTGCAAGAAACTGGCCTGGCCGAGATACTGCCAGCCCGGGTCCGAGTGCAGCCTTGGCCGTGTGCTTCGGGTTGATCAATCGCTTGTTTAGCATCCTCCCTACCAGGTTGAACAACGGGTGCTGTGAAGTTTCATAGACGAAGACCTTGCCGCTATATAGGTCCAAGATCGATGCAAAATACAGCTTTTAACCTCCCCTTTTGCGTTCGTCACGTCGGTTACGCGAGTTGGGTCGAGACGTCGCACATTGAACTGTTGTTCAAGAAAGTTGGGCGTATTGTGGCTGAACGCATCGCTCCAGATACACCGCAACTTTTCCGGTAGCGTATCGTTGGTAGGGTCCTGCGAGACTTCGAGGGCTGGTTGGCGACAGGCCTTGTCCATCGACGAGCTGAATTTCGGCGCGGGTAACTTGATCACAGTGAGCTTTCCATTGGCCGTTAATGGTAGAGATTCAAGTGCTGTAAAGGTCTACAGCGCCATATGCTGCGGGAGTAAACGCATGGCATGGCAAAGGACGCTAGCCACCCTGTCCTTGCCGAGTACAACATACGCATCGGGCCGAGCAGACGCTGCGTCGTCAACGCTTGCACAATTCACAACACAGTGTGTTCATGCTTCGGCACGCGGAGCCGGTTGGCGCGGAGGGAATGCTTGATTGGGGACATTGGCCGTCAAGTTGACCCAGATCTGGAGATTCACTGACGCGAGTCGACCGAGTCGGGCACGCGGATCGCTTAAGCGCCTAGGATATTTTTGCCGGAGCACGAAATGGCTCAACTCATCCAAGAATTCAAGCAGTTTGCGATCAAAGGCAACGTGATGGACCTGGCCGTTGGTGTGATCATCGGCGGCGCATTCTCGACGATTGTCAATTCGGTGGTCAAGGACTTAATCATGCCAGTCATCGGTGCCGTCACGGGCGGGCTAGACTTTTCAAACAAGTTCATCCGTATCGGACGTATTCCGGCCACGTTCAAAGGCAATCCCGACTCGTACAAAGACCTGCAGGCGGCAGGCGTCGCGGTGTTTGGCTACGGGGCCTTCATTACAGTGGTCTTGAATTTTTTGATTCTGGCGGTGATCGTCTTCTTGCTCGTCAAAGCGGTGAACGAATTGCGCAGACTGGACGCGCATAAGGCTAAAGAGACGCCTGCCGTTCCGGCGGCGCCGCCCGAGGATATCCTACTGCTGCGCGAGATCCGCGATGCTCTGAAGCGTAGCGACGGCAGTATCGAGCGCACGCAAGGCGCTTGATACTGTTGCCCTGGCCTAGCAATGGGCAGCTCGTCACCCCCGTTAACGACGCAGCAATCGATATAGGCGCAAAAATGCTCCCCCACCGCTGTGGGTATGCGGCAGCATCCGCAGCCGTCGTGTAATTTGAGGTGGGAGAAGTCAGTGAGGCAATCGATGCTTGATTAAATCGACTACGAGACTCGGCGCGAACTGGTGCAGGCTGCTTTGGTGGTGTACGGCTTGACCGCGTCCCGACGCACGTACCCGAAGACCGGTGAGACGTTCTCCTCGACGCTAAAGCCGATCGGCAAGCGCGTCACCCTCTGTACGACATTGGTACTGACAAGAAGTGGATCCGCGACACGGTGAGCGAGTGTGGCGACCCAGACCGGATGCATGCCACAAATCGCAGGGTGGCAGCCGCAGTCGCAAGACGGGACGGGGCCTGCACTGGGGCGGTCGCAAGGTGTCCGTCGTGGGACGCGCGCTGCGAGCGGCAAGCCGGTACGGATATTGCGTCTGCCTCCGTGCTTGACGCGTCGCGTCGAACCGTGGCGTCCGGATTGGCGCCTTGAAATAGCATGGTGGCGGGCAAAGTATCGATTGTGGGGGACCACGCCACCACCCGTGCCATTTCACTTCCCGGGCGATGTAGTTTTTCCGCAGTCCGGGACCACGAAGGTAGGGAGATGAACAACGGCTTGAATTCACGAGATACCGGCGTCGAGCATGCCCGCACGCCAGTTGCTGCCACACTGCGCGACGCGGCCTGGCAGGGCAGCCACGCACGTGCGCCGCAGCCCGTCACGGTACGGCTTACAGTACGCGCGTCGGCAGGCGAGCTGCGGATTATTGCCGTGTGGGCAGCGTTAGGCACCTATGCCAGCCACGTTACGCAGAGCCGGATCCGCTGCAACCGAAAACTCGCCATGGACGTACTGGAACTGGACTTTCGCGATATACCAGATGCTGCGCTCACGGACATCGCAGCCTATCTGTCCGCGGCGCCGTGGGTACGGGACGCGCGCGTGAAATGGTGATGCTGGCATACATCGGCTGCACAGCCGCGGCGGCGCTTGCCGACCCGATGATGGCGGGCCGGCCGCGGTGGCCCGAAGTGCGCGCTGCTGACCGCGGCAACCGTGGGTTAATAGCTGGCCCCGGACGCCGGCCTGTCCGCGCTGCCCGTGCCGCCGGGCGCGACCCCGGAATTGTCGGCGCGCTTACATCCTTCAATGCCAGTGGTCAGCGCGGCCATGAGCATGGCAAATAGCAGGTAGACAACGTGTCGTTTCATCGCGGGTTCTCCTTTGACGAGTGTCGCAACGAAAGCTGCAATATACGTACCCGGGTGCTCGTTTCACGAGCCCCAGGGCGCCGTGTTTTTTGAACACCGTTGCTGCGGCGCGCGGCGATGGTGCCGGGCTCGCCGCGGGTGTATGCTGCCCGCTGGTTTGGTGTAATGTGTGTTGAAGCGGTATGAAGCTTATGCGGCCCCATTCCCGATATGCGTCTTTGGACATGTTGCTGCGCGACGTGCGCGCATGCCGTGTCTGTGATGCACAGTTGCCGGCCGGCGCACGGCCGGTGGTCAGGGCCAGCCGCGATGCGCGTCTGTTGATCGTCGGCCAGGCGCCGGGGGCAAAAGTCCATATGTCCGGGGTGCCATGGAGCGACGCCAGCGGCAAGCGGTTGCGGGACTGGCTCGACATGACCGAGGCCGAATTTTACGATGTATCTCGCGTCGCGATCATTCCGATGGGCTTTTGCTACCCGGGTCGGGGTACGAGCGGGGACAATCCACCGCGACCGGAATGCGCGCAATTGTGGCTTGAACAGCTGTTGTCCCATTTGCCACGGATTGAGTTGACCCTGTTAGTTGGACAATATGCGCAGCATCATTTCCTCGGCGCACGGCGCAAGTCGTCGTTGACCGAAACGGTCCGCGCGTGGGCCGAGTACGCCCCATCGTATGTGCCGCTGCCGCATCCGTCGCCGCGCAATCAATTATGGTTTAAGCGCCACCCGTGGTTCGCCGATCAGGTGCTGCCGATGCTCAAGCAGCGCATCGCGGCGTTGTTCGGCGCGTCATCACGCTAGCGGGCCGCGACGGGCGCCGCGTCGCTCGGTCATCGGCGTCTGGAGCCAACTTCATGCCATCGTGGCACGCCTCGATGGCAATGCGGTGTATAGCACCTGTCTGAGATGAGCCGCGGTCGCCGCGCCATCGCGCCGGTATTAACAAGGTCGTGCCTCACGGCGCCGGCGCGAATGCGGATCGTCGGCGACCGCTAGCCGCTCGAGCCCATGCACGGCGAGGCGGGAGCAGTACAGTGGCCAAGGGCGTACCGAACACCGCGGTCATGCCCGCCGGCTGCACCGGAAACCAGCAGCGTCTTGCGTTCTGCCGCCGATAAGCGGAAATACTGCGTGATTAGCGAGCCCAGCGCACCGCCAGTCATGATAATCGGGCGCCTCCGCGCCGAATGGTCCGCCACTGCCGATCACGATGTCAGATGACAACGGCTTAAGCAGCGCGACCTTGGGCGACATGCGGCTTTTGTCGAACAGGATCGCCTCGATGGCTTCGGGGATGCCGTGCCCGCGGATCTTCTCTGAGCCATACCGTGCAGTCAGACCGATAATGAGACCGCCGAGCACTGGCACGATGAAGATTGCGATGCCCAGCGTGTGCATGGCCCGTTCCCGTCTTGGCCACTGTTCGAAGCGGTGACGTCTTACCGTGGTAGCCGGCAGCGAGCGGCCAGTCAGTACATCATTGAAGCGCAGCAGCAAAGCGGCACGAGTTAAGCACAACTGGCCGATCTCAGTACTGGCTCACTCACGGTCACTCACGGGCGTTGAATTGCCGTTCTGACCTCGATAAAAAGGGCGCCTCAATGAAGCGACCATCCAAACTACAACGTTCGGCCTTGTTCACTGCACCGGCGTGCGGGCTAAAACTCAAGCCGTTCGCCATGCCGTTTTGTTGACATGGCTCGACCGAGCAGCGCCGATGCGAGCCGCCGGCCGTGGCGACGAACCGAGGATGTTCCAGAATGCTGCGCTGTGGCGTGCCGCGGTGATAATCCGCAAGCGATGGAATGCAGAAAAGCGCATCATAGACGTTGCATGGTAGGCGGCGGCGTGTTCGCTGCGGCGCGATGGGCATCGTGCGAGGCTGGTGCAGATCGGCCCAGCAGACGATTGCGCCAGTGAACGCAAGATTTTGCACTCCAACGTGCAAGGTCGCTCATGCAGGCCGCGCCGGCTAGGGAGCCGCGACCTGGTACGAACCGTGCATCTGCGCTGGCAATGCGCGATCAATAGAAAAACCGGATCGGACGAAGACTCGAAGGAGCACCGTTATGCCACGTTTTTTCTACTTACGCCGCGCGCCGCGCGGCTTCGGCGCCGAGGGCGACAGCCATGTCCGCCGCAGCCGCGCAACTTCGGCGCGTCCGCCCGGCGTGTCGTACGCTCCCGTGCCCACGCCCGAAGCGTTCATGTTGCCACCGAACGACTGGATACCGAACAACGACCGCCTGCCGGTGTTGCTATACCGCGCAGGACTCAGTCCATACGAGTACGACCTGGCGACGCGTTTTGAGGCCACCTTTTCCCGCTATGGCTGGCCACCGCAATGGCGTGACGGCATCTACGATTTCCCACACTTTCACTCGACCGCACACGAGGCGCTGGGCATCGCGCAGGGCGTGGCCAGCGTCGAGTTGGGCGGCCCCGGCGCACGCGAGGTGCAGCTGGAGCGCGGCGACGTGCTCGTGCTGCCAGCGGGCATAGCCCACTGCTGCCTGTCGGCCAGCGAGGACCTGGTGGTGGTCGGTGCTTATCCGGCCGGGCAGCAGTGGGACATCTGCCGAGGGCCATTGTCCGATGCTGCGGTGCAGAGCATGCGCTCGCTGGCGGTGCCGAATAGTGATCCGTTGGGAGGGACCAACGGCCCATTGACGCGTTTATGGGGCGCGAGATGACGCACTGACGCAACAGGAGTGAGCGATGAGCATACGGATCGTGCAGTTGGGATCGCCACGCGCCGATGACGAGGGCCTGCGCATCGGCACGGTGCGCAGGCCGCCACGCGGCGTGCCCAAGGCCGAATTTGCCCGATGTAACTACTACGATGTGTGGTTGCCGATCCTGTCGCCGGACGCAGATGGCGTGGCGCAGGCGAAATCGGCGCGCAGTCAAACCGAATGGAACGCGTTTGCCCGTAGCTTTCGTGCCGCCATGAACAGTGGTGACGCTAGCAAGGTGCTGGACGTGCTCGCCGCGCTTTCCAAGTCGACAAATTTCTCGATCGGCTGCTATTGCGAGGACGAAAGCCGTTGCCACCGCAGCATCCTGCGCGAGCTGTTGAAGGCACGCGGCGCGCAGATCCTAATGTAAAGCGATGGCCGACAGCGAATCCGCTCGCGGCCAAGCCCTTGGCACGTCGGATAAGGACCACTTCACAAGCGGGACACCTCACGCGCAGGATACATCGCAACGTCTATGGCCCAGCCTTCGCCAACAGCCGCGCCTCGCTCCGCGGCAAGGGCCTCGTGTAGGCTGGCGCGCATGATCCAGCCATGGCCTATCGGCGCGCATGGCTGCTGCCCGACGAGCTGAATCAGTCGCTGAAGTCCCCAGCGACCGCCTCAGAGCATGGCGGACAATGGGATGGAGGCTGCGTGCTCACGGCGGTTGGCGAGCAAATTCGAACGGGACCGCCAACGCATCGGCGTGCTGCACATCAGCAGCGAAGGGGACGCACTGCATATCCGCGACCTGCAACTGGCACCCGAAGCCCGCGGCGCGGGCGGCGCACGTTTTTTCTAGAAACCGTGCACGCGTGGGCTTGCCGGCGTCGCCTGCGGATACTGCGCTTGCGCGTGTTCACCGAAAACCCCGCCACAAGACTGTATGCGCGGCTCCGCTATCAGAACGCCGGGAGACCGCTTGCCGACTTCGGAATGGTCAAGATGGAACGCATTGCCTGACTGCGCTAGTCCGGCGTCACCGCCGGATTGATTCTGCACACCGCCTATAGGTTAGGCATCCTTTCAAATTGTCGGCTACGGTGCCGGCGGCCAGTCCGAGCTGATCGGCCCGGCCACCTCGTCAGGCTCGAAGGCCTGCGCTTCGCGCGCACCGGGCACACCGTTCTGTCGCGTGAAGAACGCACGGGGGCTCTCGCCGAATGCGCGACGAAACATCGCCGAGAAGGCACTCTGGCTCTGGTAGCCGAACTCATGGGCCACGCGCGCGAGTGGATACCCTTGACTGAGCAACGGGATTGCGCGCGCTAGCACCGCCTGCTGCCGCCATTGCGAAAAACTCATACCCAGTTCCTGCCGGAACAGCCGCGCAATGGTACGCACGCTGGCGCCCGCCCGTGCGGCCGACATCTCGAGCGTTTGAGCGTGCGCGGGATCGGCCAGCACGGCCTCGCACAGCCCCCGCAGGCGCTTCTCGGTCGGCAGCGGCACGCCAAGCGGCAATGGCCGGGAGCGCATCATCTCGTCCTGCAACAACTCGCACAGCAGCGCTTCACGCCGCCCGGGCAACTCGCGTGCATCGAGCGCCGCAATCACCTCGCGCATCAAAGGCGAAACTTCGACGACCTGGCATCCGCTAAGCCCTGCCGGACACGCAGACTCGTCAATATAGATCGTGCGCAGGAACGCGTCTTCGATGACAGCGACCTGATGCGGTACGTTCGGCGGCACATATACGGCGCGCGACGGCGGCACGATCCAGGTGGTGCTCATACTAGTCATGCGCAACACGCCGCGCGACGAGTAAGCCAATTGCGCCCACGGATGCGTATGGCCCGCAAAACCATGGCCAGCCGGCATGGGCCGAGACCTGATCCGGATCGGATGATCGCGGGTCGGCGCGTGATGTGGCGGGATATCGGCCATCATCAGGGCCGGGGTGTCGGCAGAGAGCATGGCACTGATAATGGCACAAACAAAGTGAAATAATGGCGCAGTTTCGCAGCAATTTGGCTCGTTGATAAGCGGTGTCATGATAGTGGCTGGGTGCCGCGTATAGCATACGCGGACACGCATCGGTACTGGTCGGCCGATTCATGCGTTGAGCGGCCGTTTTTTAGCTTCATCCGCCTGGATGCCTTCACTGTCACGGCACGCGCACTATGCTAGGGGGCGAGCGGCCCGGCCGTGCACCCGTGCTGGTGAAAGCCCATGGCGTGCAAGCGGCATCGGGCCGCTCTTGTTCCAGGAGATACGATGACAACGTTCGCCACCCCGGATCTGTGCGACGCCCATGAGGACAGCTTGGCTACCGGCATGCTGCATGTGCTGGCGTCGGTCTTCCGCGCCTTCGGGCGGGCGAGCACGTTCGCCGGGCCGGCATCAACGCTGAAGGTGTTCGAAGACAACACGCTGGTACGCGCGGCGCTGGAGGAAAAGGCGAGGGGCGGGGGCTGGTGGTCGGCGGCGGCAGCAGCGTGCGTTGCGCGCTCGTCGGCGGCAACCTCGGCATGCTCGCCGAGAAACATGGCTGGGGTGGCATCCTTGTCTACGGCACGGTGCGGGACACACGCGAGTTGGACGCATGCGAAGTCGGCATTCGCGCGTTTGCGGTGCACTCACAGCGCAGCCAAAAATCGGGGCATCAGCGAATGGGACGTTGCCGTCGCGTTCCCTAGTGTCACGATCCGGCGGGGAGAGATCTGCAGGGAGGCGGATGGCGTCCTCATCTCCACCACGAAGCTAACTTGAGCGAGAGAGACCATTATGCTGAACGTCTTTGTCTACGGAACACTGCGTGAAAACGAGGCCAACGATATTGGCCGTGCCGCCCAACGAAGCGGCACCGCGCAGCCGCGCTGGCTTGGCCGAGGCAGCGTGAAGGGCACGCTGTACGACCTTGGCGCGTATCCGGGCTTGGTACCCGATACAGCGGCCGGTGAGGTCTACGGCGACGTGTTCGAGATCGACGAGGCGCTATTACCGGTGTTGGATAAGATCGAGGAGGTATTTCCGCACCATCCGCGCGAGTTTCAGCGCAGCCTGATTCAGGTTCAGCTCAACGGTAGGCTGTTGCCGTGCCAGTTCTATCCTGTCGATGCCGCTTCGACGGTAGGGCGCACGCCCATCGAATGCGGCGACTGGGTTGTCCACCGCCGGATGCGCGATCACGGTGCTCAACCGGGCGAGGCTGACGTTGCGCTGTCCAAGGTGGCCGAAAACGCGGCGTAACCGCAAGTCGTGCATGCCGGGCGGTACCGGCCGCCCTGCCACCATCCATCCGTTTCGGGCGACAGCAGATGCGTCGGGTGGCGCACGAACGGACTGCACACTGGAGCACCAGGCTTCAAAATCAATCGCGTAGCTTACGACGAATTGGTGCGCGAGAGCGCCATGCACCGTAACCGGCGAACGCGGCGGCGTTCCGCATCAAGGGATGCGGCCTCGCTGATGTGAGGATTGACGTATCCGAGGTATTGTAGATTGGAGGACGAAGATATCCACGTCCTTACTCATACGGTGACCCTATCGCAGCATGAGGAGCATGCCCTGCTGAACGTCCAGAACGGATTTGCCGTGTCATGCTTTCGAATGTCTCTTATCTTATGTGGCTGCAATATGGGGGTGACTTTATACGCGTGCGCTAAGCCGCCGCCCCCTTGGTGCGCGCGGCGCCACGGGGGAGTTAGCGGCTTTTTCGCCCGTTGACGATCTGCTGTGTAACGTCCCCTTCGGTTTCGGCCCGCTCGGCTCGCCGCAGTGCTTACTGCAGTGCGAGGCTGCACTTCTCTTGATCGAAAACCTGCAAAAATGGGGTAACCATAGATTTAGTTTCAAACTGATTTTTTTCGCGCCCACTTCTGCCATGCCTTTTTGAGACGCTCGGCGGTGATTAGCTCCACGCCGAGCACTTCGCTGACCGCCAGCGTAGTCTGTCCAGCCTCAAATAGCGCCGCGATGTAACTATTGCGCAGCGTCTGGGGACTGGTGCGCGCCTGCCGCGTGGCCGACAGGCGGCAGGCGCGCACGATCGCCTCGGTGGCGCGCAGTGCGGTGACCGCGTGCATCGGGCGTCCATCCCGTGCGCCGGGAAAGACCCATGGACTGTTCACACCACTGGCGTGCCGTTCGACTAACCAGTGCGCCAGCGCCGACTGCGCAAACGGCTCGGGCCGAGGTTGATGCGAAAAGCGTGAGCCTGGCGTGGTGATATGCATGAGCCGGTCTGGCCCAATATTAATGCAGTTAACAGTCAGTTTAATTGCTTGTGAAACCTTTAACCCAGCGCCCAGAAACGTCGCGACTAACGCGCGGTCTCGTAAACTGTGCCAGCGCGCGTAATACGTGTCTGCCACCGGAGATAAGAGCGTGTCGATGATGTGCTGCCTTTCCTGCGGTGAAAGAAAATCGGTGTCCTGGTTACCTTTAACACGCTTCCATGTAGCTTGGCTGTCGCGCAACGCGCCGACAGCGGGATTGATACTGGCCTGTTGCCGTGTGCACGCGTTGATATCGATGAACACGCGTTCAATCAGTTTGCGGTAGCGCAAGCGTTGGTCGCGGTTTTCGTGATGCAAGCTGGCTAGAAAAGCGTTGATTGTGTCAGATGTCGCTGCGCTCAGAGGGAGGTGGCGCGCGTTAAGGTAGCGTACAAACGCGCGCCATTGAGCCAGATAGACCTTGGCCGTAGAAGGCTGCAAAGAGGAGCCGGTACGCCGTCCGGGTTGCCTGGCTAGCCATGCTTCAAACGATTGAATCGGCGCGCGGTCCCAGTCGGTGCGCTGTTGGGCGGCAAACAAATCAGTTTTGGTCATGGTAGGTAGGGGGGCATAAAGATGACTGTTAACTGCGCAATTAGAATGCCGCAACCACACCCACCTTGCAACAGATCAGCACGTCGCACACGAGGTAAAGCTCAATGCCGCACAGTTTGTGGAGCAGGCCAAGACGCAAACCACATTTAAAACGGCCAATCTGTCTTGTTCTGCAAGAAAAAAGATATGATGACGGTTCATCACTGTCAAACTCAAAGCCCAGGAATCAGGACGAGTACCCGCGATCGTGCCAGTCATGCCAGTCGGCTACGGCTTGCTGTGGGTTGCAGTTGCCGCGGACGGGGACAAGTTGAGCCAGCGGCGTGACGATTACAGTTCCTTTATCTACTTATCTACTTGAGCGCGCCGCTCAACTCCAACGCCGGCACGAAAAGCGCTGAGTATGTGCTTTCGTTGCGGCGCGTCAAAACCCAGCTTGGTTCTGCCGATTCCGGGCTTGGCTGCACCTCGAGCACCGTCAATACAGTCACCCATCTTCAGAAAGCCGTGCTGCGACACCCGCTACCACCTCTTCAACGATCTCTTGCAACTGCGTCGGGTTGTTACCGTCGCGCGCCTGAATCGAAATGCCCTGCATGACGGCCGCCAGATAGCGCGCCAAACGCTGAACCTCGTGCGTCCCCGCAAAGGGCTGGAGCGTTTGCGCAATCCGTTCGCGCATGGCATCACGCCGCGCGGCCGCGTCGCGAGCGAGCGAGACATGCGCCGGGTGACACGCGATCATGCCGCTTGAGATCAAACAGCCTCGTTCAAGGTGAGGGTTGGTGACGGCTCTCACGGCTCCCTCAAGTAATACTCGCACCGCCTCCGCCAGCGACGTTGCCGAGTTGATGGACGCCACATCGAGGCCTCCGAGCGTCGCCTCATAGCGGCTAACAGCTTCCCGATAAAGCTCCGCCTTGCTGCCGAAGGCAGCATACAGGCTGGGAGGCGCTATCCCAATCTCCTTCGTAAGATCGCCGATCGATACCCCCTCATAGCCATGCCGCCAGAACAGCCGCATCGCAGTGTCGATCGCCTTTTCCCGGTCGAAGCTCCAAGGCCGCCCGCCGCGCGATTTTGAGTCTCGTTCCATAGCGACACTAAACAACCCTTGACAAAAAAAGTCAAGCAAGTAAATTAACAATCACTAAACAACATAGAGTGACTCTCATGAACCATTCAAGACGTATCTTTCTCGCCGGCATGGCCGGCCTCACCGCCCTGGCCGCCAAAGTCGCCTATGCGACACCTCAAGGGACCAGCGCATTCTCCAACAAACCGGGTGCCTTTTTGGATAGGGCTGGACCTGTGCGCGAGCCGTTCGTCGTCCGCTCCGCCGATGGCGTGATGCTGAGGGGCGAGGCGCAGGGCGACAGCCAAGCGCCTGAGATCCTGTTCATTCACGGCCTGCGTCAGAGTCGCCTGAGTTGGGAGAAGCAGTTCGCCGATCCTGCGCTAACGCACTTGCGCATGGTCGGCTTCGATCTGCGCGGCCATGGTGATTCCGACAAGCCGGTTTCGCTCCAAGCCTATTCCGAAGCCGATCGATGGGCGGATGACGTCGCCGCCGTTATTGCCGGCGCCAAACTTCGCCGACCGGTGCTGGTGGGCTGGTCGCTCGGCGGCTTCGTGGTCGGTGCGTACCTGCGCAAATATGGCGGTGGTGCAATTGCCGGCATCAACCTGGTTGACGCCGTCACCAACCTGTCACCGGAGCTTCTCACCGAAGAGGCGGCAGCATTCACCAACACCACCACCTCTCACGATCTCGCCACACGAACCGCGGCCACGGCCGACTTCCTCGCTGCCTGCTTCCACCGGCTGCCGACAAAAGTGGATATGCAGCGCATGCTGGTCGTCAACGGCATGACGGCACGGGCCGTGAACGAGGGCTTTATCAAGACGGAGACGCCTAATTTCGAGTCCGTCTTTAAAGCCTATTCTGGCCCGATTTTGCTGACGCACGGCGTCCATGACCGGCTCGTCCGCATGGCGATGTCGGAACGGATCAAGTCGATTCACGCGAACAGCCGCCTGTCGCTCTTCTACGAGAGCGGACATAGCCCCTTTTACGAGGAGCCGGTGCGCTACGGACAAGAACTTGCGGGATTCGTGACGGCAGCCAACTATGGTTGAGAAGACCACCGTGAACCTGAATCGACAGCACAATCCTGCCAATCCTTGAGCAGCCGATAGTGCCAGGTCTAACGCGACGCCACCGTTCTTTTCAAGCTTCCACCCTCTGGACATCGATGCCGGCGGCGTTCGCTTTGCCGGCGTCATCGGCGGCATGGAGGCACCTACGTCGAAACGCGTGCGACGAACGGTATTTCAGTGCATTGCGCGGGTGCTTCTCGTTGTAATGCTCAAACAACCGGCCAGATTGCGAATGGCGTTCACCGCGTCAGGCTTCGGCATGAACGCAACGTAGTCGCGCTTCATCGTCTTCACGAAGCTTTCTGCCATGCCATTGTCCGCCGCTCGCGCCACGTGAGCGCCAAATCAAGACTCTCGCCAGAACGGAGCGGCCGGTGTGCATCGAAATCGCTCTTCGGTGGCTTCGCGAAGCGTGCATTGTAAGCCGCGATGAAGGAGGGCGCATACTGTGCGATTCACGGACATCGTTTCACTTTTTAGAGGGCCGTTTTCGTGGCGTGTTGGAACTTGCATCTTCTATCTGAGCCACGAATTCCAACACGCGCCGGCGATGTGTAGCAAGAGTCTTGTCAAGCCGCCATTCGCGGTGTTGAATGCGCTCTTTCAGTTCGTCGTAGGCACCGGCTAGCTCTTCCGAGAGAGGTGTCAGTTTGCCCAGTTCTGCGATGCGATCGACGGGCGTCTTGCCACCGCGTGATCCGTGCGGGCGGCGCCAGTTATAGTCGAGGTGCCACTGTTCAATTTGCTCCTTGATCGCGCCTTCGGTCAGACTATGACGGGACCAGCATTCGTTCAAGTCAGTGAGTTACGAATGCTCAACCTTGCCACTGAAGTGTGGCGAGCGTGGTGGGAGGGGTCGGAATTTGATGCACTTGCTCATCAGGCACCGCTGCACTGATTCGGCGAAGAACTCGCTGCCCCGTCGTGTCCATCTGGACGCAATCCCCCGGAACCGGACGGCTATAACGTTTCGGCTGCGCTGCTCGCTTGGGCCGAATCGATGATTTCACACGCGCCTCGCACAAGATCTTGCGAACGGGCGCGAGGGATCGTTCTTTTGGCTCGTGCAATCACAGCTCATTTTGGATCTGCCGCGTGCCTTTGTGCTCGGCGTGCAGTCGGAGGATCGTTACTCGATCACTCTCAAACACTTTCTGGCTTGGACTTTGGTGTGGACGGCGGCTTTGGGATGGCAGACCTGCTTCGCCGGCTTCCTGATAGCGGCGTAGCCATTTGCGAAGTGTCGGTTGGGAGATGCTACACCGCGCGCATACGAGGCCGGTGTTGCCGGTCTCGTGATACATGTGCGCCCAATGTAATCGCGCGGCGATCTCGATCCATCGCCTCGTTTTAGTTGAAACGATGTCCGTGAATCGCACACCTCAACTGTCACATGCTTGAGGGATCGCGCGGCGCGGCGTTGGTGATGCTTGTACACAAATCTGCGCTTGCTCGGATGTCGGGGGGACGCACGATGGGTCGATCTGAGTATCGACAATGCGCAATATTTCGCGTCGCTGATCGAACGCCAGCGGGATTTTGAGCTTGTCATCGCACCGCAGCTATGCGTCCTGCCCTATCGTTACGAGCCGGAGCGGGTGCGCGAGGCATTAACCAACGGCTCCGTGTCATTGCAGCCCGCACGAGGTACAAGTTCAGCTGGCTGGTCGCGCAAAGCATCATCAATCTGATGGTAAAGCCGGCCAACATCGAACCGCTACCCCGAATGTGCGGTATTACCAGTTCCCTCATGCCCTCCACGGGTCAATAATGGGGATATCGCAATCAACAAAAACCTTAGTATTGTGCGTCGCCAGCGTCGCCCCTTGTGACCGTGTGATGGCCGCAATCATCACATCAAACTGGCTGATGGGTATGCCAGCGCTTTTGCGTGACGCGGCAATTTGTGCGTATATGTCTGCTGCACGACTGTCGAAGCTTAAAAGCCTGCCCGCAAAATCTTCGTCAAAGATCGCGTTAATGGCTGATGCCAATGCCTCTTTGCGAGCACCGTGTGCCAGCAGCCGCACACCGTAAAAAATTTCCGCTTTCGTGACCGTCGTGGTGAAAAGCGAGACGCGACGCTGCTCGGCTAGCCAGGTCATCACTTTTGCGTTGGGCACCGGTCGCAGCGTTTCGGATAAAACGTTGGTGTCTAGAGCGTGTTATGCACTTTCAGTGAAGCTCAGAATCGAATCAAGATGGAGAAGCGCAGACTCTATCCGAGCGACGTGACGGACGAGGAATGGCGCTTCGCTGCTGCGTTGGCTAGCTCACGCGGGCGCTGCGTGGCGCATGCTGCCGACGAACTTTCCTTCATGGGAGGCGGTGTATCAGCAAATTCAATGCTCGCTGCGAGCGGACTGCTTCGAAGCGATGGCTCAGGATTTGCATTCGGTGCTGTTTGTTGCGCAGGGTCGGCAAGCTCAGACCAGTGCGGTGGTTCTGAACGGGCGGACGTTGCAGTCGAGCTGCGAGCGTGGCCCACGCGCAGGTTATGGCGGCGACAAGCGTAAACGGGCAAGCAAAGTGCATATGGTCGTCAATACGCTCGGGCATTGGCTGGCGGTTCATGTCACGCCAGTCAATGAGCAAGCGCGCGCGCAAGTTCCGATGTTGGCACAAGCGGGGCAGCTTGTGAGCGGGCAGAGCGTGAAGCTTGCCTTTGCCGACCAAGGTTATATAGGAGAAGAGCCTGCACAAGCCACGCAAGATGAAGGCATCGAATTGCAGGGTATCAAACGGCCAGAGGCAACGAAGGGCTTTATCCTGCTGCCGCGCCGACAGATTGTCGAGCGCAGTTTCGGATGGCTCAAGCGCTTGCGAAGACTCGCTCGCGACGACGAGCGTTTGCCTGAGACGCTCGTCGGCTTGCATTTCGTCGTCTTTGCCATGCTCATGCGCGTTCATGCCGCGCCTATCTTGCAAAGTGCATAACACGCTCTAGGATAATCATGTGTTCCAATCCACCGGTTCCCGAATCGCTTCACGCGCCGGTAACTCCAGTTCAACGCCGCCAATTGATTGTAGACGGCTCCGGATAGCTTGCGCCAAGTTTTGCTGAGGGCTGGCCGATTCAGTTAAAAGCGCCGCCCGTAGAATATCTCTGGCTTCTTCCTCCATTGAGTGACCGTGCTGCGCCGCCTGTACCCGCAAACGCATCTTAAGCCCTTCATCGAGGTTGCGAATGGTCATGCTTGCCATGTTAGCCTCCGTCATCATTGATGGCAATTTAATCATTGATTGCATATTTGGCAATCAGCGTTATGCGTACTCATGCGCTACGTTAGCCGTTGATTCGGTGCTTGGCTTGGTCTTTCGATGACGCCAGCTGTCGTTGCTGTGCAGGTGGCAATCCGCGGCGGTTAGCGACGCGTGGTCCAGATGATCGCGCACGCGGCGCAGGTCGAATTGTTCGTCGACCATGTGCGAGCTTGCAAGCTGACGCGGCGCGGATTATGCTAATACAAGGGGAAACTTAACACCATGGCTGTAATGTCAGAAAGCTGGACTGATACGCCGTGTGCAAGTGATCTGCGACCGAGCGAGGTGTTCGCTTGACCGAGCGAAGCACTTGGGCAGACCAGTCTGCGATGGGTCACCTGGGCGGTTTGCGCTCAGTTAGCGAGATAAACGCTGGCTGGGCCCATTAGCGCTGTGGCTCCCGAGCAGGGGGCTCGACCGGATCTTTGTCGCTCCAGTTCATCCGATGGCCGCGCACCGTCCGGCGGTGCCGCGTGTCCTCTTCCTCATGTAAGTACACGCTTGTAGTGGTCAGCGACACATGCCCGAGGTTATCGCGCACCGTGCGCAGATCGAGGCCGGCGTCGGCCTGATGCGAGCCGGCCGTATGCCGCAGCTAGTGCGCCGAGGCGCGGGCCTTGGAACGACCAGCGGCATGTCCTTGGCCGTCAAGATATGATATCTTATAAGATATGCAACCAAGAATCGTTTTGGATACGTCAGTAATCGCTACCGCATTGCGCAGTGCTTGCGGCGCAGGTAATGCCCTATTGCGACTCGTCGCGCAGCAGAAGGTGGTGCCTTTGGTCACCCCCGCTCTGTTTCTCGAATATGAGGATGTGTTGAAACGGCCCGAGCAATGCCTGGTGACAGGATTGGATGTGGAAGCCATAGACCGCTTCCTGGCTGCGTTGGCCAGTGCTTGTGAGCCTGTCGAGATTCAGTTTCAGTGGCGCCCGCAGCTTCGCGACGCAAGCGATGAAATGGTCTTGGAAACCGCGATCAATGGTCGAGCCTATGCGCTTGTGACCTATAACGTCCGGGATTTTTTACCTGCGGCTGGCCGGTTTGGTCTGCGTGTTGCACGCCCTGGCGAATTACTGAAGGAGATACATTCATGAGTAAAGCCTCTTATCCACTTAAGCTTCCCGCTTCAGTGAAATCGGCTGCGCAGCAACTCGCGCGTGAAGATGGGGTGTCATTGAATCAGTGGATTGCCGTCGCGGTTGCGGAAAAGATTGGCGCAGTTGAAACAGCCGCTGCTTTTCTCAGGCGCAGGGCCGGCCACGCTCATCCAGCAGACTTATTGCCTTTTCTGGACAAGGCGGGTACCGAGACGCCACCTGCTGGCGACGAAATGTCCGTTTAAGCATGCTCTGGACAGTATGACAGAAGAAGCGCCCGTACAGGTTTGCGAAGCTCCTCAAGGTGATGACGGAATAGGTTGAACCAGCCCCCTGAACCCTTTTTTAGTGCCGGCTGCCGCTCCTGGTGAGCCGCGATTTTCTAAGGACAGGGGGCGCTGGCAATCAGCTCTGTGGCTGCCGAGCAGGGAGCTTGACCGGCTCCGTGTCGCCCCAGTTTTCCGATGACCGCGCACCGTCTCGCGGTGCCGCGTGCCTTCTTCGTGCAAGTACAGGTTCGTCGTGGTCAGCGACACGTGTCCAAGGTTATCGCACACCGTGCGCACATCAAGGCCGGCGTCGTCTGATGCGAGCTGGCCGTATGCCGCGCCAATGTGTTAAGGCACGCACCCGCTCGTCGGTCCGATCGGCGAATGCTGGCCCGCATGCGCAGCCATGATCATGCCCCCCGGCACACTAAAAATCTGACAGGCTCTTCCTGGGTTTTGTCCAGCGGCAGGGCTGCCATCAGTCGTTTAGGCTTCGCATTCTCCTCTTTGAATGGACACGTGCACGCTATGAACGAGAATGAAGTGGGTTCGGAAGCGGTGCAGCCGACACGGCGGCGGCGCCACAGCAAGCAGTTCAAGGAGACGGTGGTCCGTGCGGCGATGCAGCCAAACGTGTCGATCGCTGCGGTGGCGCTGCATTACCAGTTGAATGCGAACCTGCTGCGTCGGTGGGTGGCCGCGCAGCAGGAGCAGGACGCGGCGCGCGAAGCGCGCCAGTCGATGAGCGTGCCCGCGGCGAAGTTCGTGCCGCTGCAATGGCAGACGCCGGGCGTGGTGCCTGCCTCGACGGTGATTCAGATCGAAGTGCGCCGAGGGGCGGCGAGCGTGACGGTACGCTGGCCGCTTTGTGCTGCAGCCGATTGCGCGGCGTGGTTGCAAAGGTGGCTGCGATGATGCGCATTGACGAGATCTGGCTAGCAACCGAGCCGATCGATATGCGCGCGGGCATCGATACGATTCTGGCGCGTGTCGTGAAGGTGTTTGGCGCGGCGCGGCCGCACCACGCCTATTTGTTTGCCAACCGTGACTCGACGCGCATGAAGGTGCTCGTGTATGATGGGTTCGGTATCTGGCTGGCGGCACGGCGCCTGAACAAGGGGCGGTTCATCTGGACGAATGGGAACCAGGCGATGGCCACTGCGCTGAATCTGGCACAGTTGCGAGCGCTGGTAACCGGGCTGCCCTGGCACACGCTCGCACACGATCACGCGATCAGCGTCGTGTAATATCCCCAAAGCCGTAAGCTGTCTTGCTTGCCGCAGCGCGGTGGGTTCTGGCAGACTGGCCGCATGAACCTATCGGCTAACCTCAACGCTTTAAGCCCTGACGAACTGCGTACGCTAGCTGCGCAATTGATGGTTCAGGTGAGCGAGAAGGAGCGGGAGCTGCGCTACCGCCAGAGGCGCATTGACCAACTTACCTATGAGATTGCCGTGCTCAAGCGCTTGCAATTTGGCCATCACTGAGATCGGATGCATGGCTCATGCAAGACGCAAGTTCTTTGAGTTGCACGCCAACCACAAGAGTCAGATCGCTGAACAGGCGCTGGAATACTTCGGCGCACTTTACGCTGTCGAGCGCGACGTTGCACAACTTGAGCCTGATCGCAGGGGGGAAGTGCGTCAGCAGCGCGCTGGGCCCATTGCCGATGCGCTACATGAGTGGATGTTCACTCAGCGCAAACGGGTCAGTGAAGGATCGGCGATCGCCAAAGCGCTCGACTACAGTCTCAAGCGCTGGGAGGCGCTCACGCGTTATCTAATCGATGGGCATGTGCCCATCGACAATAACTGGCTGGAAAATCAGATTCGTCCCTGGGCTATCAGTCGCTCGAACGGGTTGTTTGCCGGTTCGTTGCGCGCTGGACAACGCGCCGCGGCAATCATGAGCCTGATTCGATCCGCGCAGCTCAATGATCATGACCCGTACGTCTATCTCAAAGACGTGCTCAATCGATTGCCCACCCATCGAGCCGACGACATCGCCTCGCTTCTACCACATCGCTGGGTGCCCACCGCAGCTTGATTGACGGCCATTTACGCCCTGGAATGCCTTCGCCGGATGCTTACGTACGTAGTCGGCCCTTCAAAATTCAAAATTGGGATGAGAAGTTTGGTGCGAGGGAAGTGAAACAGGACAGGTAGTGGCGCAGCGCCAAAGCGAGCGCAGCCACCCAAGCACAAAAAAGGCGGGCTGGATGCCCAACCGGGTAATGGCGCGTAGCAGCCAGCGCAGGTTATAGCCTGTCGAGCACAGCACGGCATGTACCGCATCACCGGTGACGCCTTTGAGCCAGCAGCGCCGCATTCCATGATCCTGTTTGACATGTCCGATGATCGGCTCGATGGCTTGACGCCGCTTCAAACGACGCCGTTGTGCCGGGGTCAACCTGTTGAGTTTTCCGCGATGCATCAACTGTACGGGCGCAACCTGAGCATCCACACCACGAAAGCCCAGATCGGTCAGCACAGTCTTCACACGTGGGGCACCGGCCAAATCCTGTATTAGGATCGAGGTTTGTTCGAGCTGTTGGGCCAAAATGTGGCCGTCGTAGGGGTTGCCAGCAAACGCTCGCGTACCGACAATGAGCCCTTGTTTGTGCGTGATAGCTAGACTTACCTTGACGCCAAACTCGTACGATTGGCGGGCCTTGCCTTTGCCGATGCATGCAACTTCCGGCGCATGTAGTGCATACAGTTTGTCTTTGTCCTTGGCACGCTGTTGGCAAATGCGCCAGGCTCGTTGCAGCCACCTGTGCAATGGCGCTTGTCGCTCGTGCGAGATCTTGTCCAGCTTGCGTTCGATCTCGCGCAGCACTCGACCCAACACGGTACGCTGGCGCTTGAGCACGCGGCGCAGACGCTTAAACTGCTTGGCATGCGCGTAGCCGCCGGCGCGTCGGCGTAGTCGTTTGCCTTCGCGCTCGTAGGTTTGCTTGAGCGCCAAGCCCGCATGCTGGGCCAAGCGCACCAGCTTGCTACGCGCCACCTCCAGCAGCCGGCTGTCAGTCGGATAAGCCATCGCTTTCTCTTGGACGGTAGTATCCACGATCACGCTTTCAAATTCGACCGGCTTGAGCGCCTTCATTTGTGCGGCAGCGGTAAGGGTCGCGGCCAGCAATTCTTCGACGCCGGCTTCGCCCAAGGCTTGCCGAAAACGCACTAAATTGGTCGGATCATACGGCAGGCGTGGCTGAAAGTACTGCTCACCGCAGAAGAACTGAAAGTACACGTGCTGTGCCCAGCGCTCGCACACCGACTCATCACTTTCGTTGTAGGCATGCTTCAAATAGAGCAGCCACACCATCAATCGCATTGACAGTCGAGGACGCCCGGCTACGCTTACACCGGCGCCAGCGAGCTTCGGTGCCATCCCGAACAGATCGGGCACGGTGCTGCTTAGAGCTTCGCGCGTGCGCCGCTCAAACAGCGGGGCGAGCGTCGCTTCAATCGTGCGCCATGGCATACGCGTGGCCAGCACCGCAAGCGGGTGCCGCAGGTCAATCATCGCGTCCAGGCGGCTACGAAAAAAATCCGGTGTCCCACAAGAACTTGTCTGGCTCGTGCTCATCGGCAGTGTTTAAAACTCCCAGAAATTGGCCCTATTGGATTATCTTTCTGGGAGTTGCGCAACCCCTCGATCGACTTCTGCGCCTGACTGCAACAGCATCTCAAACTTTTTGCAGGGCGGACTATGTAACCGGTGGCGCCCGATACGCAGCCCTTGGTCTCACAGCTCGTACATCACTGGGCGGCTGCCATGGCTGCCGCCACTGGCCACGAACGCCACGTTCACGTAGACCTGTTGCTGCACACGGGCGACACTAGGCTTGGCTCGCCGATGCGCGTAATAGCCAGAGCGGCTCACCTGCAGCACCCAACAGGTGTGACCGACTGATACGGCCTCTAAGCCTCCGCGCCGGGTTTGGCAATCAACTGATGTTTAACTCTGCAGAGCAGTTGCCAGTCCGGGCCCATTAATGGAGCCAAGGCCAGCCGCCTCATCCCAACCAGGCTGCGCCGGCGCGCCATTACTTCCAAGCACGATATCGCGGAACGCTGTCTCATGCGCCGTATAGAGCTTGCGCTGGAGAACGCCTTGGCTGATCGGTCCGGGTAAGGTTGAGAGGATTGCCGCGACATAGCCGGCAGTCAGTGGGGCTGACGCCGAAGTTCCTCCGACAATCTGCCATTGCCCATTGGCGACGATCGCATAGCCTGACGCGGGGTCGGCGTTGGCTGAACTGTCAGGGCTGCCACGATGCTCGCTGTGGACAATGCCCACTTGGTAGGCTGGCAGCGGTTCACGCGGATCAAATCCACCGCCCCCCCCCCGAATCGGCGGCATTGCCATCGCCCCACGCTGATTCCTGCGCGATCGAGCCATCCGCTTGGAGCACCAAGCGGGTTCCGCCCACACCCCAGACGTTGGGATCGCAGCAGGGATCATCAGGTGTACGAAAATTGGTCCCGTCATTAAGACTACTGTCGCCTGATGCGGAGAAGACATGGACATTTTGCACTGCAGCCTGCTCGCAGGCCTTCATGCGAGCGTTAATAGCCTCTGTCGGCTGGCTGTTAGCGGGCCCACCCCAGGAAATCGAGATTACCTCGCACCCGGCCGCGACAAGTGCGTTGATCGCATCGGGAATGCCGGTTGCGTTATTGGGCTCGAACTGCTCCAAGAGGGTCGCAGCCGTCCCGGTCGCATAAGCCCAAGCTGCGCCAGCACATTCGATGTCCAGCATGTTCTCGACTGTCGAATCCGAGTCCCACAGCACTTGTGGTCCTGCCGTACTCACAACTGGCGTAGGTAACCCATAGCCGGTAAAGGCTTTGCTCATGTCTGAAGACGAATAGTACCCACCAAGCGAAACAATTCCCAACTTCACCGGGCGTACTGGCTGGACTTTGGCGAACTGGTACGCTTGGCAAACCTGTGCCGGTGTCAACCCCTCTGATGGGATGTTTGCTAAATCGTCAAAGTACGGCTTCTTCCGCTTCTTAAGATAGCTTCGCATATAACCTTCCTGTCTGAGATAGCTTTGCATATGGCTTTGCTGTTTGAGATAGCTGTGCATGTCACTTTCTCCCGGTCTCTAATAGGTGGAGCCCAATGATTCCCCGATAAGCGGCTTTTCCGCCCTTGGCGATTGAAGCATTGGAGTTGGTGCGTCCCGACACGCGAGCACTGGGCCACGGAGGGCGTTCACGCCAATCAGTCAAAATATGCCAGACACTCATGAGTTTCTCCTTCAATAAAGAACTTACAAAATAAATCGAGGAAATCTAAAAAAATCCCTCAAGAATGAGAATGCAACTATTGTTATAATTTGTCTTTTAGACAGATCAATGCTCTATCCTAACTGATATTGTTATAGGTTTTCTGCAAATGAATTTTTTGACCATAAACATAAAACATTCTAGGGTTTGCCTTCGGCTAACGACGGCAATGTTGCCTCGGTGCGCGTTACCATAGGATTGAGCGCTTGAGTCGTAACATAAGTGTCCGGATCGGTCGCGAAGCTGGTAATCACGGCAGCCTGCTTTTTCGCCATTGAAGACGAACCGAGGAAGAATTCCTTTGCGCTCAAGACCATCGCAATCAGCACGCCCTCAATATTGCCGAGTACGCCAAAGGCAATCTCCGGGACCTTTATATCAAAAAACAACAGACAGAAGTGCGCGCCAATCACCGAAAATAGGGCACCTGTATATAGATAAGCAAGGTTACGCGGGGTGTGGTCTTCTGCAGTCAAGGTCATCTGCCGAGCATTAGCGCGGTCGGCGGCGTTCACTTTCGCCGTTTCGATGTTGGCGGTGATGGGGGCCTTCTCCAATTTAGCGGCGATGCACTGCAGCTCGACTTGGCTCTCAACGATCGACTCCTGAAACCGGTAGGCCAGTTCGGGATTGGCTTGGATTGCAGCCAACGCCTGCTCGGGCGTGCTGGTACCGGTGAGCGTTTGAGCAATCGTGACCACTTTCTGCGCCACCTGTTCGGCCCGGCTACCCCCAATCCACTGGGCGATTTGCGGCGCAAACTGCGCAAGAGCGAGAACAATCGGTAACATGATCTAAGCTCCGGCTACTCTCAAATTAGTGGCGATTCGCCGCGTCCAGCCGCGCCCAAAGCTGGGCCACGTTTGCAGCGCGGTTAAATAAGCTAGGCGGGCGGCTACAAAACGCAGGATAAATAGCTCCGGGTCGACCGCTTGCACCGCGGCAATCGTCTTAGGTCCAAGTTTGCCGTCAGCGAGCGTGCCGCTGGCTTGCTGCATCCAAACGACAACAGGGCCACCGTTGTAGTTGGCATCTAAGAGCTGAAACGCAACACGCGCATCATAACTATCGCAGTGCAGCGGATCCCAGTAAAGCGTCTTGGCAATGTGCTTGGCTGTCTCACGCGGCAAATCCTGCATGGGACCGGTATAGCCCCACGCGAGCGCCACCCGCTGGGTGATATCCCACATGGTTTCACCGCCAGGATCCTGAGGGTGATTGGAATAACCACCTTCATTGCCAATGAGCTGGTCAAAAGCATCATCAAAAGTGCTCATGCTGGGCCACCAAAGGAACGTTCATTCATCTGACACACGAAGCGGTTCACATGACGCAATACGAAAAGCACGCCCGTCAATTCTTGAGACCCATTTGCAGTCCTTGCAAACATGCCTACTTGTTCCCGCATATCACACTACGCAACGCACAACCCAATCAACGCTACGATGTTAAACATTAACTACTGAAGCAATACCAAACACCCATCGATAGACCAACGATATGTAACCGCATTGCACCGACATGGAGCTTGGCTGTATCGGTTGAGCCGCTCAAAAAATAAATCCTTGATTTCAATCTACACCACTCTACTTTGATGTCAAGTACTAGTGTGGATTGCTAAATGAATACAACATAAAAAATTAGGATGTTGAAAAAATGAAAAATTTTCACGGCGCATTGTTTTATGAAAATTATACCGATTACGATGACTTTTCCTAAAGCGAGTAGCCGTGCTTTGCTATAGTTAAAAATTTGGCACCGTGCCATGTCAGCAGCAACTTAGAAGTGGCTCTTCCACATTTTGTGTGAACCTGCAGGTGACAATAGTGGTCAAGCGCGTATCGCATCACTTGGACTACCGGCGTGGATTTTTCCTTCCTTCGACACCTGTTGCCCGTTTTTAGAGCGTGTTATGCACTTTCAGTGAAGCTCAGAATCGAATCAAGATGGAGAAGCGCAGACTCTATCCGAGCGACGTGACGGACGAGGAATGGCGCTTCGCTGCTGCGTTGGCTAGCTCACGCGGGCGCTGCGTGGCGCATGCTGCCGACGAACTTTCCTTCATGGGAGGCGGTGTATCAGCAAATTCAATGCTCGCTGCGAGCGGACTGCTTCGAAGCGATGGCTCAGGATTTGCATTCGGTGCTGTTTGTTGCGCAGGGTCGGCAAGCTCAGACCAGTGCGGTGGTTCTGAACGGGCGGACGTTGCAGTCGAGCTGCGAGCGTGGCCCACGCGCAGGTTATGGCGGCGACAAGCGTAAACGGGCAAGCAAAGTGCATATGGTCGTCAATACGCTCGGGCATTGGCTGGCGGTTCATGTCACGCCAGTCAATGAGCAAGCGCGCGCGCAAGTTCCGGTGTTGGCACAAGCGGGGCAGCTTGTGAGCGGGCAGAGCGTGAAGCTTGCCTTTGCCGACCAAGGTTATATAGGAGAAGAGCCTGCACAAGCCACGCAAGATGAAGGCATCGAATTGCAGGGTATCAAACGGCCAGAGGCAACGAAGGGCTTTATCCTGCTGCCGCGCCGACAGATTGTCGAGCGCAGTTTCGGATGGCTCAAGCGCTTGCGAAGACTCGCTCGCGACGACGAGCGTTTGCCTGAGACGCTCGTCGGCTTGCATTTCGTCGTCTTTGCCATGCTCATGCGCGTTCATGCCGCGCCTATCTTGCAAAGTGCATAACACGCTCTAGCAAAGCGGCACCAGGGTGTGAAGCGCCAAGCGCAGGCCCAGCTGTCGTAGGGGCCCACGTCATCGCGTAACTCGGTTGAGCCGGGCAATGGGCCGCAGGGCAGGCGCGCTGCATGATGCCAAGGCTACTGCCATTTAAAGAGTGGGGGGCGACCGTGAACACATTGAGGCACGGCTGCACACTAGATTCGCACCGCAAGCGGAGCGGGCCGGCCATTAGCGCTGTGGCGCCTGAGCAGGCGGCTCGACCGGGTCCGTGTCGTCCCAGTTCATCCGATGGCCGCGTACCGTCTGGCGGTGCCGCGTGTCCTCTTCCTCATGCAAGTACAAACTCGTCGTGGTCAGCGACACATGCCCGAGGTTATCGCGCACCGTGCGCAGATCGAGGCCGGCGTCGGCCTGATGGGAGCCGGCCGTATGCCGCAGCCAATGCGCCGACGCGCGCACCAGTTCGTCAGCCCGATCGGCAAAGGCTGGGCCGCGTGCGCGCAGCCACGACGCGGCGTCGCGAAAGATCCGCTTGATCGCGTCATGCAGGGCGGAGCGCGACAGACCACGGTGCGGGCCCCGGAAGGGCACGATCAGCGGCGTGTCCTCCGCCCGGCGGGGTAGCGAGGGCAGGCCACACGCCTGCCGGTAGCGGGCCAGCTCGACGATCAACTCTGGCGACGCCGGCACGCGCCGCGCGCGTTGCCCTTTACCCACGATGTCAAGCCACCACTGGTCCTGTCCATCCGGGCCCAGACGCCGCGAGAAGTCGCCCATGGTGCCGTGGGCGACCTCGGAAAGGCGCAGGCCTTGCAGATAGAAGAGCGTGGTCAGCCAGCGGCAGCGCGCGGAGTACGCGCGCTGCGCGGCTGTTTCTTGGGGCAGCTGCTCAACGAAGCGCTTGACCTCGTCCCATAGCGAAACGGATAAGTAGCGCGTGATGCGCGGCGCCGAGTGCTTGGCGCGCTGGCGCAGTAGCGCCATCGGGTTGCCGCGCAGGTAGCCAGCGTCCACTAGCCACGTGAACAGGCCGTTGAGGATCACCCGCGCTTGCCGCTGGCTCGCTGCGGACAGCGGCCCATTAAAGGGCCGCCAGCGCGCATCGCCGCGGGCGTACTTGCCGCCGGTGGCCGACACCCAGCGGCTCGCGGGCTGCGGGTCGGCCAGGAACGCGTTGAATTGTTGTAGGTCCTCGTGCGTGAGCGACGACAGCGGCTTGCCGAGCTGCACGACGGCCCACAGCATGAGCCGCTCGGCCTCCTTACGGTAGGCCTCGAACGTCGTTTGGGTGTCGGCGTAATTGGACAGCCAGGCGCGCACGGCGTCCAGGTCGTGACGCGCGGCGAGCTGCGCCGTCTCCGGGGCGCCGCGATTAGTGCCGTCGCGCCCGTCCAGATGCTCGGGCAACACGAGCGCCTCGACCGGTGTTACGGCAGTGAACGGGGTGACGGACACGGGTGGGGCGCTCCCAGGGCGAGGGTTAAACGAAACACAACGTTTGTTTAGGCGACACGACATTATAGGCGTAATGTCGTGTAGTGTGGCAAAGTTGTTAGATATTTACCGTATTACGTAGTATTATTTAAGCAAACTTTTTGGAAACTGCGATGAGTGATGCCCTGCCCCTTGACGCGGCGCTGGCCACCGAGATCGCGCGCTTGAAAGCCGCGCATCCGAATACACGCGAGTTGTATCGCGAAGTGTGCGCGCTGTTGTTCTTTCGCTTTGGCATCACTCCCACCGCGAACCGCCTGTACCAGCTGGTGCGCAAGGGCAGCATGGGCACGCCCACCGAGGTCCTCGCCGAGTTCTGGCGCGAGCTGCGTGAAAAAAGTCGTGTCAAGCTCGACCACCCGGATTTGCCCACCGAGCTGCGCGACACCGCCGGCGCGCTCATCGCGACGCTGTGGGAGCGAGCCGCGGCCACCGCGCACGCGGCGCTGGAAGACATACGTACCGAGGTGCGTGTCGAGCGCGACGCGGCCGCCGCCGAAGTAGCCGCCGCCCGCGAGGCTGCGGCGCACGCCGAGCGCACGCTCGCGACGCACCACGCGGCGCTGCTCGCTGCGCAGGCACGCCTCCAAGAACTGGAGCCCGCGCTGGCGGCGGCTGAAGCAGCGCGCCAGACACTGCACACGGAAGTCGAGCGTTTGCAACGCGACGCCCAGGAGCGAGACGCCGCACTCGCCCAAGCGCGCGCCGATTTTGCCCGCGAACTCGATAAGCTGCGGGCCGACACGGCGCGCGCCGAAGCGCGGCTGCAAGCGACGGAAAAGCGCGCGCTCTTGGAGACCGAGCATGAGCGCCGCATCAGCGCGCGTCTAATCAAGGAACGGGATGCGGCGGTGCGACGCGCCGACGAAAGTGACGCGCAGCGCCGCGCTGAGCGGCAAGCGCTGCAGGCGCAATTGGGGGACGCACGCCAGCACATTGGCATGCTGGAAGGCAACTTAGCCGCGCTGCAGCGCGCGAACGCCGACGCTGAAAAAGCGCGGCGCGTACGGCAGCGCAGACCCACCCAGTCCGCATCAGGCCAGACCTCTGGCCCGATTAGGCGGCCGCGGCCGCGCCCGCCCACGCGTGCGCTCAAAAAGACGCCGTGACGCCGTCACCGACATTCGCTTTTTATACAAAGGCTCATGTGGCCGCAGGCCGGTTAGCAAGCATAGGTCAGCCCATAGCCGATCTCGGGCAAGTCTCGAATCATCACCGCTCCGGAGGGCACTGGGCGGCAGGGGACCCAGATAATGGGCCAGCCGCTTGTATTCATCCATTGTTATGGCGCGCACCACATCGTGGCTGCCACGGTTTTGACGCGGAATCAGTGTAGATTGCTGTTGGTTAGCCTTACCGGAGCGAGTATGCGCCAGTGCATCCCAATCAATCCGACTAAACGACTCCGTGACCTCTCGCCCTGACGAATGCGTGTCGGTAAAAGGGTTGAAAAGCTGCTCACTGCTCGCAGCACCCGCGCGCACCAAGAAGTGAGGCCGCTTGGCATACGATTTTCCGCATTAAGAAGCCACCCCAATCAAAAACACAGTGTTTCTTGCTGGCCATCGCTTTGTGAGATACAATGTATCTCACATGATAGGAGGTCGCAATGGCTACAACGACAATGGTTCATATCCGTATTGACGAGACCGTCAAAGCGCAGGCTGCGCAAACGTTAGCCTCGATGGGGCTGACTGTCTCCGATGCCATTCGAGTCTTCCTGACGCGCATCGTGGCAGACAAAGCGCTGCCCTTTGCGATCCAAGCGCCCAATGCGGCCAGCCGTGCCGCCATGGCTGAAGCTCGCGAAATCATCGAGAGCCGCCACGTTCGCTTTGCAACTTCCGACGCTTTGATGAATGACCTTGAAAAGAACACCCGCAAGTAAGCGGGCCACTCTACCGCGCGCATCAGATTACACCAAAGCATTTCTCAAGGACTGGCAACGTCTGTCTTACTCGGGCCGGTACGATATGAACCGGTTGAAAGAGGCCATGACGTTGCTTGTTGCCAATGATGGCCCGCTTGCTGCTGAGTGGTTGGATCACTCGCTTGCGGGAGAGTGGGACAATCACCGGGAGTGTCACATTGGGGGCGATTTTCTGCTTATTTATAAGCTCGCTGATATCGGCAAGCATGGCTTAGTGATCTTCGTCCGAGCGGGCACGCATTCCGAACTTTTTTCTTAGCAGGACAAGAGGGCCTTCACCGCGCGCTCGACGTGTCGGTGGCCGGCGCTACTGCGCTCGCCCGAGCTGCACAGCGTCTTACGAAAACGAAGCGATTTGGGGGTAGCCTCACCCCAAGATCTCGTCGTCGGCCATGATCGCGCTCTTGTAGGCCATGAAGTGCTTGAAGCTGGATACGCCGTGCTCGTGCGCCCCCCGCGAGTCCGGCCGCAGTGCCGGACGTGATGTCCGCCGGCACCGATCACCGTCGCACCGGCCGGCGCGCGCAAGTCGGGTCCGATCTGCATGATCTTGCCGCCTTCGGCGCTGGATGCGCACAGCACGTCGGCACGCCAACGCTAGTTCGCGTCAATCAGCGTGCCGCCTCGAATCTAAATCGATCGGCGCAGCGCGCGACGCGCTTACGCGGGCTGCGGCTCGGCCACGTGCGCGGGATTGTTCGGATGCGTGATCCAGTTCGCATACCCGCCGGCGTCCACGCGCTCCATCGTGATGCATTGATCGACCGGGCATACGTGCATACATAAATTGCACCCGACGCAGCGCTCGTCGACCACTTCGAAATGGCGCTGGCCGCCGCGGCTCG
This sequence comes from Burkholderia sp. b14, assembly GCF_900156195.1. Lineage (NCBI taxonomy): Bacteria > Pseudomonadati > Pseudomonadota > Betaproteobacteria > Burkholderiales > Burkholderiaceae > Burkholderia > Burkholderia sp. b14. Next base: position 424,158 of record NZ_FTPJ01000002.1, read on the forward strand.
CCGTGATCGCCTGATGCGACGTGTCTTCGCACGCGATATAGCACAACCCGCATTGGATGCATTTGGACGGATCGATGCGCGCCTTGATGTCGTATTGCAGGTTCAGGTACTTCCAGTCGGTCACATTGGGCACGGCGCGCCCGCGCACCTCATCCAGTGTCGCGAAACCCTTGTCATCCATCCAGTTCGATAAACCATCAATCATGTCGGTGACGATACGGAATCCGTAGTGCATCGCTGCCGTGCAGACCTGCACGCTGCCGGCGCCCAGCACGATAAACTCGGCCGCATCGCGCCAGTTCGAGATGCCGCCGATGCCGGAGATCGGCAGCCCCGACGTACTGGAATCGCTCGCGATCTCGGCCACCATGTTCAATGCAATCGGCTTGACCGCCGGTCCGCAGTAGCCGCCGTGCGTGCCCTTGCCGTCGACAGTGGGCATCGGCGCCATCTGCTCCAGGTCAACCGCGATGATCGAATTGATCGTGTTGATCAGTGATACGCCATCGGCGCCGCCCGCGTGGGCGGCCCGGGAACCCAGCCGGATGTCGGTGATGTTCGGCGTGAGCTTGACCAGGCAGGGGAGCCGGCTCGCCTGCTTGACCCAGCGGGTAACCATCTCGACGTACTCAGGCACCTGGCCGACCGCGGCGCCCATGCCGCGCTCGCTCATACCGTGCGGACAGCCAAAGTTCAACTCGACGGCGTCGGCACCGGTATCTTCGACCTGCGGCAGGATCGATTTCCATGCCTGCTCATTGCACGGCACCATCAGCGATACGATCAGCGCCCGGTCCGGCCAGTCGCGCTTGATCTGCGCGATCTCGCGCAAGTTCACCTCCAGCGGGCGGTCTGTGATCAACTCAATATTGTTCAACCCGGCGATGCGCTGGCCGTTGTACGTCGTGGCCCCGTAGCGCGAGCCGACATTGACCACGTGCGGGTCCAGGCCCAGTGTTTTCCAGACCACGCCCCCCCAGCCGGCCTCGAACGCGCGGTTGACATTGTAGGCCTTGTCGGTGGGCGGCGCGGAGGCCAGCCAGAACGGGTTCGGCGATACGATGCCGGCTATCGTGCAGCGAAGGTCAGCCATGATCGGCGCTCCGGTTTCTGATATCGATGTGAGTTGTCATGTCATACGGTCGGCAGGCCGTGCTGTAAGATCATGCCGCCTTGACCGCGCTGCGTGTGAACTGGCGATGGATCGCATGCGCAGCGCGCTTGCCATCCTGGACCGCTTGTACCGTCAGATCCAGTCCCGAGTGGTGTGTGCAGTCACCGCCGGCCCAGACACCGGGCATTGACGTCGCACCGTCGGCGTCAACGGCGATCCGGCCGCCCTCGATAGTCAGTAACTGAGCCTCTAATCCGTCCGGTATGAGCGTCTGGCCGATTGCCTTCAGCACGACGTCCGCATCGATGCTGAAAGTCTCGCCGGTACCGATGAGCTTGCCGTCCGCGTCCAGGGCCGTGGCCTCGAATCGCACTGCGGTGACCTGCGGGCGGCGCCCTGGTTGCGGATGCGGCGCGCCGACGATGCGCAGCGGCCGCGCCCATTCGCGCAGCACCACGCCTTGTTTGCGCGCGAATTCGCGCTCAGCCCACGTCGCGCTCATCTGCTCGACGCCGCGCCGGTAGACAATCGTGACCTGCTGCGCGCCCAGCTTAAGGCTCTGCACGGCGGCGTCGATCGCCGTGTTACCGCCGCCGATCACTACCACGCGCCGGCCGACGGGTACCGCGTCGAGCGTGACGCTCTGGCGCAGCCGAGCAATAAAGTCCACCGCGTCGAGCACGCCGTCAATTGTCTCACCGTCAACATGCAGCGCATTGACGCCCCCCAGCCCGATGCCAATGAAAACGGCATCGAATTGCGCGCGCAACCGCGCGACGGTCATGTCGCGGCCGAGCCGCTGCCCGGCGCGCAGTTCGATACCACCGATCGACAGCAGCCATCGCACTTCACGCTGCGCAAAGTCGTCGATCGTCTTGTATGCGGCAATGCCGTATTCGTTCAAGCCGCCCGGCTTGTCATGCATGTCGAAGATCGTCACCCGGTGCCCAGCCTGGGCCAACGTATGCGCGCAGGCTAACCCCGCCGGACCCGAGCCGACCACCGCGACATGCGTTCCAGTGTCGGCGTCCCGCGTGAACAGCGGTTTGCCTGACGCCGCCTCGCGCGCCATCTGGTGGTCGGTCGCATGCCGTTGCAGTGCGCCGATCGCCACCGGCTTGCCATCCTGCTTGTTACGCACACAAGCGCCTTCGCAGAGGATTTCGGTCGGGCAGACGCGCGCGCACATGCCGCCGAGCGGGTTGGCCGACAGGATGTCACGCGCGGCGCCCGTCAGGTTGCCGTTGCCGATCTTGCGGATGAACCCCGGGATGTCAATGCTCGTCGGGCATGCGTTCACGCACGGCGCGTCGTAGCAATAATGACAGCGGTTCGCCTCGACGACAGCCGCGGAGGCGCCCAGCGGTGGCGCGACATCGGCGAAGTTTGCCGCGAGCTGGTCCGCAGGCAGGCGGCCTGCTGCAATGTCGCCGGTTTGTTGCAAGGACATTAAAGGTTCCTTTGAGCAAAAAACACAATCCTACCGGCCGCGATGTACGGCTCGCATAAACCGAACCGATCACCCTATGATGGGAACGGCTATCGCGGCTCGCACGCGCGCTCGAGCATCGCATGCAGCAGCACGTTGGCGCCGGCCTCGATCCATTCGGGCTTCGCGTCCTCGACCTCGATCGTCTTGTTCTCGCTCTCCAGGACGGCCCCTGCTCGATATGCAGATCGAACGCCGCGTGAATCGGCCGCCCGCCGCACAGCTGCGCGTCCGCATAGCCGATGCGCGCGTCTCGATCGGCCGTTCAGTGACGATCCCATGGTCGTTGTGCAGATACTCGCCCTGATACCGCATTCCCGACGTCGTGCCGGTGTAGTGGTAACAGCATACCCACTTTATTTCCAGCAGGAAAGGCTGTCCGTTTTCCCGATAGATTTCCGGCGTCGTGATTTTCGTGCTCCTGCGTTGATCTCGCTGGCCAGCGTCGGCCCAAAATCGGCATAGCGCTCGCGGAGGATCGAGAGCGTGCGCTCGGCTGTTCCAGCATCCAGCCGGTTGTTGCTCGGTTTCGACCGCCGCCGCGACACGAGACCTTGCGGTCCGTGTTCGCGTAGTCGTTCGATCAGACGACGAATCTGTCGGGTCGTCAACTCGAGTCGTTGGGCCGCGCGCCACGGCTTGAGTTTGCCCTCCACCACATCCTGAATGACCCTGAATCGGTCTAGCTCGCGCATCGTCATGGTTATCCGCTTTGTCGTTGCCATCAAACCCTCCGGCACTGGATTCCCAGCCGCCGGTTAGCTTACGATGAACCGAAAAGCGGACATAATGAAATGGCCAGCCCGATCTCAGCGATCGTTCTACCATGAGAGGTTCGGGCCAACGTAGAGGAGAGCGCCATGAACGAGGTCACTCTGATCGGCATCGATTTGGGCAAACATATTTTTCATTTGCACGCGCAAGATGCGAAGGGGCACGAGGTATTGCGTAAGAAGCTTTCGCGGGCACAGCTACTGTCGTTTTTCAGCAATTTCAAGGCGGTTACCGTAGTCATGGAGGCGTGTGCTGGCTCGCATTGGTTGGCACGTAAGCTTAACGAAATGGGCCATACTGCCAGGCTTGTTTCGCCGCAATACGTGCGGCCTTTCGTGAAGAGCAATAAGAATGATTACATTGCAGTGAACTAGACTAAAACTGACAGTGGTTGGTTTTTCATGCTGGCGCGCGTTGCCGCTACGGGCTACGCCCTGCGCGGCAACGCGCGCCACGAACAGCAAGGGGTCCGCCATGACTCAGGAACAGAAGGTCATCCGTGCCAAAGTCGGCATGCTCGAACTGGCCCGGCAACTGGGCAACGTCAGCCAAGCTTGCCGCGTGATGGGTTACTCACGCGACAGCTTCTACCGATTCAAGGAACTGTACGATAAAGGCGGCGAAGCGGCGCTGCAGGAAATCTCCCACCGCCGCCCGCTGCCCAAAAACCGCGTGGATCCGCAGATCGAGGCGGCCGTAGTTGAACTGGCCCTGGAACTGCCCGCTTATGGTCAGATCCGCATCGCCAATGAAGTGCTCAAGCGCCATGCGTTAAAGGTCTCGCCTCAGGGCGTTCGCAGCATCTGGCTGCGTCACGATCTGCAGACCATGAACAAGCGTCTAAAGGCGCTGGAAGCCAAATCCGCTCAGGACGGGCTGGTGCTGACCGAAGCCCAGTTGGTCGCGCTGGAGCGCGCCAAACAGGAAAAAGAGGCCCACGGCGAGTTCGAGTCTGAATGTCCAGGCTACTGTGGCGCGCAGGATACATTCTATGTCGGTAGCCTCAAAGGCGTAGGTCGTGTTTATCAACAAACCTTTGTCGACACCTATTCGAAGGTGGCATTGGCTAAGCTCTATGATCGCAAGACACCGCTGCCGGCGGCTGACTTACTCAATGATCGTGTTGTCCCATTCTTCGACAGTTTCGGCATCCCGCTGCTGCGCGTGCTCACGGATCGTGGCACCGAATACTGTGGCAATCCCGAGCATCACGAATATGAGCTGTATTTGGCTGTAGAAGACATCGACCATACCCGCACCAAGGCCAAGTCGCCGCAGACCAACGGCATCGTCGAACGGTTGCACAAAACCATGCTCAACGAGTTCTATCGGGTGGTGTTCCGCAAGAAGATCTACGAATCGATCGACGCCTTACAAACCGATCTTGATGCATGGCTCGATCAGTACAACAATGAACGTGAGCATCAGGGGCGATGGTGTTATGGCAAGACGCCCATGCGCACCTTCCTCGATTCACTAGCACTTGCCAAGGAGAAACTCATTCCACATTGACCGCTTCTTTTCTATCGGCCCGACTATCTGTCAGATCAAGTTCCGGCTAATACAATTACATCGACGCCGAGGCGATCTGTGAAGCGGCCTGCCGCCCCTCAATGCGCTTCGTCGAGCCTCGAACACAAGCGCAGCAGCTTCTAGCCGCCCTACATCGGGTCCGCGAGAGCCTCGTGGTCGAACGTACGGCCACTATTAACCGAATTCACGCAATTTTGCTCGAGTTTGGCATCGTTGTTCCTCTATCAAGGACCACGCTACGCAGGCTGCCTGATGCGCTTACGGTGCATGATTTGCCGCCGCGGTTAATCCAGCTTATCTACCGACTTCATTCTCACTATCTTTACCTCGATCAGCAGGTTGATGACGTCGAGCGAGAACTGACGGTACAGCTTCGCGAAGACGAGAACGCAGCTCGGCTGCTGTCAATTCCAGCGATCGGCGCCATCACAGCGAGTCTGCTAGTTTCGGAGGTTGGCAACGTCGCACAGTTTGAGGGCGGTAGAAACTTCGCAGCCTCGATCGGGCTGGTGCCACGGCAGCACAGCACAGGTGGCCGAAGTATCCTGTGTGGAATAAGCAAGCGTGGCGACAAGCATTTACGCCACCTGCTCGTGCAAGGCGCCCGAGCGGTGAATCGCTTGGGCGGTGCTGACGAAACACACCACTTACGATGCATCGCGCCTGAAGCTCGCGGGCTGATTTTTCGTATTACCCCAACCAGGTTTTGCGACTGCTGTAACTTTGATGATCCAACGGCACAGCGACCGGACGAAGAACCTGACAAGTTGTACAGCTCTTAGCAGCTGCCGACATTTTGAGGATCGACCGGTGCGGTTTTCATCGTGGAACGAAGTTTAATCTCAGATTCCGGATAGATTTGCGCAAGCCAAAGACGTCAGAACCAGAGGTTGCAAAATTCGGGCTGGCCATAGATACAACTTAGCCGCTACAGCCCTAAAATGCGATAACTTAACTTATGTCAACTTTACCATATGGATGAAGAAATCGGCTCTTCCACACTTTGTGTGAACCTGCGGGTGGCAATGACGATCAAGCCGGTATCGCATCACTCGGATAATCGGCATGGATTTTTCCTTTCTTCAACGCCTGTTGCCCGCTTCCGACATGCGCATTCTCGGATGGGAGATGATCGGCAATCGGCTCATCATTGCACTGAAACATCAAGGGCACGTTGCGCACTGCACGGCGTGTGGAGCGACAAGTTCCCGGATACACGCAGAGTACCGACGACGCGTTGAGGACCTACCGTGTAGTGGCTATCGCGTCACACTGGAAATCCATGTGCGGCGCTTTCGTTGCGATAATACAACGTGCCGCCGGCGAACATTCGCCCAATGCCCGGCGCAATTCGGCGCACGTCAGCAGCGCCGCACAGCCCGAGCACAGACGGTGCTGTGGCATGTGGGCTTGGCGCTCAGTGGCGCCGCGGGTGCGCGCCTGGCGCAGCGGCTGGGCATCTTGATCAGCGGCGAAACGATACTCCGTTTGCTTAAACGCAACGGCCAGAAGCACGTCGCGACGACATCGCCCCCTACCATTATTGGCGTCGATGACTGGGCATTCAAGCGCGGTCATCGCTATGGCACCCTACTGGTCGATCTCGAGCAACGGCGCCCATTGGATCTGTTGCCCAATCGTGATGCGACCTCGGTGGCGAACTGGCTAACAGGAAACCGCGCAATCCGAATCGTGTCACGCGATCGCGCTGGGGTTTACGCCGAAGGCATCACCCGTGGTGCGCCGCAAGCCATACAAGTGGCCGACCGATGGCATCTATTGAAGAATCTTGGCGATGCCATTGAGCGCGCGCTGAGCCGCTGCCAGCGGCCTATCCGCGAAGTTGCACGCTCGCTCGATCACGAGCACGCTGCTGCCACATTGCCAGCGATCGAATCGAATGCGCCCGGCGTGGCAACAACATCGCGCGCCAAGGAGGAACAAGCACAGCGGCGCGAAGCACGGCTCGCACGCTATGAATCGGTCATGCGCCACCATCAAAGTGGGATGGCAATACGCGCGATTGCGCGCATCACGGCATTGGAGCGGCGTACGGTACGGCATTGGATCAACTCCGGTGAGTTCCCTGAGCGGGCGCAACGGTTGCCAGCCGCCAGCAAGTTGGATCCCTATCGAGCGTATCTTGCCCAGCGCTGGCGTGAAGGTTGTCAAAACGCGGCGAGGTTGTATCGGGAAATCGTGGGCCAAGGGTTCAACGGCGGTTGTGGCATCGTACGCCAAGCCCTTCAGCCTTGGCGACAAGGCTGTGCAATCACGCAGCAGCTGCGTACTGCTGTATTGCGAGCGGTACCTTCCACTCGTCGCGTAGGCTGCTGGTTAATGGGTCGGGGCACGGCGTCGCTCCCCGACAACAACAAGCGGCACATCGAGCACTTTGTTCAACGACTCGGCGAGCGAAATCCACAGATTGTGGCGATCCGGCGGCTGTCGCTCGAGTTCACCGACATAGTCAAGCGCCGCGCACATCAAGCGTTGGCAAGCTGGCTGCGTCAAGCGCAGGCCAGCGGTGTACCAGAAATGCAGCGGTTTGCAGCGGGCATCGGCCACGACTACGATGCCATACACGCTGCACTGCTCACACCCTACAGTGCGTATTTCAGGCCATCGTAGACGGTCATTTCAGACGAAGGTAGACGGTGTTTCAGGGCAACGTGGACGCCGTTTCAAAGCATCGTAGGCGGCGTTTCACGCTGATCGTGGACGAGCAAGGGGGAGCGCGAGTGATCTGACCAAGGCATACGCTGATCGTTTTTTTGCGGATCAGCTCATGCCGACACCCAGGATCACGATGCGCCAGATACGAAACGTTCTTCGCCTGCACTTGGAGGCAGGCTTGACTTACGGCCAGATTGGCCGAGCCCTGGGCGTGCCCAAATCGACGGTGGGCAAGATCGTCGTGCTGGCACGCGTTGCCGGCATCGATTGGGCCGAAGTACAGGGGCTGGATGACGCGAGCCTCGAAGCGAGGCTGTACCAGCCGGCGGTGCCCCGCTCGGCGCGGCACTTGGAGCCTGACTTCGCCTACCTCCATCAAGAGCTCAAGCGCCCGGGCGTCACCTTGCAACTACTCTGGGAGGAATACGCCCGGGCCAACGCGCAGGCGTACAAGTACACAAGTTTCTGCGTCAAGTACCGCAAGTGGGCGGCGTGCCTGAAGCGCTCAATGCGTCAGACCCACATCGCCGGCGACAAGCTGTTTGCCGACTACGCTGGCCGGAGCGTGCCCATCATCGACGCGGTCACTGGCCAGATCCGCGCTGCACAGGTCTTCGTTGCGCTATTGGGGGCATCGAACTACACCTATGCTTGTGCCACTGAGCGACAAACGGCGGCGGACTGGATCCGTTCGCTCATTGCCGCGCTGGAGTTCTTCGGCGGCACGCCCAGGCTGATCGTGCCAGACCAGCCGCGCGCCCTGATCGCTCAGCCCGACCGCTACGAGCCCGGCATGGGGCGGCTGGTGGAGGAGTTCTGCGACCATTACCATGTGGCTGTACTACCAGCTCGGCCTGCTCACCCGAGGGACAAACCGAAGGTCGAGAACGCGGTACTCGTGGTTGAGCGCTGGATCCTGGCGCGCCTGCGCAATCGCCGCTTCTTTAGCTTGGCCGAACTGAACACGGCGATCGCTGAGCTGCTGCACGAGCTGAACTGCCGTCCCTTCAAGAAGCTGCCTGGCAACAGGCGTGAGGCCTTCGAGCGTTTAGACCAACCGGCTCTGCAGCCCCTGGCATCCAACCGCATGGCCATCGTGCGTTTCAAGCGGGCGCGCGTGAACGTGGACTACCACGTTGAGCTCGACGGCCACTATTACAGCGTTCCACATCGGCTGGTGCGCTCCACCGTGCAGCTGCGCATCGGCGCCACGGCGGTGGAAGTGTTTGACGGCGCCACGCGCGTGGCCATCCACTTGTTGAGCGCCGCCAGGGGCGGGTTCACCACCGATCCCGATCACATGCCCGCTTCGCACCGCGCTCACCGGGAGTGGACTCCGACCAAGCTCATGGCCTGGGGCAAAAGTATCGGCTCGTCGTGTGCCGCCGTGGTGCATTGGCAGATGGAGAATCGTCCCCACCCCGAACAAGGTTACCGCGCATGCCTTGGCTTGCAGCACTTGGGCCGGCGCTTCGGCGCGCAGCGGCTGGAAGCCGCCTGTACACGCGCCATGGCCATTAACTCACCCACCTACCGCACCGTCAAATCCATTCTGGACAACGGCATGGACCGGCAACCGCTGCCGGGCAAGCCGATACAAACGTCTGTGCCCCTGCACGAGAACGTGCGGGGACCAGAGTACTACCACTAACCACGAGGAACGACGTGATATCAGCTCACACTTTGGATCAATTGAAGACGCTGCGCCTGGACGGCATGATCGCTGCGTTGGGCGATCAGGCCACCAGCAGCGCCGCAGCCGAACTGCGCTTCGACGATCGCTTCTCTGTGCTCGTGCAGCGCGAGATCGACTGGCGCGATAGCAAGCGGTTGGCTCGCATCCTGAAGGCCGCCAAGCTCAAGGTGAGCAACGCGTGCATCGAAGACATCCTCTGGCGCGACTCGCGTCACCTGGACCGGCACATGATCACGACGCTGGTAGGCGGTGACTGGATCCGCCATGCCCGCACCGTCCTCATGACCGGCGCCACTGGAACCGGCAAAACCTGGTTGGCTTGCGCCCTGGCGCAGCAGGCCGCGCGCGGCGGCTTCACGGTGTTCTATACCCGAACCACGCGACTGATGACGGAACTGCGTGTTGCTCACGGCGAGGGTAGCTTCGTACGTCGGTTGGCGCAATTGGCGCGCTACGACTTGCTGGTGCTGGATGACTTTGCTGGCGCGCCCATGGGGCCGGCCGAACGCACAGATCTGCTCGAGTTGCTGGACGATCGCGTCGGCGCCCGCGCTACCCTGATTACCAGCCAGATGGCCGTCAACCAATGGCATGCCTGGCTCGACGATCCTACCGTTGCCGACGCCATCTTGGATCGCATCGTACACGGCTCTCACCGCATTGCACTCAAGGGCCCATCGTTGCGCGGCCCCGAAAACGAACAACCATGAACGCCTTCAACATCATCGTAGACGAGTGCGATACCATGAACGCCTTCACTCGCGCTCACCCAAACTGTCCATGATCACGCTGAAACGCCGTCCACCATCAGCCTGATTCGACCGTCCATGATCGCTGAAATACGCACTACAGCAACGGCATCGTCGAAGGCCATGTCAATCGGCTCAAGTTCCTCAAGCGCCAAATGTATGGCCGCGCCGGCTTCCAACTGCTTCGTACTCGCGTGTTGAATCGGTGCTGACTTGTGACGTGAAACTTCACACAAAGTGTGGAAGAGCCGACAAACTATATGCACTACATGCGCCGGAAGTTGCATGCATCGGCAAAGGCAAGGCCCGCCAACCGTACGAGTTTGGCGTCAAGGTAAGTCTAGCTATCACGCACAAACAAGGGCTCATTGTCGGTACGCGAGCGTTTGCTGGCAACCCCTACGACGGCCACATTTTGGCCGAACAGCTCGAACAAACCTCGATCCTAATACAGGATTTGGCCGGTGCCCCACGTGTCAAGACTGTGCTGACCGATCTGGGCTTTCGTGGTGTGGACGCTCAGGTTGCGCCCGTACAGTTGATGCATCGCGGAAAACTCAACAGGCTGACCCCGGCACAACAGCGTCGTTTGAAGCGGCGTCAAGCCATCGAGCCGATCATCGGGCATGTCAAACAGGATCGTGGAATGCGGCGCTGCTGGCTCAAAGGCGTCACCGGTGATGCGGTACATGCCGTGCTGTGCTCGACAGGCTATAACCTGCGCTGGCTGCTGCGCGCCATTACCCGATTGGGCATCCAGCCCGCCTTTTTTGTGCTTGGGTGGCTGCGCTCGCTTTGGCGCTGCGCCGCTACCTGTCCTGTTTCATTTCCCGCGCACGGGACTTCTCATCCAAATTTTTAATTTTGAAGGGCGAGCTTCTATGAGCAGAAAGTTGTCAAGAGTTTTGTGCAAGGAAAAAGTCCATAAGCAGATACCTCGACTTTTAGCCAAGCGATATCAACGCTCGTTAGGGTGGGGCCGAGCCGATTGTGCGCACGTGAGAGATTCACCTCTCACCCACTTCTATCCGCCGGATTTGGCCGGCCTCATCCTGTATGCGCGCTACGCCGGACATTCTGGTCCGGTGGATATGCCCCATCTAATGATCGGTTACATTCAGCAACCCGTCCGCCCTACGGGCATATCTCGGTTCAGCCCCTCCAATAGACGTTGATCCGACAGCTATAAGCCATGCCCACTCATGCCCCTTTGAACTGAGCGTTTTGTGGAATCACGCCGTCTTTAAGGTAGCGCCATAATGCAATCACTAACCGCCTGGCAAGCGCGACAATCGCAATGCGTCGCGCGCGGCGATTGGCTCCGGTGCCCTGCGTGCGCTTGTTGAACCACTGCGCCAGCGCACTGCTAGGCTGATAGCGCAGCCAGCACCAGGCCATCTCGATGAGCTGGGTTCGCACTCGCCTATTTCCCTGCTTGCTGATTCCCTGATCAATCCGGCTCTGTCCGCTATCGTAGGGCTGCGGGACCAAGCCTACGCAGGCGCCCAGTTGCCGCCGGTTACCAAACTCGCGCCAGAACAACTCAAGCATCAGGCGCGATGCCCCGAGCTGGCCTACACCTTTGAGGTGCCTAAGATAAGTGATCCGTTCGCGTACAGGTGCCGGTAGGCGTTCTTGCAGTGCGCGCTCAAGTGCCGCGAGTTGTTCTTCGGCAAGTGCCAGGCGGGCCGTCTCGCGTAACAGTCGTTCATGCAACTCGCTGGGCAGCGGTGTGCCATCGTGACAAACCAGTTTGCCGCTAGCTAGCCGCTTGACAAACGTCCTATGATTGAAACCGTCCCAGCAACCCATCGTGATCAACAACTTACGCATACGCTCGCGGTACTGCAGCACCTCTTTGTGCAATTGCCCTCGATCACGAATCAACTGACGCGAAGCTTCATCTTGCAGCGAGGGCACTCGCACTACGCGCATGCGGTCACGTTCGCCATGCAGCCATACTCGCAGATTCGTGACCAGCTTGATCGCATCAAGCCGATCCGTCTTAGCGCGACGCCTGTGCCGCTCCACCGGAATACTAGCCGCATCGATCACATAACAATCCATGCCACGCGAGCGCAGCGCTCTATAGATCCAAAATCCATCCTGCCCAGCCTCATAACTGACCACCACACGCACATCTTGGGGCAGCGACCATTTCTGCTTGTACCGCTCAATCACCTCCAATAGGGCTTGCACTCGCAGGGCCGCTTGCGCTCCCCTTACCGTGTGTACCGCTGGACTCTGTCTGCGTCCGTCGTGCAGCGCAATTTTCCATTGGGCCCCTGCCAGTTCGAGTGACGCTGCCAGTATTACGTTCTCAGCATCGGCTCCGGCTAAGTGATCTGTACGCATGATAGCCTCCGTTGCGTTCGCCTTGATTCACTTAAGCTTACGACTTAAGCTTTGGTTGGTCTCGCACTACATAGGATCTAATGAGCTTGCTGCGCTCGCCATTGATGGGTGCGGCGCCAGATTGACCATCGCAGAACAGCGTTAATCGAGTTCAATCCCCTCCATAAAAGACGGCATAGCAATCGGCGAATCTCTTGCACGCTCAGCAGCACCATCCCTTCGGGAGTTTTTTACTACACGCGCCAAGCGTAACCAGAACGGCATGGGCTAGCAGCGCGAGGGTGATATGTTGATACCAGCCCTGCCATCGGCGCACCTCGTACTGATCCAAACCGCGTTCGCCCTTGGTTGCCTTAAAGCTGATCTCGATTTCCCATCTGCGCCCCACCACATTAACCAGTGTTCTGCTTTGATGCCTTGCGGCGCGCCGCATAGACGATGTAATAGGCATGTTCCCGTTTCTCATCGAGACTGCGGCCCCGAAATCCTCTGCGGCTGACGAACTCCTTGAGGGCGTCTCGGATCCGGTCCTTCGCGCTCGCATCAGTCTGCTAATAGCCGATCTAGAGTCCACTAAAGCAAAGTTGCTTACGGCACGACATCTTGCCTCGAAAACTCAGTTTTGGTAACCGACGCTGTACGGTGCCGTTCTCGGCTACGCTCTCCAAAGGCACATCAGATTGCCACAACCGAGCCAACGCGTCGTTCTACACGTGGCGCGCAAAGTTCAGTGGCATGGAGGTGCCAGAGGCGCGCCGGCTCAAGAAATCTCTTCAAAACTCGGGGCGATTCACTCGTCATCTTTTTCTTGACATATAACCTGGGTTTCATAAAGTAAGTTAAAAGGATCTTCGAGAAATTTAATTTAGATGTGTATTTTCTTTATTTTTTATTTCTTTGGAGAGAATACGTGTGCGCAAGCGCACGACTGAAAAATTAACAGGGTATGTAGTAATTGTCGGTCTCTCAGGAGAAGGGGTTTGGGTCTGCAATTGTCAAGTCTAGTGATGGTAGGGCTCGGTATTCGCGGGGACAATCCGCCTTTGGCCGACCAGCCGCCGCTCGCCGATGGAATACATCTGCGCTGGACGACATCGCGCGCGCGCGCGTTTCCGTGGCACGGCTTTTTCTTGTTCCGCCGGCGAGGAAACAGGGAAGTGCGTCAAGCCTGCATTTCGGCGCAAGGTCAGCCGCCGAACCCCGGGCAAACCGAGCTCTCTTTCGGCGACGGCCGCCTGACGAGCCCTGTACCCCTCGTTTTTACCAGCGATTGGCCGTCGCCGGGCATCCAGGGAATCGATTTACGGGGCCGTCCGTATGTTCGCTTTGACCGCACGGCGGACCGGTTGATGCGCCAGTTCCGACTCAGAATCGCGTTCGGTGAGCCGCGCAGCGCGCGTCGCTGCATCGATTTTGTCGCGCAACCGGAGCTCGTAAGTTTACCGATAATGATTGACGGCGTCAAAATCAGTGGAGGCGGGCCGCGTGCGGGCGCCGCCCGCGCGGTGGTCACGCCTTCAAAGCATCCTGGCAGACCGCCCATGCTGGTCGTCGGCGCGCCACTTGAGGTACTGCTGCCGAGGGGAGCGGGCACGGTCGATATTCAATTAATCGGAGCGGGCACTGTTATCGTCGTTGAAGGCTTCGACAGTGCGGGGCAAAATTCAGCGCGGCAAAGCATCGCCGCCGCCGACGATGAGCCGCAGATTATCCGTATTGCCGGCGAAGAAATCGTGCAAGTGCGCATCCGGCCTGCTCAAGGGCTGCTGCGTCTGCTTCAGATCTGCTTTACACCGGTCGAAGCCGGTTACCAAAGAATCTCCGTAGAAGGGCTTGACCAGCTGCCCGGGACCGATCTCGCCGATGCGATGACGGTCGCTTCTCATGAGGTGACCGGCTCGCCCGGAACGATCGCCGTTGTCGAACTGTTTGCCGACCGGATGACTGGCGTGCGCGTCGGCGGTGGCGACGCCGCCGTTCTCGACATCTGCTGGGGCGAGGTAAGCGATACCGCAACGGCCGGGTGGCAACCGGTGCCGCACTGTCCTCAACCGTTGTCGTTGCCATCACGTCATCCGGACTACCCTGCATGGACCGGCGCGGTCGATCAGGCGGCCTCTGAGGCGGCGGCAGTCGGCCGCGTTCGCTACGGCGCCCCCGGAATTTGGGCTGGCGCGGCGTTCAAAGATCTGTACGAGGCTTGCATCCGGCTGGTCCAAGGTGGACCTGGCGCCGGCCCCATGACGGCCACCTCGCGCACCATCCCGCTACCAGCGCCTCCGGACCGGACAACGGCGGCGCTCAAGAGCTTACACCCGCTCGACATAGTCATGGCCGGATCGCTCCATCGACCGATCGCCGAGATGCTTGGGCTTTCCTGGGCCGATGAGACGGCGCAGCCTGGCGAGATATTCGACTATATGGTCGTTGCGGACCATGCGGGCGTGTCTGGCGGCGATCCTCGCAAAGTTCTCGCGCACATCGTTCAGTCGGGCTTTGATGATGGGATCGACGCCTGGATCGTCTTTGGATTGCAGGTTGAGCCGCAGGCCCCTGTTGCCTCGCCCGCTGGCACCGTCGTCTATGCTCTCCCCGGCGGGCCGGTTCGGGACGACGCTGGCGTCGTTCGAAACGCGGCCGGGAGTGCCGGTCTTGATTGGCCCCACGGACCATCGGTGCTTGGCTGGCTCGATCCACGCGCGCCTGTCATGTACCATGTCTACCGCGCCAACTGCGGCACGGAGAACACGCCTGTGGTGCCGGCCGAGGCGCGGAACTGGCTGACGAAAAATCGGCCGCTCGTCTCGGCCCGTCCGGCTGGAGCGCCTGGCCCGCTGTCGGCGGCACTGCCTACCTGGCCGCCGAAAGAGCCAGGATACCTGGATTTGCGGCTAGACGAGGGATGGTACGCGTACCAACTCGTCGCGGTTGATCTCTTTGGCCGGTTTAGCCCGAAGAGCCCATACGCCAACTGGTGGCAGTGGGCGCCGGAGCCGGTTCCACGGCCCTGGTATTACGTCGGCAGCAACGTCGACGCCGAAATCCATCCGCAAGCTGTCCGCATTATCGACAAAACGCGCCCCCCCGTGCCGCTAGGGGTTGAGGCGTATGTGCTCGATCCCGACGATCCCATCGTTGTGAAGGACGCAGCCTACGATGCCTGGCGCGCTGGGCTCGGTCTTGGTGGGGCAGCAACGATCGGGCTGCGCCTTCGATGGCGTTGGAGCCCGGAGCAGCAGCAGCGGGCTCCGAACGTGTCGGAGTTTCGTCTCTACTGGTCGGGGGGCTCCGATCCACCGGCAGGCTGGCAAGAGCCGGCTGCATGGCAGGACCGTTTCTTCGTCTGCTCCTACGGCAACAACGTCATATACGAGGGAGATGGAACCCGCATCTACGAAATCTTCTTGCCGGCTGCGGGAGACGGGCCGATGGCGGGCGGTGTGCCGCTCGCCCCAAACGTTGCCAAGGTGATCGCTTATGCCAATGTAAGCGCGACCGCCGCGGATTCCACGTCCAGCACAGCGGATCGTTGGCCGGGCGCGGGTCCATTCGCGGAGCGGCCCGGAAACGAGAGTCAGTGCGCGCCTCCGCAGCGCGTATTCCGGGTTTGGCGGCAGCGGTCTGTCCCCCCGTCGCCGATTGTCGACAGCGACCGGGTCTACGCGACGCCTGCAGACTGGCACGGCTATTCGTACCACACTTTCCGCTGGGTGCCGCAGCCGAACTTGTCCGCACATGTCTGGCGCGCGCTCGATGAGGCGGTTTTCGAGGCCGACTGGGCGGCACAGCCGCGCACGCCGCTTACCGCTGCCGACCCTGCATTTCCGGATGTCGCAGCAGAGCCGATTTGGACGCCAGGGAAAAAAGCGCAAGTCGCCGAGCTAATTAATGCCATCGGAGCTCTTCTGCCAATCGGGCCCTCTTCGGCGCAGAAAGCGGCGGCGAAGCCGGGTGCGATGGCCCTCTACCGCGCCTTCAGCGACGACGCGCTGCGCGTCCTCGCGAATCGACAAGGATGCGAGCGGGCCTTTGTCCAAGTCACCATCAAACCGTTGGCTGCTGCCGATGCGCCCGACCGGCGTGGCCCGGACGATCCCGCCGGCTATGCTCCATCGTCCGCGCGCTGTGCCTATGTCGACAAAGTTGACGGTCGGGCTACGAACCGTCTACTCTATCGCGCCTCCTTCGTCGACGGTGCGCAGAACCGAAGTGTTCTCGGCGTGTGCGCAACCCCGGTGCGGTTGCCCGACGTCACGCCGCCTCATGCGCCGGCGATCACGCGTGCGCTCGGCGGTGACCGTCGTGTGGCGCTGCAATGGGCATCGAATCGGGAACCCGATCTGTTCGAATATCGAGTCTACCGGGCGTCGAGCGAGCTTGATGCGCGGGACCTGCGGACAATGATGTTCCGAGCGGCGATTGCGGCCGATCCCGATCCAGCGAATCGTCCAGTTACTGTCGAATGGACCGATGATCCCGCACCAGGGCTTTGCGACCTTTGGTACCGGGTCGTGGCAATTGATCGGACAGATCCGGACCCGCGCGGGCATGGCGGCAATTTTTCCGAGCCGTCGACGGCGATCCGCGTCCGAGCATTCGACGAGTTTCCGCCCGAGCCGCCTGCGATCACTGTGGCTGAATGGATAAGGATTGACGATTCCGGGGAAAGGTTTGCGTTCGAGGCGCCGATCCCAGCCGGAGCAACCCGGCTACCGGCGATCCACCTGGGCTGGGAAAACGCGGGTCAGGGTACCCGCCTCCTTGTCCAGCTTCGCCCCGCTTCTGAGGCAACGTTCCAGAACGCGTCGCCGTGGCTTGCGCCCGGGACAACGGACTACGTATTTCTATCGAATCGCACTTTCGAGCAGGTTGATCTTCGCCTTAAGGTCCTTAACGAGGTCGGCCACACGAATGTCGTTTTCCATCCGGCCATCATCACGCCGGTTTGACTCTAGCACGGAGAACCAATGGCTTCGCTTGACCAACTCAAGACAAAATGGTTTCTCCCCCTCGCTGGTAATGTACTTGGCGTCCCACAGAGTCGCCATACGGTTGGAGGATCGGGACCTCAGCTGTCCGTCTCGACCGATGGCAATACCGTCGAATTGCTGATCGACGGTAAGTCATACATGAAGCGCTGGCATTTGAACATGGTCAAAGCCGGGCTGACGGAAGCCTATCATACGGGCTGGCGGTTCGAGGCCGTCAACCCACTCGGCTATCCGACCCCGCCAACGGCGCTTGAGGATATGAGCAGCGCGCATACGGCCGGCGCAGCCATCTATCCCCTCCTTTCCTCGCATACTGGATCTGTCGTCACCAATGGACTCGCAATCGACCGACTTCGACTGCACCACGGCATCTGGACGGCGTGCCTTGACAATCGCTTTCCACCGGCAGGGAGCAATCATCAGAAAGTGGCCGTGTTTAAAATGCCCGGGGGCAGCACGGCGGTGCTTGGCTCAATTGACATCTCGAAGACCCGCTGGGACGACTCGACACACGCGACCTTCGTCGTCGGCCGAGACCCTGCCGGTGCACCAACGCACGACACAGGCGTTGCGATCACCGGTCCCGCTGTCGCGGATCTTGATCTGTGCTTCCGCGAGCGATGGAACGACAGCTCCCGCACCCTTGGCATGAAACCGCTGCTGCCACCACAGCCGCTCATCACAACGCCTGTCGGGGGAGCGCCGGCTGGAGGGACGCACTCCGTCCAAGTGCTGCGGAACTTCGGCATCACGAATGCCTTCTCCGGCTACAGCTGGTCGCCGCGCGGCGAGTTCACCATTTGGGCCTCGTATCTTAACGCGATCCGCACAGCCTCCGCCTACCTCTATATCGAGGACCAGTATTTCCTGCCGTGGGATTACCCACCGCGATTCTCGCGTCCAGCCAGCCCCGGCCGCGATGTCGACATCGTGTATCAACTAGGCGAGGCGATGCGGCGCGGCGTTAATATCGTGGTGTTGACACCGAGCAACGCCGAAGATGCGGCGCACATCTACCAGAAGTACCAGCGCGACCTCGGAGTAAATTACCTGCTCTCCATCCGTTCGGCGGGTTCGCCCGGCGACATTGTCGTGGCGTCGCTCCAAAATGGCACCGACGACGTCTACGTTCATTCTAAACTCATGATCGTCGACGATGAGCTTGTCTTGATTGGCTCGACGAACGTCGGGCAGAGAAGCATGACGTACGATGGCGAGGTCCACGTCGGCATCGTCGACGCAGTCGGGGGCTTTGCGCGCGAGTTTCGCAAGACGCTCTGGGCGGAGCATACTGGGCGAGCACCAGGAACGCTTGACGATCCAGTGGCATCCTTCGCGTTGTTCAAGGCAGATACGGCGGCGAACGCCGGTCACCTCAAACCCTACCCACTCAACAAATCAGCTCTTTATCCGGTAGGACCCGGGACCACGCCGCCGCCTGTGGGCCACTCACGCGCGATCCGCGACTTGATCGACCCTTACGCCGGCCCGCCGGCGCTTGCCTGAACCGGAGCCACCTCATGTCTGCTTTCGAAGGCTTGCCGCTGCCCAAGGCATTCCGGACGGAGCTTTTCCCGATCGACCGGCTCGATCCCGGCGGTGACATCACGGCGCTCTTCTCCAAAATACTGGTCACCGACTATCAAGAGACGGTATTCTCGCCGGAACCCGGTGGCAGCTTCTCAGTCGGGCTGACGGTCGCAGAGGAGCTCGTCATCAGCCTTGTCGGACTGAACGGCTTCACGCTAATCCTTGGAGGCGCGGGCGCAGCGAGCGTCACGCTCGAGGCGGAGTTTCGTCCGTCCCGGCTGAAGGTGAAACTGGACGGTGGCGCGCGGCTTCGTTTTCCGCGCGAGATGCTCAAGCCCGTGATGCTGAGCAGCAGCGGATGGGTGGATGACCCCAGCCGGCCCTTTGTCGAGATCGCCATTGCCGTCGGGATTGTCATCGACCAGGACTGGAACGTAACGTTCGACGGCGCCAATGCGTTTACGCTTGCTCCGGCAATGGTAGCGGATTCGGGATTTGTCATCGAAGGCTCGGTTGCGCTGGACTTCTCGGACACCACGGGCCTGCCGGAGGCCGAGGCGCTGGGGCTACCCAACAGCTGGCGCGGGGTCGTCTTCCGCAACCTGACCGTGCACCTGCCGTCGGCAATTACCACCGCCGTGCCGATCGCGAACATCGTCTTTGAAAACTTCCTCATCGGCTCGGGCGGCGTCTCGGGACGGATTCGGCTAGCTGGGGCGCCAGCGAGCGGCACGCTGGCCGGTTTCCCTTTCACGCCGAGCACTTTCTCGGTCGAGCTAAAGCAGAACGCGCTGATCGGAGTCGAACTTACCGGCGACATCACGCTTCCCTTTTTCGACGAGTCGCTCTCAGTCACAGCAGGATTCGACCTGGCCGGGAACCTCATGCTCGGGGTGCACAGCGTGGACGGCAGCGGGCCCGTCACGATCAACAAGCCTGGGCTTCTCGCGATGACGCTCGACAGCATCACGCTCGGGCGCCAGAGCGACACGTTCTTCGTCTCGCTCAGTGGCACGATTCGGCTGGAGGTCGCGGGCCTGGAGTGGCCGACCTTTCGCGTCCAGGCGCTTACGATCGACGACGCTGGTCATGTCTGCATCGAAGGTGGATGGCTCGCCCTGCCTGAGCAGTATGTACTGAGCTTCTATGGCTTCCAGCTGGCGATCGTCAAGATCGGCTTTGGAACTGAGAGCGACGGCAAACGATGGATTGGCTTCAATGGTGGCATTAAGCTCGTCGAAGGACTGCCGGCGGGCGCCTCGGTCGAAGGCATGCGCGTCCGGTGGTCGCCCGGCGGCGCGCTCAATCCGTCGCTGTCGCTCAACGGTGTTGGTATCGAGTTTGAGGTTCCTGGGAGCCTGTCATTCAAGGGCTTTGTCGCGATGCGCCAGCCGGAGCCGGGCGTGTACCGCTTCGACGGTGACATCGAGTTGAGACTTACTTCGCTCGATCTCGTCCTCGACGGCGAGTTGGTGGTCGGCTACGATCAGCCCGCCGATCTCACCTTTTTCGCCATTTATGTCGGCGTCGAGCTGCCTGTCGGGATCCCTCTATGGTCGACTGGATTGGGTCTCTACGGACTCGCCGGCCTTTTTGCGTTCAACATGGAGCCCGGCCGCGCTCCAGCCGAGGCCTGGTACGAAGTGCCGCCAGAGGCTAGCTGGTACCATCGGACCCCCCCGGGTGTTGGCGTAGCACGGCTCGGGAAGTGGACCGACGCTAAGGGTAGCCTCGGCCTCGGCGCTGGTATCACCCTTGGCACCGTAGCCGACAACGGCTTCACGTTCGCCGGCCGGCTGCTCCTTGCCATCGTCTTTCCGGGGCCCATCATCCTCATCGAAGGACGAGCCAATGTCTTGAAGTCACGCTCGAACCTTGGCGACGAGCCCGTTTTCCGTACCCTCCTGGTCATCGACAACCGCGTCGG
The DNA here is from genome assembly GCF_900156195.1 of Burkholderia sp. b14. Classification (NCBI taxonomy): domain Bacteria; kingdom Pseudomonadati; phylum Pseudomonadota; class Betaproteobacteria; order Burkholderiales; family Burkholderiaceae; genus Burkholderia; species Burkholderia sp. b14. The sequence goes on from NZ_FTPJ01000002.1 coordinate 444,992, forward strand.
TACCGTCACTGCAGGCCTCGATGCGCGCTACTTAATTGCCGACGGCGGCGAGTTGATCGATCTTCACGGTTCGCTTGAGGCGTTTTTCAACTTCCATGACGCCGGAGCCTGGCACCTTTATCTTGGTATAGACGAACCTCGTGAGCGCCGCATTAGTGCTGATGTCTTCCGGCGCATCTTCCGCGCTGACTCCTACTTTATGATCGAAGGGCACCGGTTACGGACGGGCGCCTGGACCGGCATCGACAAGCACTGGCATTTTGGACCGCTCAGTGTGGATATCTCTGCTTGGATTGATGGGCACGCTGATCTCTCGTTCAAGCCCGCCTACTTCCAGGGCTTGCTGTCGTTGCATGGCGGATACGGCGTATCGGTGTTCGGGTTCGGCTTCCATCTGGACGCGGCGGCAACGCTGGCTGCGGGCGTGTTCGACCCGTTCTTCATCCACGCCGACCTCAGTGTGTCCGTGAGCCTGCCGTGGCCACTGCCCGACTTCCACGTCGACTTTTCGCTCGAGTGGGGACCGGACGCCAAGCCGCCACTGCTGCCGGCCACAGTGAAAGAGGTCGCGCTTGGTCACGAGCTCGTGTGCACGACTTGGCCGCTGCCAGCAGGAAGTTTGCTATTGCCGGCAATCGATGCGGGCTCGCCGCAGCGCGAATTTTTTGCCGATCAACCACCCGCGCTGCCGGCACCCGACTCCGCGCCACCCGACGCGGACACTCTTCCAGTTGTCCCGCTCGACGCGCGGCCCGAAATCACCTTCGGCTGCTCCGTCCATGATGACGCCCTGGTGGGCGCCAATCCGCAGCCACAGTACCCGACCGGCAGACCCGCCGGTTGGACGCAGATCGGCAATCCCGCCAGCAACGAGGGACCCGTGTTGATCCGGCCTGCAGTGACGGAGATAAGGCTCGATCGCTGGGTCGATACCGCCTGGCAGGCTGTCGCGCGGTCCGGCAAGGTCCCCGACTCATCGCTTCCGGCCGCGACGCCAACGCTCTATGGGACCTGGATGCCCACCATGGCCCCACCGGGCGGCGGCCCTGGGCCAGGGCAGACTAAGCTGCGAGTCTGGACCAAAACACCGTTCAGCTTCTCCCGCCGGACGATCAGCCAGTCCTGGCCGGACTGGTTCGTCTCAATGTTCCCGAACTATCCCTGCGTCGCCCTCCCGGAGGACCGTTGGGTCTGCTGCAATTTTTCTGCATACGTTCCCGGCGACCGGTTGACGCCACCGTGGACGTGCCCTGGCAACGATGCGTTTGTTGTGAGCTGGATGGTGCCCCCGCCGCCTATCGTTGCGGCCCATGTGCTCGCGGCACGCGCCTCCGCGGCGAACGGACTGTGCTTTGCGCCTGAGAGTGAGGCAGAGATTCTCCTGCTGCGGGACGTAAAGCAAATGGCCGTACGAACCTTCATTGACACGGCGCGCGGGACGGCTGCGTGTGTCGACTTCTTTGACCGTAAGCCGGAACAGGGCCCGAACCCGCTCGTCGAAGGCGGTGTGCGGTTCATAACGTTTGCCTCCGGCGGCAATCCCGCGGACTCATCTCAGATCCGGTCGGTCGCTCTCGCAGACAGCTCGCAGGCAAGTGGAATAGAGTGTGGCGCCGAGCTTCATTGCGACTTTGACGCTACCGCGGGCCTGATCCGCGTCGCAATCTCATCTGCCAACGACAGCGTGATGGTGATCGGACTCGACGCCTTGGGCCGTGTCGTAGCCCAGCAAGCGGTTGGACAGCGCCTCCGTATTGTCGAAGTTATCCTTGCCGCGCCTGATGCCTCCGTCACACGCGTCGTGGTCCGCGCGCGCGAACCGTCAACGACGCTAGTGCACCGCATCTGCCGGGAAGGCGGTGGCATGGTCCACGTCGATGCCTACGATGCAGGCAAGCGTCTGCTGTCGAGCACCCCAGCGAAAGATGGAGCAGCCGTGATTGATGGGCGGGGCGTCGATCATCTTGTCGTTTCAGCTAACGGCAACGGCTTCTGCCTCCTCGAAGTGTGCGCCCTCGTCGGCCTCGATGCTGGTGAACAGGCGGAGTGGAAAGCGATGAGTCAGCACACCCTCGAAGAGCTTGCGCGGTGGAGTGCGGATGACGACGTCCTGCCGCCGCATACGACGTTCCGTCTCAAACTTGTCACCGAACTTGGCGTTCGATTGCCATCAGGCTCAAAGGTGCCAGACGCCTTTGCCGGAACCCGCACGATCACACAAGTATCGTATTTCCGTACGGAGGGGCCGCCTGGACTTTCCGCGCTAACGCCGTCGGGCAACGCTCTTATTCCGAACGCAGGCACCGGCGGCGCCACCGCGCCGCCGCGTATAGCGACCGGGCTCGAAGGCCTGTCCCGCTATGTTCGCCAGACGATCCCACCGACCGTTCCGCCGCCGGGACAACCGCCAATTCTGCCCCGGCCGGTCTACCGTGGTTACGACGCGGGCGTCATCTTCGGGGTAAACTACGTCGATCTCATGTACGCGCTGGCGGGACGCGACCTATCGCTCGTTCTCTATGATATGAACGACCGGCCAGTCCGTGACGCTCACGGCCGACTGGCGGTACTGCCGAATCGGTGGGCGCGGACCGACCAGATCGACCTGACCGACTCCGAGAGGCGTTGGCTGGAGGTGCTCAACGACGCTCACTGCACGACGGGGACGGTCAATCTCGGGACCGTCGCCCGCAACAAGATAGTCGGCGCCACCGGATTTGTGCTCGATCCCGTGACAACCTACGAAGCGCGGCTGTTGCCGTTGCTGGCGCACGACACCTTCGACGGCTACGCGCTGGGTGCGACCGCCTCCGGCAGCGGAGCTGCGCTAACAGGCGGCACTTTCACCTGGAACGTGCTCGACGTAGGATCGGACGAAGCGCCTTCGATTTGGAGGATCGGGGAGAGTGGCGCGCCCACTAGCCGCTACGTTGAGGAGACCGCTGCAGTCTCGAGTGGACCGGGCGTGCGCAACGCCCCGTTCCCTGGCGGGACGCTGCTATCGCTCGCGGACACCTTCCGCCAAGCTTCCGGCGCTCCCGACCAGCCATCGGCTTGGACCGACTACCGGCTTGCGGCGTTGGTGCGCTCTGCTGGCAACGGGATCATCGGGCTAGGCGTTCGGATGAAAGGCTGCCGCGGCTATCTCGTGAAGCTCGACCGCCAGCGCAACCTCCGCCAACTCGTGCTGGTGTGTCCGAGATCCGCGCGAGTTCTCGCCGAAGCGACGGGCGGGTATCCCATGAACTCCGATCTGCAGATTTTAATCGAAGCAGCGGGAGCGAACCTGCGAGTACACATCGACGGCGACCTCGCCTTCGATATCGCCAACACGGCATGGGCCAGCGGCACGGTCGCTCTTTACACTGCCGCCAATGCCGGCGCGCGTTTCGCCGACGTCCGAGTGGACGACCTGCGGACGACGGCGCCTATTGTCTACCGATTCCAGTTCACCACGTCCGCTTTCGCTGATTTCAGGCATCATGTGCTGAGCGGCGACGACCGCACGATCACGACGGTGCCTGCTGATGCAGCGCCGATCGCGATCACCAGCGCCCTGGCCATTGACCCTGCCAGTCCCGCCGCTGGGTCTGCACCGGGGGAAGTGGAGGCACGTGCCTTCGACGCGGTCGCCGATGGCGCGCTCGGTCCCGCCGCCCGGCAGGCCATCGGTCGGTTCGAGGCGACGCGCCTGGTCACAAGCGGACAGACTACGGCCCTTCTCGTTCGCACGGCAGAGCCGATCGATTGGGAGCGAACCACGCTAGCAACGAGTTCAGCCGATCCAGTTCCGTCGCCTGTGCCGGCCAAAGGAGCCAAGTTAGCGGAGATCGGCTTTGCGATGGGCATCCCACCGGATCCGCAGCAGGAATGGGCAACGGTGCTCCTTCTCGAGGACCGCGACCTAACTGGCCTTGCCATTGAACGGCGGACCGTGCCGAGCCCTGACGCTGGAGACCTCCCAGCCGGCACCGCGCTATGGAATGGCAATTTTCTGGAAGCTGACGAGATCGGGGACGGCGCGCCCACTCTGCAGTGGCAGCCAACCTTCGCTGACCTATCTGAACTCTCGTTTGTCGTCCCACCGGGAGCAGGCGTTCCGCAATGGAGCGCCACGTTGGGCGTGCTCTCGCAGACTGGCGCCTTTACGACGCCGGATTCAACGCCACTTGGTTATCCACTTGAGCAGCCGTCACGCGGCACGCTCGCGCTTGGCCCCCCGCTCACGGCGGCAGACATCCAACTGACGATGAATCTTGACATGCCCGGAAACGGGGCGGCCGGCGTCGTGTTCCGTTACACTGACGAGCAAAACTACTACCGATTTTCTATTGACCGGACTCGCCGCCGGCGTGTCCTCGCGCGCTTTTCAGGCGGCGCTTTCCAGGTGCTGCATGCATCGACCCTCCCACCGGGTGTGACCACGTACGCGGTCGTCGTGGAGGCGGTGGGAAGTCGTCTGACCGTGCACGTCAATGGCGTCCTCGTTGCGTCCGTCATGGACCCAACCAACGTCGGCACGTCTGTTGGTTTCTACGCGCAGCGGAACCCGCAAGCTCGTTTCAGCGGCGTGCGTATCAACCGCATCCTAAGGACGCTTCGCGAGTGGCGTATCGACGATTCTTCTCCCAACGGCGATCGCGGCATCTGGCGCATCGCTTATGGCGTACTCGCCAGCGACATCGCGCAACCGCCAGCGACGGGCGAGAGCTACGCGGTACTTGCCGCCGGCGCATGGTCCGATTTGCAAATAAACGCGACCCTGGTGCCGAAGGCCGGCGGCGTCGGAGAGTGCGGGTTGGTGTGGCGCTATGTCTCGCCGCGCGACCACGTGCTGCTCGCCCTCGACCCGGCCGCTGCGACCGGACGGCTCGTGGTCCGAACCGCCGGGACGGATACTGTGCTCTGGTCCGGCTCGATGCCCCCTGGTGGTCCAGCTCGGCGCGTTTCCATCGAGGCGATCGGGCATCGCCTCATGCTGTCAGTCGACGGGACCGTGCTTGCCGACATCGCTGACGCGGGCCTGGGCAAGGGAACAGTGGGCGCGTTCGCTGCGTTCACCGCTGGAATCGAGGTCGCACCGCCGGAGATCCTGCACGCCGTACCCACCTTCGAGCGGTGGTATGCTTTCGAGGCCGAGCCATTTTTGGTCTCGGGCCGGCGCGTGCGGATCACAGCCTCTATGGAGCCAGAAGGCTACGCCTCGCGCGCAGGAGAGGAGGCGCGATGGAAGGGCCTTGCGGCGGCAGAATTCCTGCCCGGCTTCCCGAAAGAGGGCGTGGATATGCGGCTTGTCGACCACGCCGGTGCCGTTCTGCACGCGCGGCGGTTCCGTTCGAGCGCATCCTACACACCGCTTGCCGTCCGCATCGTGCGCGCCGCGGATGGCACCGGGTTTGTGCTCGTCCCAACCGGAGCGGGCAGCCTGCCAACTGGGGAAATACGCATAGAATTCACATTTCGCCGTGACAACACGACGTTGAACCAAGACTCGCTGGTTCTACGCCAGGAAGGAGAAACAAGTCCTGAGACGGTTGCGATCACTGTCGCCTGACCGACTGCCGGACCACCGTTTCCTCCCCCATCGACTTTGCTATCGTGAAGGGGATTCCGTTGCGTTAAGGCAGTCGGTTAAGATTTTGTCAACAGTACTTAGAAGTGGCTCTTCCCCACTTTATGTGACGTTTCACGTCACAAGTCAGCACTGATTCAACACGCGTGTACGAAGCAGTTGGAAGTCGGCGCGGCCCTACATTGGGCGCTTGAGAAACTTGAGCCGATTAACATGGCCCTCGACGATGCCGTTGCCGTAAGGCGTGAGTCGTGCAGCGTGTACGGCATCGTAGTCGTGACCAATGCTTGGCTGCAAACCGCTGCATGCTTGCGGCGCGCCACGTGTGATGCCTTCCCAGCGCAATCGCGCGACACGATGCGGATTGCGCGGTTTCCTGTTAGTCAGTTCGCCACCGATGTCGCGATCGGGCAACCGGTCCAATGGGCGCCGTTGCTCGATGTCGACCAGTAGGGTGCCATAGCGATGAGCGTGTTTGACTGCCCAGTCATCGACACCAACTATGGTAGGGGTGGATGTCGTCGTGACGTATTTTTGACCGTTGCGCTTGAGCAAACGAAGCATCGTTTCGCCGCTGATCGAAATGCCTAGCTGCTGCGCTAGGCGCGCACCTGCGGCGCCACTGAGCGCCAAGCCCACATGCCACAGCACCGTCTGTGCTCGGGCTGTGCGGCGCTGCTGATACGCAGTGAATGGCGCAAGGCATTAGGCGAATGTTCGCCGGCGACACATTGTGTTATCGCAATGAAAGCGCCGCACCTGGATTTCCAGGGTGACGCGATGGCCGCTACACGGTAGATCCTCAACGCGTCGTCGGTATCCTCCGTGTATCCGGGAGCTGGTCGCCCCACACGCCGCGCAGTGCGCAACGAGCCCTTGATGTTTCAGGGCAACGATGAGCCGATGGCCGATCATCTCCCCTCCGAGAATGCGCATGTCGGCAGCGGGTAATAGGCGTTGAAGGAAAGAAAAATTCACGCCGATTATCCGAGTGATTCGGATTGCTTCACGGCGATGTATCCAGACGTGAAGCAGGCTCGCGCCGTGCCGTTTCTGCGCGATGCCGTAGCATGGTACGCCAGCTTGGGTGTGCGCATCTGCAGGCTGCTCACTGATAATGGTTCGGCGTTTTATTCGCGTGAATCCGCTCGGGCCTGTTAGGAACTGGGCATCCAGCACAGATTGACACGGGTCTATCGCCCACAGACCAACGGCAAGGCTGAACGCTTCCTCCGGTCAGCTTTGCGCGAGTGGGCTGATGCCGGGCCTACCCAAGCTGCACGCATTGCCGAGAAGCTTTAACAAGCTGGCAGCACCACTACAATTGGTATCGCGCGCACAGCGCCATCGGAGGCATTGCACCGATGGCAAGACTTTCTGAGTCGAGAAGTTACCTTTTGACACTTCACACGCCAAGTGTGTCCAACCGTTCTTCGCGCCGGAAGCATGATCCTCAAAAAGGTGACGGGCATCGACGCCAGCGGCGAGCAGCGCGCCGCGCTGCAAATCCTTGCTCTGCGATATGCGCATATAGCCAACCAGCATAGGCGGATAACTATCCGAAATAGGCGCATAGCGATGGTGTTGCGCGCACATTTTGAAGGTGCTGCACGGGCGGTTCACGAGGTGAAACAAAGCCTGTCACCAAACCGTTGTTTGCCGACTAATCCGCCAATGCTTCGCAGCGTTGATCTTATGTAATCAAACGATTACAATCGAGTCATGACCTACACGGTGAAATTGCTCGACGAGTTCTCCAGTTGGCTCAAGAGCCTGAAGGACGGACTGACCAGACAGCGCTTGAACAAGCGACTACGGAAGGCGCAGCTTGGTAACTTGGGCGACGTGAAGCCAGTGGGTGAAGGTGTATTTGAGATGCGCGAGCCATTCGGTCCTGGCTGGCGCATGTATTATGTCCAGCGCGGTGAGACGCTCATCGTGATGCTGGGCGGTGGCAACAAGTCGACTCAGCAGGCTGACATTCACCGGGCGATTGCGTTAGCGAATTCTTTGGAGGATTGACCATGACCCAGCGAATCAAAGTTTCCCAACTTCCCGAGTTCGATGCGGCCGAGTACCTGAACAGCGAAGAGGATGTCGCGTCGTACCTAACAAGTGTTCTTGAAGAGAATGATCCAGCGCTGCTGGCCGCAGCCCTTGGTGACATCGCCCGTGCTCGGGGGATGGCGCAGGTGGCCAAAGACTCTGGCATCGCACGCGAAGCCCTGTACAAAGCGCTTCGGCCTGGCAGCGCGCCGCGCTTTGAGACGATCAGCCGCGTTTGTGCTGCCTTGGGCGTGCGCCTGGTGGCACAGCCGCTGCATTGACGGAAATTTTTGTGGTTTCCGGCTTACAACCCGAGGTTCAGCTAACTCATCAGCTCATCTCGTGCTACCCGCGCATAATACTTTGCGGTTTTTCTACGCAGCTGGATCTGCGTTTTTCTTGTCAGACGCCGTCGTGCCGTGCGCCATGAATTGCCCCGCGGCTGGACCAAAAAATCAACGACGGCCCGCGTCCGGCTCGCTACGTGGGCACCCGGCCTGACCAGTTCCGGCGACGCCGGCACGACCTGCGCGTGTTGCCCTTTACACAAAATGTCAAGTCACCACTGGTCCTGCCCATCCGGGGACAGGTGCCGACAGAAGTTGCCCATGGTGCCGCTGGCGACCTCGGAGAGGCACAGGCCTTGCCAAGCAGCGAGCCGCGGCCACCGCGCACGCGGCGCTGCTCGCTGCACAGGCGCGCCTGCCGGAACTGGAGCCCGCGCTGGCGGCGGCTGAGGCAGCATGCATGAGCGCCGCACCAGCGCGCGCCTGATCAAGGAACGGGATGCGGCGGTGCGACGCGCCGACGAAAGTGATGTGCAGCGCCGCGCTGAGCGGCAAGCGCTGCAGGCGCAATTGGGGGACGCACGCCAGCACATTGGCATGCTGGAAGGCAGCTTAGCCGCGCTGCAGCGCGCGAACGCCGACGCTGAAAAAGCGCGGCGCGTACGGCAGCGCAGACCCACCCAGTCCGCATCAGGCCAGACCTCGGGCCCGATTAGGCGGCCGCGGCCGCGCCCGCCCACGCGTGCGCTCAAAAAGACGCCGTGACGCCGTCACCGACATTCGCTTTTTATACAAAGGCTCATGTGGCCGCAGGCCGGTTAGCAAGCATAGGTCAGCCTATCGCCGATCTCGGGCAAGCCTCGAATCATCATCGCTCCGGAGGGCACTGGGCGGCAGAAGGCCAAGATAACGGGATGCCATCGCCTGAACGCCATGTCACGGATCGGCGTAATCTAGCCGGGGATGATCGGCATAATCAGGCCAGTTGGAATGGCCCCGAAACGCGATTTTGAAGGGTTTCAAGGATGCGGTTTTTTGCCTGATTCTGCAATGGCAATTTTGCATGGAGCGCATCAGAACTGGGTATTCCAGCGGGCTCACGGCCGATAACCAATCGGCGGGCGCAATCTCGCCGACGCTCCCATCGGGTATCTTCATTGTAGATATGCGGTGCTTGCCAATCACGTGGCGTGTATCTACAATGGATAAACGTTAGGAGATGGCAATGGAACTCAAGATTCACAAATGGGGCAATAGCGCGGCAGTTCGTCTGCCGAGTGTGCTGCTTGAGCAGATCAACGCCTCGGTCGGCAGTTCACTAAACGCCGACGTGCGCCCGGATGGCGTGATGCTGACCCCGGCCCGCCGTAAGTATTCGCTGGACAACCTTGTTGCCCGGTGCGACCCGAAGGCGCCTCTTTCGGGCGACATGGCGGCATGGGGCGAGATCAAACCGGTGGGGCGTGAGGCGTGGTGAGGCAGGTCAAGTTCGAGCGGGGCGATATCGTGCGCGTGAGCCTGAATCCGACTGTCGGGCGAGAGCAGCAAGGCGATTTTCGTCCGGCGCTCGTTCTCTCTCCGGCGGCGTTCAACGCCTTGGGCGTGGCGCTCGTTGCCCCAATCACCCAGGGCGGCGAATTGGCTCGCTTTGCTGGGTTCGCCGTACCGCTTTCTGGTTCTGGAACCGAGACGCAAGGTGTTGCGCTCGTCAACATGGCGCATATGCTCGACTTGGAGGCGCGCGGCGCGCGTAAGGTCGAACGCGCGCCGGTTGAAGTGGTTGAGGACGCACTGGCTCGGCTTCAGACGATTATCGAGTGAGGAAAACGCGATAAGCAACAAGGTCTGAAACCTGATGTACGCGCTGGGCAACACGAAGCGGTTGATCGGCGAGGCGAACCATCCGCAAGCGAGCCAGTCTGCAAAGCGCTTGCGTCATCAATAAGAACGGCTGGCGTGTCTGGATCGAGCATCATAAGACAGGCGAGCGGTTGTACGATAGCGAGCGTGAAAAGGCGCATCGCCAGGCGGCTCAGTGGTAATGGAAAACAGGGAACACGAGTTCTTTGTCGGTCCGATCGAGCCGCCATTTGCGACACCTGATGACCTAGCCGGCCGAAAGTACGGCGAAGAGCTGTATTTGCAGGAGGCGGTGGGCACGGCGGTAAGTGACCAACGGTAGGAAACAGGACAAGGACAATGCTTGAGCAAATGACGCCCTGATCGAGCTAGTAGCGCGCATGGAATAGGCGGGCTTTCGCGCACTGCCGGTGACAGCGGTACACGCTGCGGCAGTGCGCGACCTGCCTGATACTCACCGTGATCCGTTTTGAGATGTGGGTAATTGCAAGGAAGACGTAACGCTTACGCTCGAGGAAGTCTGTATTACCGTTCATCGAGAACAGTATCGGGCACATCTGAAGCTGCGCTGGCGCGGCGGCAAGCTCACCCAATGTGACGTCGCGCTGCCTCGTTCGCGACCCGCTACGATTCGCACCGACGAAGATACGCTTGCCCTCGTGCGACAACTGGCGCAATACTATCCCGATCGGCACGGCACGGCGAATGGCGTTATCCACTCCACCAGCGCGTCGGCGTTGACCCGCGAAAGCCTGTTCGCGCACGTCATGCAGCAGCCGATCAATGGTGGCGGCGCTGATCTGACTCAGCCGTTGGCGAACTTGCTTTGATAGCGTCAGGTGAGCATGCCGTGCCATCGCATCGGTCAGCGTTGCAATGAGCACCTTCAGTCGTTTGCCGCAGATCCGATCGGCCGCCTCCCATAGCGTGATCAGCGCGGCCCGCACCTGATCGTCGTAGCGTCGCTGGGGGCCGGGCTTCGTCCTCGGCGGCACAGGCTCGCGGCACAGCACACGGATGAATAGGCGCCGACAATCATCCCGGTCGACCGGCCAAGATGATTGTCGGTAAACCAGCCAGCCATTCTGCTTGACGCTATCCAGACTACCCAATTAAGACCAGGCCTCGATGCGAGTCGCTATTTCAGGGGAAAGTGCGGCGTGTTCATTGAGCGCGTTATTTACGTTCGCCACTACAAGGCCACCTCAGCGGCAAGTGCGTCCCACGGCGCTGTCAAGCGGCCGTTTTCCCGCACGACCAGACCGGCAACTTCTAGCGCTGCCACATCAGCATGCACGCGCTTGTAGTCACGCGATAAAGCGCAGGCCAAAGCTTTGACGCTATCGGCGCCTTCTCGGTGCAAATAGCGTAGCAGCTCCAGCCGTTTGGGCGTCAGCGCCGCCACCATTTCCTGCCACGAGAGAAACGTGACGTGACTTTCCTTAAAATGCTCACCTCTGGCCGCGCGCTCAAAGGCATTCACGAACCGCTGTCCCATATCACGCGCGCCGCTTACATGGACTGTCAGTTTGCTCATTTTCCGCTCCTTTCGCGTTCAACATCCCCTAAAAAGTCCCTCACCATCTGTTCTGCCGTCGAAAAAACGTAGGGCACTTCGCGATCACGATAGTGGCGATGGTCGCCCTTGCCACGTTCATTATTGTAGCCAATGATTCTTACGCCGCCCTGACCATAGAACAGGCTGTATTTCAAACCATGGGGTCTTTCCGCATCACATTCGGGCAATCGCCAGATCCGCATTTCAAGGATGGCTCCGTCCGGATAAGCCATTCGATCTTCAAATAACAGCGTCGCCTTCTTTTTCATATGGCGTATTTTGCCATACCATAAATTATGGCGTCAACCGTCATACTGTCGGGCATAGCCCGCCGCAGCGCATCTGCTGCTCATATGCCTCACAGTAACGCCAAGCATCGACTTCGTCGCGGGGCTACTCGTAGCGCTCACGCCGTTGCAGGCCGATGCTTGGCTGGCTGACAGCCGTACTGGCTTGGATGACAGTGTGCGGGATTCATGGGCGTAATCCTTGACAGCTGCATTTGGGTTGCATTGGCCGCAAAAACGCTTGACTCGCGAACCGTGATCGAGCTCGCTGGCGACGTACCGGGTGTTCATCTCGGCCGTTTCGTTGAGCGAACTCGGCGTGCGCGGTCTATCCACAACAGCTCGATCGGCGCCCGATTCGTGCGGTGTCGCGGCAAACTGCCACGGCATGCATCGCATCACCGGTTACGCCTTTGAGCCAGCAGCGCCGTATTCCATGATCCTGTTTGACATGCCCGATGATCGGCTCGACGGCTTGACGCCGCCATCCACGCCACGAAAGCCCAGATTGGCCTGAGGCGGGAGGCGACCATTCCATCGATAAAGCTACTACATCCCTAAGATGCGATAATATAGATTATGTAAATTATGATATCGTCAAGAAACTTAAACTCGCAACGTATCGCTGCGCGCCTCTCCCTACTCTTCGCTAGAGCGTGTTGTGAACCTGTATGAACCTGCATGAGTAAGGTCGACGATTTTGGGCAGCATCAAGCAGGCACAGGCGAGGAAATGGAAATCGGCGAGTGTTTGAGGCCAACGTTCATAGTTGCGAGCGAGGCGTCGAAAGCGAGCCGCCCATGCGAAACTGCGTTCGGCCGTCCAGCGCCTGAGCAACAGCACGAAGCCCTTACAGTACGTACGCCGGATGCCGGCGTCATGCGCAATCGCTTCAAAACAGCCCGCTCGCACCCAGCGCTGCGTCTGTTGGTAGACCGCTTCCCAGGGGGCAGGTCGTTTGACAGCATACGTCACGGTGCACCACTCCTAATCAGACTAACCTGTCCGGATTTTATGAGCGAGGCATATCATGAAAATAAAAGTCATGGATGTGTGCATCCAATTCGTCCAATTGTCTCGGCTAGTGCCGAGCCGCTCAGCCACGCGTCACGACTTGAGCTTACCCGCCATAAAACTCACGCTCGCAACGTATCGCTGCGCGCCGCTACCCGCTAGCCTGCTGCACAGCTTCGCTGCGCGTGGCGTCTTCTTGACTTATCGCTGAGCTTGCCGATGGAATTTGATCTGAACACTGCTTTAAACGACTCGTCTGCCTACGTTTGCACATTGGCATCTGTCCCATCACCCACCGCGCCGTCACCGTCGCCGCAACCGCCCCGCGCCGCGTGGGCAAACCCACGGTTCAAGCAGCCCACCACTTACCAGGACCTGCCAACCGAGGTCATCGCGCGCATTGGTGACTACGTGCCCGTTCAAGACGTGATACCGTTTTCCACCGTCAATCGACGCACATATCATGCGATGCAGACCAGACGCCTGGTGCACCGCTATTGGCAGCGGGCTCAACAAGCCGTGAGTCGTGAATCGGTCAACCAGTTGCTCAATGAAATGGACGGCACGCTCGCCAATCCAGCGCAGCACGCCGAACCCCTGGACGCACTGCGCCAACGGCTGCGAGCGTTGCCTGAAGGAGACTGCGCCGACGTGTTCAAGCGTGTATTCGCAGCCGCACAGTGTATCCCGCAAGAAGGCGTGCAGATACAAAAAGCGCTGTTGCTCATGCACCGGGATTTCGCCTATGACCGCGTATGGACTGAACTCTTTGACTTTGCCTACGCGCTGGTCGAGCAGCGTAAGCCAGGACAAGACAATGTGTGGCCAGAACTGGCGCTCGGGTTGTCAAATTTCTCGATCCATACTTCTGACACGCCCCACTTTGCTCAGCGGTATTACGCGCTGCTGGCACGGCTGCCGTCGCTGAGCGTGGCCGAGCAGGAGCAGATCATCCCGACAATGTGCCGCTTATTGCTTAAATTCAGACAGTCAGACCCGCGCGTCCCCCAACTCCATGCGCTCCTGCAAGACTACGCATTACGCCTGCCCCGGTCCCATCAAGGCTCGTCGGCCGGCGCGTTGGGAAGTTACATTTGGTTTTTGCCGGAAGCGGAGCAACCCGTGCGGTATGCGCAAGTGCGCGATTGGGCTCTATCACTGCCTGATGATCAGTGGGCGGTCGCACTGCGCCATTTACCCGCAGGACTCGATGGGTTGTCCACCAGGCAACAAGAGCAAGAGCTTGCGTTGCTTGAGCGCCATTTGGCGCGCGTACCCGCGGCGCAGCGTGTTTCAGCAGCATTAGGGCTAATTAGGTGTGTCCCTTTGATGAACGACACGCTGGCACAGCGGGTCTGGCAGCAAGGACTGAGTCTATTGAAGGGTACGGACGAAGCCACTTTATGGAAAGTACTGAACGAGCTTCGCGGGCATTGGGTGCTATCTGGATTAGAACGGCATACCATGGTTCAAAAGTGTGCCCGATTAATTGTCCCTTCAGTGGTATCCGTCCAGCTTTGGTACTCCTGATCCAGGCCCTCCCATCTCACAACGACGTCGATCATGGGCTCAAGCGGCATCGTACGATGGACGTGCCAGCGCAGCGCCAACCTCGAAGCGGACTGCACACCGATCTCGAGACATTCTCCTTGACGATTACTCAAACTCGACGAGCGCCGGCAGCATGCGCACCGGGCACCCTTGCACGAGGTCGCAACCCGCGTCGAGCAGCCAGGCGAATTGCTCTAGGCTTTCCACGCCTTCGGCCACGACCTGAGGGTCGAAGCGATGCGACATCAAAATGCACTGTTCGTGCCGCTAGGCGGCGGACTGCTGTCCAGGACGGCGCTCGCTGCATTGTGAGTTGTTCGGTGTCAAGCGGAAAGCGGGCAACGACGGACAATAATCGTTGCGCAGCGGCTCACGCGTGCGCATCGACACACCAAAGACTCTCGCGGACGGCTCGCAGACGCAGCAACTGGGGCAATTGACCTTCCCGATCATTCAGCGCGACATCACCGATATCGAGATCGCATCGGACGATGAGTTGATCGTTGCCTCCGGTTTTTTGCATCAAGGATGAAGATCGTCGTCGAGCCGACGGGTTACCTGGGCTTTGCAGCGGCCCGCTGCGTCGCGGGCCGCTTCACAAGCAAGTGTATCGGCGTGCTGCTCAGCGGGGGCAACATGGGCCTGGATCGATACGCCGCACTGCTGGCGCAATAGTGCGGCCGCACTCAACCATCGCGCGCCGGGGGGCGCGGGCACGGGGTCTGCTTCGCCATGGCGCGACGTCCAACCGCGGACGTCGTTGCCGCGATGGAGGAACTCGCATGTTAGGCTTGTCCGCGCTGGATTTGGCGCGCTTTCAGTTCGCTTTTACGATCTCTTTCCATATTCTCTTTCCCACCATCACGATTGGCCTGGCGAGCTATCTGGCCGTGCTCGAGGGATGCTGGCTGCGCACGCGCAACATCGTCTACCGCGACCTGTATCAATTCTGGATCAAGATCTTTGCCGTCAACTTCGGCATGGGCGTGGTGTCGGGCATCGTCATGGCCTATCAGTTTGGCACCAACTGGGCGGGTTTTTCGCGCTTTGCCGGGGGCGTAACCGGCCCGCTGCTCGCCTACGAGGTACTGACCGCGTTTTTCCTCGAGGCGGGATTCCTCGGCGTCATGCTGTTCGGGTGGAACAAGGTCGGACCGGGATTGCATTTCCTGTCAACCATCATGGTTGCCGTCGGGACGCTAATTTCAACGACATGGATCTTGGCCTCAAACAGCTGGATGCAAACTCCGCAGGGATATCAGATCATCGACGGGCACGTCGTGCCCGTCCACTGGCTGCAAGTCATCGCCAATCCATCGTTCCCGTACCGCCTCGTGCACATGAGCCTGGCCGCGTTTCTGGCCACCGCGTTGTTCGTGGCCGCATCGGCCGCTTGGCACCTGCTGCGCGGCCACGACAATGCCGCGATCCGCAAGATGCTATCGATGGCGATGGGCATGATATTGGTCGTCGCACCGATCCAGGCCGTGGTGGGCGACGCACACGGACTCAACACGCTGGAACATCAACCAGCCAAGCTTGCTGCCATCGAAGGCCACTGGGAGAACCGCGGAAACGAAGCCGTACCGCTGATCGTCTTCGGCTGGCCCGACATGCAACGCGAGCAGACCCGTTATGCGCTCGAGATCCCGCACTTGGGCAGCCTGATCCTGGCACATAGCTGGAACAAGCAATTCCAGGGCTTGAAGGCGTTTCCCCCAGACGAGCGGCCGAATTCGACTGTGGTGTTCTGGACCTTTCGTACGATGGTCGGCCTCGGACTGTTGATGATTGCGCTGGGCGCATGGAGCCTGTTCTTGCGCCGCCGCGCACGCCTATACTACTGTCGCGCATTCCTGCGCTGCACGCTGGTGATGGGGCCGGCCGGACTGGCCGCCGTACTCGCAGGCTGGCTGACCACAGAAATCGGTCGGCAGCCTTGGGTCGTGTATGGCCTGCTGCGAACCGCCGATGCGGTGACGCCACATCCGGCGCCGGAAATACTGCTGTCGGTGGTGTTGTTCGTCGTGTCATATTTATTCGTCTTCGGGGCTGGATTGGCTTATATCCTGCGGCTGATCCGTCAGGGCCCCCAGCTGCAACCCGATACTGGGCCGCCCACGGGCGGCCCGGGACAGCTGCACACCCCGGCGCGACCGCTGTCCGCCGCGCACGAGAACGAACGTCGAACGGCCACGATGGGCGACGTCGGGAGATAAAAACAATGGGTTTCGACATTTCTCTGGTCTGGGCCGTGATCATCTTTGCCGGCGTGATGATGTATGTCGTAACTGACGGCTTCGATCTCGGTATCGGCCTGCTCTTTCCTTTCGTGCCGAACCGCACGGAGCGTGACTTAATGATGAACAGCGTCGCGCCGGTTTGGGACGGCAATGAAACCTGGCTGGTGCTGGGCGGTGCCGGGCTGCTGGCCGCGTTTCCACGAGCCTATGCGATTTTGCTGAGCGCGTTGTATCTGCCGCTGATTTTCATGCTACTCGGCCTGATCTTTCGCGGCGTGGCGTTCGAGTTCCGTTTCAAGGCCAACGACCGCGAGCGCCCCATCTGGGACATCGCATTCGTGGTTGGCTCGTTGCTCGCGTCATTCTTCCAGGGCGTAGCGCTGGGCGCGTATATCGACGGCGTGAAGGTCAACGGCGATGC
Source organism: Burkholderia sp. b14 (assembly GCF_900156195.1). Classification (NCBI taxonomy): domain Bacteria; kingdom Pseudomonadati; phylum Pseudomonadota; class Betaproteobacteria; order Burkholderiales; family Burkholderiaceae; genus Burkholderia; species Burkholderia sp. b14. The sequence continues at coordinate 461,831 of NZ_FTPJ01000002.1, forward strand.
GTTCGCTGGCGGCGCCCTCGATTGGGTCAAGCCGTTTGCACTCTTTTGCGGACTTGGCGTGGTCGCGATCTATGCACTGCTGGGCGCGACATGGCTGATCATGAAAACCGAACATACGTTGCAACGCACGATGATCGGCATAGCGCGGCGGCTCGCATGGCTCGTGCTCGCCGCGATCGCGATTGTCAGCATCTGGACGCCAATCGCCCATCCCCACATCGCACAGCGCTGGTTTACGCTGCCTAACCTGCTTTGGTTTTGCCCCGTCCCATTGCTGGTGCTGCTTTCCGTTTATGTTCTCCGACGCTCGTTGAGCCACACGCCGCACGCCGGTCCGTTCCTGTGCGCGCTGGCGCTGATGTTCTTAGGCTACACCGGGCTGGCAATCAGCATCTGGCCGAACATCGTGCCACCGTCGCTATCGATCTGGGACGTGGCCGGTCCGTTGCAGAGCCAGGGCTTTACACTGCTCGGCACCCTGTTCATCATCCCGTTCATCCTCGGCTACACGACGTGGTCGTACTATGTGTTCCGGGGCAAGGTACATCCTGGCGAGCACTACCATTGATGCCAACATCCCGTCAAAACCGCATGCCGGCTTGGATTAAGCGATTGGCTTGGTTGATCGCACTATGGACGACCGGCGTCACCGCGTTGGCCGTCGTCGCTGGTGCATTGCGCATCGCGATGCACGCAGCTGGGTTGTCCTCCTGAGCTGGCCAACATCCGCACACGCCGTCACCTGTGTGCATAGTTGCAAACGAAATACCGACAGACATGTGTAGTGGTTGACAGCACAACACGGCTCGTGCGGTCGCCATCTGGCAACCTTGAATCGCGCCTGCCCTGTCAACGCATCAAACTGCTCATGACGCAATGCCCGCTATACGTGTTAGAGGATCGGCCCACCCCGATCGCTGCTGTCGTTACACTCGTGTGCACGCTGGAGGACCAGGCAATCGTCGCATCGTTCCAAGTCCCCAGGCTGGTGAAGCTGGCCGACCTGTCGACGATGACAGTCAAAGCCCAGGCCGCAGAGGCCGATGTGAGCTGGATCTAGCCCCCGCCAGAGAAAATCAACAACGCGGTATTCTTCTACACGCTGTTCGACGTGCTGAATCCGGACCGCACACAATAGGTGGATATGACGGCGCAGGTCGCCATTCTGCTCGACGACGCTCGTGACGCATGACGCTACCGCAATGCCCTTGATGGCACTGACAGCCGAGGCCAGGGCGGCTGCTACGAGGTAGGCGTGCTGCACGCCAACGCTGATGAACCTCCTGAGCTACCTGGACCTGCGCAACAGCGGCCCGTGCCAGGTGCGGGACCACAATGTTCGGGCTGGCCGCCGCCGCGCTAGCCGGCGTAGTCCATTGGCGCGGCGGACAGCGACGCGCGCAGGCCGCGTGAAGCGGCCTGCGCGTTAGGCGCGCTCCTCGAGCAAGTCGGCCATGTCGTCGGCATGCTCTTCCTCAACCGCCAGGATTTCCTCGAAGATGCGGCGCGTGGTCGGGTCCTTGTCGCCAATGTACTTGACGATCTCGCGGTAGGTATCAATCGCGATGCGCTCCGCAACCAGGTTTTCTCGAATCATCTCGGTCAGCGTCTCGCCTTCCACATATTCGGAGTGCGCGCGGCTGGCCAGCCCGGCTGGCGCAAAATCGGGCGACCCGCCTAACTGCACGATGCGCTGCGCAAGCTGATCCGCATGCTGCTGCTCCTCGGCCGCATGCTGTGCAAACTCGTCGGCCACCGCTTCCGAGTTGATCCCTTTTGCCATGAAATAATGCCGCTTATAGCGCAGCGTGCAGACCAGTTCCGTGGCCAGCGCGTCATTGAGCAGCTTTAGGATCGTGTCGCGATCCGCGCTGTAGGTCGACGTCACGGGACCCTCGTCCATATGCTGGCGAGCGCGCTCACGGATTGTCTCTAAGTCGAGTCTAAAAGTGTCTGTCATTGCAACCTCCATAAATAACTGTCATGTCCTTGTCACGCCGATCAGCAACCTGACGACAAACACGACAGCGAAACACAAAACAAGATTTTTGCGCGGTCTGCGCGCCACGCGTAGCCAAGTCGGTCAATTCCGATGCGCCGGCCATCACGACTGCAATAAGAAGCAACCGTGCTGTGGCGTGCAGCATCGCGGCACCTTTAGGCCCCGCATGACGCGCCCGCCGTTTGCGTGTGGCGGCTAGGTGATCTTCTTCGCGACAAAAATGCCGATCAGCAGGCACACCACGCACAGCACGACGAAGACGAAAAACAGGAATTTCGCAATCGCGGCCGCGCCCGTGGCAATGCCGCTGAATCCAAGCAATCCCGCGATGATGGCGACAATCGCAAAAAATAATGCCCACTTCAACATGATCGCGACCTCCATAGCAAGTGCCGGGATTCGGCAACGAGCGCAAGTAAAGCAAAGGCAATGCCAGAATTGTTGCTCGCTACCCCGGCAACGCACTGGCTGACAACACATTGTCCTCTCGAAATCAAGGGTTTAGAGCCGTTTACCGAACGGTGGCACGACGCACTGGTTGTAGGTTACCCAGACAAGTAGAGGCCGCCACTTTGTTTCATACAATAAGTAAGCCTTACTCCATTTAGCGTAAGCTCTACCCTAATTTACTGAGACTGAAACCGCTGGAGATGGGTGGTGCGACCTCAAAAAAATCACGCGACCCTAGATCCCATCCCACGTTATGGACGGCAAACGTCACGGACAGCGGCGTCAACATTACGGACGGCGGTTGCCAAACGCCCCTGAACCAGTGTATCGTGAACCTGCTACGCGGGGGTCCTGCTTGCGCACCATTGTCAAGCGGGTGAGAAACACCCTTTGAACCTGATCTGGGTAATGCCAGCGCAGGGAAGCGTCCGGGGTCGATCAACGATGGTCGCCGCATCCGCCCCGCTCCACCGCTTCTCTGGTCTCCCGTGTTCCGTTGCCCTTGCCCACAGGAGACATGCGATGGTTGCCAACCCAAAGTTTCTGTCCGAGTCCGCACGCGTGGACGATGCCGCGGTCACGCCGCTGCCGAATTCCCGCAAAATCTATGTGACCGGCTCCCGGCCCGACCTGCGGGTTCCGATGCGCGAAATCAGCCAGGCCGACACACCGACCGGCTTCGGTGGTGAGAAAAACCCGCCGATCACGGTCTATGACACGTCCGGCCCGTATACTGATCCCGACGCCAGGATCGACATCCGTGCCGGCCTGCCCGCGATGCGTGAGGCCTGGATCGAGGAGCGCGGCGACACCGAGCGGCTGAAAAGGCTCTCGAGCCAGTACGGCCAGGCCCGCGCGGCCGACCCGGACACCGCGCAACTACGCTTTCCAGGGCTACATCGCGCGCCGCGGCGAGCCAAAGCCGGCGCCAACGTGACCCAGATGCACTACGCGCGCCGCGGCATCATCACGCCGGAAATGGAGTTCATTGCGATCCGCGAAAACCAGCGTCGTCATGAGTATCTGGAGAGTCTGCGCGCCAGCGGGCCACAGGGCGCCAAGCTGGCCGAGCTGATCGGCCGGCAGCACCGTGGCAACGCATTCGGCGCGACGGCATTCAGTGGCACTCAGGCCCGCGAAATCACCCCCGAATTCGTGCGTGACGAAGTCGCGCGCGGTCGCGCGATCATTCCGGCCAACATCAATCATCCCGAATCCGAGCCGATGATCATCGGCCGCAACTTCCTGGTGAAGATCAACGCAAACATCGGCAACTCCGCTGTCACGTCATCGATCGGTGAGGAAGTCGACAAGATGACATGGGCGATCCGCTGGGGCGGCGATACCGTGATGGACTTGTCCACCGGCAAGAACATCCACGAGACGCGCGAGTGGATTATCCGCAACAGCCCGGTGCCGATCGGTACCGTGCCAATCTATCAGGCGCTGGAGAAAGTTCACGGCAAGGCGGAAGAACTGACCTGGGAAATCTTCCGCGACACGCTGATTGAGCAGGCCGAACAAGGCGTCGACTACTTTACGATTCATGCCGGCGTGCTGCTGCGCTATGTACCGATGACTGCGAGCCGCATGACGGGGATTGTCTCGCGCGGCGGTTCGATCATGGCCAAGTGGTGTCTTGCCCATCACCGCGAGAGCTTCCTGTACGAACATTTCGAAGACATCTGCGAGATCATGAAGGCATACGACGTGAGCTTCTCGCTGGGCGACGGGTTACGGCCGGGCTCGGTCTACGATGCAAACGACGAGGCGCAGCTCGCCGAACTCAAGACGCTGGGCGAGTTGACGCAGATTGCATGGAAGCACGATGTGCAGACGATGATCGAAGGTCCGGGGCACGTGCCGATGCAGTTGATCAAGGAAAACATGGATTTGCAGCTGGAGTGGTGCAACGAAGCGCCGTTCTATACGCTCGGACCGCTGACCACCGACATCGCGCCGGGATACGACCATATCACCTCGGGTATCGGCGCGGCGATGATCGGCTGGTTTGGCACCGCGATGCTGTGCTACGTAACGCCGAAGGAACACCTGGGGTTACCGAACAAAGACGATGTCAAGGAAGGCATCATCACGTACAAGCTTGCCGCGCACGCCGCCGACCTTGCGAAGGGGCATCCCGGCGCGCAGATGCGTGACAACGCGTTGTCGAAGGCCCGCTTCGAGTTCCGTTGGGAGGATCAGTTCAATCTCGGACTCGATCCGGACAAGGCGCGCGAATTCCACGACGAGACACTGCCGAAGGATTCCGCAAAGGTTGCCCACTTCTGCTCGATGTGTGGCCCACATTTCTGTTCGATGAAGATCACGCAGGACGTGCGCGAGTTTGCCGAGAAGCAAGGTGTTGGCGAAGTGGAGGCGCTGCGCAAGGGCATGGAAGTCAAGGCAATCGAGTTCAAGCAGTCGGGCGCCGAGATCTACCAGAAACAGTAAAGTAACATTTGCTTACAAAAGCGACGAATCGCCTACAAAGCCGTAACGTCTTGAAACGTATCGGTCGCGTACTATCGAATCAGGCCGACAATCAATACAATGAGGAGTCACCATCATGAATTCGGTTAAGCGTATTGGCGCCGCGGCGCTCGTCGCCGCGCTGCTGACGAGCTTGGTGGCGTGCGACGGGATGACCACACGCCAGCGCAACACCGCGATCGGCGCGGGCGTGGGCGGCGTCGCCGGCGCGGCAATCGGCGGCAACGCACTGTCGACGCTGGGCGGCGCAGCTGTCGGCGGCATCATCGGCAACCGGGTTGGCAAGTAAGGCTTCGTCGCGCGACAGGGACGCGGCTCGCGTGAGCCGCTGCGGAACGAGCCGGCAGGCGGCGCTTCCGCCGGCGGCACTTCTACCACCGCGCCGCTAGCCACCCCTGGCCGTCCCTCAGTCGCCCATCGGGGCGCACGCGGGCTCCGTCACGCCCGTCACGCTTATAAGGCGTGGCGGCGAACTACACCAAACAATATCTGTCCGGGGTGGACTCGTTGACCGTGGCGTGCGGCAGCATGGTCGGCGCGTCCATCGCCTTGTTGCCGCTGGCCGCGTGGGGCTGGCCTGCTGCCCCGGTCTCGACGCATGCGTGGCTCGCGGTACTGGCGCTCGGTGTCGCGTGCACGGGTATCGCGTACAGGCTCTACTTCCATTTGCTGGCCACGGCCGGCCCGGCCCGCGCGATGACGGTAACGTTCGTGATACCGGTGTTCGGTATTCTGTGGGGCGCGCTGTTCCTCGCGGAATCCGTGTCGATGCGGATGATCGAGGGATGCGGGGTCGTGCTGATCGGTACCGCGCTCGCCGCCGGCCTCATCAAGCGGTTACGCACGCAGGAATCGTAGCGCCTGGCGCTGGCTTGCCAATCCGCGACGGATCCTGTTGCGGTTGCGCGCCATGTTCGCCGTGGTGCCGGGCGCGCATCCGTATCATCGCGCAGATCGCATAGCCAAGCTTAACCGGATCCACTTGCGTGCGATATCCGGCAATCACGCCACTGGCCTCGAGCCTGCGGATCCGCTCGGATACAGCCGGCTGGCTCAGATGGACGCGCCGTCCGACCTCGGCATGCGAAATGCGGGCGTCTTGCTGCAGCAGTTCAAGAATCCGAAAATCATACTGATCGAGCTTGACATTCATGATGCTACGACTCAAAAGAAATGCTGACCGTCCGCCGGCCAGCAAGCATTACGTGCAAGGTACGCGCGAGCGAAGCGTCCAACATGGCAAGGTGCCGAGGAACATGATGCGACGTAGCGGCATGGCATGCATAGAAGGTATCATCGGCTATGAGGCCCTGGTGCGCTGCAACGTCAGCGCCGACGAAATCACCCGGGACGCGTTGCTGGCGCGGGCAATCCGGACCAGCTTCCATGATGCTATATCGGCTGAACTGGCCAGTAGGGGCAGACACTGAACCATGCACAAGCTCGTCGTTCCCGACCACGAAATCACCATGACGGCAGTGCGAGCGCAAGGCGCAGGTGGGCAAAACGTCAATAAGGTATCCAGTGCGATCCACTTACGGTTTTCGATTCGGTCTTCGTCGCTGCCCGAGGTTGTCAAGATGCGCTTGCTCGCGCTGAACGATAACCGTATTACGCGCGATGGGGTCATCGTGATCAAGGCGCAGTCCTACCGGACACAGGAGTCGAATCGTACCGAGGCGCTCGCACGCCTGCACGAGCTGATCGAACGCGCCAGTCTCTCCCGTCGACCCCGCCGGGCAACCCGGCCGACGCTGGCGTCGCGGATGCGCAGGCTCGACAAGAAGGCGCGCCATGGCCAAATCAAGGCCGGCAGACGGCCGGTGACCGACTAAGCTCCACAGGCGCTCACGACTTTATCGTGACGAGGCGGTTTCGCGCTGTGTACGCGCCGCCGCGTATCGTAACCGCGCCGACAGTCCGGTATCGCGGCGGGTCGGCGTGCCAATGGCCTGTGCCAGCACCGCACGCGTGCCAATAATCGCGATTTGAGCCCGTGCACGGGTCACAGCCGTGTAAATCAACTCCCGCGACAAAGCCCGGCTGAACGTAGGCGGCAACACCAGCGCAGCCCGTTCTAATTCCGAACCCTGTGACTTGTGGACCGTGAGCGCGAATGCCGTATCGTGCGACGGCAGCATTGCGGGCGACACACTCCGGCGCTGTCCAGCCCCCTGTTCGAAGACCACCCGCAGCGCGCCGTCGCCAGCCGGCAGCGCGATGCCGATGTCGCCATTGAACAGGCCGAGCGCATAGTCGTTGCGCGTGACGATGACCGGACGGCCAGCAAACCACCGGGCGGCCGGCGCAAATGGCAAGCGGGCGACCCGACGCAGTTCAGCACTGATCCACTCATTCAATGCATCGACACCGTGTGGACCGGCGCGAACCGCGCACAGCACACGGAATGCGTTAAGCGCGTCGAACAGCACACCGGCCTGCGGCTCGCGCCGCTGCAACATCCCAGCCAGCAGATCGGCATAGCGTGCGAAACCCCGCGCGATATATTCGCGTGCCGCGTGTCCGAGTGCCGGTCCGCCGTCATCGATGAAGTAGGCAGGCGCGCAATCGTCTGCCGCCTCGAGCACGCCGAGCGCGTCCGCCGGCGAACCGTCGCGGATTGCACTGGACAGCTGTCCAATCGGAGAATCAAGACCGAATCGATAGTTGGTCTGCAACCACACGACGCAATTGGCGAGCGCGGCGGGCTGTGCACTGTCGGCCGCGCTCGCCGTGTCGTTCGGCACCGGATCGATGGTACCCGCCCCATCCGCCGGATTGTCGTCGGCGAACAGATCGCGCTGTGCAGGCGCCGAGGGCGTCGTCGGCGTGTCAGGCGGCGCGGCCAACACGCCAAGCGTATCGAACAACGCGCGATAATCCGCCCGCTCCGGGAGCACATCCCCATCCGGTAGCAGATCAGTGTGTTCGCGTTGGGGCAGGCCACCGCGAACATGCCAGGCAAGCGCGTTGCGCAATGTGTTGGTCGTGCAGCCAAGCGCCTGCGCGATGCGCTCGGCGCGCTGGCCGACATAGCACGGATGGGCACTCAGTTCGGCGAACACCGCTCCCGCGTCGACCGCGGCCAATTGGTCCTTGTCGCCCAGTAGAATCAACCGAGCACGCGGTGCAACGGCGTCCACCAACCGGCTTGCCAGCGCGACGTCGATCATCGAAGCCTCGTCAACGACGATAACATCGTACGGCAAAGGATTGCGCCGATGGTGGCGAAAGCCCCTGTCCGGTGTGCTGCCCAGCAACCGATGCAGCGTATATGATGCGGTTGGCAGCTTGGCGGCGATATGGTGGGCCAACCGGTCTGTGCGGGACGCCAATGCCTCCAGCATGCGCTGTGCCGCCTTGCCGGTGGGCGCCGCCAGCGCGATGCGCAGGTCCGGTTTGGCATCGAGCAAACAGGCCAGCACGCCGACGACCGTGGTCGTCTTACCCGTGCCTGGCCCACCACTCACAATCGTCAGTTTCCCGGACAAGGCGACAGCCGCCGCGACGCGCTGCCAGTCGAGGCCGCTGCCGCTCGCCTCGCCGAAATAGCGGGACAACACGTTACGCCACCGCTGCGCGTCATCGGACGACGCATCATCAAATTCCGCTTGCGCACGTGCGCTCAGTGCATTGGCCAATCCACGCTCGAATTCGTAATAGCGTGCGAGATAGAGTCGGTCATCGGTATCGATCACCAGCGGCAAACGGGGCGCCGGCTCGTCATCGTCGATGCACGCGGCAACGCCGCTTGCGAGCAGTAACGCGCGGACTGTGTCGGGCGGCTGCCCGAGTTGCCGCGCGAGCGCTGCCAACTCGATGCAGACATGTCCGTTCGCAGTCGCCGCGCTGACCATCGCGGCGGCGGCCGCAGCGACGCGTGCATCGCCGGCGGCTGCTCCCAAGCGCTGCGCAAGCGCGCCGATCCGGCGCGAGAACCCCTGGGCCAGCATGATGTCAGTCATCACTGCTCTCCACCGAAGCCGGGCATGGTCCGTACCTCCTGAAATCAAGCATGGCTACCCCCCGCTGAAAACAGTGCGTCGAACGCCTCGACGACGGCGCGCGTCGGCCTGAATCGTTCGATGCCGGCACCAGGCCAATCCGGACGCACGCCTCGTAAAAATAGGTACAGGCTTGCACCAAAATGGGTGTCATAGTCGTAATCCGGCAGTCGCACCTTCAAATATCGGTGTAACGCAATCGTGTAGATCAACGCCTGCAGCCGGTATGCATGGGTGTCCATCGCGGCCGATAGCGCGTGCGCGCGATACGCGTGCGGCGAGTTGCCGAGATGGTTCGATTTCCAGTCGATAATCCAGAATCGGCCGCGGAACTCGACCACAGCATCGATGAACCCCTTCAGATAGCCGTGCAATACGCCATCGTCGAGAGCCACGCCGGCGATGCCGTGCTCCTCAAGCATTGTCGCAAGCCGGCGCATGTTGAGCGACGCAACCGGGAAGACAAATTCAAGCTCGGTCAACCGACGCGACGGATCCAGCTCGCCAAGCATGAAGTCCGCTTCGAGCGGAGTATGCGCAAGATCCCGCAACAGGCGCATCATCATGGCACTGAGCCGTTCCGTGCTCAACTCGCGCGAATGCACCGGCTGCTCGGTCAGCGCCCGCACGATGGCAGTTGGCCAGCTGGAAGGATCGCGCAGATCGGCAAGCTCCATCAGCCGATGCAGACAGTCGCCCGCGGCTGGCCCCCGGGGGAAACGCAGGATGTCGTCGTCATGTAGCCCAGTCAACGCGCTGTCCAGCATCGGTTCAGGTTCTGCTGCAATCGCCTGCGCATCAAACTGATCGACATCATCATCGTCGTCGTGATCGGGTCGCGCGTGCAACACATCGTCGATACCCGGTAACGGCCGCTGCCGCGCCGAGGCGAGCGAGCTAAAACTCGCGGTCCGCCAGGCATCGAAGAGATGGCGCGCCGGCACGCGTGGGCGCACGTCTACATGCGATGCATCAGGTGGAGGCAACGGATCACGCCGGGCCACGATCGGCAGCGGCACAACGACAATGCTATCCTCGTCACCCGGTAACGCGCGCCAGCATGCCGCCAACGCGGCAGCTTCAGGTGGTGCATCCAACCATGCGTCGAAATGCGACGATCCACCCGCAACGAGCCAGTTCAGCACACTTTGGCGCGCCTCCTTCGTCGATGCATGGGCGCCGCTCGCGTAGATCCCCGCAACGAGATAGCACCGATACACCGCACGCGTGAGCGCGACATAGATCAGGCGCGCACGCTCGGCCGCCTGTTCACGCATCACGCCTCGATCGATGCGCTGCGCGTCATCGCCGTCGCAGCCAAAGTGCAGCACGGCAAGTCCATCATCACGATGGTACTCGCGCGCCACCGGCAATGCAGTGGACGAGGGCCCTACACGTAATGCACCGTTGGTCAGGAACGGGCAAAACACCACGGGGTATTCGAGCCCCTTGGACTTGTGGACCGTCACAATCTGGACCAGGTCTCGGTCTGATTCGAGCCGCAATTGCGTCTCGTCGCCGATGCCGGGATCCGCGCGTTGCGCACTCAGCCAGCACAGGGTTGGCGCGATACCGGGGTGTTCGCTGTCACGAGCCTGAATCAGTTCGGCCAGGTGATTCACGTCGGTCAGCCGGCGTTCACCGTCGTCTGCTCTGGCCAGGCGCTGCGCAATGCGCAGTTCGCGCATCACGATGCGCCACATCGGCGCAAAGCCACGCTCGTGCCAAAGCAACCGATAGCCCGCAAACCGCTCCACCCACGATGCCGAATCCAGGTCCGATGGCACCGGCTCACATCGGCCAGCCACGGCAGCGGCTGGTTCACCTTGCTCGATGGCCCACAATGCCGCCGCGTCCAAACCGATCCAGTCCGTGGCCAATGCCGCCCGCAAGCGTCGCAAGTCACCTGGCGTGTCGATTGCCAGCAAGACGCGTTCGAATTGCTCCGCGTCGATCGACGCGAAAACCGAGGCTTGGGCAAGCTCCACGCTGCCGATGCCCCATCCGCGCAATACCCGTTTCATCAACATACCCTGCCGATGCGTCTGCACGAGCACGGCGATATTGGCCGGGGCGAGCGGCTCGGTGCCGATCGTCGCATCCCCTGCTCGCGCGTCGCGCATTAGCCGTGCGACCTCTGCCGCACACGCCTCGGCGGCTGCACGCTCGGCATCCCGCTTGCTCAGCGGCGCGTGGTCTGGCAGCCACCATACTCTTAGGGCCGCCCCACTGCCATCGGTTGCGCCGAGCGGATCGTGCCGGTCGGCAAATGTCGGTCGCGTCCTCATGCCGGCGCGCACTGGGTGATAGTAGAGTCCGCCTAGCACAAAAGCGCGCGGGTTGGCACCGAACAAGCGGTTGCACGCAGCGATCAGCGCGGGATCGGACCGTTGATTGACGGCCAACGTGTAGCGGGCGCTGGCATAAGCACGCGCGTCCAGGTACGTATGCAAATCGGCAGCACGAAAACTGTAAATCGCCTGCTTCGGGTCGCCAACGAGAAACAAGGGGCCCTTCGGCGCAAAAATCTGGTTAAAAATGGCAAACTGCAGCGGGTCTGTGTCCTGGAATTCATCGATCAGCGCTGCGGGATAGCGCTCACGCAACGCATCGGCGAGCCAACGGTGCGTATGCAGCGCACGATACAAATTGGCTAGCAGGTCATCAAACGACATGACCCGCGCAATGCGCTTGCGTTCGGCAACGCTCGGCGGCCCAATATGCAGCCACTCGCGCACCAACGCAAACCAACGACGCAGATGCATCGCCTGCTCTGCACGGAACGCGGCAACCAACGCGTCCGCGCAGTCGAAGAACGGGTGTGCCGGCGGCTGGCATTTGGCCTTGGTGGCAGCGGCCAGTGAGGACGAAGTCAACTTCAGCGCGTCCTTCGAAATCGGCGCATAACGGTCACCGCGCACAAAAAAGCGCTCCCACGCCGCCAGCGCGGCTTGCACCTGAGACGGCTTGTGCGTGCGCCGGTCCAACTGGAGGGCACAGTCGGCAAGCCGCTGCGCGATCTGCTCTCGCTCTTCACGCCATAGGTTGCCGGCGCGGTCAAAATGATCGATCGTCGTGTCAACCGTCGCATCACACGCCGGATCGGTCCATACGAGTTCGGCCAACGGCTTTTTTAGACGTTGCGCGAGCAGCGCCTGCAGCACCGCGGGCCCGGCGCCTTGCGAAACGAGCCAGTGTGCGAATCCCGGCGTGCGCGCCGCTTCCGGTTCAACGCGCTCGCGCCAGAACTGCGCGGCGACATCGAAGCGCAGCGCGGCGTCGTCGGCTTCGGTCTCGAGCGCGAACGGCATTGCAGCCGCAAACGGCGCTTCTTGCAGCGCACGTTGACAAAACGCATGAATCGTATGGATCGCGGCCTGATCAAAACCATGCAACGCGCGCCGGATCCGCTTCAGCGCGCGCTGTGTGGCCGTTTCCGGCGCGTCGCCATCAATAATCCGCCCGATTAGCCCGGTCACGAACGGGTCGTCCAGCGCGGCGCCATGCGCGAGCGCCTGCTCGAGTTGCATCAGGCGCGCTCGGATTCGCGCGTGCAGCTCCGCGGTGGCCGCTTTCGTAAAGGTCACGACCAGGATCTGGTCCGCTTGTAAGTCCTTTTCGAGCAACAGGCGGAGATAGAGCGCGCAGATGTTCCAAGTCTTGCCGGTGCCGGCGGAGGCCTCGATCTGCGTCACACCATCAAGCGCGCACGCGAAGACGTCGAGTTCAAGCACGTCGGAAGTCATCAGGCGTCCTCCGCCGGCTGTAGGTGCGCGAGCAGTGGTTCGAACACCGTCTTGGCAATGGCGACAAACGTGTCATCCAGTGTCATCGGCGTGCCGCGCAACACGAGCTGGATCGCCGGATCGTCGAGCTCGCCACCCGTACGTTCGTTCGACCACGCGTTGCGGGCGGCGGAGTCGCTTTGCGACACGAGTAACCAGGCGCTTTTTGGAAAGAAACGCAACGGCGCGCGTAACCCGGCACGATACAGCGCAAGCAACTCGCCCAGGTACGCGTGCGGGTCCCGTGGCGTCGTGAGCACGAAGCGCTCGTCGTCGCCGATCCACAGCGTCTGACGTGATGCTTGCGGACTTGCGGCACACCAGCACAGATGGCGCAACCACGCATCAAGGTAATCACGAGCGGTCGGCCTAGCATAGCGGTAGAGTACCAATTCGTTACGTGTCACACTGTCCAGCACGCCAGTCAACACCGTCGGCAACAACACCGTCTCGCGCCACGCCGGCACCCGGTCCAGCAACGTCGATACGGACCCGAGCCGTTCAGGCCAGCGCGGGGCAACGTGGATCGAAAATTCGGCAGGTTCGAGTTTAGTGCCGACCTGCCCCCGGATGTGCTCGGCCAGCTTGCTCAACGCCACCACCTCACGCTCGTGTATCGCGCGTCCGGTCGCACCTCCCGGCAATTCGGGAATCGCACGCGCGATTTCATGGGCCCGCTCGGCGTACGCCGATGACTCCACTAGCAACGGCAACAGGCGCCCGGCAAGCGCATCGCGTCCCGCATAATCGAACTCGTACGGCTCGGTGTCGGGCAATGGGGCCTGCGCGCGATGCAGCACGATGCCCAGTCGTTCGCGCAGCAGCGCGCGTTGCGGGTGGCGCCAGAATCGCACCAATTCGTCCAACCCGATCGTCTCGCGCATATCGGGGGGCAGCGCGTCGCCAAAAAACGGCTGCATGGCGTCCGCCTCCATCCGCTGTGTCGGATCGGCAAGCGCTGCGGCCACTTGCGCGCGATCTGCATCGTAGGTCAACAAAGGCCCCTGCATCGAAAAATACGACAGCGCGAACGGCTGCAACGGATGTTCCGTGACAAAACTGCGCCGCGCCAGTGCAATTTCGTCAAGACTTGCCCCTTCGCCCGCCTTCAACGACGCAAGGTGATCAAGCAACTCGGTCACCAGCGCCGATGGCGGCAACTCGGCGTTGTCGCAGATATTGCGGCCGGTATAGCTGAGCAGCACGGTATCGCGCGCCGCCAACATGAGGTCTAGGAACAGGTTGCGCTCGTCATCGCGACGTTGCCGGTCGCCGGATTGCGCAAACGAGGCCATCAGGTCGAACTCATCCGCGCGCGAGAGCGTGGGCAACACGCCATCGTCGATGCCAGCCACGCAGACGACACGGAACGGCACACCACGCAGGCTGGATAGCGGCGATACGGTCACCGCGCCAGACGGGACCCCGCCGCGCGCAGGATCGTCGAGCACGGACAATAAAGCCGTACGCAACACCGCCGCGGGCAACGGTGTATGTGGCGCGCCTGCTTCGATTTGCACGAAGAGCGCATCGAGCGCGTCGCGCAGCCCGCTCAATGAATCAGCATCCGGGCCGCGGGCATCAAAGAACTGGTCGAGCACGGCGAGCAACACATGACGCCACTGCGCAACCGTATGCGGTGTCGCGCACGCGAGCGCGAATGCATCGAGCTCGTCGACGAATTGCGCGAGCCGCCCAAGCAGCATGGCGTCGGCGCCGGTGGATGCCGCCACCGGCAACCAATCGCCGACAGGCAGAGCGTCATCCGGCATCGCGTAGCCAAGAAACAACCGCGTCAAGGCGTCAGCAAACGTATGGCGAGCGCGGGGCGCGTCAAGATCCCGCTGCTCACGCGGCGCGAACGAACGGCGCGCGCCGGCGTGCGCCAACCACCGTTGCACGGTGTCCAGCGCCACCGGGTCGATGTCATAGCGCGCCGCAATCGCGTCCACGCGCAGCCATTCGACTAGCGCGGACGCGTTGACGTCGCGCTCCGCCAGGGCCAGCCAGTCCAGCAGCGTGCGCGCGAGCGGATTGGCTTGAGACGGCGGCAAGCCGGTGACGCGATATGGGATGCGGCGCGGGTCGCCCGGCGGCACCGCGCCGAACACCGCGTCCACGATCGGCGCGGCGGCAATCAGGTCGGGCACCGCGATCAGTACGTCGGCCGGCGTCAAACTCGGATCCGCATCGAATTCGGCCAGCAGCCGGTCATGGAGTACCTCGAACTGCCGCGTCAGGCTGTGACAGACGTGAACTTCGATGCCATCGCGCGCAGGCGGTGGCGATGGCGACACCGGATGCTCGAGCGACAGGATTGCATTCTGTACGACGGCGAGCCAGCTGCACGCCGGGGCCTCGACGAATTCGCTGCTCTCGCCCGCCACCGCACCCTCGGTATGCTCATGAAGCAACGCGAGTTGCGCTTGCGTCTGCCGCCCCCACTCAGCCAGCAGTGGGTGCCCGACCGTCTGGTAGTCGAGTTGCCCCGCCGCATCCAACGCGTCGGCGCGCCGTTGCGTGACGATGTCGAACCAGTACTCACGGCATGGATTAAGTGCATAGATCCGTACATCGATCCAGCGCGACAACTCGCGCAGCAATTGCACATGCAGTGGTGGCATCGTCGGCAACGCGAACACGCTGACCTGCGCCGGCCAGTCCGCGCGCGCGACATCGTCCAGATCCAATTGCGATGCGATCGACAGAAACCGGTATGCGGGCGGCGACATCCGTTCGAGCGCACCGGCATCGCGTCCGCCGGCTAGTTCGTTTAGCACGTCGCGCCACAATTGTGCTTGCCAAGCCTCGTCGGCACGCTGTATCGGCGTCACGCCGGCAAGCCGTTGCGCGCCGTCCGGCTGGTGGCGCGGCGCGAAGATCGACTCGCCTGCCAGCCATTGGGCAAGCCAATGTGGACGATACGTTAGATAATGATCGAAAACGCAGGCAATGCGACGCGCCAGATCGAACATCATCGCAGGATCCGCCGCCGCCAGGTAGGCGTCCAGTCGCGTCAAGGGCGTCTGGCCGTCGCCATCGCACACCGTGCCGCGCTGCGCGAGCATCCGGTAAAGCCGCCATACGAGCCGCTCCGGCGCGAACGGCGATTCGCACGGCACGTCGATTGCTTCGACGCGCGCGATCTGTGCCCATAACCACTGCGCGAGATAGCAGAATTCGACATTCGCGCACAGGCCGAACCGGTCGGCGTAGTCCAATTCGAGCCGTCGGCGTACCGCGACATTCGGCACGATGATCGGCTGCGGCCGCCACAGGTCGCCGCCGATGCGCTCGAGGTCGTCCAACAGCGCCGCGGCAAGCGTCTCGTAGCGGTTTGAATAAAACAGTTCAAGCATGAAGCGGCGGATGAAAATCGCGACGCGCGACGGCCACATGGACGCCCCGTCGCCAGTGAAAGACCCAAGCATAACAAAGCGCCGGCCGCCCGCGAACCCGGCCGTTCGGCCTATTGTGCGTGACGGACCCGTGGCGTTACGCTGTCCCGGTACGTTAACGGGCTGTGGGCCGGAAGCCTAGCCGCCGGCACGCACGAGCATGACTTCAGGCGGCCGCAAAAAACATCGGCGAAGTGCGCTAGACTCGCAGCATTGTGTGCCCGCCCAAGTGTCGATGCGATATTCGATCGAAATCAAGAAATTTCTCTACAGTCAGTATTTCTACGGTGGGCTTCGGATCGCGACCGGCATCTCGTTGCCGGCCGTGGTATTGCTCGTCGTCTTTCACAATCGGGAGCTAGGCTTCACGATTTCGACCGGCGCACTGGGCGCATGTGTGGTCGACATGCCCGGGCCCCTGAAATACAAACACAACGAGATGCTCGCGTGCAGCGTGATCGGGTTCTTTTCGGCGCTGGCCACCGGCATCGCGACCGCTCACCCGCTATCGCTGTGGCTAACGGTCGTACCGTTGACTTTCGTGCTGTCCTTGATCGTCGTCTACGGGAACAAGTGGCCGCAGATCAGCTTCGCGACGCTATTCATGATGGTGGTGACGCTGGAGGAGCGCTTCACGCCGCTCCAGGCACTGGCCAATGCCGGCTGGATCCTGGCCGGCGGAATCTGGTACACGTACTGGTCGACGTTCGTGTCACGCTGGCAGACCCACCGGATCGAGCAACAGGCGATCGCCGAAAGTGTGTTCGCATGCGCCGACTACCTGCGCGCGCGCGCTCGTTTCTATGGTCCGGCGCATGATCTGGATGAGTGCAATAGGCAACTAGTCGACAAGCAGGTGCTGGCCGTAGACCGACAAGAGGCGGCGCGCGACATCGTACTGCGTAACCTGCCGAAGCTGCGCAGCGGGCAACTCGATGCACGCCGCACGATGTTGTTCAACTTGTTCATCAATACGGTCGACCTGCACGAGCTGTTCGTCGGTGCACACGTCGATCACGCGATGATCCGCGCAACCTTCGGCGGCTCAGACTTGATGGTATTTTTTTGCGATCTGATCAAGAAGGCCGCGTCCGACCTGGAAGACATTGGGCTAGCCGTGCTACAGGATCGCCCGTCGGCACAGCGAATCAACGCGAAGGCGGAACTGCGCGCGATCGAGTACGAGATCGAGCTGATGCGCAAAAAGGCATTGCCAACCACCAATCCGGAGGCGTACTCGACGATTGTGTCGGCATTCCGGCGCGTCTGGAGCGCACAGCGGCTAATCGAGCGCATGCACCGCAACACGCGCGTGGATATCAGCACGCAAGACACGGAGATGCGGATCGATCAGGCGCTGTCGCGCTTCCTATCGAGCCGGCGCGTGCCGTGGCTGCAGATCTTCTCGAATCTAACCATGTCCTCGCCCAGCTTTCGGCACGCGTTGCGCGTCACCGTTGCGGTGGCGATCGGCTTGTGGCTTGGCCGCCTGCTGCCGCTCACGAACGCGTACTGGATTGTGATGACGACCATCATCATCCTGAAGCCTGGTTACTCGCTCACCAAACAACGCAATACGCAACGGATCATCGGTACCACGATTGGCTGTGCGGCGAGCATCGCGCTGATTCTGTTCGTGAAGGAACCGCCGCTGCTGTTGGCCGTCATGTTCGCCAGCATGGTGATGAGCTACAGCCTGTTGCTGTTCAACTACACGGCCAGCGTCGTATTCACGTCGTCATATGTCCTGTTGATGTTCCACATGCTGGCACCCGGTAGTCTGCGCATCATCGGCGAACGTGCGATTGATACAGTGCTAGGCTGCGCGATTGCGATCGCCGCAAGCCACCTGTTTCCCTACTGGGAGTATCGGCTGATGGGCAAACTCGTCAACGGCTTGCTCAGCGCAACCCGGCAATATCTGGAAATCTGCTGGTATGCGGGCAAATCGGGGACCGCGGCCAGCAGCGTAACAGACCAGGCCAAGCCGCCCACTCCGGATCCGACCGCGCCGGCGGACAAGAAGGGTACGGGCAAGAAGGCCAGCGCGCTGGTTTCCAGCGCAACCGCACAACCAACGCCGGCGGCCAGCGCCGCCGCGTCGGCGATTGACAGCGACATTCGATACCGGCTCGCGCGTAAGAATGTGCATATTGCATTCGCCAACGTCGGGCAGGCGTTGCAGCGCATGTTGCTCGAACCGAAGTCCGCGCAACGCTATGTCGCTGAGTTGAACGACCTGTTGGTGCGCGTGCACGCGTTGACGGCACAGATCACGGCGTCCGCGCCGCTGATGATGACGCTGTCACAGTCACCGGCCCGTACGGCCGGGATCGTGGGCGCCACTGGATGGGGCACCCAGCCCGTACCGGTCGTCGATGCACAAGCGCTTGCGCCACTGCGCAAGGCGCTGGGCATCGTCCATGACAATTTGGTACAGGCCGAAGCGGGCGTCGCACCGCCCCCCGAGCAAACGAGCATCGTCAAGCAATTGAATCATGAGCTGGACCAAATGGTCGTCGACGCGGAACGCACGCGCAGCGAATCGTCCGACGTAGCGCAAGAGCTCAAGGGGTTGGCATACCAGTGTAAGCAGATGGTGGGCGCATCGTTTCTCATCCGCAAGGATGCAAGCGTCATCAAGCTGCCGACATAGGACTCGACGCCGTTAACGGCTCCCAGGCACCGGCGTGGCAGCCGACGCACCGGCCACCGGGGCACCCTGCACGCCGACGCGCGCGGGCGACGCGGATACCGCAGCCGATGCGCCGAGCGTGGCAGACACCGCGCGTGCGACATCCGCAGCGGCTTGATGATGCTCGGCATCGTACTCCCGCTTGCCCGACAGTGCATTGAACAGCACGGTCGCAAGCACCCCGGCAACGATGCCGACGATCATCACGCCGACCCACGCTGCGGGATCGAGATGTCGGCGGCGACCAGTCTCGGGAGCGGGCTGGCGTGGGTTAATACGTCAGCTAAGCGCTAACCGCTGGTGGCGCGCGACCGACCAGCGATGCGATCGCCAGCAGTAGATCGGCCGGGTCGACGGGCTTGGCTAAGTGCGTTTGGAAGCCGGCCATCAGTGCGCGCCGGCGATCCTCGCCGTGGACCCGGCCGGACAATGCCGCGGCCGGCGTCATTCCACCTCGCGCCGCCTCGCGCTCGCGCAACTGTGCGATGAATGCGAAACCGTCTTCCTCCGGCATGCCCAGATCGCTGATGACGACATCGGGCGTGCCGTCGTCAAAGGCCTGCAACGCGTCCCGCACGGATGCCACCGCGCTCACCTGTGCGCCGCGCTCCTCGAGCACGCGCTGCACGAGTTCACGCGCATCGGCTTCATCTTCGATCACCAGCACGTGAACGCCATCCAGACGCGGTAGCGCCGTATTCGGCTGCGCGCTGATCGGTGCCACTGCGCCGCGGCGCGTGTCGGCGCCGGTCGTCACCGTGGGCAGCGTCACCGTAAATGTCGCGCCACGCTGTTCACCCTCGCTGGCCGCGGTGATATGGCCTCCATGCATCTCGACCAGTTCCTTGACGATCGACAACCCCAGCCCTAGGCCGCCAAACTGGCGTGTGGTACTCGCGTCCTCCTGTCGGAAACGCTCAAATACGTGCGGCAGGAACGCCTCGCGGATACCACAGCCCGTATCGCTGACGACTAGTCGCGCCTCGCCGTCGCCGCTGGTTAGCGTGACCGCCACGCGTCCACGCCGGGGCGTAAACTTGATTGCGTTGGTCAGCAAATTCCAAATAATCTGCTGCAGCCGAGCGGGATCACCATTGACCACTGCCGGCGCGCCGAGCACTGGCATGACGCGAAGCTCCTTCGCGTCGGCTGCTAGCTGTACGGTCGCGATCACGTCGGTGATCACATCGACCAGTTCGACGCGCTGCACGTTGAGCCCCACCTTGCCCGCCATGATGCGCGACATGTCCAGCAGATCATCGATCATCTGCGATTGCAGCCGTGCATTGCGGTGGATCACCTGCAGGCCCTTCTCGACGCGAGCCGGATCGGACGCGTCACGCAGCAGCAACTGGGCCCATCCGACGATGGCATTCAGCGGCGTGCGCAGTTCGTGCGACAGCGTGGCGACGAACTCGTCTTTGAGCCTGGATGCTCGCTCCGCTTCCGAGCGAGCCTGCCGCTCATTCGCGAGCAAATGCTCACGCTCCTGCGCAGCCAGCTTCTGGTCGTCGATGTCGGTCGACGTGCCAAACCACTTGCTAACCCGGCCGGCGCCGTCCAGCAGCGGCGCGGCCCGGGTCTTGAACCAGCGCCATGCGCCGTCGGCAGCCCGCAGCCGATGTTCGACATCGTAATCGCTACTGTCGCGCAAAGCGTCGGACCAACGCTGTACAGTATGCTCGCGATCCTCAGGATGAACCAGCACGTCCGGCCACACGTGGCCAAGTAGTAACGGCGCGTCCATACCCGTGTAGGACAGCAACTGCTTGGACGCGAAATCGATCCGTCCGTCGGGCAACGCAGTCCAGACCAGTTGCGGGATCGCCTCCGCCAGCGTCCGGTAGTGCAACTCCCTTGCACGAACCAGCTCCGCCTCGGCAATTTCCCGCTGCGCGCGCTTCTGCGCCAACACGCGCTCGATTGCCTGTGGCAAGTAATCAAGGTAATCGGAGGTCTTGGGCACCACGTCCGCGACGCCCGAGCGCAGTGCCTCGATCACCCGCGTCTCGTCGGCAAAGCCGGTGCACAGGATGGCGGGCAGCATCGTGCCCTGCATGCGTAACGAGCGCAGGAAGTCAAGCCCCGTCTCGGCAGTACCGAGCACATAGTCTACGACCAGCACGTCAGGCCACCGCTCCTGGCCCCGGCTGTCCAGCCACGCGCGCGCGGCCTGCGTGCCCGTCAACGTCACCACGTCGAATCCGGCGCGGGTAAGCGCGCGGCGGGCCAGGCTAAGCAGACCCTCGTCGTCATCGATAATCAGTGCACAGGCAGCCGGCTGGCCATCCGCACCCAATACTCCGGGTGACGAATCGACTCGATGAGAAGCAGGCGTCATACGGGGAACGTCGAGTGAGTAGGCAACGGACGGTCCGGAGCCAAAGCGCTGGCGCCGGGCTCCAGCCCGCTACCTGGGCGCAAGCGACCGACGCGCGCGGCCCTGGCTCCCGCGTTGACGCGGGCCAGCGTGTTCAGTGCTGCCGCACGCAACGCTTCATGTGCACTGCTAGATTCGGGCAGCGACAAGTAGAACGTCGAGCCGAATCCTTCACTGGACTCGGCCCACACGTTGCCACCGTGTCGCTCGACAACACGGCGCACGAGCGCCAGTCCAATACCCTCGCCCTTGGCTGCGCCACCGTGCAAGCGCTGGAACGCGGTGAACAATTTGGGCAGTGCCGACGCGGGAATGCCATATCCGTTGTCGCGCACGTAGTAAATGCGTAACGAGTGCACGCCGACCGGGTTCGGACGCGTACCGATTTCGATCTCGCCAGCGCGGCTCGGATCAAGATAATTGACCGCATTGGAAATCAAGTTCGCGAAGACTTGCTCGACCGCGGTCGGATCGCCCCATGCGGACGGCAACGAATGCGTCTTCACAGTCACGCCCCGGCTCTTGATCGAGTCGCGCATGGCATCCACCACGCGGGACACCACCGCCTGCACATCGACTTGTTGCGGTCGGTACTCGACCCGGCCCGCGCGCGAGAGCCGCAGCAACGCGTCGATGATACTGGCCGAGCGCATCACCGCTGTTTGCAGAAAGCGCAACGCCTCGGCAATATCGTCGTCGACAATCCGCAACAGCCGGCGCCGTTGTGTGTCGGTCAGCGTGCTGCGCGCCAGTATCTGGCGCAGTGAGTCGCACGCCAAGCTCAGTTCCTGCGAAAATCCTTGCAGGTTGACCAGCGGCGCGCGCAAGTCATGCGACACGCTGTAGATGAACATTTCGTTTTCTTGCGTACGCTCGCGCAAATGCTCGTTCATCGTGCCGAGTTCCTCGGCCTGATGCGCGAGGTCAGACCGATAGCGCGACTCGATGCGCTCCGCTTCAAGCAGGCGTCGGCTCGTCTGGTGCAGCGCGAGGTCCAACTCGGCGATTTCATCGTCGCCCCCGAGCATCGGTGCGAGCGGCGCATTGTTCGCGAGCTGCTTAGTGTTGTCCGCAAGCGTGCGCAGCCGCCGTCGCACGCTCGACGTGAACACGTAGACCGCGATGGCGCCGGTAATGATCGACGCGACCACGGCCGACACGAGCAGCACCTGCTGCATGCGGCGCGCCTCGGCGACACGTTCGGTACGCACGCTGTCCAGCCGCATTTCCTCTTGTTGCAACGCGGCGACCTGCGCACGGAAGTAATCGACGATATCGTGGCCATTGATCTCGCGAAAGCGGGCTACAAGCCCCGCTTGATGACCGTGCCGAAGCAGTTCCTGCGAACGCTCACTCCACTGCCGGTATGCCTGTGCGCTTTGCCGGATCTGCACCGCGCGTTCGACCTGCAACGGATTGTCGGCAACCAGTTCGATCAATCGGTCAATGCGACGGTCGATCTCGCCCCATTGGCTGGGCGGCGTCCATACCTGTCCATATCCGTCAATCACGGCGCCGCGCATGCGCACGGCATCGACGAGCACTGGGTCGAGCACGGCAGTGGCCTGACTCAGCACTTCCTTGCTCCGCACTGCCCACTGCTCCGCTTCCAGGGCCTCAGCCTGGGTACGCATCACGCCGACCAATAAGCCAAGCTCAACGAGGCTCGGAATCGCGATCAGCAGCAGCCCTTTGGTGATCAGTCTCATACAGCGTTCTGGCGTTGGCGAAACAATGCGCACAGCAATGCCCGATTCGGCGCACGCGCGAAACGGCATGACAAGCACGCGGCGGCGCGGCGTGTCGCCGGATCGGCCGCGGAGCCATTATCGCGTCGTTTAGCCTAAATGACAAAAACCCATGTTGTGACAAATGACCTTCATCGATTCAGATATAAGGGCCACAACATTGCACATGATAATTTCAATATTGCGCTCAATAATCAGCTTTCCGGCTCGAAAATTTCTCCTCCAAGCATATGTACGCCTTCACGTAGCAGCCTATACGCGGCGGCGACGGCCTCCGGGTCACCTTTCACGCCCAAATCGATATGCCGTCGCGCATAGATCCCACCGTGCTCGACATCGCCGACGCTGGGCAAGCTGAAGACACGTACGCCGACAAAATCGCGTTCGATACGCTCCATCAGCGGCGTGAGCGCGGACTCAGGCAACTCGAATACCAGAAATGAGCGCTCGTCATGCGGCGTGCCGTGATGCAAATGGGCATAATGGGTATCGAGCACCCATTCCATCATGGGCCATGCCATGACAGGGAACCCCGGCATAAAATAATGATTGCGCACCGAAAAGCCGGGAATCTTGTTATAGCTGTTTGGAATGATGCTGGCGCCCTGCGGGAACACGCCCATGTTGAAGCGATGCCGGTTATCCGGCGCATCCAGGTCCGCCTGGCCGGTCGGTGCGGTTTCAATAATCCGCTCAGCGATCAGTTGCCGGGCCTGTGGGTGCAGTTCCAGCGGCACGCCGAGCGCGGCCGCCGCACACTGCCGCGTATGATCGTCCGGCGTCGCGCCGATGCCCCCAGTCACGAAGACGATGTCATCGGAGTCGAAGGTGCGCTTGAGCGTGGCAGTGATTCGTCTGCGCTCGTCACCAATGTACTCGGCCCACGCAAGCGCCAGCCCCCGCGCGCGAAGCAACTCGATGGCCTTCGGCAAATGCTTGTCAACACGCCGTCCGGACAGGATTTCGTCGCCAATGATGATAATGCCGAACCCCATGGGATCCCCTTGATCGTTTCAGACGGCACGCAGCTTACGCCGATCCTGGCGGGCGCGCTTGCGTTGGTTGCCGGTCAGTCCCATGGTGTCGCGCACGCAATCGCCGCAGCACGCTCAGGCAATAATGAGCGAACCACAGCGCGGAAAACACGAAGATACACACGTACAGCCAGATCGACACGATCGCGACGAATGGGAACAGCACGATCATCAACACGGAGGATGCCCACAGCAGCGTTGGGACCGCGCCGAGCATCCCGCACATCACGCCGATCGCGAGCAGCGGCACGCGGTGCGTGCGAAAAATCATGCGCCGCTCATCCAAGCTTGCATGCCATGCCAGCGCATCATAGGTCATCACGCGATAGGTGAGCCAGCCCCACAGCAGCGGCGGGATCACGGCGAACAGCGGCGGCACGAGCCACAGCGGAACCGTGACGACCAGCAGCAGCACGCAGATGCACGTGGCCGCGATCGAGTGGAGCAGACTGCCGAGCAGCGTGCCGCCGCGCAAGGGCTCCAGATCGGCGAATTGGCGCGCACCGAGATGGCGGATCACCGCCGGCATCGATATCGCGGCAATCATCAGCAATACGGTCAACACGATCAATGGCACAGCGATCGCGACAACGACGAGCGGCGCGAGCACCATTTGTACGTGGCCGAAGCCGATCCCCATGAGCAGCGAATTGATCGATGCAGTCCAGCCCCAGTGTGACAGCCAACCGTGCGCCGCACCGACCCATCCTTCCCAGCCAAACCACAGCACCGCTCCCCAGCCCAGCGCGGTCAGCAAAAACGGCAACACGGTCAACCACAGCATTCGTGGATGAAGCATGCCCAGCAGCGCACGACCGAACGAACCGAGCAACTCGTTCATTGGCAAAGACGTGGTGTCGGCCACGGTGGTGCGATGCGCGCGGTATGCGACGTCGGGCTCATGAGGCGGCCCGACACCTGCAGCGTCACGGACGCGGTACGACTGTCGTCCAGCCGGTCCAGCCGCAGGCCGGTCGATACGAACCCTTTTCGATCCGGCGAGAAATCGATCTGGTACGGATCCTCGATGCCCTCGACCCAGCGCTGCACCTTGCCGGACTTCGGATCAACGAACATCAGGTTGTTGAACACCGAGTTTGCGACGATCAGCGACATATTATCCAGAGTCGGCATCAAGCGATGCGGCTCCTTATCCGTCGGCACAGTGCCGACGACTTGCCGCGACGCCTGGTCGATTAGTGACAGCGTGGCTTTACTCGAGTTCAGGACGATGACGTTGTTGGCGACAGCCAGCGGAGCCAGCGCGACACACACGAGCGCGGCGGCAAGCGAGCCGGCCACGCGGCGGGCCTGTACACAGCGGTTGGAATTGAGCATGGACACCCAGACAGGAAAACTGCGTCTATTGTACGGACTTTGCCGAGGGCCCGGAACGAATCGCGCATCGGGGCAAACGTGCCGGCATGTCGCGCGTCATCGCTGCATCGATTCCCATACCTTATGCAGCCGCTTGACAGACACCGGCATCGGCGTACGCAGTTCCTGCGCGAACAGCGAGATGCGCAACTCCTCGAGGAGCCAGCGGAACTCTACGAGCCGTGCATCGGCTGCGCCTCCGCGCTGCGACAACGCACGCTGGTATGGCTGCATGAGCTGCGCACACTCGGCCGCGAGCCGCTGGTCACGCGCCGGGTCCACCTTGAGCTTGTCAATGCGCAACGACATGCCCTTTAAATAACGCGGGAAATGCGCAAGCTGGGCGTAAGGCGTATCGATCACAAAGCGGCGGGTCATCAGCGCGGCCAACTGCTGCTGCATGTCCGCGTGGGCTGCGCCAAAGCCTTTGGCTTGCGCGAGCTTCTTCACGAGCGCTGCGTACTCGGCGAGGATTTGGCCGGTCAGCCGTGCGAGTTCCTGGGCGAGCAGCGACAGTCTAGCCCGGCCCTCATCGCGCCGGGCCGCGAAGCTAGCATCGTCGTGCGGCCACGGCGACTGCAGGCAGGCACGGTCCAGCGCGGCCTCGATCAATTGGTCGCGCAGTTCCTCCTGCGTGCCGAGTGCCATGTACTGCATTGACATTTCGCGTAGTCCTGGCAAGTTTTTCGCCAGATAGCGGATCGGCTCGCGCAACTGCAGTGCGAACAGCCGGCGCAGACCGGCGCGATGGATATGCTCGGCCTGCGCAGGCGAATCAAAGACTTCGACGTCGCAGTGCCCACCACGATCGACCAGGGCCGGATAGCCGAACAGCGTCTGGCCGCCACGCTGGATCTCGAGCAACTCGGGTAGCGTGCCAAAATTCCACGTCGTCAGGTTCTCATACAGCGCGGTACAGGCCGGCCGCGCCGTATCCGATGCTTCGGCGTGCGCCGGCCCGCCGGCGTTCGCCAATTTGTTTCGCGCCGGGCCGGTTGACGGCTGTCCGGCCACGCGCGACGCACCCGGTGCCGGTCCATCGCCCGACGTGCGGCTGGACGTGCGGCCCGGCGAACCAGCGCTTGCCGCAGCCGCCTGCGTATGCTGGAATGGTTGCCGCCCATCGGCCAATGCCGCGCTGGCCGCACCCGACGCGATGCGCTGGAACTGTTGCTGCGCCTGCGCGCCAAACTCGCCGCGCAGTTGCGCGAGATTGCGCGCCATGGCGAGCTGGCGCCCGTGCTCATCGACCACCTTGAAGTTCATGAACAGGTGAGCCGGCAGCGTCTCGATCTTAAAGTCGGTCGACTTGACCATCACTTGCTTGTGCTCGCGCAGATCGGCGATCAGCGCGTCAATCAACGACTGCCCGGCAAAATACACGCGCTCGACGAAACCGGCCGCATACTCGGGCAGCGGCACACAATGTCGGCGCAGCTTTTGCGGTAGCGATTTGAGCAGCGACTGCACCTTGTCCTTCAACATGCCAGGCACCAACCATTCGGTGCGACGCGCGTCGACTTGGTTCAGCGCGTACAACGGCACGGTCAGCGTGACGCCATCACGCGCCGCGCCCGGCTCGAAATGGTAGCTCAGCGCCATGTCAACGCCGGCCATCGCCAGCCGTTTCGGAAACAGATCCGTCGTCACGCCGGCCGCTTCATGCCGCATCAGGTCCTCGCGCGACAGAAACAGCAGCTTGTCGCCGTCGCTACCTCGCCGCCGCGCCTCGTCGCGATACCAGCGCTCGAACGCCGCGCCGGTATAGATTTGCGCGGGCACCGCCGCATCGTAGTACGCGTAGATCAACTCATCGTCAACCAGCACGTCCTGACGACGTGACTTGTGCTCGAGTTGCTCAATTTGCGCGACCAGCCGCCGATTGTGCGCAAAGAATGGCAGACGAGTGTCGAATTCGCCATCGACCAGCGCGCTGCGAATGAACAATTCCCGCGCACGTGCCGGATCCTGTGCGCCGAACGCGATGCGCCGGCGCTGATAGACGGGCAGCCCATACAATGTGCCGCGCTCGAACGCCACCACCTGCGCGGCCTTCTTTTCCCAATGCGGCTCGGCGACCGAGCGTTTGATCAGGTGGCCGCCGACACGCTCGATCCATTCCGGCTCGATGCGGGCGACGGTGCGCGCGTAAAGTCGGGTGGTCTCGACCAACTCCGCGGCCATCACCCAGCGGCCGGCCTTTTTTGCAAGCGTCGATCCCGGCCATACGAAGAAACGAATGCCCCGTGCCCCCAGGTAATGCGGATCGTTGTCGGCCTTCAGACCGATATTTCCGAGCAATCCCGCCAACAGCGCCTGATGGATCTGCTCGAACGTCGCCTCGGACTCATTTAACCGCCAGCCGTGCTCGCGCACCACGGTCAACAACTGCGAATGCACGTCGCGCCACTCGCGCAGCCGCAGATGCGAGAGGAATTGCGCGCGGCACGCTTCGGCCAGTTGCCGGTTCGATTTCTTGTGTGCAACGGCTTCCTCGAACCACGCCCAAATCTTCAGCCACGTGATGAACTCCGAGCGCTCGTCGGCAAAGCGGCGATGCGCCTGGTCAGCCTGCTCCTGCGCGTCCAGCGGACGCTCGCGCGGATCCTGCACGGACAGCGCGCTGGCAATGATCAGCATTTCGCGCAACGCGTGTTGCTCGCGCGCCGCGACAATCATCCGGGCCACGCGCGGATCCAGCGGCAGGCGCGCCAGCTCGCGACCGACCGGCGTCAACGCATTGTCGTCGTCAACCGCGCCAAGCTCGGCGAGCAATTGGTAACCATCGGCAATGGCCCGGCCCGGCGGTGGCTCGACGAACGGAAACGCGTCGATTTCGGCCAGGTGCAACGACTTCATCCGCAGGATCACCGACGCCAGTGACGCGCGTAGGATCTCCGGATCCGTGAAGCGCGGGCGAGCCTGGAAGTCACGCTCATCATAGAGCCGAATGCAGACGCCGTCGGCCACCCGGCCGCACCGGCCAGCCCGCTGATTGGCGGCGGCTTGCGACACCGGCTCAATCTGCAATTGTTCGACCTTGTTCCGGTACGAATAGCGCTTGACCCGCGCCAGGCCGGTGTCGACAACATAGCGGATGCCGGGCACCGTCAGCGATGTCTCCGCGACGTTGGTGGCGAGCACGATGCGGCGCGCATTGCCGGGCCGGAACACCCGCTCCTGCTCGGCGGCCGATAGCCGGGCGAACAGCGGCAGGATCTCGGTATGCGGCGGATGGTGCTTGCGCAGCGCCTCAGCGGCGTCGCGGATCTCCCGTTCGCCCGGCAGGAAAACCAGAACATCGCCCGGGCCTTCGCGACACAGTTCATCCACCGCGTCGACGATCGCGTCATGCAAGTCGCGCTCGGCCTGACGCGCGGCAGTGATACTGCCCGTGGCGCCCGGCGCAAAGCCCGGTGAGCCAAGTGGACCGGCCCCTGGCGCCGCGCCGCGCCGTGCGGGCGTGGCGCGCCCATCGTCGCCGACGACCGGCCGATAGCGGATCTCGACCGGATACAATCGTCCGCTGACCTCGATGACGGGCGCGGGTCGCTCGTCGCTGCCAAAGTGGCGCGCAAAGCGCTGCGCATCGATCGTAGCCGACGTGACGATCAGCTTCAGGTCAGCACGCCGCGGCAGGATCTGCTTCAGATAGCCAAGCAGGAAATCGATATTCAGGCTGCGCTCGTGCGCCTCGTCGATGATGATCGTATCGTAGGCGCGCAGCAGCGGATCGGTCTGCGTCTCCGCGAGCAGGATGCCGTCGGTCATCAACTTGACCGATGCACCCGGCGACAGGTTGTCGGTGAAACGGACCTTGTAGCCCACCACTTCGCCGAACGGCGTACCCAGTTCCTCGGCAATGCGTCGCGCCGTCGCCGATGCCGCGATACGTCGCGGTTGCGTATGGCCGATCAGGCCGGTGCCGCCCGCGCCCAGCCCGCGTCCGAGCGCCAAGCAGATCTTGGGCAGTTGCGTGGTCTTGCCTGATCCGGTTTCGCCGCTGACGATCACGACTTGGTGGTGCGCGATCGCGGCAGCGATCTCGTCGCGCCGACCGCTAACGGGCAGCGCCTGCGGGAACGTGACGGGAGGCACCGGATTGGGCGCAGGGTTGTGCGCCGAGGACGCGCGTCGGGCCTCGGCGCGACGTGCAGCAGGCGGCCTGCCGTGGCGCGCAGGGTCAGCGAGATCAGTCGGCGATGCATCTGCCGCGCGGTTTTTGGCTACATTGGACATGGGGGCGCATTATAATCCGGCCATGACTGCACAAAACGATCTCGCCCGCCGCGACACGAGGGCCAGCGGCCTCGCCGTGGCCGGCGGCCAGACGAGCGCCGCCATCGAATACACCGCGAATCACGCTCAATTCGTCGAATGGCTGCGATCGGTTGCACCGTACATCCATGCGTTCCGCAACCGGATGTTCGTCGTCGCGTTCGGCGGCGAATTGATGCAAGCGGGCGCGCTCAATGCGCTGGTGCAGGATGTCGCATTATTGCATGCGATGGGCATTCAGATCGTACTGGTGCACGGTTCCCGCCCGCAGGTCGAGGAACAGTTAAACCTGCACCAGGTCGAGTCGTTGTTCGCGGGCGGCATGCGGATCACCGATGCACGCGCGCTAGAAGCGGCCAAAGAAGCGTCCGGCGAAGTGCGGCTAGACATCGAAGCGGCAATCAGCCAAGGTTTACCCAATACGCCGATGGCGCACGCGCATATCAGCGTCGTATCCGGCAATTTTGTCACCGCGAGGCCGGTCGGGATACTCGATGGCGTCGATTTCCAACATACCGGCGTGGTGCGCAAGATCGATGCCGAATCGATTCGGCATTCGCTGGAGAGCAACAAGATCGTGTTACTGTCGCCGCTCGGATTCTCGCCGACCGGCGAGGCGTTCAATCTGTCGATGGAGGATGTCGCGTCGTCCGCGGCCATCGCGCTACGTGCCGACAAGCTGATCTTCATCACCGAGACGCCCGGCGTGATCGACGGCGACGGTGAACTGACCCGTGAGCTGTCGCTGGATGACGCACAGAGAATCTACGAAGCTCATACGGGCGAGTTGGACCGCGCAGATGCGGACTTTTACCTAAAGCATGCGATCCGCGCGTGCCGCGGTGGCGTGCCGCGCTCGCACATCATCCCCTATGCGCTGGACGGCAGTATCCTGCTGGAGCTGTTCCTGCACGACGGGGTCGGCACAATGATCTCGTACGAGAATCTAGAAAGCCTGCGTGAGGCAGTGCCGGACGATGTCGGCAGCATCCTGCAACTGATCGAGCCACTCGAGACGGACGGCACGCTGGTGCGGCGCGACCGCCACCAGATCGAGCGTGACATCGATCACTTCTCAGTCATTGAGCACGATGGCGTGCTGTTCGGTTGCGCGGCGCTGTACCCATACCCGCAGGAGCGGATCGGCGAGATGGCGTGCCTGACCGTGGCACCGGAGGCGCAGGGCACCGGCGACGGCGAGCGTCTGCTCAAGCGCATCGAGCAACGCGCCCGGGCGCGCGGCCTGACGCGGATTTTCGTGCTGACGACCCGCACTGAGCATTGGTTCCTCAAACGCGGTTTCGTCAAGGCGACGGTCAACGACCTGCCCGAGGACCGGCGCCGCCTGTACAACTGGCAGCGCAAGTCGCTCGTGCTGATCAAGCAGCTCTGAGCACGCGCGGGGAATCCGCACGTCGGCACCCCGCCCCACCCCCATATCAAAGGAGAAGTCTGATGGCTCGAATGGTTCACTGCGCAAAACTTGGCAAAGAGGCGGAAGGATTGGACTTTCCGCCGTTGCCGGGCGAGCTTGGCAAACGCATCTTCGAAAGCATCTCGAAGGAAGCATGGCAGGCGTGGCTCAAGCAGCAGACGATGTTGATCAACGAAAACCGTCTGAACATGGCCGATCCGCGCGCGCGCCAATATCTGTTAAAACAAACTGAAAAATTTTTCTTTGGCGAAGGCGCGGACGTCGCGTCGGGCTACGTGCCGCCCGCCAACGGCTAAGCGGTGTGGCCGTGCCGGACATCGGCCGGCGGTGCATGCCGGCCACCATTGCCGCACGCTGGTGGTCGGCGACGACGACCCGCACATCGTCAAGAGGCTGGACGCAGCATGATGCAGCGTCGGCCGTCACTTGTCCTTCTATTCAGCCAATTTCCACCCGCTGGAAGACGCTTCGTTTTTGACGTCTGGACTTCGTGCTGCGCTATCACAGTCAAAACAGCACGCCTATAACGTAACTGAAGCACGTCGTTTTCACTCACGGCAGAGGCAACATCGCTTTATCTTGAATAATAGCTTGTCGACATAACTGCCGTGGAACCAAATAGGGGTCCTAAATTGAAACTGACCATTACTTCTCACCAGACCGAATTCGAAGCGCAGAATACGAATACGCAAACTTCGCCGCCCCGTGCGCCGTCACCGTCTAAGAGCGCATCCTCTGCACCGACCAGCCCATTATCTAACACTGACGAGTTCGAGGCGATACGAAATAAGCTTAAAGACAATCCCAGCGCCGCCAAGGCACTTTCTCGTTTCGCCGCTCGAGCCAAAGGGCATTTCGTGCGGGAGAAGATCGTCAAGGTACAAAGCCACGGTACGGGAGTCATCCAGATTACGATCAAAGGTGGCTCTGTCGGCGCGAGTCCTCCAGACACGCCGCTTAAAAGGATCCGAGATAGGCTTCCGAGCGATAAAGATGGGAATATCGCGACTTACAATATGGTTGTTGTAAAAGGTGGAGCGGAGTCTGGTAAAGTGATCGGGACAAAGGAAGGGGAGGAGCCGGAGTTCCCCTCAGACCTTGCAGCGGCAGCGCCGGAAGGGTCCGCCTTTATTAACGGCGGGTACTTCGTGCACAAAACCAGACTTAAGATTGTTCAAGGAAACGATGAAAAGTCAGCAAAAGAAAATGACGTTGGCAGGCCGGTGGGCCCAACCGCAACTCGAGGCGACCATGTCGACGTCGCTCCGCCTTGGCGGAATGACTACGGTCAACTACAAGCGGACGGTAAAGTCGGCGTCACGAGCGGTCCAGTGCTCGCATTGAATGGACAGAAGACGAAGTTGGACAGCAACGATGACCGATTCCAATATCGCAACGCCGAGGAGGAAAACCCATTAAACAAATTTGCCGGCGCGCTGACTCATGCTAGCGAGCGCAATGAGCGGGCCGCGGTGAGTGTGCGCCCCGGAGTGTCTGGCGAACCAGATGACTTAGTCATGCATACTTTGACAACAACAGGCGGCAAACGAGGCCTGGGTGTGGAAATGGTTTCATGGCAAGATATCACGGCAACTGGTGCTGATCCAGCAGGGAAATATAAAAACGCTGCCAATGGGATTGGCGTTTCCACGCTCAACTTAGATGGTGGTGGTTCTGTATATCTTGGTATCCGCGATAAGGATAAGGTGAGAGAACTTGCCAGAAGCGGACAAGCCGACATCCGGCCTGTCGCCAATATCATTTCTGCCCAGCCCGCGGAAAAGACACCGAAGGAGTGAACCGTGCGCTGCCGATGGCGTGCAATTTGCTCCTTGACTCGTGCAATCGAGGTTCATTCTGGATCTGCCGCGCGCCTTTGTGCTCAGCACGCAGTCGGAGGATCGTTGCTCGATCTGCCTCGATAACCTTCTGGCTTGGAATTCGGTCGGTGTAGACGGCGGCTTTGGGATGGCAGGCCTGCTTTGCCGGCTTCCTGATAGCGGCGTAGCCATTTGCGAAGTGTCGGTCGAAAGATGCCGCACCGCGCACACGAGGCCGGCGTTGCCGGCCTCGTAATACATGTGCACCCAACGTAATCGCGCGGCATGACGACAACGACGAACCCTTGCCAGCGCGCCGATGGCACGTCGGTATCTGTTCCGGCGTTGAATCAACGAAGCATACTGGGTTCAGTTTCAATAAATATTATTGGCTCACTTCTGAGCCAATCTACATTGGCCCGGAATCGCGCCCGCGCCGGCTCGGAGAACTGGCTGGCCTCCATAAAGCGCGTAATCTCCTCCACCGCCATTTCCCATCTGAAATTGCTGAACTCAGATAACACCCAAGCGGCCCGAAGTTGGCGAAGCAAATCCCATAAAGCGGCTTCGCCCGCATCATTCAGTAGGTTCAAACCTTGCCGCCAGGCCCGCTTCATTTGTACATCGTCCAAAAACAAGTGGCATTTGAGTAGTCCAAACGCTGCCGAAACACGCTGTGACATAGGCACGCGCGCTAAATGACCCTCAAGCAACGTCAGCTCCTGCGCACGTTGTTCATACGACAGCTCTTCAAGCCCTTCGGGCAAATACTGCAAAGCAACCCCCCACTGCTCATCAGGCAGCGACAGCGCCCAATCACGCATCCGCGTGTATTGGGCAAACTGCTGCGCTTGCGGCAAAATCCGTACGCAACTCGCTAATATGCCGACCGATGCGCCTTGATGAGAGGGCGGCAGTTGTAACGCGTGTCCGCGTAAGAGCGCATAGCGTTCAAGGACGCGTGGGTCTGTTTTATTAAAGTAAAGAAGCAAATTGGATAATACCGGGATGAGCTTCGCTTGTTCGGATATTCTTAACGACGCAAGCCGATCTAAAAGCGCCTGATAACGCTGCTCGACAAAAGGCGAATGGAACGAAAGAAACCGCAAACTGTCAGCCAGCTCCGCCCAAATATTGTCTTGCCCGGGCGCGCGTCGTTCCGCCATCGCATAAGCGAAGTCGAATAGCTCATCACGCCGGCTCGGAGGAAAAATAAAAAAAGCGCGTAATAGCGCTTTTTGTATTCGCACGCCGTCCTGCGGGATACGCTCTGCGGCCGCAAACACGCGCTTGAATGCCTCGACTCGCTCGGCTTTTGGCAACGCTCGCAGACGCTGACTTAGCGCATCAATGGGTTCGACATACTGCGCTGGATTGCTCAACGCGCCCCCCATTTCATTCAGCAGCTGGTTGACTGACGCCAAGCTGACGGCCTGGTTTGCCCGCTGCCAATAGCGGTGGACGAGGCGCCGGGTCTGCATCGTATGATACGTGCGGCGATCGACTGTGGCGAACGGCATCACGTCTTGAATGGGTACATAGTCACCGATCCGGGCAATCAGTTCGGACGGCAGGTCATCATACGTCGTCGGTCGGGTGGGCAAGGGGCGAGTCAACGCGTCGTTGGAAGACAGTCGTGGCGGCGCTGACGCGGCAGGCTGTTGGCCCGCCTGCCCTGCGCACACGTAGCTGGAGTGAGGGTTTAAAGCGGCATTCAAATCGAAGTCCATTGGCAAACTCAGTAATCGATGAAAAGATAACTTTGCGGCCAACGCGCACGTGCTTAACCGCAGTCCCCAAATGCAAATTCATTTTCGCACCCATCGCGCGTTCGATGAGCGCCTTGTTGAACGTTAACATCCGATCCCACGCCTGAAGCACGGATAGGCGGTGCGGCCGAGAGTAGCGATTGCGTCCCCCTATTGCTGCAGCGTCCGAATACGGTCAATCGCCTGTTCGATGCGCTCGACGGCGATCACCTGCAAGCCGTCGATTGGCTGCTTCGGCGCATTGGCCTTCGGAATCAATGCAATCGAGAAGCCGAGCTTGGCGGCCTCCTTCAGGCGCTCCTGGCCCCGCGGGCATGGCCGGATCTCACCGGCCAACCCGACTTCGCCGAACACGATCAGCCCCTTAGGCAACGGCTTGTTGCGCATCGACGAATGAATCGCGAGCAGCACGGCCAGGTCCGCGGCTGGCTCGGCGATCTTCACACCGCCGACCGCGTTCAGGAAAACGTCCTGATCGAAGCATGCGATGCCTGCGTGCCGGTGCAGCACCGCGAGCAGCATCGCAAGCCGGTTTTGTTCCAGGCCGACGGTCAGCCGGCGCGGGTTCGGCACGTGCGCCGTATCGACCAGCGCCTGCACCTCCACCAGCAGCGGCCGCGACCCTTCTTGCGTGACTAGCACGCACGAACCAGGAACCGTATGCTCGTGCTGCGACAAGAACAACGCCGACGGATTAGCCACGCCGCGCAGCCCGCGCTCGGTCATCGCGAACACGCCGAGTTCGTTGACCGCGCCGAAGCGGTTCTTGAACGCCCGCACCAGCCGGAACGATGAATGAGTGTCGCCTTCGAAATACAGCACCGTATCGACGATGTGCTCGAGCACCCTGGGCCCAGCAAGCGCGCCCTCCTTCGTCACGTGGCCAACCATGATAATCGTCACGCCGGATTGCTTGGCAATCCGCGTCAGTTGCGCCGCGCACTCACGCACTTGTGCCACGGAGCCAGGCGCTGAACTCAGCGCATCCGAGTAAATGGTCTGGATCGAATCGACGACGGCAATATTCGGCTTGACAGCATCAATCGTGGCTTGCAGCTTCTCGAGTTGGATCTCTGCCAGCAGTTGCAAGTCGCCGACCCGGCTGGCGGGCGCATCGAGCAAGCCGAGCCGCTGTGCGCGCAACGCGATCTGCGCGCCGGATTCCTCGCCGCTGATATACAGCGCACGCCGCTTGTGCGCGATCTCGGCGAGCGCCTGCAGCAGCAACGTCGACTTGCCGATACCGGGATCGCCGCCGATCAGCACGACGCCACCTGCGACCAGACCGCCACCGAGCACACGATCGAACTCACCGATGCCAGTCGAGTAGCGCGGCACGTCCGACGCTTCGATTTCGGCGAGCTTGCGCACCGGCTGGCTCTTGGCAAGTGCCTGGTAACGATGGTTCGGCGCGGCGATCGACTCAGCCGACTCGACCAAGGTGTTCCAGCTGTGGCACGATGGGCACTGGCCCTGCCACTTCGGCGACTGCGCACCGCAGTCATTGCAGACGAAAACGGTCTTTGTTTTTGCCACGCGTCCTGCTCCGCGTTATTCTGCACGCACCGACACGCGCTGCGTGATCGCGCACATCAATTCGTAGCCGACCGTGCCGCACGCTGCCGCGACATCGTCGATTGGCACGTCGCCCCCCCACAAC
Organism: Burkholderia sp. b14; assembly: GCF_900156195.1. Classification (NCBI taxonomy): domain Bacteria; kingdom Pseudomonadati; phylum Pseudomonadota; class Betaproteobacteria; order Burkholderiales; family Burkholderiaceae; genus Burkholderia; species Burkholderia sp. b14. The sequence goes on from NZ_FTPJ01000002.1 coordinate 498,159, forward strand.
TCTACTGGGCTGCCGATCGCCGCGCTCGGACACGAGGATAGATCCACGGTCAACATATCCATCGACACTCGACCGACAACCCGCGTGCGAACCCCGCCCACCTGGACCGGCGTGCCCTCGGGCGCGCAACGGGGATAGCCGTCCGCGTAACCGCACGCCACAACGCCAATACGCATGCGCTCGCGCGCCTTGAAAGTCGAGCCGTAGCCGATGCTGTCCCCTGGCTCGACCGTCTGCACCGCGATCAGTTCCGAGCTGAGCGTCATCGCCGGCTGCAGGCCGAGGCCCTCGATCGCGGCCGAGACGCCGGACGGCGACGCGCCATACAGCATGATGCCGGGGCGCACCCAGTCGAAATGCGCATGCGGATGCCATAGCGTCGCAGCCGAGTTCGACAGGCTGCGCGCACCTACAATGCCTTCGGCGCCATGTTCGAACACTTCTAATTGGTGTCGGATGCCGCTTTCGCCCTCGGCATCCGAAAAATGGGTCATCAGCGTGATCTGGCCAATGCTAGGACACGCGCGCGCGCGTTCCCATGCGGCGCGATACTTGCCGGCTGCATAGCCAAGCCGGTTCATGCCGCTGTTCATTTTCAACTGGATGTTGACCGGCTTGGACAGACGCGCCATTTCCAGCATCCGCAATTGTTCGTCGCAATGCACGGTGGTCGTCAGGCTGTAGCGGTCAATCACATCAATGTCGGTCGGACGAAAAACCCCCTCTAACAGCAAAATGGGCCCGGCCCAGCCCAATTCGCGCAACTTGACTGCTTCTTCGAGGTCAAGCAATCCGAAGCCGTCAGTCGAACGCAGGCCGGGGAATGCGCGCGCCAAGCCATGTCCGTAGGCATTGGCCTTGACAACGGCCCAGAGCTTGGACTTCGGGGCACGGCGGCGGGCAACGGCGAGATTATTAGCAAGCGCTGCGGTGTGAATCGTGGCAAGGAGCGGGCGAGGCATAGATTGGATAGTTTAATGTCGCTGCAAATCAACGATTTAAGTGCACGATCGCCGGCGCGATCTGCGTCGCTGAAGCGAGCGCTAACTCTGAACGTTCGTATTTTCGTGTTATAAAGCCGTGCACACAACCCATTTCGAGCAGTTCATGCTACGGGTTAGCCCGACAGCGGCTGCCGACAGAGGAATCAAGCTCAGCATCAGATGAAGAAAGGTTTTTACACCATTATGGCGGCGCAGTTCTTTTCTTCGCTCGCCGACAGTGCGCTTCTGATCGCTGCGATAGCCCTTCTGAAAGACCTTCACGCGCCGAATTGGATGACGCCGCTGCTGAAGCTGTTTTTCGTGCTGTCTTATGTTGTACTTGCCGCCTTTGTGGGCGCATTTGCAGACTCGCAGCCGAAAGGCCGCGTCATGTTCGTCACCAATACGATCAAGATGGTAGGCTGCGTGACGATGTTGACTGATGCCCATCCGCTACTGGCCTATGGTATCGTCGGATTCGGCGCGGCCGCGTACTCGCCGGCTAAGTACGGCATCTTGACCGAATTACTGCCGCCAGAGCGCCTAGTAGTGGCCAACGGCTGGATCGAGGGAACGACCGTCGCGTCGATCATCCTGGGCACCGTGATGGGTGGCGCGCTGATCAGTCCGCACATCGCACAACCGCTGCTGCGGCACTTGTCGTTCGCCCACACCGCGGCAGAATCGGCGATTGTGGTGATCATGTCCGTGTACGCACTGGCTGCGGTGTTCAATCTGTGGATACCGGACACCGGCGCACGCTACCCACAGCAGCAACACCGGCCGATCCGGCTGATCCGTGACTTTGCCGAGTGCTTTGGCGCACTGTGGCGCGACAAGCTCGGCCAGATCTCGCTGGCGGTCACCACCTTGTTCTGGGGCGCCGGCGCTACGTTGCAGTTCATCGTGCTTAAATGGGCCGAGGTATCGCTCGGCATGACGCTGTCCGAAGGTGCCGTGCTGCAGGCCGTGGTCGCGGTCGGTGTGGCAGGCGGCGCAATGCTCGCGGCCACGTGCGTGCCGCTCAAGCGCTCGCTGACGGTACTGCCCGTCGGTATCGTGATGGGTCTGCTGGTCATGACGATGTCATTCTATACCCCGGAGCTCTTTCCATCCGACTGGGCATGGCACATTGGCCACATCCGGGTACCCGCCTACCTGATATGCGCGTATGCTTTCCTCATGGTGGTCGGCGGCATGTCGGGCTTTTTCGTCGTTCCGATGAATGCGCTACTGCAGCACCGCGGACATGTGCTCCTGTCCGCCGGCCATTCAATCGCGGTACAGAACTTCAACGAGAATCTGTCGGTGCTCGTGATGCTGTGCTTGTACGCCGTGCTCATCTGGTTCAACGTGCCGATCCAGCTGGTGATCGTGCTATTCGGCACCCTTGTGTGCCTGACCATGTGGTGCGTGATGCGCCGGCACGCAGCGAATCAGCGCGCGTTCGATTCAGTCGCGTTGATCGGCGAGCAGGGGCATTGACGCGTGCGGCGATGGCCGCAGCGCGGCATGGATGACTATTTGAGTGGCTTTTCGCGCACTTTTTCCATGGAGCCTATGATTCCGAATGTGCTGACAATTGCCGGGTCCGATCCAAGCGGCGGCGCCGGCATCCAGGCTGATCTCAAGACCTTTTCCGCGCTAGGCGCATACGGCGCCGCGGCGATTACCGCGTTGACCGCGCAAAACACGCGGGGCGTCACCGCGGTGCATCCGGTACCTGCCGACGTCGTGACTGCGCAACTGGACGCAGTATTCAGCGATCTGCGCGTTGACGCAGTCAAGATCGGCATGCTGGCGAACGCGGCGATCGTTCGCGCGGTGGCTGCCGTACTAGAGCGGTACCAGCCCGCGCACGTGGTACTTGATACCGTGATCTTGTCGTCCAGCGGCCACTCGTTGCTCGAGCCCGATGCACTTGATGCGCTGCGCGAGCGATTGCTGCCACTGGCCAGCATCATCACGCCGAACTTGCATGAAGCGGCGGCGCTGCTTGACCAACCCGTCGCCGCCGACGAAGCGCAGATGGCACGCCAAGGCGATGCGCTACACGCGCTAGGCGCCCACGCAGTGCTGATCAAGGGAGGGCACTTGCCAGGCGACTTCAGTCCAGACTGGCTGATCGAAGCAAGCCGCCATACCCGGCTGGCCGGCGCTCGCGTGAATGTGACCAGCACGCACGGCACCGGCTGCACATTGTCCGCCGCGATTGCCGCGCTGCGCCCGCAACGACTGGACTTGGCCAACGCCGTCAGCGATGCAAAGACCTATCTGACCCAGGCATTGATCCACAGCACGCGGCTTTCAGTCGGGCAAGGCACCGGGCCACTGCACCACTGTCACGCATGGTGGTAGCTGTTCTCAAGCGGCAGCAGACGTGGCGACCTGCGCGAGGCAGACTCCACGCCGCGAGCGGGGTCGGCGCGCCGGGGACGCCATACGAAGACGACATAGAAGGACATCGTACAGGGACGTCGCGCAGAGACAGCCGCGAGGTCACGGAACCGTCGTATACGCGGCCGCACGTTTGGGCCAGTCATCCGGCACGATGAACCCGCGCGCCAACTCACACCACTCGCCGGCCGGGTTGCCGACGTCCTGGTTGACGCGCACGTCGGCTAACGCCGCCACCATCAATGGCTGATTCGGCCGGTCGCGCCAATAGTCGATGCAGTGCACCAGCACAGCGGTCGAATCACGATACACGCGCGGGTCGTCGGCGGACAGCCGCAGCGGCGCCATCCAGCGCAAACGTGGCACGATCGTCCAGGCAGGCGCGTCGAATACGGGCCACTGCGCGGCACATGTCCACCAACCCCATAAGTGATCCGGCGCGACAGATTCCGGCGCGGCATCGCTGCGCGGCGCGCAGTTCACGCTGACGTTGTCCGAATCGCCAACGCCGCTCGAATCCCAGCGACGGAACAGCCAGCCGCACACGACCATGGCCGCCTGCCAACGACCATCGGCGGCCAACGCCGCGATTTGTGGATGCTGGCTCAGCGTCAGCTGGTGGGTCAGCAACCGGGTCAGCTTACGGTCAAAGCGGTCGGCCAAATTCGGCCCCACATAGCGCGCCAGTGAACCGGGCGGACCACCCACGTCGAGATAGCACTTGACCGTCAGTTCCCAATGCCACGCCCTTGCGTCGTCATCTACGAACAGAAAGTCGCACTCCCCCAGTGTGTGGCCATCGACCCGCACGGGCCGGTTTGCAGCGATCAACCGCGTTGCGGGGCCATATTGTAAGAAGAAGCCGAGCAACTGCTCCGCATATAAGCCGAGACGCGACTGCGGCCGGGCATCCAGAGCCGCATGCAACGCACGCGGATCGGCGTCGAGCCGTGCCAGCCATGCGAGCGCTTGCTGCCGCTGCCGCGGCTGCGCCAGCACGTGTGCCAATCGCGGGCCGAAATACCGCGCGTCAAGCAACGAGGGCGACAATAGCAGCCACGCCAGATCACGCACCGCAACGTCGCGATACGCATGGAGCAGATCAACGCAGAGCCTGCTGGCATGTGCAGGCATCCGGAGATCCACGCACCCGCGCGCGGCAGCCGCGAATGCAGCCAGGCCATCCGACTGACGCACGCTGCCGCCCTCGTCGGCAGCCACGCCGGCGTCGCGATCCTGGCGGCTCAATGCGCGACGGTGCGCTTGCGATGAATCGCACGAGCCAGACATAGGTCACTCCAGGCCTTGTGCTTGTCGTGCAGGCTGCGTAACAGGTACGCCGGATGATACGTGACGATCACCGGCACGCCTTCATACTCGTGCACACGCCCCCGCAACGAAGCAATGCTCGCGTCGGTCTTCAGCAAGCTCTGCGCGGCGAACCGTCCGAGCGCGACAATCACGCTCGGCTTGACCAGCGCCACTTGCCGTTTCAAGTAGGGCTCGCAGCGCACCACTTCGTCCGGCTCCGGATTGCGATTGCCCGGCGGCCGGCATTTCAGCACATTCGCGATATAGACGTTGTCGCCGCGCCGCAGCTGCAATGCACGCAACATGTTGTCCAGCAGCTTGCCGGCCTGGCCAACGAACGGCTCGCCTTGCTTGTCCTCGTTCTCGCCTGGTGCTTCGCCGACCAGCATCCAGTCGGCCATCTCGTCGCCGACGCCGAACACCGTGTTCGTGCGTCGTTCGCACAGCCGGCACAGCGTACAGCCCGCGACGCGCGCCTTCAACGCTGCCCAATCCAACATCGGCACCGGTTGCGCGTCTGCCGCGGCCCCGGACGCTGATGCGGCAGTCGTCTTGACTCCCTCAGCCGCCTCGACTCCTTCTAATGCCTTGCCGACTCCACCCGCTGGTCCAGTTGCACTGTCCTCTGCCCTAGTCGCTTCAACTCGCGACTGCGCGGCCTCAACCGACGTGTGGCTTGCTTGAGAGGGCGCATGCGCTGCACTCTCTTGCGCGTCGCAAGCCTGCACAGTCACATCCGTCGCTTGGAGCGGCTGCGACGGCAGCGCGATGCCGGCCTCGCGCATAACGTCCCGAGCCGGGGACAGCGCATCGCCCTCAGCGTCACCAGGACGATGAACATGCCCCGCGCCGCGGCGGACCCACAACGGCGCAATGCCAAGCTCTTCCAGAATCGCGTCAAGCTGCGCCATCGGCCTGCTCCCGTTCCGCTTCCAGCGGGGTGCCCGCGCGCCGCGCGCCGGGCATCACCTCAGCGTGCAAGCCGTAACGCATCACGATTGCGTCCTCGCGCGCGTGGTGCCGCGCGGGATAATAACTCTTGCGCCGGCCGATCACGATGAAGCCAAAGCGCTCGTACAGCCGCATGGCACGCTGATTGGACGGACGCACCTCGAGCAGCACGCTGCCGAGCTGGCGCGCACGCGTGATGCGCACCGCTTCGCGCAACAACGTCAAGCCAGCGCCGTGGCCTTGCGCGGTGGGCGCCACGCACAGATTCAATAAGTGCATCTCGTCCACGACCGGCATCAGCACGCAATAGCCGACCAACACGCCAGTGACGTGCCTCAGGCAAACACCGAAGTAGCCATTGCGCAGTGAGTCCTCGAAGTTGCCTCGCGTCCAGGGAAACTCGTACGCGTCGCGCTCGACCGCCGCGACCTCATCGAGATCGCTGTCGGTCATCGGCGTCAGATAGCGCTGGGTCATCAACACGCCGCTCATCGGGCCTCCTTCGCCGAATCTTTGAGCACACGGGCCGCCGCGCGCTCGTCAGTGGTCTGCGCGACTTTGTCGCGCACGTACTCGGGCGTGGCCAGGTGCGCTGGCAACGCGCGGCCCGCCATCAACGCACGCCAGCCGGCTAGCGCCAGCGCGTGGGCGTGCGGCATCGCGCAAGGGTCGATCACGCGCGCCCGCGTCGCGGCACACAGCGCGTCGCCGAACACAGACGATGCATTGCCGGCTAGCGTAAACGGCTCGTCCGGAGCCGGCACGCGATCGGGCGCGGCGAGCGCGGCAGGATGGCATACCCGCCAGTCGGCGAGCGTGTCGTCCCACGCAAAGTCCGCCCAATAGACCTCGCCCATCCGGGCGTCGAGCGCGACAAGCACGCGTCCTGCATCTGGATCCGATGCGCGCGCGCGTTCCGCGCAGACAAGCAACGTGCCAACCGGCACCACCGGCACACCCAGCCCGAATGCCAGACCCTGCGCCACGCCAGCCGCCGTGCGCAGGCCGGTGAACGAGCCGGGCCCCGCGCCGAACGCCACCGCGGCGCAATCAGTCAGTGTGAGTGTCGCTTCCTCCAGCACTTCCCGTACCGCGGGCAGCACGCGTGCGCTGGAAACCGGGCCAGTGTGCTCATGGCGGCTGATCACGCGCGGCGAACCGGCGGCAGGCGGCAGATGGAACACCGCGACCGAGCAGAATTCGGTCGACGTATCGAGAGCAAGCAAGGCATGAGGCGTCATAACCGCTATTGTAATGCCGGCCCGCGTCAACTCTATTATTTGGAGGACTTGCTCCAGCACAGGGCGGCACGTTCCGACTACACTCGGCCGTTCAGGATGGATGGACAGGGCCAAGGAGGGTCACGATGAGTGAGATCGATGCGCGGTTCGCGCAGGCGCAGAACGAAGTTAGACAATTGCCGGAGCGCCCCAGCAATCTAACGTTGCTGCGCTTATATGCGCTGTTCAAGCAAGCCACGGAAGGTGACGTGTACGGCGACAAGCCCGGCTTAGCCGATATCGTCGGCAAGTATAAGTACGACGCCTGGGCCGCGCTGAAAGGCACGTCGCAGGACACCGCCAAGCACCAATACGTCGAGTTGGTCGAATCGTTGAAGAACGGCACCGCGTCGTGATACTGCGCGCCCGCGCCCGCGCCGGCGGGCACAGCGCGATCTTGCTCGCAGCAGGTAGCGCAGCGCAGCAAATTCGGATAGAATCGAGGCTTCGCGCGCCGGTGAACTACTATATTGTTTGGCTGGGTCGCGCGTTTTTGCAGCGTTTTGCTCCAATCCCCGTTTAGAAACTGTCCCCTCCCACCTTTGCCCGCTTTTGGGTGCGGTTGTAGACCAAGCAAGGTTCGCGTTTCCGCGTTGGGCGGTTCGCACCGTTACAGGTTCTAACATCGGCTCGCATTTCACGAGCCATGCCCGTTTTTCGATCTGGTGAACGGCTATCGTTCATCGCATCCGACGATCGTGGCTGCCGATTGGCGCCTCTCGCATTTTTCCGGACCGGTTCGCGCCGTGCAGGCGCGAAACTCATAGGATCGTCATGACCTCGAATTCCTCCTCGTCACTCGGCACGCTGGCGCGTGAACTTTTCGGCAACGATGCCCCCTCGTCGCACGGCGACGCGCCGGTGGTGCCCACGCCAGCTGCTGAAGCCGCCCCTGCCACAGCGATGCACGCAGCCGCCGCCACGCCGGCATCCGATGCAATGGCTCCGTCAATGGCCGCGCAGCCCGACGCCGCAGCAAGCGCGGCCATCGGCGCTGCACAGGCCACCGACACGGCGAACAACGATACTCCCCGCGGCGACGGCTTTATAGCGCTCGGTCTGTCGCCGGAGATCGTCTCCGCGCTGACCGCCGCCGGCTATCACGCGCCAACGCCGGTCCAGCAGCGCGCAATACCGGCTGCACTTGCCGGCCACGATCTGCTGGTCTCGAGCCCGACCGGCTCGGGCAAGACCGCGGCATTCATGCTGCCCGCGATCGAGCGCTTTGCACAGATGCAAAAAGCCGGCACGCTTAGCCCGCGCGCGAGCCAGCCCGCGCATCAGGCGCAGCGTGGTGATCGGGGCGAGCGCCGTCATCGCCGCGAGCAACCTGTCGCCAAACCGGCGCTGCTGGTGCTTACACCGACACGCGAACTCGCGATGCAGGTGACCACTGCGGCGGCCACCTATGGCAAGCACCTGCGGCGACTGCGCACGGTCAGCATTCTGGGCGGGGTCGCCTATGGCCAGCAATTGATGCTGCTGGCGAAGAACCCCGAAATCCTGGTTGCCACCCCCGGCCGGCTGATCGATCATCTCGAGCGCGGCCGTATCGACCTGTCCCAGTTACAGATGCTGGTGCTCGACGAAGCCGACCGGATGCTCGACATGGGGTTCATCGAAGATATCGAGACCATCATCGACCGCACCCCGGCCACACGGCAAACGCTACTGTTCTCGGCAACGCTCGACGGCAAGGTAGGATCGCTGGCGCAACGCTTTCTCAGCGACGCCGAACGGATCGAAATCCGTCGTGAGCCGGAGTCGCGCGCGAACATTGCGCAGTCCATCCACTACGTCGACGACCGCGCCCATAAGGATCGGCTGCTGACGCATCTGCTGGCTGACGGCGCGCTTGATCAGGCGATTGTGTTCACCGCGACAAAGAACGACGCGGACGTGATCGCTGCCAGGCTGGCCGAAGACGGCTTCGCCTCCGCCGCGTTGCATGGCGATCTGCCGCAAGGCGCGCGCAACCGGACAATCCGCGCATTGCGTGAACGCCGCGTGCGCGTATTGGTCGCGACAGATGTCGCCGCGCGTGGCATCGACATACCCGGCATCACGCACGTGTTCAATTACGATTTGCCCAAATTCGCAGAAGACTACGTGCACCGGATCGGCCGGACCGGACGTGCGGGGCGCAGCGGCATCGCTGTCAGCCTTGTGCACCATGCTGAAGTCGGCGCCCTGAAGCGGATCGAGCGATTCGTGCGCACGCCGCTGCCTGTCAACGTGATCGCCGGATTCGAGCCCAAGCGAGCACCGTCCACGCGTGCACCGGCACGTCGGGGCGCGCCGCCGCGCGGCCACGGGCGGGGCGCCGGCGGCAGCTATCAAGGGCGAGGAACAAGCAATGGTTACGGCAACGCTCGGCACGGTGCCGGTGGTGGTAGCCGCGAAGGCGGCGGCCGCGAGGCCGGCTATCGCGGCGGGTTCAGTGACACCCGCGCCGGTAATGACCGTGGCCGAGGCGGTTTTGCGGATTCGCGCGGGCCGGCGCGTCGTCGGGATGACGATCGCCGTACGTCACGCTACGACGACTGACCGTTCTGACGCGAGCGGGCCGGCGACGGCCCGACGTTCCGAGAGATGGCGCCCTGCGGCGCCATTTTTTTGCGCCGTATTTATTGCACCGTACGGCTGGCATTCGAATCCAAAATTTCATTATATGAAATCATCTTTTGTGTCATAAAAATGTGTGGTGCATGGCACAAAAATTCTGTTGCAAGATAGAAAATTTCATTTCATATAATGAAATTATATTTTTAAATATTTGATTTTTAAAATTTAAATATATTCCGCCAAACGCTTTTCGCCTCTGTTCCGCTCGACTTGGTTTGCCTAATCTCTTATATAAGACTTCACACGCAGCGCTAATCTCGGCGATGCAAAACCGAAGTCATCCAGGCTACCCCATACGTCATTCGAGCAAGGAGAACGCTATGTCTCGCCAACAGGAAGCCCAAAAACTACAGGCCCAGTGGGAAACCAATCCACGCTGGAAGGGAATCAAGCGCGGCTACACCGCAGAAGACGTGATTCGCTTGCGTGGCTCGGTACCGGTCGAGCACACGCTTGCTCAGCGCGGCGCCGAGAAGCTGTGGACACTGATCAACGAAGAGCCGTTCGTCAACGCGCTTGGCGCATTGACTGGCAACCAGGCGATGCAACAGGTCAAGGCCGGGTTGAAGGCAATCTATTTGTCCGGCTGGCAAGTCGCGGGCGATGCCAACGTCGCTGGCGAAATGTATCCGGACCAATCGCTGTACCCGGCCAACTCGGTGCCGCTGGTCGTCAAGCGCATCAACAACACGCTAACCCGCGCTGATCAGATCCAATGGTCTGAAGGCAAGAATCCGGGTGACGAAGGCTACATCGACTTCTTCGCGCCGATTGTTGCGGACGCCGAAGCCGGCTTTGGTGGTGTGCTGAACGCATACGAGTTGATGAAAGCGATGATCGAAGCGGGTGCGGCCGGTGTGCACTTTGAAGATCAGCTCGCCGCCGTGAAGAAGTGCGGCCACATGGGCGGCAAAGTGCTGGTATCGACCCGCGAAGCGGTGGCCAAGCTCATCTCGGCGCGACTCGCGGCCGATGTCAGCGGTACGCCAACGGTATTGGTGGCCCGCACCGACGCGGAAGCCGCCGACCTGATCACCTCCGATATCGACGACAACGACAAGCCATTCCTCACTGGTGAGCGCACGGTCGAAGGCTTCTTCCGGACCCGTCCGGGCCTGGAGCAAGCGATCTCGCGCGGCCTGGCGTACGCGCCGTATGCCGACCTAATCTGGTGCGAGACCGGCAAGCCGGACCTGGAATACGCAAAGAAGTTTGCCGAAGCAATCCACAAGGCATTCCCGGGCAAACTGCTATCGTACAACTGTTCGCCGTCGTTCAACTGGAAAAAGAACCTGGACGATGCAACGATCGCAAAGTTCCAAAAGGAACTCGGCGCGATGGGCTACAAGTTTCAGTTCATCACGCTGGCCGGCTTCCACAGCTTGAACTACTCGATGTTCAATCTCGCGTACGGCTACGCGCGCAACCAGATGAGCGCCTTCGTTGAATTGCAGCAGGCCGAATTCGCCGCAGCCGAAAAGGGTTTTACCGCGGTCAAACACCAACGTGAAGTCGGCACCGGCTACTTCGACGCGGTCACGCAGACGGTCGAGCGCGAAGCGTCGACGACCGCACTGCATGGCTCCACCGAAAACGAACAGTTCTTCGACAGCAAGAAGGTCGCGTAAACCGCGTCAGCTGATCGCCCCGACAAAAAGGGCGTCTGCATGCGACGTGTCGCCGATGCAGTGGTGCATGCGCGGCGGAATCAAGAAGGAAAGGAAGGTCCGCCCCCGATGCCGGTACCGGATCCGGCATGCAGGACATGATTGCGTTCATCGAACGCGCGTCTCACCTATCTTATTCGCATCACTGAATAAGCTTGACCGACCAAGGAGAAATCATGGCACACTCGCCTCTCTCGCTACCCGAAGGCGTGCAGATTCATGCTCTGCTCAAGCCCGGCTTCGAAGCAATCCTCACGCATGACGCACTCGCGCTAGTTGCTCAGCTTCACCGCCAATTCGAAGCGCGCCGCCAAACCCTGCTGGCTGCGCGCGTGGCGCGTGCAAAGCGGTTGGATGCCGGCGAACGGCCCGACTTTCTGCCTCAGACTCAAGCCATTCGAGATGGTAGCTGGACTATCGCGCCGCTGCCTGCCGACCTGCAATGCCGTCGTGTCGAGATCACCGGGCCGGTCGAGCGCAAAATGATCATCAACGCGCTAAACTCCGGTGCGGACTCGTACATGACCGACTTCGAGGATTCGAACGCGCCGAACTGGGACAACCAGATCCAAGGCCAGATCAACCTGAAGGACGCGGTGCGGCACACAATCTCATTAGAGCAGAACGGCAAGTCATACCGGCTCAACGACAAGATCGCGACGCTGCTGGTACGCCCCCGTGGCTGGCACCTTGACGAGAAGCATGTGACGATCGATGGCCAACGCGTGTCCGGCGCGCTGTTCGACTTCGCGTTGTTCCTCTTCCACAACGCCAAGGAGCAACTGTCGCGCGGCACTGGTCCGTATTTCTACCTGCCGAAGATGGAAAGCCACCTGGAAGCGCGGCTGTGGAATGATGTGTTCGTCGCCGCGCAACAAGCACTCGGCATCCCACGCGGCACGATCCGCGCGACCGTGCTGGTCGAGACCATCCTCGCCGCGTTCGAGATGGACGAGATCCTGTACGAGCTGCGTGAACATAGTGCCGGGCTGAACGCAGGGCGCTGGGACTATATCTTTTCAGCGATCAAGAAATTTAAGACCGACAACGACTTCTGCCTCGCCGATCGTGCCCAGGTGACGATGACTGCGCCGTTCATGCGGGCGTATGCGTTACTGCTGGTCAAGACCTGTCACCGGCGCAATGCGCCGGCGATCGGCGGCATGAGCGCGCTGATCCCGATCAAGAACGATCCGGCTGCCAACGACAAGGCGCTGGCCGGCGTGCGCTCAGACAAGGCGCGTGATGCAGGCGATGGCTACGATGGCGGCTGGGTCGCCCACCCCGGCCTGGTGCCGATCGCAATGGAAGCGTTCGTCAAGGTGCTCGGCGACAACGCCAACCAGATCAGCAAGCAACGCGACGACGTGCAAGTCACCGCCAAGGATCTGCTCGACTTCCGTCCGCAAGCGCCGATCACCGAAGCCGGCTTGCGCAACAACATCAACGTGGGCATCCATTACCTTGGCTCATGGCTGGCGGGCAACGGCTGCGTGCCGATCCACAATCTGATGGAAGACGCGGCGACCGCCGAGATCTCGCGTTCTCAAGTGTGGCAGTGGATCCGCTCGCCGAAGGGCAAGCTCGATGACGGCCGCAAGGTGTCCGCGGAACTCGTGCACGCGCTGAGCGTCGAGGAACTTGCCAAGGTCAAGGCCGTTGTCAGTGGTGACACTGCGCCGTATGATCGGGCCGCGCAGATTTTCGAGCAGATGTCGACGTCGGGCACGTTCACCGACTTCCTGACGCTGCCGCTGTATGAATCGATCTGACGATCGGGTTGCTGCGCGATCCGTGATGCCGAACCAATCGTAACCGGTTCGACGCGGTTCTGGACAGCGATCCCGATTACGCTGGTCAACCGGATCTTTCCGGAGGTCGCGACGCGCGTAGTGCCGCAGGCGTGATCACGTCGGCCTTGCCGTCATGCGGCGCATCGCGGCGCGATGGTGGCCGTGACCGGCCAGCGTAGCCCGCCAGCCTGCAAGCTCGGCACAATTAGCCCACTGAACCGTCCAACTGCGCGCGCGTAGACAATTGCAGCACATGAACACGACTCGCACTCATGATGCCAACATCCTATGATGCGCTTTGCTGCGTGCCGTCGCTTATCAATTCTCATCGCGGTGTCAAGCGACGCGGTGGCCGCGTCGCATTCATGCAACATTTCGAGCCAACGGCGCCGATTCAGTGCCGCACGGCGGGTAAGAATTTTTGTAAGCGCGCAGAAATGGACGGCTAGCACTCCGCGATCTGCCCGAGCAGACTTATCCGCGCTCGGAGCAAGCGGTTGCTGGCACGTCAATTCGTATGAGATGCACTTTTTCACTTCGCACTGGCACCGTTCTCGGTAACGCCTAAACTGCTGCACTCGCTTGCAGCATTTAATTAATATTTATGATTTGCCGTTTGCTATAGTGGGCAACGTTGCCTGAGCAGACGTTAGTGTACCATTCATCGTTTGGGTCGTCACATGCGTGTCCGGATCTGTCGCGAAGCTGGTAATTACCGCCGCCTGCTTGGTTGCCGTCGATGATGAGCCAAAAAAGAATTCTTTTGCACCCAGTACCATCGCGATCAGCACCCCCTCAATATTGCCGAGCACGCCAAAAGCGACCGGATTAACAGGTATGCGAGAGAACAGTAACCAAAAATGCGCACCAATCACTAAAAATAGGCCAACTGTATACAGATAGGCCAAGTTACGCGGAGTGTGATCGTGTTCAGTTAAAGCCATTTGCCGAGCATTGACGCGATCGGCCGCATTCGTCTTCGCGGTTTCCACATTAGCCGTAATGCGCGTCTTTTCCACATCCGCGGCAATGCGCTGCAAGTCGACCTGGCTTTCAACGATCGACTCCTGAAACCGGTAGGCAAGGTCTGGGTTTGCCTGGATCGCAGCCAGTGCCTGTTCCGGGGTGTTCGTGCCCGTGACAGTTTGGGCGATATTGACTACTTTTTCGGCCACTTGCTCGGCTTGACTGCCGCCAATCCAATGCGCGATCTGTGGCGCGAATTGTGCGAGTGCAAGAACAATCGGTAACATGGTCAACCTCCAGCCACTCTTAAGTTAGTCGCGATGCGCCGCGCCCAGCCGCGGCCAAAGCTTGGCCAAGTTTGCAGTGCGGCCAAGTAAGTCAAGCGCGCGGCAATAAAACGCATAATGAAAAGCTCAGGATCGACTGCCTGCACCGCAGCGATTGTCTTGGGCCCGAGTTTGCCGTCGGCGAATGCGCCACTGGCCTGCTGCATCCAGATAACAACGTGACCACCGTTGTAGTTGGCATCAAAAATTTGAAACGCGACCCGTGCGTCATAGCGGTCACAGTGCAATGGATCCCAGTACAGGGCCTTGGCGATCTGTTTCGCTGTCTCACGCGGTAACTCCCGCATCGGTCCGGTGTAGCCCCATGCGCGCGCGACGCGCTGGGTCACGCCCCACATCGTCTCGCCCCCCGGATCATGAGGGTTATTGGAATAACCGCCTTCGTTGCCGATAAGCTTATCGAATGCGTCGTCGAAAACGCTCATACCTTTCTACCAAAAAAAGGAACACTTTCGCTTCGCACGCAAAGCGATTCGTGCACCAGCTGGATTAAAGCACCGCATCGCGCCGACACACGTCAGCATGATCTCATTAAACAATGAGCAGAAAAATGAATATGCTTGATCAGTTATCACGCGGCGTTACCGCCGTGCTCGTAAAACTGACAGTAGGGAAAAGAGGCTGAGTGTGTACTGCGCACCTGAGGAAAGTGTCGTTGAGTCAAGCCAGTATTCTCTTTCATTATCATGCCCCAAACATCGCTTGCATGGATCGAAGACCACAGTACTGCACTTGCCTCAGCGAACCATCATGCCTCATTTCGCTGCATGCCCCTCGTTCGGACGAAATGAAATTTCTCACAAGTTCAACAAAAGTTCAAGTTTTTTGGGCTGCGGCATTTGTCTCGTCATGTCATCACGCTATTGGCACGCCCACTTACGTCGTCCAAGTGCAGCGCACGATTGACCGCCTCCAGGCTCTCGAACAACTCGCACCGCCGATGCATCACCGGCTTGACCGGTGCATAGCGCAAACGTGATGGCCGCTCGAGCATCTCAGCAACTCACAATCCGAATGGTTCATCCGTCCGCGGATTTTCGATGAATCCAAGTCTGCTTTAAAACGCAGTTCTAAATAATTGAGCACATTCCGATGAACCATGTCGAAGTATAACTTCGAAGGTACACCCTGCGGGTCTTGCCCTTACGGGGGCAGCGCATCTGCACCAGCGTCTCGCACACATGTAACGCACTCTGCTGCTGGATTTTTGGGTAAAGCGTGTTCATCAGCCGCTGTCGCTGCACACCACTGTACCGCCCCCAAGCACCATGTCATGGCCCAATAATATTGAGCAGTTAGATAGTTTGTGTCTGCGTCAATTTCGAAGGTAGCGGACGACAGATAGCCTAATGTTGAATTCTTCCCGCACCGGCAAGACCCGCGTCACATCTCATCCAAACTTGCCCTGATGCCACGATCTTGATCGCGCCACAGTCGGCCAAGGTTTTTCACGTGCCGACCACGATCGCGCCAATGCGTATGCAGTGCATCAATGCATTGGTCGCACTGCTTGCCCTTGCCGATGATCTCAAACCGCTCAAGGCAAACATAACGCAGGATGACGCGGCCACTCGATGAAGAAGTCCAATCTGAACAAAGACCATAAAATACGAGTTAAACAAACCCAGACGAAATCAATAATGATCTATCGGCTAATCAAAATTGACGGCTGTCCGGAACCCGCAGATCGACGTCCGCGGGCGGTGTCGAGAACGAAATGGACTCGATTAAAATAATGGGGACCCGTGGGACGTTACACCCTGTTGCCCGTCTCGCGAATTGGGATCACCGTGCGGCCGCCACAGTGGCGCAGCAAGTCGCGCAACTCATTGATAACCGGAAACACCTCGCGGTTCCAATCCGCGCCCTGCCTATCTTGGGCCTCTTGCTCCTGCTCCACGATCCAGCGGTCCTCCTTGAAGATGCGCTCGGTGAACCAGATCAGCAGCGGCCAGGCTAGGTCCAGCGCGAACGGCATTTTGGGCTTACGGATGGAAAGCAGGCCGAACGTGCGGTTCGTACGCTGCGCCGCATCTAGCGGCACGTATACGATCCACAGATCCATGACCAGCACGCCGTCCCCTGACCGGATCTGCAAAGTTTGGTACGGATAGCAGGTGCGCACCGTCATCATGCTCTTATTGGCCTGGTTGCCCGCATTTTGGCTAGCGCCAAACACCAGCGCCTCGCCCATGGGTTGGCTGCCCGCCATGCGCGCAAACGTGTAGTTCACTTCCAACCAGTCGTCGCCGAGACTTCGGCCCACGCAGCGCAGTACCGGCAGCGGCCGCGCGTCGGCCAGCGCTGGCTCGCCCGGGAGGACTAAGATCAGGCCGTGCACTTCGCAACATGGATAGGCGCGCACTCCGTTGGGCAAGCGCTCCCGCCCAAGATACGGCACGTCGATGCAGTGGCCACCGCAATCGTAGGCCCAGCCATGATAGCCGCAGCGGATGGACTCGCCTTCGACCACGCCTGCATGCAGCGGCACTTGCCGATGCGCACAGCGGTCCTCCAGTGCGAATAGTTTGCCGGATTCGGTGCGCACTAGCACGATCGGATCGCCGGCAAACTGCACGCCGAGCGCCTTGCCCCGCTTGACCTCGTGGGACCAGGCCAACGGATACCAGTGGTCCGGGTGAATCGGCACACGGCGCAGATCGCACGCCGAGGCGCTGGCGGGTAGGTCAATGGCGCTACTGTCCGACAAAGGCAATGCATGCATGCGTGACGCCTCCTTACGTAAAGGCACTTCGACAGTCGCCGCCACAGCCGCCTAGCCGGCGAACGGGCGGATCTGGCGCAGTCTACGCGAAGTCCGGCCGAAATCCCGCCTTGGCGCTCCTCTGTCGCGACGCCCGGTGTGGTCGCCTGCTACCGTTGCAACTCGACACGTCGCAAGCACGATTGCAGGACTTCTCCACCCGGCAAGCGAAACCCACTGGATCGCCACGCGCACCGTAGCTCATGCCGACCAACCGGGCGAAGCGAACAGCACCTTGACCATCATGCCAAGCGCAACCAACCCAGCCACCACCGCAAAAACCTGTTGCAGGCGGGGTCCACTCAACCGCGCGGCGATTCGGCATCCACCGAGCATGCCGGCGACAGCACCGACGGCGAACGGCAAGCCCACTGGCCAGTCCATCCGTCCAGCCAGTGCACTGACGGCGACGCCAGCTGTCGAGACCAACGCGACCACCGCCAACGACGTTGCGACGATCGCCTGCATTGGCGCGTTCGTCGCTCGCCTGAGCGCCGGCACGATCACGAAGCCGCCCCCTACTCCAAGCAAACCGGACAGAAATCCGGCACCGGCACCCAACGCGATCAACGCACGCGCGCAGGAGGCGGTCCAAACGAAGTGCCCGCTCGCGTAGTCCAGTTGACGAGGCGGTGACATGCTCATGCGCGGCGCGCATCGATCCGAATGGCTGGCACACGCATGACCCTGCAGAAGCATGCGCCACGATACCCACGCCAACACACACGCGAAGACGAGTGCCAACGGCCCGTTCGGTAGCCAGCGCGCGGCCCACAGGCCGAGCGGCGACCCAACCATGCCGCTTACCGCCATCAGCGCGGCCGCCCGGTAGCGGACAATCCCACTGCGCAAGCCAATTGCCGCGCCGACCGCTGCCGACATGCCCACCGCAAGCAGTGCTATCGGCCCAGCCCGCGCAACGCTCAGATCCAGCGCAAATAACAGCAGCGGTACCGCAAGGATCGCACCGCCTGCACCGGTCAATGCCAACACCAGGCCAACCGCAACGCCAAGGATCGCAGTACTTTCGATCATTTTTACGCGCTCCTGATTGTCGCTGGGATGTCGCCGAGCCGCACGACCCAACACGCGGCGCGAGCCGGAATACCACGCCACCCATTAACGCCCACGGATACCACCATTGCGCAGCCTCGAGACAAACGGCGCGGCGCGTCCTGGCCAAGCGCCACCCTGCTCGAGTTTGCGTAACCGTATGATCGAAGTGAAGCACCAGCATCGGCGTTCGCTTTCGATGCGTTGCGCATCCGGTAATGCACCCCCAGCGCGTCGCACCGCGTCGTCCAGGATGCGGCTTTTTGCCAAAACACGGCTAACACGCGCACCAGCGCCCGGCAGACGGAACGCCAATACATGGCCCAGCGCGCCTGGCGCACAATCCAGCACGAGCCGTTGCTCAGGGACGCAGCGGAGCGCCATTGCACGTGCCAGCGCCAATGGCAACCGATGTGGTCAGGACAGCCGCCACCGTGGCGGTCGCCTCGTGCGTCCGAGATCGACGCATCGACCGACAAGCTCGTGGCGATCGTGTTGGCGTTGCAACTCAAAGGACCGCCGAGCGCCCGATACGACCGATGGCCATATCCAGCTTTGGCATTGACGTGCTGGCCGAACGTTTGGCGCATCCTGCCAGTACCCGGGACACGTGCGCCACTCGTTCGCAAAACCATGTCGTGCTGGGATATTGCTATGGAAGCAACGACCAAGCGCTCAAGTACTACGCCGGTTTGTCTCCTGTAACCAGCTTTATTCGCAAAAAGCGATGGCGTCATTCGGAGCCTTTCTATTAATCTCGGCATGCCGCCACTCGGCAGTGTAATGCTGCTGTGGCCTGCGCCGCCCGCCGATGCATCGACCACGTCGATAGCATTGAACCGCCAGGTGATCGTAGCCAAGCACGAGCCCCATTGGCATCGAGCCAACAATCGTACGCGAAGCCGGAATGCAGCGTGACGCACTGACGCAGTAGTCGGGTAAGCTGATACTATGTAATAGACAATGCACGAGGCGGCGCTGCGCGTCGGCGAACTCCGACAGCGTTTTGTCGGATCACGGACGTTTTGCCCGCTTAACAGGCGCGGTAATGGACCGTTTCAGGCTATGCACAGAGACCAATTCAATTCTCTACCATTCGGCTTACGGGGTATGTGGCACGTTTCCCGCACAAGGCCGTGACGCTATCATGAATGAAAAACTACCATAATAAGTGGCGAATCCACTCATAGGCTGCCCTTCACAGCAGCCAGCGGCGGCTGCGCTTACCATACGTTATCCGCCAAAAATATAACCGCCTCCGCTGACCCCACCGATACTGCTCGCGCTTTCGAATAGGCTGTTACATAGTGGTGCCTGCCTAGTTGTCCTTGTCTCATCCGGACTTGCCGATGCGTGCAACGTGCAATACCGGTCACCCTGCGAAGGTTATGCATGATCTCCCGATCGGTGTTCAACGTGGCCAACTTGCTGGCGCTCGCAGCACTTTGGAGTACGTCGTTTCTTTTTGTGCGCATCGGCGTTGCGGATTTCGGCGTCGTGCCAATGGTAGCGTTGCGTGTGTCGATCGGCGCCACTTTCTTAATCGCGCTGTTGATCACGCGAAAAGGCGTGGAGGGAAAATGGCGTGATTCGCAACGCAAGCTGTGGCCGTTGTTCATGCTCGGCGTACTGAACGCTGCAATGCCGTTTTGCCTGTTTGCGTATGCCGTGCCTGCCCTGTCGGTGAGCCTGGCCTCCGTGATCAACGCGACTGCACCGCTGTGGGGCACGCTGGTAGCATTCCTGTGGCTCGGGGACCGGCCCAGCATCATGCGAGTTTCAGGCATCGCGCTCTGTTTCGCCGGCGTGATGCTGCTGGTCGGAAATCAGATCAGTGCAACGAGCGGCATCGCAGGCGCAGCGTCGTGCGCGCAGGCCACTGCACTGGCCGCCGCCGCGGGACTCACTGCCACAGCGCTGCTGGGTATCGCGGCCAGCTATACGAAGCGCTATTTGTCCGACATCGACCCATTGGTGATCGCGGCCGGCAGCCTCGTCGGCGCATCGATCGTACTACTACCGCTCGCCGCATGGGCATGGCCAGCGACACCGATTTCGATGCAGGCGTGGCTCGCGGCGCTGGCGCTCGGCGTGGCGTGCACCGGCGTTGCCTATGTGCTGTACTTTCGCCTGCTCACCGCCGGTGGACCGACTCACGCGATGACCGCCACATTCGTGATTCCGGTGTTCGGCATCCTTTGGGATTCGCTATTCCTTTCGTTATCCATATCAATAAAGATGATGGAAGGCTGCGCCATTGTGCTGGTCGGTACCGTCTTCGCCACGGGCTTAATCGAGCGACTGCGCTCGCAGCCATCATAGCGACGTGTAACGCGTTGTGGCCACACGGCTTATTCGGCCGGCGCAGAGCGCGCTAATCAGGCCGGCATCCATCAGGCCGTAAAGCGTGACGGCACTCCATGCTTTTGCCGCTGAAGCGGTCGATCCCGCCACCAGCGTGGCGATGGGAATCTTTTCCCCGCCTAAGCGCCTGCTTGTCAAGAATGAGCAACGACGCAAATATAAGAACGCTCAAGCGAGCAGCGCGTCATCGTAGCGTAGCGTATTCTCACGGCCATGGACGCGCGAGGCAGCGCGACCCGGCAGTGGGATTGACGAGGGGCGATCGTCGACGGCGGGCGGACGCGCCGGCCAGCCGCGTTCTTGCCGGACAGCTTGCGCGCTAGAACAGGCCGGACTGTCGCATTTGCGCGAGAAAAGCTTGCACGGCGGCCGAATAGCGACGGCCGCGCCGCACGAATAGCTGAGCCTTGGCACGCTCGAGCACGACGTTGGTCGTGCGCCGTGCAACGAGCACACCAGCGGCCAATTCGTGCTCCACCGGATAGACTGACAAGAATGTCACGCCCAGCCCCACGCCAACGTAGTGCGTCAGTGCATCGATCGAGTTTGCCGAAAATACGGCATTGAACCGGATTCCCTCCGCCACCTCGGCTTGGCGCGTCAGCGCGCGCAGGCCGGTGCCCGCCGGGGCGAGCGCCAGCGGGTATTGGGCTACAGCATCCAACGACACCCGGGCAGCCGGCCCCGCCAAAGGATGCGTCGCCGCCATGATCGCGCAAAGCGGCTGCGGCCGTTCGTGCACGATGCGCACCGCCGGATGGGCGGGCGAACACAGCGTCCAGCCAAGATGCGCCCGGTCCTCGACCACGTGGGCAACCGCCTCTTCCGCCCCGACCGTCTGCATCTGCACGTTGACGCCTGGATACCGGGCGCAGAATGCCACCATCACCTTGGACATTAATTCGCGCACAAAGCCCTCGCCGGTTACGATCGTCAGCTCGCCCCGCTCCAATTCGTGTAGCTCGTCCAGGCGCAGCCGCAGTGTTTCCTCCACCAGGCGCCGCTCCTCGTATGCCTGCAACACCAAGCGCCCCGCATCGGTCGGCGCGACGCCGCGCCCACGCCGCTCGATCAGCGTGACATTCAGCTCTTTCTCAAGCAATTGGATTTGCCGGCTGATGACCGATGCTTCCACGCCCAGCCGTTCAGCGGCGGCACGCATCGAACCGGCCATGAGCGCCGCATGAAGGTAGTGGAGCCGCCGCTCGCTCAGACTCACCATTGGCCTCGGCGTTGACATTTGATCAACGCAATTCTACGCAGACGTGCGTTGCTTGCAACAAATGGAGTGGGTCGAACTGTGCTGCCGCGTCCATGAAAAGCGCGTTACGCCGCGCGTAGCCATCGCGAACACCGAAATCATCGCTGGGTTATGGCGTCAGCCCCGACGCTATGCATGAGCTTGCTTGCTGGTTGCCGGCATGACGACGGAGAGCTTCGTGCCGTGTTTTCTATAAGTCATTCACGGCCTGACGCCGCTCACCGCGGGCTACATGAGCGCCGCGATGGCCGACGGTTGGACAGTCGCACCCGTATAGCGCAGGACACTGCGGCGCGGGGCCTATCGCGCCGTAGCCAGCCGCGCATTGACCTTGATTGGCGTGGCATTGTCGTCGAATGGCGGCTGCGGCTCGAACTGCTCGATCACACCAGGCTCGAATATCAGGCAGTACGTGGAGCCGCCGTACTGGAAATAGCCGATCTCGTCGCCCTTGTCCACATGTTGCCCAGGCAACGCCACGATATTGCATGATGAGACCTCGGCCATTCCGACGAACACGCACGCGACCTGCCCGAGCGCACAATCATCGCAATCGATCACGATCACCGCCCGCGCGGCGATCGCGGTGGTGTAGCCCTGCGAGGCATTCAGCCCGCTCGGGTTGACGCCCTCGGCCTCGAGATCGGAGTAATAGCTGCCATCGACCCAGTACGCCTTCGATACCGTACCATTGACCGGCGCATGCCAACGATGATAGTTGTATGCACTCAAGTATGCCTGGTACACGGATCCGCCGACGAACCGCTTGGCCAATTCGCGCTCGCCCGTCGTTAGAATTTCCTGCAACGAATAGGGCTGCTCTTTGATCCAGAAGCGATCATGAAGCTGGACGTCCGAGCGGATGTTGTATGGCGACGCCTCGCAGGCACTGACGATGACCTTGGAGTTGTGCGGCGCGTCGACAGGCCGCGCGCCGGGCTTAAACTGGCGTGTAAAGAAACTATTCCAGGATGCGAAGCCCCAATACGGTTGATTAGGATCGCAAATGAATTCCATCATGCCAATTTTTTTGAGCGCTTCGTCGCAGAACCAGCCATCCGGCGCTTGGGTGCTCAAGTGCGTTCTGGAGTACGGACCGCTCAGGAACCCGCACCAATGATTCAATACCCGCTTGAGTTGCGCGTTGAGCGCCGGGTCACGAAAAAATGCATAGCCGGACGGCATACACATCGGCCAGTCGAGCAACGCATTGAGAGGGCAGATGATCAGGCTCGACTCACTAAAGGGCGGTGCATACGTCATCAGATAGTCGATCAAGGACATCAGCTCGTCGATCGTCGCGTAACCCAGTTGGTAACCCGCGCCACGCGCATCATCGATGGCCCGTTCGAGGTTCATGCGTAATACGGCATCATTGCTCACCAACGCAGCCAGTTCCTGGACCACGCTGGTACGCAAGTCGGGGCGTGCTTTTGCGCGCGCCGCCAATTCCAGCCGATACTGCGCCAGCGCGTCTTCCCGGTTGGGAAGCCAGCCACCGAGCCGCCGCTTTTCGCGTGTGCGTGCGCCCATTTCAGATGCCATTGCTCTCTCCGTCTGTCGATAGGGTAAGGAATAGCGTGAACACACCGACTTCAGCAAGTTACTTGCCCGAGAATATCGTCATATCGCGCTGCGACTGCGCTGGCAGCCAACAGGCGGCGCCGCTACGCCGATTTGCGGCACGCCGCAAGTCGGCGGCCAAGCGCCAGCGCGTCCAGCGGCTTTTGCAGCACGGGAACATCGTCGAGCAATGGGTCAACATCCGCGCATTGCCCGTACCCCGACATCAGGAACACATGAACATGCGGCTGGGTACGCCGCAGCGCTAATGCAAGCTGGTCGCCAGCCATGCCGGGCAACGTGAGATCACTCAGCAGGACATCATAGCGTTGCGCCGCGGCTCGCTTCAGCGCTTCCTCCGCGCTGCCGGCCGCACAGCACCGCAGCCCCATCACTTCGATCAGGTCGCGCATCGCCTCACGCGAGGGTGCGTCGTCTTCCACCAGAAGCACATGACATGGCAGCTGCCCTTCTTCGTCGCACGGCCCGGGTGCAGCAGACTGTGCCGCCACAAGTGATGGCAATGGGGAGGGCGATACCGATTCGGCCGGTGGGATAGACGGCGATGGCGACTCGTCATTGCAACTCGACAGTGCCGACTGAAGAGGCATCGCCCGTCCCCCAGACTGCCCTTCGAGCGCGCTGCGCAGCTTATGCGCCAACTCATCACGCCGATACGGCTTGGCCAGCAACGTCACGCCCGGATCGAGCCGGCCATGATGGAAAATCTCGTCGCGCGTGTAGCCCGATGTGAACACCACGGGCACCGACGGCACCCGTTGCGCGGCAAGACGGGCAAGTTCGGGGCTCTTCACGTCCCCCGGCATCACGACATCGGTGAACAGCAGGTCGATGCGCGCGTCACCGAGCAGTATCGCCTTGGCCTCATCGCCGGTCGACGCAGTCAACACCTGGTAGCCAAGCTGCGCAATCATGTCGACGGCGGTCAGACGCACGTCCGCATCGTCTTCGACGATGAGCACCGTCTCGTTACCACGCGGCACGCCGCCCAACGTCGTGGGCGAGTCCGTGCATGGCGTCTCGAGCGAGCGCGGAAAATACAACTCGACCGTCGTGCCGCGCCCGACCACGCTATCAATCTCCATGTGACCACCGCTTTGCTTGACAAAGCCGAATACCATGCTCAAGCCCAGCCCGGTTCCATGGCCTTCGGGCTTGGTCGTGTAGAATGGCTCGAAAGCATGCTCGAGCACCTCGGCGGACATGCCCACACCGGTATCCGAGACCGAAAAGCAGACGTACTCGCCCGGCCTGACTTCAGTGTCGCCACCACCGCCGTGACCATTGTCCGGCTTGCCGTCCAGCATCACGTTGCGTGCAGCGATCGTTAACGTGCCCTCGCCGCGCATCGCGTCACGAGCGTTGATGGCCAAATTCAGCAGCGCGTTCTCCAACTGATTGCGGTCGACTAGCACATTCCACAAATCGTCCGGCACAATCGTATCAATATTGACCGTCTCGCCAAGCGAACGATGGATCATCTCGTCCATGCCTTCGAGCAACTGCCGCGGACAGACCACCGACGGCGACAAAGGCTGGCGTCGCGCGAACGCGAGTAGGTGCGACGCCAGCCGGGCACCGCGCCGCACCGCCTCTGCCGCGGTTGCAATCCGGCGTTGCGCGACCGGGTGGTTCGCCAGTTCCGCCGACAACATTTGCAAGTTGCCGTTGATCACTTGCAAGACATTATTGAAGTCGTGGGCAACACCGCCGGTGAGACTGCCCAGCGCCTCCATTTTTTGCGCCTGCCGCAGCTGCGCCTCCACCGCCGCCCGCGCGGAAACTGCGTCCTTGACCCGCTGCTCCAGGGTGGCCGTCAACTGCACTAATGCCGCTTCCGCGACCTTGCGCTCATGAATGTCGATCAGCACGCCGGGTAACCGGTGTGGCCCCCCATGCGCGTCCAACTCCCACTGTCCGCTCGACTGCACCCAAAGGAATTCGCCGTTCGCGCGCGTGATCCGGTATTCGGCGCGAAACGGCGTTTGCGCACGCAGCGACGCAAACATCTGCGCCTGCACTTGCGCGACGTCGTCAGGATCAACCTGCTGAATGGACAATAAATCGCCGATGCCACGGACTTTCCGCTGCGAAACATCGCCGAAGGTGCGGGTAAAGCGTTCGTCGCCGCTAACCGTGCCAGAGCCAACGTCCCAGACCCACGTGCCAAGTACCGCGCCGGTATTAAGCGCGAGTTGCAGCCGTTCGTTGGCTAACCTCAGCGCGACCTCCGCGCGTTGCCGCGACTGTTCCGTCAACACGCGCTCGGTTGTCTCCACGACTACCGCGATAACGCCCGCAGGCACGTCATCGTCGCCAGCGACTGGACTGTAATACAAGTCCATCCAGACGTCCTCTGGCTTGCCGTCGCGCAGCAGCACAAGCTCCTTGTCGCGATACGTCAGCGTGCCGCCGGCAAGGCAAGTCTCCAGCACGCGGCGGTTGAACGCGGCCACTTCCGGCCAGCCTTGCTCGACCGGGCAGCCGAGCAAGTACGGATGCCGACCGCCGGCAAATACCGCATACGCATCGTTGTATAGCATATAGCCATCGGCACCCCACAGCACCACCATCGGCACTGGAGAAGCCAGCACCACTTGCATCACCGACACCAGGCTCTGCGGCCAACGCTCGATCGGGCCCAATTCGGTCATGGACCAGTCGAACGCCCGAATCCGCTGCGCCATTTCACCGTCGCCACCCACATGGCGCCGAGATTCGTCGAGCACGGACATGGCTCCCCCTGCAAATATCGCGCGGAAATTCCTTTACCCGGCCAATGCCGCCGCGACGGCCCGCAACCATCACGCAGACCGGTGAACATAGCGAACGCTAATCTAAACGCAAACCACGCGACACTTCAAGCGCCCTGCGCACCGGCTGTCTGCAGCCTCGCAAACAACATCACCAGGCCTTGAAAATCGCCTCGCAATGCGTCAACAGGTTCATCCTTCGACTTGAAATAATGATAGAACATGCCCTTCGAATTGGCTGCCTCGATGACGATGTCGTCGATCGTCGTCTTGTCGATGCCGTTCAGCACAAACCGCTTGGCACCGGCATCCATCCGTTCCTCGCGTCGCACGTCTGCGGGCTTGATCGTATGCCGCGCTTTCTAGGGGACGCTGTTTTTCATCGACATAGCTGTCAAATCGGCTATCGTAGCCTATTTAGAGCATGTTAGGCACTTTTTGTCTGTGATGAAACACTAGAGCGTGTTATGCACTTTGCAAGATGAATGAGCATGGCAAAGACAACGAAATGCAAACCGATGAGCGTTTCAGGCAAACGCTCATCGTCACGAGCGAGCCTTCGAAAGCGATTGAGCCATCCGAAACTGCGCTCGACGACCCATCGGCGTGGCAGCAGGATAAAGCCCTTCTTTGCCTCTGACCGTTTGATAACCTGCAATTCGATGCCTTCGTTTTGCGCGGCTTGTGTAGGCTCTTCTCCTGTATAACCTTGGTCAGCAAAGGCAAGCTTCACGCTCTGCCCGCTCACATGTTGCACCTCTTGTGCCAACACCTGAACCTGTGCGTGCTCTTGCTCATTGGCCGGCGTGACATGGGCCGCCAGCCAATGCCCGAGCGTATCGACGGCCCTATGCACCTTGCTCCCCCGTTTGCGCTTGTCGCCGTCGTAGCCTGCGCGTGGGCCGCTCTCGCAGCTCGACTGCAACATACGCCCGTCCAGAACCACCGCACTAGGCTGAACTTGGCGACCCTGCGCAACACGCAGCACCGAACGCAAATCCTGAAACATCGCTTCGACGCAGCCCGCTCGCAGCCAGCGTTGAGTTTGCTGATACACCGCCTCCCATGGCGGAAAGTTCGTCGGCAGCATACGCCACGCAGCGCCTGCACGAGCTAGCCAACGCAGCGCGTTGAACAACTCGCGCAATTCATACCGTCTTTGCGGTGCGTCTGGCTCCATCAACGTCAAATACGCAGCAGCGAAGCGCCATTCTTCGTCCGTCACGTCGCTCGGATAGGGTCTGCGTTCTCCATCTCGATTCGACTCTGAGACTCGCTGAAAGTGCATAACACGCTCTAGGCGCTAGGTGCGCCGATACGCATCGACCAGGGTTGGTCGACGGCCTGCAGCTGTATTTGCATTTGACATCGGCTGTCGTTTCTGCCCGCAAGCCTACTGCACCTGCACCGTCGTGTCGACCAGCACCGATAGTTCAGGGTCAGCGAACGACGCCGCTGCTTCCGCTAAGTATCGCACGTGCTCAATCGTGCGCTGGATCGTCGCGATGCGGAGTGACATCGCGATTGTCGCGGTTCCTTAAAATAAAGTCGAGTACCTTGCTGCGGGTTTGCTGGCTGAAGTGGTTGCGTTCAATGAGCGCTATGATTTCGGTCCTTGCATAATCTCGCAACTGTAGCGCCTGTCGCACGGTTGGAAGATAATCCGTCTTTTCCAGCCCAAGAAGTACATTTAGCACGTCTGCCTCATTGACTACATCGAGCAAGCGCAGTGCGCGCTGCCATACCTGCGCCGATATCGCGTCGTCCATTCCGCGTGTGGCTTGGAGCAGACCAGCAGCTACCAGCGTATGCTGCGCGAGCGGCACGCGCTGAATCAAGGGTTCAAGTAATGAAAGCTCGTGCGCCAGTTGATCGTCCGGCAGGCCTCGCAGCGCGATCGGCAGGTAGCGTAGTGCGCTGCCCAATTGGTGATCCGGCAGTGATTGTATCAAGCGACGCAGTTCGGCATAGTGAGCGGGCAGTTCTTCGCGTGGCATCACCCATGCTACGCTAGCTAACGCGCCGATCGGCGCACCTTGGTACGACTTCGGCAAACGTTGCACCCATTCCCAGCATATTCGGTATGTTTGGCGACGGCGACGCTCACACTCGTCTACAGGCACATGCTCCTGCCCCTGACCAAGCAAAGAAGCGAATGTTATATAGTCTATATACGATACTACCAGTTCCGTAATCAGATCGGCTCGATCAGCCGCGGCCAAAGTCGGAATACGGTCAAAAAAATGCTGATAATCTATTAAGCTTATGGTTTGTTCTGGCAAAGCTATCAAGATCGACGCAACAGCGGCCCAAGTGCTGCCCTGTTCAACGCTTCGCCGTTCGGCGTCTGCATAAGCGAGATGATACAAATCGAGCTGTTGGAGCTCCTGAAAGTCTCGTATGGATCGGATCATATCTTTTTGTATTGGCAGGCCGTACTTGGGCACGCAGCCGGCAGCCTCGAAAACCTGTCGGAATGCCGCTGTCTGCTGCTCTTCCGGCAAACTCGATAGCCTTGGCCATAGAGCCTCAAATGGCTTAGCGCGCAACATCGGTTCGCGGATCCGCTCGATTTCGGTCAGCAACTGTTGCACCAACGCGAGATCCAACGCTTTGGCGTTAGCAGCTCGCTGATAGCAAAGCCAGCTCAGCCGCCTTTCTTGCAGGGCGTGGTATGTCCCCTTGTTCACGGTCGACAGGTTGCTGATATCGTCAAATGGCATGTGGGCAGACACCTGCCGGAGGATCTCGGGCGGCAGTTTGTGGTACGTTGTTGGGAAGCTTGTTTGGGTCGTCGCCAAACCGCTTACCGGACTGTGCGCCGCACCGGTCAGTGAACCTGTCGTCGAGCCCTGCGGCTCCGGTATGTTCGCAGGCACTGTCAGAGTATGCGGCGGCACAGTTGTGTCAGGATGACCGGCTTGCTGGCTCTGCACTGCATATATAGCGGGCTGCGTGTTATTTAAAGCGGTGTTTAAGTCAAAGTCCATCGGCAAACTTGGCAAGAAATGAGGAAAGACGCCGCGCGAAGCGGTGCTAGGTACGCGTAGTCTAATCGAAAACGCATGTATCGATATATCGGTGAGCAGCGGCCACTGGGTTTTCGGCGGATCATGCATTGCCGACGAGCGCTGGGCCGCGACAACCGTTAAGAGTCGCTAACACAAGTCGTCCACGAAGCGCGAACAGATAACGGCAGCGGCCAAGCAAAGCAAGGCGATATAAATGTCCAGGCGCCGCTCGGAGCGGATGTGCAGCTTACCAAAACCGGCAAGCCAGGCGTGCGTGTGCTCGACTACCCAGCAATGCCGTCCGAGCCGCTCGCGCTTTTCTACGCCGCGATGGGCGATGGATGCAGTGATTGCGCGTTGCTTCAGATAGCGTCGGCAACGGGCAAAGTCGTAATCCTTGTTCGCATGCAGTGTGCCCGGGCGTTTGCACGGCGAACCGTTCAAGCCCGGCACGGCTGGGAGGGTACGTTCGAACGCCATCGAATCATGCCGGTAGCCACGCAACTCCTGCAGCAGGTTCTGACGATCAAGGCGGCAATGTTCGCACAACTACCTCCTGGCATAAGCCTCGTGCGCCATCGCGCCCCCTATGCCGGCTCAATCCGATATCACCTGGGACTCATCACGCCGGCCGACCCAAAACGCTAGCACGATAAGCCCTGTTCGGGCCCGGCCAGCCCCGCCGAGCGCCCGAATACCGCGGCGGCCGCGTCACAGCGAAATCAAACCGCCGTCACGGACACCGCCTTGGTGACCAGATAGGCATCCATCGCCTCCGGCCCGCCCTCGGACCCATACCCTGAATCCTTGACGCCGCCAAACGGCATTTCAGGCCACGGCGTCGCAGGCTGATTAATCCAAAGCATGCCGACCTCGAGCTGCTGAGACAGCAAATGCACGTTGCGCACGGAATGCGTGAACGCATAGCCAGCAAGGCCATACGGCAACCGATTCGCTTCGGCGATCGCGTCCTCGAGCCGGTCGAAGCCGCGGACCGCGGCAACAGGCCCAAATGGCTCATGATTGAACACGTCCGCCTCCCGGGATACGTTCGTCAATACCGTCGGCGCAAAGAAATTGCCTGTGGAGCCCACCCGCTCGCCGCCGGTGGCCACCGTCGCGCCGGTGGCGCGCGCATTCTCGACGATCCGCATCATCGCCGCAAGACGACGCGCGTTCGCCAACGGGCCGAGCGTGGTGCCTTCTGCAAACCCGTCACCAAGTTTCAAACCCTGTGCGTGCTTGACCAGTGCCGCCTCGAATGCCCCTCGGATGCTGTTGTGTACCAGGAAACGCGTCGGCGAAATACACACCTGCCCCGCATTCCGGAACTTCGCCCCACCGGCTGCCTTGATCGCCAACGCGATGTCGGCGTCCTCGGCAACGATCACCGGCGCATGGCCACCCAACTCCATCGTCGCACGCTTCATGTGCGCGCCGGCCAACGCCGCGAGTTGCTTGCCGACCGGCGTCGATCCGGTAAACGTCACCTTGCGGATCACCGGGTGCGGAATCAGGTAGCTCGAGATTTCCGCGGGATCGCCGAACACGAGTCCGACGGTGCCGGCCGGCACGCCGGCGTCAACGAACGCCTGCAGCAGCCCCGCCGGCGACGCCGGCGTTTCCTCCGGCGCCTTCACGAGGACCGAGCACCCGCATGCGAGCGCCGCGCTGAGCTTGCGCACTATCTGGTTGACCGGAAAATTCCAAGGCGTAAAGGCGGCGACTGGCCCGATCGGCTCCTTCAGCACCGACTGCTGCACTGCAAAATTGCGCGACGGCACGATGCGGCCATATACGCGCCGCCCTTCATCCGCGAACCATTCGATGATATCGGCTGCCGACAGCACCTCAATCCGCGCTTCTGCAAACGGCTTGCCCTGCTCCTGTGTCATCAGCCGCGCGATCCCTTCGGCGCGCTCGCGCACCAGCGCCGCGGCCTTGCGCATCGTCGCCGCGCGCTCGTAGGCCGGTACTTTGCGCCAAGTGTCGAAGCCGCGCTGCGCAGCCGCCAACGCGCGGTCCAAATCCGCGATGCCGGCGTGCGCGACGCGGCCAATGACCTGGCCGGTCGCCGGATTGACCACGCCGAGCGTCTTGCCGCTCGCCGCATCGCACCACTGGCCGTCAATGAGAAGTCGGGTGTCCGTATAGCTCGACGTAACCATGCTGCCTCATCCCTGAAAGTTAGAGTACGGTCATGCTGCTTGCCTTGCGATGCGACGCAGCGGGGCGTTACTTGCCCGCGGCGGCGTCGCGTTGGCCTTCGGCTTGCTCCAGCTGCGGCAGCGAGATCTCGCCTTTGGCGCCGAGCACGCCGGTCTTCGCGTAGATCTGCAGCTTGTCGCGGGTATCGGCGATATCGAGATTGCGCATCGTCAACTGGCCGATGCGGTCCAGCGGCGAGAACGTCGATTCACCCTTTTCCATTGTTAGCCGCTCTGGCTGGTAGGTTAAGTGCGGCGACTGGGTGTTGACGATTGAATAATCGTTGCCGCGACGCAACTCGATCGTCACCTCGCCGGTAATCGCGCGCGCAACCCAGCGCTGTGACGCCTCGCGCAGCATGATTGCCTGCGGATCAAACCAGCGACCCTGGTACAACAGTCGTCCAAGACGGCGGCCGTTGTCACGATACTGGTCGATCGTATCCTCATTGTGGATACCCGTGACCAGACGCTCATAGGCGATATACAGCAACGCCAGTCCTGGCGCTTCATAGATGCCGCGGCTCTTCGCCTCGATGATCCGGTTCTCGATTTGGTCGCTCACACCCAGTCCATGCCGTCCGCCGATGCGGTTCGCCTCGAGCAGCAGTTCGACACCGCTATCAAATTCGACGCCGTTGATCGCCACTGGAAGACCCTGCTCGAACCGCACGGTCACGTCCTCGCGGGCAATCTGCACGTCGTCGCGCCATGACGCGACGCCCATGATCGGCGCAACGATCCGCACGCTGCTATCCAACTGCTCCAGATCCTTCGCCTCGTGCGTGGCGCCGAGAATGTTCGAATCGGTCGAATAGGCTTTATCAGCCGACATCCGATAATCGAAGCCTGCCTGGCGCATGAATTCGGACATCTCGGCCCGGCCACCAAGCTCGTCGATGAACGCCTGGTCCAGCCATGGCTTGTAGATGCGCAGGCCCGGATTGACGAGCAGCCCATAACGGTAAAAGCGCTCGATGTCATTACCTTTGAACGTGCTGCCATCGCCCCAGATGTTGACACCATCCTCCTTCATCGCCGCCACCAGCATCGTGCCGGTCACCGCGCGGCCCAACGGCGTCGTGTTGAAGTAGGTAACGCCGGCGGTACTGATATGGAATGCGCCGCACTGCAGCGCGGCAAAGCCCTCTGCGACGAGCTGCGCGCGGCAATCAATCAACCTTGCGTTTTCGGCCCCATACTGCTTCGCGCGACGCGGGATGTCATCATAGTCGGCCTCGTCCGGCTGCCCCAGGTTAGCCGTGTACGCATACGGGACCGCCCCCTTGACGCGCATCCAGTGCAGCGCCGCGCTGGTGTCTAGGCCGCCGGAGAACGCGATGCCGACCTTTTGGCCGCGCGGAAGTTGTTGCAGGATAGTTGCCATAGCTGATTTGCGGAAATGTCGGATGAAAACGCTTGCAGACAGGGCATTGCCCCCACAGAACATCAATTGTATTACCAAAAGACGCAATGCAGACGGCGTCCGGGCCAAACACCCCATCTCTTGCCAATAGTTTACACGACGCCATGCGGAGCCCGCGCGCCATACAGGTACTTACCGCACGCTCTCAAGTATCGCGTCGCGCGCGGTAAATGTCTCACGCCAGCGCGTCAACTTTTGATAACCCGCCATGATGCTGCTTAAAAACACATCGAACATTATGAATCAGACCAAAAATTACTTAATACTGCTTAAGCTATGTACTTGGTAACGTTTTTCCATTAGCCTTCATTTTGCACCTAGGTGCTTTTAATTTTACCCATTGTGGCAAATCGCGCGGCTAGTGCAATGACCGTCCAGGCGCCGCAATGCATTCACAGTGCAACGGTAAGTGTCTGTACCAATGACGCCATCCGCATGCCTATTCAAACTTAAACTTAATAAAATTAACCATGGATTTTGATCCGAACCTTGCCTCTATCAGCGCTCAGGTGGCTATGTGCGCAATGCAGAGCCAGCAAAACCATCATGCTGCTACAGCCGCACCACCTGGCTCATTACGTCAGGTGGCACCCGAGAACACATGTACGTTGAAAGAACCGCTGATCTGTACAGCGGAAAATCAAGCCAAAGAACCAGCCAATGGTTCAACAATAGTTAGTAAAAACCGTCCGACAACCTACCGAGATCTGCCGCCCGAAATCATCCAGCAGGTGGCTGACTACCTACCCTTTTATCTTATCGGCGATTTATCGACCGTGGACAGGCGCACATACCACATGCTGCGAGAACAGCGGCTACGCTATCTTTGCTATGCACGCGCCATGCGCCTAGGAGAAAGAACTTTTGATTTAACATCAGTGCTTCAGTTGTTAGCCGAGATTGAACGCATCCGCGTAAACCCTGCGTTGCGCGCTGAGCCACTCAGGGCGCTGGGGTGGCTAATATTAGACTTGCCCGATGCGCAAAAGCCAACGGCATTCTCACTTATTTTTGAGGCTGCAGACCGCATGCCCCAAAAGCAACGCTTGCAGCTACAAAAAGCGATGATCAAGCTTATAAGCGATTGTCCGGCCCCGCAGCGACTCAAAATGTATAATTTTGCGTATGCAATGGCAGAACGACGAGGCAGAGAACAGGACAATACCTGGGCCGAGCTGGCATCGCTGCTAGAATGCCTGCCAATTGACCCCTCGCAGTTTGAAAGCGAATATCGGGTTTTCCTAAACCGGCTTCCTAATTTAGGCATGACCGAGCAAGCCGATTTGATTACAAAACTGGCGGGGCTCCTGCTGCGTTTGCACTGGAATGTCAATGAGACGAAAGCTGCCGAATATTATGGAATACTCCAACAATGGGCACAGCGCTTGCCGCCGTCGCACCAAGGTGCGCCGATTGGCGCATTGGCCGAGACAATATGGGTCGTTCCAGATTCTCAAAGACCGGGGTACTTCTCCAATATGCGTCGCATGACGTTGTCATTGCCGAATCACCAATTGGGTAGCGCGTTGCGCAACCTGCCATGTGCGCTAAAGTATCTACCGTCCGCTTTACATGCGTATGAATTTTCGCTGCTCGAAACCACCATTCAACGCGTGGAGCCTTCGCAGCGTAGTATGGCGGCGTTTGGGTTAATATTAAGTGCAGTGATGCTAAAAGACACCCTACCATTGAAACACATATGGCAAATCGCACTACGCCTACTTGACGGCGGCGATGAAACGGACGTCGTGGACGTGCTTGAAGTAGTGAAAGATATGTGTTTGATGCTAAGATTATCCCCCGAGCAAAAAAGAGATTTTAAAATTGAAATCATGGATTTTATCAAGCGTAACAAGCTTACTCAAAATACCCACACCTCTCTGCTTAGATACATTGCCGATTAGCGTTGTCTTATACTATTTTTCCGACGACCGTCACCAGTGCCTAGCATACGCACGAATGCGACCATCGGTTTCATCAGTTCTTATTATGGAAAAACTTAAACCACGAACTAGCCACAGTTAGGCGCCCCTTTGCATTTCATGCAACACCCAATCATCCAAAAACTTCAACGTTAAAGCTGTTATGCACACCAGCGCCACCGTTTAATATACTCCTTATATTTTCTATACCTCTAAGTTTTTCAACAAATATTTTTATATCACTTCTAAACCTTAGCTCAACCCCTTTATCCAAAACATATTGACCCATCAGCTCATCGACTTCCCTTCTGCAATGGCTCCCAATCAAAATATTCGCCAAATCAATATCAAAACCCTTAGCGTCCAACCAATAAGAAAAAACTTTTAATGACTTGATATTGATATCATTATTCCCAAGACTAACCCCATTATCCCTACAACAATTAAAAATAATATCGGAAGTGATTTTGTCTCGTGGACACAACAATTTACCGTAGCTCCCCATCAAAAGAGCCCTTTCTTTTCCGCGCAAAGCATTAATCGACCTTATAAAGTCGCTTTTAAAGTTTTTTGATATACTTTGATCAGCCTTAAAAAGAACCTCCAGCGCATTATTAAACTCCCTATCACCCTCCGACCTTACAATACTCAACGACTCGTCAAATCCAAATTCCCTTTTTATAAAATCCTTTATTTTTGACAACGTACCACGATATACCAGAGAATCCCGAAATTCATTAAGGATATCGGCATCTTTTTCTTTAGGCGACGACATTTGCAAGCGGAGACTAATGATATTACGCGCGTCACTAGCCAGAGTGGGCGCCGAAGAATTTTCCAAATTCAAACCATCATAGCCCGTCATTTGCGAAAACCGCTTCCCCCTCTCCCACTCAAGCAAATACTTAAATTTGCCAATAGCCCTATCAAGCTTAGATCTATATTTATAATTTATTTTTAAATCAGCATCGTTTTTAAACAAATCAAACGAAGTAGTAGGATTGTAAATATTTGTTCGATCTGTAACCGGCTGACTCCTCAAATAATCAGACAAACTGCCTCCATGCTTCACATTTAGCCAATGAGAAAAATAACGCAAAATGCCCGATAACCGTCCATCCTCGAATGGTTTATGCCTAAATTCCGGGCAAGCTTCCCCTAAAGAGGCAAAGCGGTCTTCTAAGTCG
The DNA here is from genome assembly GCF_900156195.1 of Burkholderia sp. b14. Classification (NCBI taxonomy): domain Bacteria; kingdom Pseudomonadati; phylum Pseudomonadota; class Betaproteobacteria; order Burkholderiales; family Burkholderiaceae; genus Burkholderia; species Burkholderia sp. b14. The sequence goes on from NZ_FTPJ01000002.1 coordinate 534,011, forward strand.
GACAGGATCAACTCGTCCTCTCGTGTCAAAATAAAATTCATTTCTGGCACGAAACGAGAATTCGCTACACCAGCAACACCTGCAGCCGCGTTAAAACCAGCAAGATATTGCTGGATTGTCGCAGCATTAGAAACTACGCTGGTTTCGGCATGCTCGGCTATTAGCGGTTGCTGCTGATTGGAAGCTGAAGGTGATCGAAGACGCCGGAACATGTTGCTAAGCGACGAAATATTGACGGGTGGACGCTGTAAGCACTGGTCTTCAACCGTAGCCGGTTCATCACGTCGTGTTGGTCTTGATTGATCTCGAATGGGTGAGCCGCTGCGAGTTCGCACCCGTGTCCATACACTCGTATTATCCGAACGGGTATGGTCTTCAAAATTGAACGAATGCCGAATGTCGTCATCCAACGCATCATCTAATTGCGCAAAGTTGACCGACTCAGTTATAGAGAATTGCTGACGCCTACCCCGCCGAAGCTGGCTACTATTTGCCGGGATCGTCCTTGCCGGATCCGACGACCAAGTCATGACGGCCTTCTGACGAGCCCGACGTGACGAACGGACGCGTGGCTGTCCTTGACGCGATGTGGCGTCGGCACCTGTTTGCGTTCAGCCGTCCGATTGTTGAAAATTTCTAGTACTGGAGGAATTTGCCAGGGTCCTTATTGTCGGATCCGACGACCAGGTCATGATCGCCCCCTGAAGAGCCCGAGGTGACGAATGAACGCGTGGCTGTCCTTGACGCGATATGGCGTCAGCGCCTGTTTGCGTTACACCGTCCGGTTGTTGAAAATTCGCAGCGTTGGAAGAATGAGCGTGAGAAAAAACGTTGAAGGGATTCATTAAAAAGCAAACAGCGTTGCGGCTGCGTTCTCCGGTGGACAAACCAGAGCATATTTTGCTAAACAACGCCTTTACGAGTACATGTTACTACGAAACGGGTTCATGTCTAACGCACTATCTAGTGTTACCGCCCTCAACAAAATAATCTAGTCATGCAAATCATATAGGCATTCATATAATAATATGGATGCCTATATATTGGCAGCAAGCTTACACATACCTTGCATGTTTACCTTTACAAGTTAAACATGCTGACTACGCCGTTACATATCACGATGCAGGTGTGTTCGGACACGGCAACTAAACAGCAGGGCTCGTGGCGTGGTCAACGCCAAGCGCTCGTGCACGTCATTATGCGCATCGCTGCTGCACTGGCGCAGCAGCTGGAATCTGCCCGGCCTCACTCCAAATTTGTCTTCCGGTCTTGGGTTGTTTCATGCGCTTCGACCGACTGGGCGTCCGGACATTTCATCTGCTGCGCGCCCACCGACGCGTGCGCCGATGGCGGCTGCGCCGGCTGCGACGACGTCTTGGCTATCCGCGCTTCGTTTGATAAGCATGCCGGGTCGGTCTTCGCCTTCGCGCGTTGTCGTTTGGCGCCGCCATGCGGATGCGAGCGCCGCGATGCCAGCCAGCGCGCGCGCGCTGCCTGCGGCGCTGAAACCTCACCGACAGGATTACCTTGCAAATCGACACGCGCAGCATGTTCAACAAGGCAACTCCAGTAACGATTACCCTGACACCACGTCGCGATCGCATCCTTGATCTGCGCTTCGGTCAGGCCAAGCTTTTTCGCATGCTGCATCGCATCGATATGAATACCGAGTTTGAGCGGCAGCTTCGGTTCGGGTTTTTTAGGAAAAGACTTGGGAAAATGCTTCTGCAAGCGCCAGATCGCTTCCACTACCGGATCGACCGGTTTATTGCTCTGTGCAACGGGCCGCTGCTGGCCGCCCTGCCCGGTTCGTGCCAGCTTTGCATGATAAGCCGCAGATTGTTGCTTGCTCTGCTGCTTGCCTTGTTCGGCATGCTGCGGCCCACCTCGTTCCGTACGCTGCTTCGCCTGCTCAGCACGTTGCTGTTTAGCCTGTGCAGCGAGTTGCTGCTTCAGCGCGGCAAGTTGCTCAAAACCCATGTTGCTTGTTATTTAAAAGGAGTCCGCCCATTGTAGCAGCTCGTCTCTAGACGCAAGAGACTGTCGTCGGTCATGAAGCCGCGTGCGGCGGCTACAGCGTACCCGAATTGACGCTAACAAATAAACCCTCGCTACGCTTAATCACCGTAGCACGCTATCGCGGCACAAGCATGCAGGTTTTACGCGGCCTTCTCCGACGCCTTGTAGCGCTCAAGCCAGTGTGCGTAGGGTGCGGGCAGCGTCCACGCTGGCCGCTCAACACCCAGTTGACGAGCGGCGTAATAGGGCCAATGCGGATCAGCCAGGTGCGCGCGACCGACCATCACGAGATCGAGTTGATCATTGGCAACCACCCGTTGAGCAAGCTCTGGCGTATCGATGCCCCAAGCCGACGCCACCGGCAATCGCGCTTCGCGGCGTACCCGCTCCGCAATCGGTGCTAGAAACGCAGGTCCCCATGGAATACGCGCTTGCGGCGTCGAAAAACCGATTGTCACGCTCAACAAATCGAGCCCTTCTTGCTTAAAGCGCTTCGCCAGTTCAATCGACTCGGCAAGGGTTTGCTCATCGCGGCCGTCGTACTCGATTACGCCAAAGCGCGCGGTAAGCGGTAATCGCTCCGGCCATACAGCACGCACCGCTGCCAGCGTCTCTACCAGGAAACGGCCGCGGTTTTCGGCACTGCCTCCATACGCATCATCACGCTGGTTGGAATGCACCGAGAAAAAGCTCTGCGCCAAATAACCGTGCGCAAAGTGCAACTCGAGCCACTCAAAACCCGCGTCGAGCGCACGCTTCGCCGCTGCAGCATAGGCGTATTTCACACGCTCAATCTCGTCCAGCGTCATCGCGCGCGGCACCTTCGGCAGATGTGCACCGAATGGCACAGCCGATGGCGCAATCGTCTGCCAGCCACGCGGATCATCGTTTGCGATGTGATCATCGCCCTCCCATGGGCGATTCGCGCTTGCCTTGCGGCCAGCATGCGCGAGTTGGATACCCGGGATCGCGCCGGCTGCCTTGATCGCCGCCACCGACGGCTCGAATGCCGCGGCCTGCGCATCGGACCACAGACCCGCGCAACCTGGCGTAATACGCCCTTCGGGAGACACCGCGGTCGCTTCCGCAATCACCAAGCTCGCGCCACCCCGAGCGATACCTGCTAGATGCACATGGTGCCAGTCGTTCACGACTCCTTCGTTGGCCATATACTGGCACATCGGCGGTACTGCAATGCGGTTGCGCAAGGTGACGTCTTTCAGCTTGAACGGTTCGAATAACGCGGACATGAAAACTCCTTGATTACGTTAGAAGTGCCGCACCAGGTACGGTATACGATAAAACCAGCCCGATTAGACTGGTCGTCTACAAACTCACTCAAAAAAGCAATGTCCAGCACGTGTCGCCACGCCCGGCGCTGTCACTCTGCCGGCAACTGCAGCATGCGACGTGTCATTGTCATCGCCACGTCCAACGCAGTGCCATCGCGCCGAATCTTTTCCAGCAGCGTCGCGCCGAGCCACAACTCGTACAATGTCGCAGCAGTTGGCTGCGGATCAAGCTCCACCTTTAACGAGCCATCATCAATGCCCGCCGCAATGCAAGCTGCGAGCCGCTGCACGATCTGGTCGGTACCTCGCCTGAGTGCGTCACGCATCGCCTCGGATAAGTCGCAGACTTCGGCGCCAAGCTTGACTGCAAGACACCTGCCATACGGGTCATCACTCACTTGCATCGCCTGCCAATCGGCCCAGTAGCGCATCAACCGCTCGGCAGCCGTTCCCAACGTGCGTTCAAAAAGATTATCAACGCGGTCGATATAGTGAATGAAATAAGCATCCAGTAACGCCTCGCCAAATGCCTCTTTTGAATCAAAATAGTGGTAAAACGAACCTTTTGGCACGCCAGCAGCCGCTAGAATCTCGTTCAGACCCACGCCCGAAAAGCCCTTACGAAGCATAATGGGCTTGGCCGTGTCGAGGATATGTTGCCGCACGTCGGCAGCGGTATTTGCACTCATAAACGTAATCGTAGCGTTTAGTAGACCAGTCGTCTAGAAAAGGTTACTTGGCTCCATACTTGCATCGGAGCCTTGTCTGGCGTGTAAGACGGCCCTTTCAGTAATCTGGCAACTCGCGTGCCAAAACGCTGGCTTAATAGCGGTGCCAAGAGATTGGACGTGCTCACGTTGCTGTCCTGGCTCCGCCGTGCACGGCGCATCGGCGGCAACGAGCATGGCCAGGCGGTTGCATTTCCAATTCGCACCGCGGCCGGCCCTGCAGCCACGGCGCATCATGGCTCAGCCGAGGTCAACCGGTATAAAGATTTGTGCGTTGTCGCGCTGCACCAGCAACGCAACGCTGCTACCGGCCCGCGAGAGGCTTGATGCGAGTTGGGCGGGCGTCGTGACCGGCTGGCCGTTCACCGCCAGGATGACGTCGCCAGGCTGCACGCCGGCAGCTGCTGCCGGGCCCGCCACATCCTGCACCAGTAGGCCGTGAGCTTGCACTGCGCGTTGCTCCTGCGGCGTCAATACGCGCACCGCAACACCGAGCCGTCCCTGCGTCGCGCCTTGCGCATCGTTGGACCCGACCTTGTCGTTTGCGAACGCGCCCAGTGTCACATTGACATCCTTCGTGCTCCTGTCCCGCCACACCTGCAGTTTTGCAGTCGTGCCCGGTTGCATCGCGGCGATCTGCGCGGGCAGTCCCGATGAGCTTAGCACCGGCGCGCCATTGACCTGCAAGATCACGTCGCCTGCCTTCAGCCCGGCCTTCGCAGCCGGTCCACCGGGTTCGACCGAACTGATCAGCGCACCCTGCGGCTGCTTTAGGCCAAACGAGTTTGCCAGCGCCTGGTTCACACCCTGCACCGACACACCCAACCGCCCACGACTGACGTGACCGGTCTTCACTAGCTGGTCTTTCACACGGATCGCCTCATCAATCGGGATCGCGAATGACAGGCCCTGGAAGCCACCGGTCTGAGAGTAAATCATCGAATTGATCCCAATCACATCACCCTGCAGATTGAACAACGGCCCACCTGAATTGCCTGGATTCACCGGCACATCGGTTTGGATAAACTGCGTATAGTTTTCGTCCGGCAGCGCACGTGACTTCGCGCTGATGATGCCCGACGTCACGGTGTTGTCAAAACCATACGGCGAGCCGATCGCAACAACCCACTGACCAACTTTGCTTTGCTTTGGATCACCGATCTTCACCACCGGCAGGTTGCTCGCGTCGATCTTGAGCACCGCCACATCGGACTGCTTATCGCTGCCCACCACCTTCGCGCGGAACTCGCGCTTGTCGGTCAGTCGCACGGTCACCACGTTCGCACCGTCGATCACGTGCGCGTTTGTCAGGATATATCCGTCCTTGCTGACGATGAAGCCCGAACCCAGGCTGCTGCTCGGCACCTCCTGCTGCGGGCCGAGGTTGCCGCCGAACCCGTAGAAGCGGCGGAAAAACTGGAAGAACGGATCACTCGGGTCGATTGGCAACGGCAAGCCGCGCTGCGCGGCCTGCCGCACGATATGCTTTGCGCTGATGTTGACGACCGCCGGGCCGTACGTTTCAACCAACCCGGAGAAATCGGGTACGCCGGTCTTTGCGGCGGCTTCGGCCGGCATCATCGGAACGGCATGGGCCGACTGCACAGGCTCAATGTCCTTGCGTCCAGCGAAGTACCCGGCTGATAACGCGGCCGCCACCGCGACGGCAACGGCGCTACGCGACAGGACTTTGGTTTTCATCGATTGCGCTCCTTGTCGGAATGACTGCTATGATGCCTGCCAGAATAGGAGCGGCCGCTTAAATCTGTCTTAAAATCGAGATCGTCAGGATCGCTGTGCAATGCCGTGTATCCTTCAGCAAAGCGAGCACAGCCTCGAGGCGGAACGCGAGGTGTATGAGCGGCGTGGTGCGTTTTCGAGACGACTTGAAAGCGTACGGGCTATTGGTCGCGGCAGAGCCGCTCGCCTCCGCCATGGCAGCGTGCGCGTGCAGACGCGCGATGGCCAGGCGCCGACTGGTTGACAAGCCTTTTGCGGAAACGAAAGGGATGACAGGCGGCGTTGGCCGTGAGTCACGCAGCCGGCGTTACTTGCCAAGCCGCGCGCGCAACGCCCGCGCCGTTTCCAGCAATCCCTCGTAACCCGAACGCGCGTGATCCGGCAGGTCCGGATCACCGACCAGCGCCCCCAGTGTCTCAATTAAGCTGTACAGGATGCCCTTGGCTGCGCCGGCTGCGATATGGCCCGACGAAAGCTGTGTGTTCACGTGATTGAGCGCGGCATCCAAATGGTCGACATCCGGCCGCTCGCCACGCGCGCCTGACGACGACTGCCCACCGGGGCTCGATTCTTCCCGCATTCCGTTCTCCTGTTCAAGGATCCGATTATCCATCCCGCCTATCGTCCCCTCTTGGAAAGACATTGGCGCGACGTCGGGACTCCGGCCTGACGCTTAGATCATAACGCTTATTCACGATATCATATTGGCTCGATACACAAAATACGGCAATGCGTCAGCGTTCAGGGGGTTCGAGCAAATTGCTTTTTCGCTCGTCGTGATGTTTGGGCGGATCTGTTTCGCCGTGGTCGTCTATGGGTAAGCCCTGGGACGCGGCACGCGGTGCGCGCGGTCATCGAGGCACGGCCCCGTCCGAGCCCAGTGCCTCGGACAAAAAATCGATGAAGGTGCGCACCTTCGACGTCATGTACTTGCGGCTCGTGTAGACCGCGTACACGCGCGGCGAGAACAGCGCATAGTCTGGCAGCAGCCTGAGCAGTGCGCCGTCGCGCAACTCAGTCACGACGATCCACTCCGGCAGGTACGCCAAACCCAGCCCCGCCTTGACACATTGCAGCGCCATCGACGTGTCGTTGGTCTTGAGCACCGCGCGGTTTCTAATGGTGAACCGCCCACGCGGCCCTGACAGCTCAACCCTGTCCAGGTTCGTATAGTTCGGCAGCACGATCCGGTGCGCCTCGATGTCGAGCGGCTCGCGAGGCATGCGATGCCGAGCCAGATAATCGGGTGTGCCCACTAGCAGGAACGGCACTTCGCACAATGGCCGCACGATCAACGACGGCGACGGCTCGGAGGTGGCGCGCAATGCCATGTCATAGCCTTCCTGCGTTAGGTCGACAAAGCGATTCTCCAGTCGCAGGTCGATCAACACATGGGGAAACCTGTGCTGGTAAGCCGCGACCAAGTCCGCGAATCGCCGCGTCGCGAACCAGCCCGGCGCCGAGACTTTCAGCACACCCTGCGGCTGGCTGCTCTGTGCGCCAAGCGCCGCTTCAGCGGCCTGCAGAATGTCCAGGGCCTCGCAGCATTGTTCGTAATATACGCTGCCTGCCTCGGTTAGGCTCATGTGACGCGTAGTGCGGTTCAACAACCGGACATGGAGTTCACGCTCGAGGCTGGCGATATGCTTGCTCGTCATCGCAGTCGAGATATTCAAGCGCTCGGCCGCCTTCACGAAGCTGCCCGCTTCAGCGACTTCACGAAACACCCGGATGCTGGTGAATCTGTCCACGCTGCCCTTCCTGTTGATAAGACCGACGCGCAGATGATAGCGGGTTCGGCGCAGCGCCGTCGCCGGCTAACCGAATGGACACACGCCACGCAATCACCGTCACGATGTGCTGAACGGTCCCACCTGGCCCTCGCCGAGGCCACATAGAATGGTATAAAGCGTAGCTTTGATTATCAGGTTCAGGCAGCCATCTACTGGGCGACATGCAATGATGCCGCCCCGGCAGGCCTACAACGCACACCGGATCACGCCGAAGCGCCGCCTGAATGATCAGCCCTCGCGCGTTATAGCGAATGGTTTGTCAGTGGAAAGTAAACCCTCCGTCCACATTAACCGACTGGCCTGTGACGTTCTCCATGGTCGCAAAGAATACGGCGAGCCTGCCCATGTCCTCCGGTGTCTGTGCACGGCCTTGCGGAATCAGCGTCAATTGATGACGCGACCATGATTCCTCCACCGACTCTCCGTCGTTTTTCCATTCGTCGGAAAGCCGGTCCCACATGTCGGTCCGCACGATGCCTGGGCATATCGCGTTGACTGTAATACCCTCGCGGGCGACCTCCTTTGCCAGCGCATTGGTCAACCCAACGACCGCGAATTTCGAAGCACTGTAGTGGGCAAGATTCGGAAAACCTTCCTTGCCCGCAATCGATGCGACATTGATGATACGTCCACGCTGCTTCGACTTCATGTAAGGTAGTGCCGCCTTACAACCAAGGAATGTCCCCTTCGCGTTGACATCCATCACGAAGTCCCAGTCCTTTTCGCTCAACTCGGAGACGGGATGAATATTGAGCACGCCGGCGCAATTCACAACGATGTCGAGTCCGCCGAGTTCGTCGATTGCTTGCGCGATCATGGCATTAACCATGGCAGACTGCGTGACATCCACCTTTCTTGATGTCGCACGACGCCCCAGAGCCCGTAAGGCGGCTATCGTCTCCGCCATGGGTGCGTCGAGCAAATCGGCCACCATCACGTCGGCGCCAGCTCGCGCAAGCTCCAATGCAATACCGCGTCCAATTCCGCGCGCCCCTCCTGTAACCACAGCGACCTGACCCTGCAACGGTTCACTCATCTCACGCCTCCTTCAAAGTGTCCTGTCTGTCCCGGACCGCCTAGAGCCATCCGCGCGGCGTGCAAAGCGCGTCAGCCATCAGCGGATGGGCCACCCATTCACGCCCGTTCGGCCCGCGATGATATGGCAAGACGTATGCCAGCGCATCTCAGATCATTGTCTACGCGCGAAGAGCGTGGCATCACGGACATTGGCGCATATGAAATAAATGCTTCCGAACGCCAGAAGACACCTCTCGGTGTTGGAAGCGGAACGTATTGACGCGCCAACCTCGCACGCGAAAAGCGGCCGATGCAACGCGGACCTTGTCCAGCATGGCGTTGAGAGAGCCGAGTCATAATCATGGGACGTCTCATATGAATGAGATGAGCATCTCAATCGTATCGCCGCGCTTCGTGCCACGCTTCGTGCCGCGGCGTGCGCCACGACGGCATCAGACAGTTCGATATTCTGATGCGCACGTTGTTCCGCGCATCATGTTGTCCATTGAATATGCGCTGTCGCTGCGTAAACGATTTAGCTCACGACGAGGCATCGCTGCTGCAAACGATCGCGCTACTGCAATCGATGGAAACCGACGCCGCGATCCGATTGCTGGGTGAATGGCTGCCGCATGTCACCTCTGTGTCGATTGGTTGCGCAACGGTCATGAGCAGGCCGCACAGCGCGGCCTGCCGCCCATCCGGTCAACCCGTGCGGCGATCGCCGCACGAGACGTCGTGCTGTAGCGCCCGCTGGCGTGCGAGCACCGGTGCGAGCGCCGCGCCGGTATGGCTGTGCCGGACCTTTGCAAGCGCCTCGGGCGCCGCGGCGGCCACCACCGTCCCGCCGCCGGCGCCGCCTTCCGGGCCCAGGTCGATGATCCAGTCCGCCTCGGCGATCACATCAAGGTCGTGCTCGATCACGACGACGCTGTGCCCGGCATCGACGAGCCGGTGCAGCACGTGGATCAGCTTCGCGACATCGGCCATGTGCAGGCCGACCGTCGGCTCATCAAGCACGTATAGCGTATGCGGGACGCGCTGGCCGCGTCGCGCGACGTCATCACGGACCTTGCTCAACTCGGTGACGAGTTTGATGCGTTGCGCCTCGCCCCCGGACAACGTCGGCGACGGCTGTCCCAACGTCAAGTAGCCCAGACCCACGTCCTTCATCAACTGCAACGGATGGGCAATCGATGAAATCGCGCCAAAAAACTCGACTGCCTCGTCAATCTCCATGGTCAGCACGTCACCGATGCTGCGGCCGTGCCACGTGACAGCCAGCGTCTCCGGATTGAACCGTTGCCCGTGACAAACATCACACGGCACCTTGACGTCCGGCAGGAAGCTCATGCCGATCGTGCGCACGCCCTGTCCTTCGCACGCTGGACAACGGCCGTCGCCAGTGTTGTACGAAAAGCGCGATGCCTGGTAGCCGCGCGCCCGCGCCTCCAACGTCTGCGCAAACAGCTTGCGGATCGCATCCCAGACGCCAATGTACGTGGCCGGACAGGAGCGCGGCGTCTTGCCGATCGGCGTCTGGTCCACTTCCAGCACCCGATCGATGCTGTCCCAGCCGGTAATCGACTCACAACCGCGCCACAGATGACGGACACTGATACGCGGACGGGCGTCGGTGCGTGCTAGCACGCTCGCGCGTCGGGCGCGCGCCGACACGTTGTCGGCGTCACCCTGCGCCGCTTTGCGCGCGCGACGCTCCGCTGGCGATGACAGCACCGAGCGCCCGACTGCATCGAGCAGGTTCGCCATCAGAACATCGCGAGCGAGCGTTGACTTGCCGGAACCCGATACGCCCGTGATCGCGACCAGCCGTGCCAGCGGAATCTCGACCGTCACATCGCGCAGGTTGTGCAGCGACGCGCGTTGCACGCTTAGCCAACGTGACGGCGCCGTGCGGCCGGCCGCCTCGACAGCGCGTCTCGGCTGCAACGGGTGCACGATCGGTTGCGCGAGATAGCGGCCCGTCAATGACCGCGGGTCCGCCGCGATGTCGGCGACACGGCCGGATGCGACGAGCGTACCGCCGCGCTTGCCGGCGCCGGGCCCGATGTCGATGATATGGTCCGCGCGCCGGATCGTGTCCTCGTCGTGCTCGACGACGACCAGCGTGTTGCCCTTCTCGCCGAGCTTGCGCAGCGCATCCAGCAAGATTCGGTTGTCACGCGGATGCAGTCCGATCGTCGGTTCGTCCAGCACATAGCACACCCCCTGTAGGTTGCTGCCAAGCTGCGCGGCAAGGCGGATGCGTTGAGCTTCGCCACCGGACAGGCTTGGTGCCGCGCGATCCAGGCTCAGGTAGCCCAGCCCGACCTCTTCGAGAAATTCGAGCCGACTTTGTATCTCGCTGACGACATCGCGCGCAATCTCCGCATCGCGCCCACCCATCCGCAATTGACTGATCCAGTGCCGTGTATCCGATACCGTCCACTGCGCGACGGCAACGATGGGCTGACCGGCAAACGTGATCGCCCGTGACACGTCGTTCAGCCGCGTGCCGCCACAATCCGGGCAAGGTTTATCGCCGACGCCTTCGGGCTCTTGCTCCTCCGAAGGCAGCGTTTGCTCACGACCACGATCATCACCGCCAACGACCGTGTCATCGAACGCGGCGCGTTGCTCGCGTGTCAGTTTTAAACCGGTACCCACGCATGTCGTGCACCAGCCATGCTTGCTGTTATACGAGAACATACGCGGATCCAACTCAGGATAGCTGGTGCCACACACCGGGCATGCGCGCTTGGTTGAGAACACCTTGATCGCGCCAATATCAGCGCCCGAGCTGCCGCGTGTCATGCCGTCGAGCAGGCCATCCAGCGGCGCAAGCACGTGCATCACTCCCTTGCCCACCTCGAGCGTGTCCGCGAGCAGGCGCCGCAACTCACCTTCGTGATCCGCCGACACGACCAGATCGGCGACCGGCAGTTCGATCGTATGCTCGCGGAAGCGGTCCAGCTTCGGCCACGGATCGACACTGACAAACGCACCATCAACACGCAGGTGCGTATTACCCCGTGCCTTCGCCCACTTGGCCAGGTCTGTATAGACGCCCTTGCGGTTCACGACGAGTGGGGCGAGCAAGCCGATATGCTGTCCCTTGTAGTCACGCAGCAACTGTGCGGCGATCGACTCGATGCTCTGCGACGCAACCGGCGTGCCGTCATGCACACAATGCTGCACGCCCAGCTTCACATACAGCAGACGCAGGAAGTGCCACACTTCGGATGTCGTCGCGACCGTGCTCTTGCGGCCGCCGCGCGACAACCGTTGCTCGATTGCGACGGTCGGTGGAATACCATACACCGCGTCGACTTCCGGCCGGCCCGCGGGCTGCACGATCGAGCGGGCATACGCGTTCAGCGACTCGAGATAGCGGCGCTGCCCCTCATGGAACAAAATGTCGAACGCGAGCGTCGACTTGCCTGAGCCCGACACCCCAGTGACCACGTTGAACTTACCGTGGGGGATATCAACATCGAGTGACTTCAGATTGTGCTCGCGCGCGTTAACGATCCGCACCGCCTGTTCAGTGCTCGCGCGTCGCACCCGCGCCGCTGCCAATGCCGTTTGCAGCGCGACGCCGGCGGCAGCGGCCTCGCCGGCCAGGTACGGCACCGACGACTCGTTCACGCCATGCGGACCGGACAACGCCGCACTGTCGCCGCCTGCCTGCAATGCCCGATCGTATTGCAGCAGCGCCTGACCCGTGTGCGACTGCGCGCAGCGCTTCACCTCTTCTGGCGTGCCACTGCACACGAGCTTGCCACCCGCATCACCGCCACCGGGACCGAGATCGATCAGCCAATCCGCCGCACGGATTACATCAAGGTTGTGCTCGATCACAATCAGTGAATGACCACGCTCGAGTAGCTTACCGAACGCACGCATTAGCTTCGCGATGTCGTCAAAGTGCAAGCCGGTGGTCGGCTCGTCGAACATGAATAACCGTGCCGGCACGGCGCCCGCCCCCCGGCTCGGCGCGGTCTCGGCGAGAAAACCGGCAAGCTTGAGCCGCTGCGCTTCGCCGCCGGACAGCGTCGGCACGGGCTGCCCGAGTTTCACATATTCGAGCCCGACGTCGATGATCGGCTGCAACACGCGCAGCACTTCCGTATCGCTGGCGAACAGCGCCACCGCCTCGCTGACCGTCAGCCCCAGTACGTCGGTGATCGACAGGTGGCGCGACGCGCTGCCTGGCGCCGTGCGCTCGATCTTCACATCCAAGACTTCCGCGCGATAACGCTTGCCGTCGCAATCCGGGCAGCGCAGGTACACGTCGCTGAGGAACTGCATCTCGACATGCTCGAAACCCGAGCCGCCACATGTCGGACAGCGCCCGTCTCCGGCATTGAAACTGAATGTGCCGGCCGTGTAGCCGCGCTGCAGCGCGAGCGGCGCCTTGGCAAACAGCTTGCGGATTTCGTCAAACGCGCCCACATAGCTGGCCGGGTTCGACCGCGCCGTCTTGCCGATCGGTGACTGGTCCACGAACACGACGTCGCCCAGTGCGTCGGCGCCGCGCAGCGCACGATAAGCGCCCGGCGCGTCAGTCGGCTTGCCAAAGTGGCGCGCCAGGGCCGGGTGCAGCACATCCTGCAGCAGCGTTGATTTGCCGGAGCCGGACACACCTGTCACACACACCAGCCTCTGCAGCGGAATCTCGACAGTGACGTCACGCAAGTTGTGCTCAGTCGCCCCTTCGAGCACTAGTCTTCGCGTCTGCGCATCGACGGGTCGACGCAGCCACTCGGACGCATCGGCGACACGCTTGCGGCCGCCCAGATACGCGCCGGTCAACGTTGACGCGTCGCGTACGTCAGCCGGCGTGCCATCGTAGACGATCGTACCGCCGCGCTCGCCCGGACCGGGGCCCATGTCGATCAGGCGGTCGGCCGCAAGCATCACGAGCGGATCATGCTCGACGACCACCAGTGTGTTGCCGGCATCGCGCAATCGCTGCATCGCCTCCACGATCCGGCCGAGGTCGCGCGGGTGCAAGCCGATGCTGGGCTCGTCCAACACGAACAACGTATTGACCAGCGACGTGCCCAGCGCGGTCGTCAGGTTGATCCGCTGCACCTCGCCGCCGGACAGCGTGCGACTCTGCCTGTCCAGCGTCAGGTAGCCCAGACCGACGTCGCACAAGTAGCGCAAGCGGGTCCGCACTTCGGCCAACAACAGCTTCAGTGCATCGTCGAGCAACAGACTCGGCAGCGTTAGCTCGTCGAAAAAACGGCGGATGCGCTCGATCGGCATCAGCATCAGATCATGGATCGTCAAGCCGGGCAACGCTTCGAGCTGCGCACGCGTCCAGTCAACGCCGCGCGGCATGAACCGCTGCTCGCGCGGTAACACCATGTCCGCGTTGGCTTGTGTGCCGAGCCGCCACAGCAGCGCGTCGGTCTTGAGCCGTGCGCCGCCGCACGTATCGCACGGCGTATAGCTGCGATACTTCGACAGCAGCACGCGGATATGCATCTTGTACGACTTCGATTCCAGATAATCGAAGAAACGCCGTACGCCATACCACTGCTGCTGCCAATCGCCGTCCCAATCCGGCGAGCCGTTGATCACCCAATCGCGGTGCTGCGCGGACAACTGCGCCCACGGCGTGTCACGCGGGATGCCCGCGCGCGCCGCGTAACGTATCAGGTCGTCCTGGCACTCCTTCCACGCGGGGGTCTGCATCGGCTTGATCGCGCCATCACGCAGCGACTTGCGCTCGTCTGGGATCACCAGTCCAAGGTCGATGCCGATCACGCGGCCAAAACCGCGACACTTGTCGCACGCGCCATAGGCCGAATTGAACGAGAACAATGCCGACTGCGGCTCCGCGTAGCGCAAATCACTATCCGGGCAATGCAGGCCGGTTGAGAAGCGCCAGGTCTGCGCGGGCACGTCACTGTGCTCAGGCACCTGCACGTCAACGCGTCCGCCGCCGCGCTTGAGCGCCGTCTCGATCGCTTCCACGACTCGCGCCTTGTCAGCGTCGTGCACGCGGAAACGGTCCGCCACGACGTCCAGCAGCTTACGGGAACCGGACGCGGTGGCAACCACGCGCTGCGCATGCACGCGCGTATAACCGCTTGCCGACAGCCACTGTTCGACTTCCGCCTCCGTTGCGGTGTCCGGCAGTTCAACCGAGAATGTTATGATCACCCGTGGATTACGTTCGCGCGTGCGTTCAACAAGCTCCGCGTAGATCGTCTCGGGCGTATCGTGGCGCACCCGCTGCGCGGTCTGCCGGTCAAACAGTTCCGCAGCACGCGCATAGAGCAATTTCAGATGGTCGTTCAACTCGGTCATCGTGCCGACGGTCGAACGTGAGCTGCGCACCGGATTCGTCTGGTCGATCGCGATGGCCGGCGGCACGCCATCGACCCGGTCCACTTGTGGCCGGTCCATGCGGTCTAGGAACTGACGCGCATACGCGCTGAAAGTCTCGACATAGCGCCGTTGCCCTTCCGCATATAGCGTGTCAAAAACGAGACTCGACTTGCCGGAGCCCGACGGTCCGGTCACCACTGTCATCTCGCCCGGGTACAAGTCAAGATCGAGGTTCTTCAGGTTATGCTGGCGTGCGCCACGGATACGGATTGAGTTCGAGGAAGACAATTTATCCGACCATTTTAGGGTATTCCCCGATACTGTACACGCATACAGTATTTTTGTCTTCTAGGATCGTATCAGCGACTAGCATGACGGGCCGCACTAGGCGACAGATCGTCGCATCCGCCTACGCCGCACCACGACCGACGCGCCACGCAACCGCTACCCCCGTCACACGTGACATTGATGAGACAGGCGGCCGCCTGCGCCCGGCGCCACGATATCGTCTCGCACGATCCACAGATACCACGTGCGCATTCTAATCGACACGTCGGATGCCCGTGTTTGTGCTGACGTTATGCGAGTGCCCATTGAGTCCATGCTGCCATTGCAGCACGCCAACCCCCTATGTCAGAAAACTCCGGCGCGTGCATATAAAAAACGCCAAGAGGGGGCGCGCGCCCGACACTCAACCGTGCCCCGGCGCTGGCCCGCTGCTGCAGCCGGCCGACATCCGGCTATAGATGTCGTTTTTACGGCAGCCAGCCGAACATTTACACACCGTTTTTTGGCGAGTGGACAATGCAGATTCCCACTTGGAGAACGCCATGTCTGATCTGTCCGTCTTGAAATATTCGATCCGCCATAGCAGCGAAAAAGGCCGCGAAAGGCAGCAAACACTTCACCGCCGCCTGCGCGTGCGCCGATGGCTGGACGCGCTGGCGCTGACCGGCGTCGTCATCGCAACGGCAACGATCGGCACAGGCCATCCGACGCTCGGACTGGGCCTCTATCTCGCTTCAACACTGCCCCTTGTATTCCATGGGACATAATGCGCCAGCAACGCGATCGAAGGCGAACCATGCGCTGGATAGGCGCTGCCACGCTTATGCGGCCCCGGCCAACGTGCGCCGCGCCAGCATCAGTCGCCGATCCCACTGACCGAGCATCCGTGCCGCAACCGGTGGTTTGCTCAGGATGGCGCTGTCATAGCACTTGTCAGCAAATCGCATCACGTCTACGAAGCGAAATCCCTGTGAACGATAGAACGCGATCAGGTGCGATGCCGGATACGGGGTATCGAGCGCAAGCGCCGCGTAGCCGCGGGTGGCCGCCCAATGCTCGGCGAACGCCAGCAGCATCGTGCCGAGCCCGCGTCCCTGCCATGCCGGATCGATGCCAAACTGACGCAGCGTCGCAACATCACGCAGCCGATAGTAAGCGCATGCGGACTCGGCATCGCGTGCGTACAACGTCATTGTGCCAATTGGCGTAGGGCCGTATGCTACGACGAAGCAATCGCCGGCCTGCGCACGCTGCATCGTCGAGGTGACCGACTGGCCGACGCAGGCGCAGTTTAGCTCCATGGCCCCAAGGCGAGCGAATGCACGATGCAGCATGGCAGTCAACGACGCATAGGAATCCACGCGTGGGTCGAACCGTCTGAGTGTGATGCCTCGTCCGACTGTCCACGCCTTGCTATCATCGACATACGCGCGCTGCAATGACATGCGACCTCCCACATTGAATCAGTTGTACGAAGTCTAGAGCCCGGTTTTGTGGCGTCGCAAGAAAAAATACCGTAAAAATAGCGGCGACCGTCGCCGCGACGCGCGCCGCGCCGTCAGGCCGCGTGGCTACCACGGGCCGCGCAGATGCCGATCGTGCTGCGCTCGTTATATTCGCGCCAGTAGCGATATTGATCGTTGTATTGCCGTCAATGTCATTGTTGATCGTTATATTGCCGCCAGTATCGTTGCTGATCGTTATATTGGCGCCAGTATCGTTGCCGGTCGTTGTATTGCCGCCAATACCGTTGCTGATCGTTATATTGGCGCCAGTATCGTTGTCGATCGTTATATTGCCGCCAGTACCGCTGCTGATCAAGACGTGCCCGCTCGCTCGTGCTGTCGCTGATGCGCATGCGCCAATCGTCGTTTCCGTGCTGCATGGTGCCAGGCTCCACGGCCACGCATCGAAGCGCGTACGCAAGGGCCATCGCGGCCAACAGCATCGCTCGTTTCTTGTGCACGACATTCTCCATTGCATGGCCTATGCAGGACGTGGCACGGTAGCGCGGCATCGCGCTACCGTGCCGAAACGACTTCGCATGCGGCGCGCCGGCAACGCAGTACCTAATACAAAATTCGTCAAGCCGGTTATGCTTTCAGATACATTGGCAAACCCTGGCGAACCATACATGGGCAACCCCAGCAAGACGGTGCAGAAAACAAGCGATGCCGAAGGCATGCTTGACGTCGGCAACGGCCATTCGATCTACTGGCGCGAATTAGGCAATCCGCAGGCGCAGCCAATCGTCGTGCTGCACGGCGGTCCCGGCGGCGCGACGAGCTTGGGCTGGGCCGACCATCTCGATGCGACGCGCTGGCGGATCGTCTTCTTCGACCAGCGCGGCTGCGGTCGCTCCACGCCGTTCGGCGAACTAGAGCACAACGGCATCGTGGATCTAGTGGGCGATATCGAAAAACTGCGCGAACACTTGCGGATCGAGCGCTGGGCCGTGTTCGGCGGCTCATGGGGCACGACGCTCGCACTCGCCTATGGCAGCACGCATCCGCAACGCTGTAGCGGATTTCTGTTGCGCGGCGTCTACCTGGCGCGCAAGCGTGATCTGGCCATCGAAAATTCGCGATGCGACGACTTGCTGAACGAAATAGTCGATGCCATGACCAAATGTATCGATCTCTCCAAGTACTGTCGCAACGGGTGTTTGGTCAGCACGACCAGCGATCCGCCAGGCACCATGGTGCGCTCGATCTCGGCGAGGATCGCGGCAAGATCGGGTGAGGTTTGGAGCGCCCATTTCGATACGATCACGTCGAATACCTGGTCGTCGAATGGCAACGACTCGCCACTTGCCTGCACGATAGTCGCGCCCGGATTGCGGCGTCGCGCAAGCTCGCATAACTGCGCCGCCGGCTCCACGCCGAACAACGTCGCGCCTCGCGCACCGAGTGCGTGCAAATCGTCGCCCGCGCCGCAGCCGATGTCCAGCACGGTCAACCCAGTCAGGTCGCCGGGCACCAGGCCGTGGAATAGGCGTGAACTGTCTTGGTTCTGGTCTTGCGCATCCTGCGCATAACTGTCAGGGAAGCAATCGTACTGGCGGCTCAGATCACCGGTCCGATGATCCGTCGACAACAGTTGCGCTTCCATATCGCTTCCTCTTCAAGATTCGGCATGCCAAGTGACTCTTCCACGCCGGAATCGTAAGGACGCCGACCTGTGCCGACAAAACCGAACGCGAACCGATCGAAGCACTGCCGACGTAGCTTGTCGGCAAAGCAGCCGCCATAGGCGGCGTTGCCAGGCAGCTCAGTGCTCCTATTGCCGTCAGAACGCGTAACGCTGGCTGCGGTTGACGTGCTTAAAGCGAAGCATGTCATGGTGGCCAGGCACCTTGATTGCGACGACGTCCATGCCGCATTGGCCGGTACTCGGATGGGTCTTGCAAACCACTGGATATTTCACGTTCGCGACATCCTCCACCGTCATTCCCTCCTTCTGGGCGGCCACGACGCAACTAGATGTGCCGACGTAGCTGGTGAACTACCATGGTGTATTCGCTAGTGGATGGGTTACTGCAACGCCGAAATTTCAATAGGGGCGATTCAGACTCGCTGAACACCCTCTATTCGGCTGTACTTACGCGCATTGGGGAAATCGCTGAAATCAATATCTGTTAACCGGAGAGAGGCATGGACAAGCACACTCACCCATACGAGTTTCGGCGCGCTGCACGGGCTGGTCTGTATGATCAGCCAACTGCCGGATACTGTGAAGGCTATGTGCAAGCGAAACTGATGATTCTTCCACACGAATATGCCGCTGATTTCGCGAGGTTTTGCGCACTAAATCCGCGCGCGTGTCCATTGCTTGCCGTCGGAGAAGTTGGCAGCTGGAACTTGCCAACGTTAGGCGAGGACATTGACATTCGAACTGACCTACCGCGATACACCGTGTATCGAAACGGCAAGCCCTCTAATTCACTGACCGACCTCAATAAGGTGTGGAGAGGTGACCTCGTCGTTTTTGCACTCGGATGCTCGTTTTCATTCGATCATCTGCTTTTGAAAAACGGTTTACCCGTGCGACACATTGAGTTAGGCGGAAGCGCTCCTGTGTTCGTTTCGAACATCGATAATCATCGAAGCGGCCCCTTTGGCGGAAAACTCGCTGTTTCGATGCGCCCGTTCAGCGTGGCGCAAACCATTCAAGCTATCGAAATCACAAGTCGTTATCCGCAGGTACACGGTGCGCCGGTTCACTTTGGCAATCCTTTGGAAATCGGAATCACAGATGTTGGCCAGCCTGATTTCCCCGGGCTGCCGGCCGTGCGAACCGGTGAAATTCCTGTCTTTTGGGCTTGCGGGCTTACCCCGCAAGTCGCCGTGATGGCAGCTGAGCTTCCGTTTGCTATCGGTCATGCTGCGGGGCACATGTTGATTACGGACATCTCAATTGAAACGCTTTTATCCTGACAGGTTGCAGACGCTATCGACTCCACGAAGACACTTCATTGCCGACTCTCAGACTCGGCGACGGAGTCATCCGCCTATCATCAAAGCTGCGGAGCGTTTCATGCAGTTTTACTAGGCTTCGGTGGCCGCTAACAGTGCTTTGTTGGACGTAGGATCGAAGTCATTCGTCGAGGTAACGCAGACCGCATCAGAAGATGTCAGCTTGAACACAGAAAACTACAGGCTACATGTGGACAAAATTTGCTGAATCGGGTTTTCGTTGGCAACGGTCGGTCCGGTCAATGCCCGCAGGCTCAGCAACATCGTAGCGTTATGCCACGATATAGAGCACCATCGACGATGGATTCCATTGAACCTCGAATTCGGCTGGACATACCTGTTAAGGCGTGTCTAGCCCAGCGCATGTGTAGCTCGGGCAGCGTCTGATCGACGCCTTCACCGCGCCGCTGCCCTGCTGCCCTGCTGCCCTGCTGCCCTGCTGCCCTATCCTGCGCTGCCGGCGGCATGAGGCGGTTCAGACGTCGGCGTCACTTAATAGAATATATAAATTGCATTTATAAAACTAATCAAATTTACCTAACATCCTGCCGCCGACATACTGGAGTCCTGGATCGAAACCCTACAAACAGGAGGACCGAATGTCGATCATCAACAGCCGGATCAAGCCGTTCAACGCAACCGCCTATCACAACGGTCAATTCGTGCCGGTCAGCGACCAGACACTCAAGGGTAAGTGGTCGATGATCGTCTTCTATCCGGCCGATTTCACCTTCGTCTGCCCGACCGAACTCGGTGATCTGGCTGACCGATACGCTGAGTTTCAGCATCTCGGTGTCGAGATCTACAGCGTATCAACCGACACGCATTTCACACATAAAGCGTGGCACGACACGTCGGACACGATCGGCAAAATCGCCTATCCCATGATCGGCGACCCGACGCAGGCGATCTCGCGCAACTTCGAGGTGCTCGTCGAAGAGGAAGGCATGGCGCTACGGGGCACGTTCGTCGTCAACCCAGAAGGCGAAATCAAGTTATGCGAAATCCATGACAACGGCATCGGCCGCGACGCCGGTGAATTGTTACGCAAGGTGCAAGCGGCCCAGTATGTCGCTGCGCATCCGGGCGAAGTCTGCCCTGCGAAATGGTCTCCCGGCGCGCAAACGCTCAAGCCGTCGCTGGGCCTGATCGGAAAGATATGACGCAAGACACCGCATGACGCGCGGCGCCGTTACCACGAAGGCGCCGCGTGCCCCAATATCTACCAATTAGAACTGACATGCTCGACGCAACCCTGAAGAGTCAACTCAAAACGTACCTGGAAAAGGTCAACCGACCAATCGAAATCGTCGCATCGGTCGACGACAGCGACAAGTCGCGCGAACTGCTCGCGCTGCTCGACGATATTGCGTCGCTGTCCGGCCACATCCGTGTCAACGTGCGGCGTGACGACGAACCGCGCAAGCCGTCGTTCTCGATTGGTGAGCCGGGCAAGCCCAGCGGCATCCGTTTTGCGGGCATCCCGCTCGGCCACGAGTTCACGTCGCTGGTGCTTGCGCTGCTGCAAACCGGCGGACACCCATTGAAGCTCGACGATGCGCTAATTCAGCAGATCCGTGAACTGGACGGAGACTACCAGTTCGAAACGTATTTTCCGCTATCCTGCCAAAACTGCCCGGAAGTCGTGCAAGCGCTCAACCTGATGACATTGATCAACCCACGCATCCGGCATGTCGCGATCGATGGTGCGCTGTTTCAGGATGAGGTCCAAGCCCGGCAAATCATGGCGGTGCCCATGATGTTCTTAAACGGCGAGCTGTTCGGTCAGGGCCGCAGCGGCATCAAGGATATCCTCGCCAAGCTGGACAGCAGCGCAAGTGAGCGCACGGCGCAGTCGCTACAGAACAAGCCAGTGTTCGACGTACTGATCGTCGGTGGCGGACCGGCGGGCGCGGCTGCGGCCATCTACGCCGCACGCAAGGGTATCGCCACGGGGATGGTGGCCGAACGCTTCGGCGGGCAGGTGCTCGATACGCTAGCCATCGAGAACTTTGTGTCGGTGCAGGAAACAGAAGGACCCAAGTTCGCCACGGCGCTCGAACAGCACGTAACACAGTACGACGTCGACATCATGGATACGCAACGCGCCGACGCACTGATTCCCGGCCCCGTGCATCAGGTGCGGCTCGCCAGCGGCGCGGTGCTGAAGGCGAAAACCATTGTACTCGCCACCGGCGCGCGTTGGCGCGAGATCGACGTGCCAGGCGAGCGAGAATATCGCAACCGCGGCGTCGCCTATTGTCCGCACTGCGATGGGCCCCTCTTCAAAGGCAAGCGTGTCGCCGTCGTGGGAGGCGGCAATTCGGGCGTCGAGGCGGCCATCGACTTGGCGGGCATCGTCAGTCATGTCACGCTGCTCGAATACGGCCCCCAGTTACGCGCCGACGCGGTGTTGCAGCGCAAGCTGCACAGCCTATCCAACGTCACGGTGATCACACAAGCACAGACTACCCAGATCATGGGCAACGGTAGCAAGGTGGACGGGCTGACGTACCGGGATCTTCGCACAGGTGAATCGCAACACATCGAACTGGCGGGCGTGTTCGTGCAAATCGGCCTGGTACCCAATACGGAGTGGCTGAAGGGCACAGTCGAGTTGTCGACGCACGGCGAAATCGTCGTCGATGCCAAGGGGGCAACGTCGGTACCTGGGGTATTCGCTGCCGGCGACGTGACCACGGTGCCGTTCAAGCAGATCGTGATCGCCATTGGCGAAGGAGCGAAAGCGTCGCTCGGCGCGTTCGAACACCTAATCCGTCATGCCGACCCGGTGGTGATCGAGCCGTTGCCCGCCAGTAAATTGCAGGCGGCGTGACGACAGAGTGCCGGGGCGGGGGTGGCCGCCCCGGCATCCATGACGGTGAACGCTGAAGAATGACCCGATAGTGAAGGTGGGGGAACGCCCTCGCTTGCCGCGATGTTCGGCGAATCGCCTCCGGAACATGGCCAACCGGCAGCGGGCGGCGCCCGGGGAACGTAGCCGAACATATTGGCCACAAACGGCACCCGCGATAGCCCATGTCAACCGCGCGGTGTCGGCGACGGCAGTGTCTCGAAGTCCCAACCGATACTGGCATACGCACGTGCGGCCCTTTGAGGGTCCGACGACCGTCTGGCATCATCGAAATCATGCGCCGGTCCAACTGTCATCGATGCCACACCATTAATTACCGAACCGAAGCAATTTACCGAAGCAAGATACATCTCACCCGACCTGAGATGTTCAATAGCATCGCGTCCGAATACCCTGCTTTCGACCAGATGCGCCCCCGTATAGGTTTGCGTACCGGAGCACAACCCTTTCATATTCGCAATGACCTCGTCATGCGCGTGATCTGATATGCCAATGTTCTGTTTCTCCAATAGGCCACTGATCTGTCGCACCGCGGGAGGGTAATACTTGGCTTCAGGATGCTGGGCAAAGACGGCGGCCTGGCTCGTCACGTTTCTGCGTCTTGCCATCGACTTGCGGCACGCGAGCGCGGGCAGTTCAGCCAACATTCCATCTGGCTTTGAACCGGCACGTGCTAGCCCCTGTCCCGCGACTTCACTACGTGTATTCAGCTCATTGTGAAACGACAAGGAATCCACCTGCGACGAGCCTGGATTAATCGTATTAACTTGCATGGGGGCCTCACTACTAAACTGTCAAACAAAGGCATCTGACTTGACGGAAATGCAACATGTAATGTCTCAACAATGTCATTCATGCTCAATCAGATTAGGTTTTCTCACATAACCAATATTCAGGATAGCGATATAAAATACTTTTTAGCGAAGTCTCGACGATCTCATGATTATTGACTAGCATTTCTAATTAAAAAATGCTGCACCGCCTTGAAAACAACGATACCTCAGATTCGGCTGACAGTTCTGCGGCACCGCGTCACCCCTGCGGCGCTGCGTCACAGTATGGCGACAGCGTATGCTCTATACTTCTTCGCGGGATAGGTTAGAGACCGCTGAACGATGGTCCATATACGTGATCGCATAATCATGCACAACGGCGAC
Organism: Burkholderia sp. b14; assembly: GCF_900156195.1. Lineage (NCBI taxonomy): Bacteria > Pseudomonadati > Pseudomonadota > Betaproteobacteria > Burkholderiales > Burkholderiaceae > Burkholderia > Burkholderia sp. b14. The sequence continues at coordinate 557,740 of NZ_FTPJ01000002.1, forward strand.
CTTTGCGGTGAATCCGCATAACATCCTTTCGACCAGTGTGCCATCCGCGTTTAACGTTGCTCCGCTACCAATGGATTGATAACCGGCTTCATCCATGCAGGATACAGCATGCGCGGCATACCCGATGTTGATGTCGTGTCACGGTAGCAAAGCGCCCGCTCGGTGCGATTCATCGCGCGCCATGCGACAGGCCCGTACGTGGGCCTGATTTACGGCATCGGCGCTCAAGGGCTCCCGAATAACCTCACCTTTGCGGCGCCCGCTGCTGCGTCGCACCGGCATCCCACGCCCCTGTCCCGAATGCTCTCACCTTCGGGATGTCGGGCCGCCTATCTGCATCACGCTCGCCTGGTAGGGTTCGTTCGGATCTCAAATGGCCCGCGCCAATTCTTCGACTTGCAGAACGTCGGCCATCGCGTGGTCAGCGACTACGTTGTACCCTCGGCGAGCGCTCGCCGAGCCGCCACGACCGACCAGCGGGTTGGAACATCATTGCTGACAGCGCGGCATTGGAAAGCATGCTGCCCGGCCACTGCCCTGGCTGGGCGATGCTGCGTGGCATCCTCGTCGCGGAAGGCGTAAAAACCGAGGCGCGACTACGCGGCGCCTTGGTCACCGCCGTGGCCGATGCGCGCAGTCAGCACTCACTTCAGCAACTTGTCCAGCCATTCGACGTAGCGATCGGCGAAACCTTGCAAGAACTGCTTCGTTCTGGCGTTCGCAATGTCGCCATCGGCATTGAACGTATCGTCCTTGACGTGCAGGAAGACCTCGGGTTGACCGAGCGTGGGCACATCTAGGTACGCCAGTACGTTGCGCAGCTGCTGCTGGGCGATCGCCGTACCGATCGTGCCAATTGAAGCGCCTGCCACCGCAGCCGGCTTGCCAGCAAACGAGCTCTTGCCATACGGACGGGAGGCCCAGTCGATCGCGTTTTTCAACACGCCGGGCAGGCCGCGGTTGTACTCGGGGGTGAAGAACCACAACGCCTGCGCCGCCTCGATGTCAAGCTTTAGCCGGCTGACCGGCTCCGGCATCTGCACTTCCAGATCCTCACTAAACAATGGCAACGTGGCAATATCGATGAACCGGCACTCGAGCCGGTCGCCCGCCAGCCGCGCGAGCGCATGCGCGAGCTTCTTGTTCCACGAATCCACGCGGATACTTCCGACTATTACCGCAACTTTGTAGGCCATCACGCCCTCCTTCGAACGGGTGGATAGAACAATGCACGCCCATACTGACCATCGCGCGCGACTTCTCCTCACTATAGCGGCGCTGAATAAAAGTATCGAGCAGCGCGTCCGATACATTCGGACAACATCGGCCAACATTGCCCAGGCTCACACGCGCTGCGCGCGTCAGCATGCTGCATCGGCGCAATCACCCGTTACACCTTCAGGCGTTTGCATACAACCGTGATGTACGCGCATGGCCGTCCTGAGCCATTGTTCTACGGAAAGGCGCCGTCTTTACGCCGGTGCCCCGACTAATTCACAGGAGAATTCGCATGGAATATGCCATCCCGACGATTCAGCGCCTGCGCGCGCTCGTGCTCACCGCAGCCGTACCCGCCGCGCTTGCCGCGTGCGTGGTGGAGCCCGCACGCCCGCCGCAACCGGCCCCCGTCGTGGAGATGGTACCGGGCGGTCCCATGCCGGGATACCATTGGACTAAGGGCCACTATCGTGTGGGACTACGATCACTGGAAATGGGTGCGCGGACACTGGGCGCCCAATGATTAATCTTCTTGCTTTTCGCGTGTTAGTGGCTACGATCATTCAATTAGGGCTGGCAGCCCGCCCAGCCCTGGATGATGCGCCGTGGCGCGGCCGTGCGCACCGCCCCCGTCCGCGCCACGCGGGGAGCCTATCATGGAGATCATTTTCGTCAATACACCGCCGGAATTCCGCGACTGGAATCTGGCCGTGGGGTTCACCGCGAAGGTCGATGACCGACAAGTCGATTGCTCGATCTCGGCAGAAGCGCTCGAGGACCATTTCGGCGCGGAGTCAACCGATCCGGGCGACCTGTTGGCGGCGTTCGACCGGCACCGCGCGGCGATCGAGCATGCCGCATTTAACGTGCTTCAAGGTTCGGGTTTCAACGAGATCTTGTTGCGTAGCGGCTACCTGCGCTTCCAGCAATGCCGCGAAGCGGCACGCGCGACACAGTGTGGCTGACGCCGCGCCTCTATCACGTTGGTTACGCCGGATCACCGGTCACGGTCGAGGTCAAACGGTGTCTGTGCGCAACCGCGAAGGAGCACACGATGCGCTTGACAATCCTAGTTAACGGTAGCGACCCGCAGACTCGCGACGACCTCGCGGTGTTGTGGCCCGATATTGACGAACGCGTCTGGTCACGGGAATCGCACAGTGGCATCGATCTGCCGTCATGGGGACGGCTGCGCGATGAGGACGACACGATGCTGCTGTGCGGCCCCGAGGAAAACGCCCCACTGTGCACGCTGCACGGCTTGCGCTTCGGGCGTGGCGTGCGCGCCGCGATCGAGCATGGCGCCGCCGCCTGGGTCAGCCTCCGCAGCGGTGAGCCCGTGGACGGCCGCTGGCACCTGCAGACGGTCAACTGCGAAGTCGAACCGACCGAGCCCAGCGAATTGCGCCACTAACGGCGTGGCGTCAGCGACGCACCAACGGCACAGAAACTGCGGCAGCACGGCGCGCCCGCCGTCGCAGCCGTCGCTGCACCCGCCAACGACGGCGCAATGGCTCACCGATGGTCCGATGTGCACGCCAGGACTCCACGAGCTGCCATGATGCGAGCGCCAGGCCGCTGAACACGACCTCGCGCATGCGCTTGGTCACCGCCAGCGACATCGCGGTCGCCGCATCGATCCCCAGCATCTGCGCCAGCACGAGCACCGCCGCCTCTTGCACCCCAAGACCGGCCGGCACGATGAACGCGGCGTGGCGTACCGCCTGGGTCAGCGCCTCGATAGCCAGCGCCGCGCCGATCGATACGGGATGACCCAGCAGCGCCAATGCCCAATACGTTTCCAGTGCGCCGATCACGTAGCCGGCCAATTGCCATGCGAACGCTGACGCCAACGTCGCCGCACGCGTAAGCACCGCGTCGATGCGGCAATCCAATGCGGCGCCATCGACGCCGGCCAGCAACCGGTGACCAGCCCCAAACAATCGTTTCGCGAAACGGTCGAGCTTATCGAACAAGCCGCCGCGTCGCAACAACACCACGCACACGATCGGTATCGGCAACGACAATACGAGGCCGACGACAATCGGGGTCAGCGAACCGTGGTGCGAAGCCTGCAAAAAGATCAGCACGATGCCCAGCACCGAGAACACGTACTGGACCGCGATCGTGGTCAGCACCTCGACAACCACCGACGCGGCCACCAGGCTCGCATCGTTGACGCGCCACGCGGCCAGCCGGATACCGACCAGTTCACCGCCGATGCCCGCGGACGGCAGCATCCGAGACACGGCTTCGCGCACGGTCGCTGCCCAGGTCAGGAACAACAGCGACGCACGCCGCTCTAGCAGGATTCGCCATGCTTGCGCATCGAATGCAAGCGGCACGATGTGAAACGGCACCAGCCATAACAACGCAAAGCCCGCCTGCGACAGCGGCTGGCTCACGTCATGCACGCCCTCATGCCACAGCAACGCGACGAAGATCGCGATGCCCAGAGGCCAACTCAGTGCGCGCAGCAACTTCATGCGAGTGCCTCGCGATTCGTGCCGGCCCGGGCTGGCAGCACATCGCGGAAACCGCCGCACCGCACGTTCGCCGCTGCCAGCGCCGCGGCAACACGCGGCGACAGCAGCGCGTCGAGTTCATCCGCATGGCGGTAATCGCGCATCGACGGCGTGATGGCCTCCTCGCCCGGCACGGCCGGATGCAGATAGATCTCGCCGACCCCGGGCGGCAGATGCGCGATAGCCGCGAGCAGCGCGGCCTCGTCCATCTGACCACTGCGGGCAATGCCCACTACGTAGTCGTTGTACGCGATCCCGGCACGCCGCAGCCGCGACTGGACCAGCGCGATCCACGGCCGCAGCAGCAGCGGCGCGTCAGCCTCTCGCGGCAGCCGCATCGCGTGCATGCCGTAATCGCGGCCGATTTTGACAATCAGCGACAAGACGGTCGGGTGCAGGTGGAAATGCTTGTGCGTATTGACGTGGTCCAGCGTCAAGCCAGTCGCCGCGAACGCGTCGAACTGCGCGCGGATCTCGCGGGCCAGTTGCCGGCGCACATGCGGCAGGAAAAAGAACCGGGCCCCATCGCGCGCCATCGTATTGCCAAACCGGCCGTGGGCGTCGACCAGGGACGCGATGCGCTCACGCGGCAGCATCGCATTGCCGTCGGCCAGCACCAGATGCAAGCCGACACGCAGCGACGGCATCCGACGCGCACGCTCGAGCGCATCGCGCGCGGCTGGCGCGGCCACCATTAGGCTTGCCGCATTCAAGATGCCATCGCGATGCGCGCGCTCGACCGCCTCGTTCACGCGCGGATGCAGCCCGAAGTCGTCGGCGGTAACGATCAATGCGCGGGCCGGCGACTGTGTCACGCCTCGCGTGCTCGTAGGAAACGGAAGAACTCGACCCCCTCGCGCAGCCGGCGCTTCATCATTTCCCAGCTCGTTAGCATCTCCCGCACGATCTCCCATATTTTTGACGGCCGGAAATAGAACCGCTTATAGAACTCCTCGAGGCCGTGATAGATGTCCTCGCGCGACAGATGCGGGTAACCGATCGCCGCCAACTGCACGCCCTCGTGGCTGACCAGGTTGATAACCTTGTTTTCCTCCAGCCAACCGTTCTCGACGGCCTGCTTGTACAGTGTCGTTCCGGGGTACGGCGCAGCCAGCGACACCTGGATCGTATGCGGGTTGATCTCCTTCGCATACGCAATGGTTTTTTGAATCGTCTCGCGCGTTTCCCCGGGCAGACCGAGGATGAACGTGCCGTGAATCTTGATGCCCAGCTTGCGGCAGTCCTCACTGAAACGGCGTGCGATATCGGTGCGCAATCCCTTCTTGATGTTCAGCAAGATCTGATCGTCGCCAGACTCGTAGCCGACCAGCAACAGCCGCAGACCGTTCTCCTTCATAATCTTCAGCGTCGAATACGGCACGTTCGCCTTGGCATTGCACGACCACGTGACACCGAGCTTGCCGAGCCCGCGCGCGATTGCCTCCACGCGCGGCTTGAAGTCGGTGAACGTGTCGTCGTCGAACATGATCTCCTTGACTTCAGGCATGTTGTCGCGAATCCACTTCACTTCCTCCAGCACATTCTCGACCAAGCGTACCCGATAGCGATGCCCACCGACCGTTTGTGGCCACAGGCAGAACGTGCAGCGCGAGCGGCAGCCACGGCCGGTATAGATCGACACGTACGGATGCTTCAGGTAGCCGATGAAATAGTTGTCGATCTTCAGGTCGCGCTTGTAGATAGGCGCCACGAACGGCAACTCGTCCATGTTCTCGATCATCGGTCGCGGTGGATTGTGCTCGATCGAGCCATCGGCCAGCCGGTACGACAGGCCGGTGACGTCCTTCAACGGCCGGCCTTCGGCGACTTCCTTGCACGTATAGTCGAACTCCTCGCGGCCGACCCAGTCGATCGCCGCACTCGCGCTGAGCGAGCCATGCGGATCGACCGCCACTTTCGCGCCAACCATGCCAATCATCACCGACGGCTTGCGCTCCTTGAGCTTCTGCGCAAACAACGCGTCGGTTGGGAACGACGGCGTGCTCGTGTGGATAACGACCAGGTCATAGCCTTGCGCGATATCAAGCGTCGCCCCGACCGATAGGCCGTCAGCCGGCGCATCGAGCACGCGGCTGCCCGGCACCATCGCAGCGGGCTGCGCGAGCCACGTCGGGTACCAGAACGAGCGTATTTCGCGCTTGGCCTGATAGCGTGATCCGGCGCCGCCGTCAAAACCGTCAAACGACGGAGCCTGCAAGAAAAGCGTCTTCATTTAGTCAAATGCTCCGCAATGTGCGATGAACGCCGCACCCGTTCCCCAAAACCATGACCTTGATCCGTCGGACCGCGCGCCACTACAGCGACTCACGTTTGCGCGACGGTAATGGCGTGCCGACCAGCGGCACGCGCGAGCCGCGCCAGTATACGTGCGAGCCGACCGCAGCGCTCAACCATTGGCCCAACAACAACATGTCGCGCAACGGCACCAGCGGCACATCGCGCAGGAAGGCGCGCACGGTGCGCGCGCCGTGGTCCCGAACCACCTCGCCGGTGATGTAGATGCCACGCCAGTGCAGCACTAGCCGCGCGAGCAAACCGATGCCGGCCAGCACCGCGGCAACGCCGCTCAACAGCGTCTGGGACGCGGGCCGGGCCAGCGCGAGTGCGGCAGCCACGGTCAACCACGGCGATGTGAACGTGACGAACAGGAAACCGAAACCGAGCGGATTGATCGAGCGGATCGTGCGCAACCAACGCGTTTCACGCCGCCACAGCGCACTGAAATGCGACTCCGCGACGTCGGTGGACACGGTGATGTCGGACAACACCGTCGCGAGCCCAATTTCGCGTGCGTGCTCGGCCAACCAATAATCGTCCGCAAGGCAGTTCTTCAACCGCTGGAAACCGCCAATTGTATCAAGGGTCTGCCGCCGCAGCGCCAGCGTCGAGCCGAAACCGAAGCGGGTCGATCCGCCAGCATGCGCGACCCGCACCGATGGCGCGAACCAGTCGTTGACAAACATCGCGCCGAGCCGCGTCCACCACGGACCGACGCCGTGTGCCCGGTACAGGCACGTGACCACGCCCACAGCCGGATCGGCCAGCGGCGCGCACACCGAGGCCAGATAATGCGGCTCCACCGCGATATCGCTGTCGGCAAGGACAATCGTATCGTAGCGGGCGTGTGCAGCCAGGTTGATCAAATTGCTGACCTTCAGATTGCTGCCATGCACGTGCGGATCGACACACAGTCGGATGTCGCATGCCGGATAAGCCGCTTGCAGCCGTTCGACGACCGCGATTGCCGGATCGTTCGAGGAGTGAACGCCACAAAGCAATTCGAAGCACGGATGATCCTGCTCGCAGAACGTCGCGAGATTCTCGAACAGCCGCGGCTCTAGCCCACATAGCGGCTTGAGCACGCTGACCGACGCAAGCGGCGCGCCTAGCGCATTCAACCGTGCCTGATGCGAGGGTCGACGCCCGCGCAGCGACGCCGCTGCGGCGATCACGGCGTACAACACCGCCATGGCGGCGACGGTCACGATTAACCAGGACGCGAGATTTGCGATGACTGCCATCACACAGTATGACGCATGCCACCTTGGCGACATGCGTCGTTTTCATTCATTCTTGCCAGCCCAAGCCGGACCGGGACAACGTTAAAGTAATCAACCAAAGCAACATGAAAGGCTATTTTCTGCTACATCAAGTGTACGCAGTATTCTGATGACGTGCCCGTTCACCCATACTACCGACCGGATGCCGCGTTTTCCAGCCTCTGCCGCAGCCCCCCGTTGCACCCCACGCAAGTCCGTTGGCGCGCCGGGCTCAAAAGCGAGTCCAGGATGATAACGACTCGATGTGATGGCAGCAACCGCGTCTTGACGAAAATCACAACCTTGCACCCAATCACACAAAGGCCCTTCGTCATCCTGGTGAGCCCTTCGTCATCCTGTGGGCCTGCGCAGGCGCCGGGTGTTGGCACCTGCGACGGGTCGACGCTTAATTTACCAAGCGCGAGACATTGAATCTGCGCATCAAATCCGAGGAGCGAAGCTTGATTGACCAGGCTGCGAGGGTTCGAGGGAAAAATCGCACGGATTTTGTGTTGGAAGCGGCACGGGCAGCGGCGCAAGAGGCGCGGCTTGACCAAACCATCATGACGGCTTTCACAGAAGCTTATGCCGCCTTTGTAGCGCGTCTGGATGTGCCTCGCAGCCAAACGAGCGCTTGCGTAAAACCTCGCAAACGCCGGCGCCGTAAGATGAACATGGCGATCGAGGCGCTTGTTCCTTAGGTATCCTATCATATATTGGAACCATTCACGTCGGGCGCGCAGAGCCTGGTCCCCCGACAGCGGCAAGTATCCGATCTTGATGCGCAGGGCCGTCTCAATGTCAATCAAATCAAGCAGCGCGGTAGCTCGCTGTTTGAAGTCTTCATGGCCTCCAAACTGGGCCGCAACAACAGGTAGGGCACTGCGAAAGTTGTCGATGCCGCGACCCGCTTTACCGTACAAATCAGTCAATGGACGTCAACACCTGCCTTGAGCCAGGCCCTTGATGAGGCAGCACTGGCATGCAACAGTGCTCTGGCATTTAGGCGGCGAGACGCTTATGGCAATTCGAACATAAGTTAAGCGAATTTCATAACTTCAAAACTTATGATAGGAATTTACGCGTACCTTGTTCACTCCCTTTGTCGTGGCGAGGCTCTTCTTTCCAAATTTCGAGATTAATAAACATATTGGAGTTTTTTACTTGTTGAGCCAGTTTTCGAGCCTGATACCGGGATAGTCGGCAAAGTCGCGCTCGTTGTTGGTAACGAGAATAACGTCCAGGGCAATCGCGTGTGCGGCGATCAGCTTGTCAAGAGCATCCTTCTTGCGCTCGCTCGTCGCTTTGCGCACAGGCCCGTAGGCCGTTGCTGCGGCAGCGTCGAACGGGGCCACAGGAATATCTTCGATTAGGGCGGCGAGATTGCGGCGCTCGCGAGTTCGGTTCGCAGACACTACGACGCCGTATTCAAGTTCAGCGTAGGTGACTGCGGACATAACCACATCCCCAACGTAGCACTGCGCAAATCGCTTCGCGACTTCTTCAGGCTGATTCTTCATCAGGTAGATGCACATGTTCGTGTCGAACATAAAGCGCGGCATTACAATCCCTCGCGCTCAGCCTGCTCCTGCTCGCCGCGGCCTTCAGCCATGAAATCCGGCCCGAATTTCGCAAACTTCTTGAGCACGCCAGTCAGCGGACGACGCATCGGACGGATACGGATCTCATCGCCTACGCGCTCAATTTCGATTTCGATATCGCTCCGGTCGTAAGCAAGGTCGGCGGGAATGCGAACGGCTTGCGAGTTGCCATTCTTGAAAACGCGGGTGGTATGCATAGTGGTTCCTGATGTGTGTACTTTGGATGTACTATAGACTATCCACCGCTCTATGTAAATACGTGTATGTACATGGGCGGCAACTGCACTCCATGCCTTGAGCGGATCGTGCGTAGTCATGCCTCGTAACGAGCGCGCCTTGGCTACTGTTACGAGGATGTTTGCCTCCACGAGCGCAAAAGCTGTCCCGCGAGCCCGGAATTGTCGGCTTTCCTCGGAAAAGTCGGCGCCGCAGGATCACGACCGCGCTTCTCGTCACCTGGCCGACGCATCCGGCCCATGACGGCGTGGCCGTCGGCGGTGACGGTCAGCATCGTGACGCCGATCACGCACCCGTCGGACGTCTCGTAGCGCTACCACAGACCCGCTACGGCGAACGGTTCGCGATGGAGTTCTAAGGCGGCGTTCCCGAACTGCTGGTGCCCGACAAGTGGGCGTATGAGAGAGGCGTAGAGATCGATTTCTCACGTCCCGGCAAGCCAACTGATAACGCAAAGAACGAGTCGTTCAACGGGCGCTTGAGTGAGGAATGCCTCAACGCGCATGGGTTCTTATCACTCGAGGAGGACGCCAAGCACAAAATCGAGGCCTGGCGCGAGTACTATAATGAGGCGTGTCCCCACTGGGCGCTGAAGTGGATAACGCTCGCCGAATTCGCCCGCCAGTGCAGGTTCCAGGCCGATTCGACCCATCCGGAAGAGCCGGAAATTTTCACTTTAAAACGACCCTGATTGGGAGGTGGCCTCACCATATGAAACCACCATCTATCCACGGAAAGGTGATCGGGGCTTCCATAGGAAAGCGATCAGCAACCGGAGCGCTGGGAATGCGAGGATAACCGTGGCACACTCGACAGCATGGCCACGAACGCCAACTCAGGCTTGCGGGCTTATTCATCACGGTGCGCGTTTTGATATTTGGCGATCATGTCGGCCGGCGTGTCCCACGCGGCCCATACGGCGCGGGCAGCAGTCAGTGACGTGGCCAGTTCACTGTTCTTGCATCGCACCATCGCCGGCATCGTGTACCGCGACCAAGTCGATCCGAGCGGTGATTGTCAGTCGCGTGTACTCGCCGCGCCGCCGTGGTAGACGCCGCACGCCGGCGCGACGATGTTTGGATGTTGTGCCGCGAGCGACGCCGGGTCGAAATCACGCGCCCTTAACCGCTACCAAGCATCGCGGCCACGGCCTAGTTTACGGTGTTTGATACATACGGAACCAACAATAATTCAGGGAGTTCAGCATCTCATTGCGAGTGGCTTGATCGAACTGGTTGCGCCCGAAGAAGGCCTTAATTTCAGTTCTTGCGGCCTCCCATTGCTGGTTATTGAGTTTCAGTCCAATCCGTAAGTGGATATCGTAGAATACTTCCGCTATGCTGAGTCCATTGCTGCCGTCGAGCAAACGCATTGCACGCTGCCATACCTGCTTTAACAGTGCATCGTTCAACCACGATGTTTCATCGAGCAGCCCGAGCGCTGCTAATCCGCGCTGCGCGGGCAGCACGCGCTCAAGGGCGGGTTCGAGCAGCGCAAGCTCATGCGCATGTTGATCTGGCGGTAGCAGCATTATTAACGCGCCCGGCAGGTAGCGTAACGCACTGCCTAATTGATGATCCGGTAGTGACAGCGTCAAATGCCGCAGATGAGCGAGGTACATTGGCCTTTGTGCCTCTGGTAGCATCGATACTCGATCGGCTAGTGCGCCGATCGGCGCGCCCCGATGCGACGCTGGTAGGCGTTGCATCCATTGAAACAGTGTTTCATACAATTCAATGATCGTCGCGCTCGCAACATCATAACGATAAGCATAATATTTGGGGGACGGGGAAGATAATGAGAATGCGCCTAGCACTTCGGCTAATGCTGTTATCAGTTCGGCCTGTCCAGACGTGTCCAACGCAGGTAGTCGGCTTAAAAGAGCCCGATACTCGCTTTCAATCTGTGGTGCATCAAACCACAAGTTTTCTATTGGTATCCGGCCGTAGATTGGCAGCACCGATGCAACGGCGCCCCAAGTGCTGCCCTGTTCAGGAGAACGTCTTTCGGCATCTGCATACACGAACCTATACAGATTGCGCTGATACTGGATTGGAATCCCACGTATGGTCCCGATCATGTCTTTTTGTACCTGCAAGCCTTGCTTTGGCACACGGCCTGCAGCTTGGAAGATCGCTATGAATACCTCGGGTTTCAATATGTACTGTCTTCTTGCTCGTTGCCACAGCGTCTGAAGCAATTCAGCGCGCAGGGAGCCAGTGTCAATACGCTCAATTTTGGTCAACAACTGTTGTACCGACGTGCGATCCAGCGCACCGGCATGGGAAATGCGTTGGCGACAAAGCCAGCTCAATCGCCTTTCTTGCAGCGCATGATAGGTCTGGCTGTTCACAGCTGACAGATCACCGATATCGTCGGGCGGCATGTAATCGGCCACTTGTTGGAGAATTTCGGCTGGCAGATCCTGGTATGTCGTGGGCCGGCTGGCCAACGTGTTAGCCAAAGCGCTGCTTGGCGGCTTCAATGGCGGCGGCGTTAACGCGGCGGGTTGCGAGCATGCCTCAACCGTGCAGATGTAGGCTGGATAGTTGTTTAAATTGGTATTCAGATCAAAGTCCATTCACAAGCTCAGCAAGAAGTCAGATATACGCAGCGCAAAGCGATGCTGCGCCGTAAGGTAGATGAAAGCGGGCGAATAAACATAATCATGCGCCGCAATCGCTGGATTTTTGGCGGATAATGCGTTGTCGGCTAGCGCCTCGGGTCAAGCCATAACGGCGTACAGTCGTCGGTTTATCGAGCAGCTGCGCCAGTTCATATTCTTTCACTGGGTGCGCATCAGCCACGCGAGGCGCAATCGTGCGTTTGATAGCGGGAATGGTTGGGAGACACGCACTTTCGCATGAGAGAGGCAATACCTGCTGGACCGAAGAACGCTGCCGGTTGCCCAACCGCTATGCCTACGACGCCGAAATCGCATTCAGCGTGCAGCGGCGCTTAGCCAGCATGGCGCCATTCACCGCTTGACCAACGCACACGGCATTGTGGCAGGTGTTACAACGGCGCTTCATCTACATTCAAGGCTGCGTCGCACCGGACTTCGAGCGTACACGCTTTCTATCGGGGCTACGCGAGACGGCCGGCGTGGAAAACGTCATCGATCAGACGATGACCGGCCCCGGGCGCACGCTGCCGTCTCCGCTGTGGCAATTACCATCGCCTGCCACGTCATCGCAGGCTATGCCAGTGCAAGCCCAGCCACCACGGACTACGTCCACGCATGACGCGCCTGCGCACTCAACGCGTGGACTACGTCGTGAGGCCGCGCTTCTAAATACTAAATCAATTCACCCGTGACAATTCTGTTGCCCGGCGTATCGACGAGGGCCGCGCGTCGGCACGGGCACCCACCGTGCGGCGTCAGCGCAGTCAAGCTGCCTCATGCCGGAATGGGACTATCGTCGGACGCGACTTCATGGCCACGACCGGTTCGACACGGGGCCCAGCGGAAACGGGGCTTGCAACCCCACACGGGTACACCGAGTCAATTGCAGCCAGCACATCGCGCGCGGCGGGCGGGCGCCCTTCGTCCCCCACTGAGGTGGCGCGACCCGGTATGTCGATACCGAAATGCAAACGCGAAGTCGCGGTAAAGATCATCACGGTCGGCTTGCCAAGTGCATAGGCAAGATGCACGAATCCGGTGTCCACGCCGACCACGAGTTCCGATGCGTCGATGAACTGCGCACACTCTGTCACCGTGAGCTTGGGCAATACCTGAGCCTGTGGCACACCCGCGGCGATCCGGCATGCTTCGTCGTGCTCCCGTTTCGAGCCCCAGGGCAATAGGACCTGCAGGCCTCGCGCAGTCAAGGCCCGAGCCACATCGATCCAATGCCCAGCCGGCCACTTCTTTACATCGGTCGATGTCGCGTGGAACAGCATGGCACGCCGCCCCGAGCCGCCGATCGCCGACAGCGGCAACGCTGGCGGCAGCTTCAGGCCGAAATGCGGGCGTCCCTCGACCGAATAGCCGAGCGCATCGCCGACACTGCGACGCATGGCATACCACGCGTTCGACAACCCCTGCCGATCAAACCGGTCGGTATACGCGAATGCCGCACCTGCCTCGCCGAGGTTCTCGCGGCAGTAGCCATAACGTCGTCGCGACCGAGCGATGAAGGCAATGATTGCGCTTTTGTAGACGCCGTGAATATCGAGCACCAGATCATAGCGCTCGCTGCGCAATGTGCGAATCGACGCGATGATGGCGCGCAGGTCGTCCAGGTTGCACGCTTTCTTAAAGCGTCGCAGCGGCGCGCACAACACGCGGTCGACGCCCGGATTCCATTGAACCACCTCGGCAAACGCCTCGTCCGCCGCCCAATCGATCCGGGCGTCAGGAAAAGCGCGCCGCAGGTCCCACACAACGGGCTGCGCCTGCACAATGTCGCCAAGCGACGTGACTTTGACCACGAGAATACGTTTCATGGGTTATTGCGAGCGAGGCCCTTGTTGTTGCTGCAAAGCATTTTACTGCGTGACTGGAAACAGCGGCGACAGACCCGTCGCGGGCTCACCATGCCGGATCGCGCTGCAGCCAAAAACACAAATTGTTGCACACCACCGGCCATTCGGACTCCAAAATCGAGAGCACCGCCGTGTCACGATAGCTGCCGTCAGCCGCGACTAGGTGATTGCACAAGCTGCCGTCCTGCTTTACACCCAATTGTAGGATCGCCGACCGCACCGCGGTGTTCATATAACGGGTGCGGAATTCGACCGCCATCGCATCAACCGCTCGAGCGCATGGGCGAGCAACAGCAGCTTCGCCTGCGTATTCACCGCGGTACGCTGATACCACGGCGCATACCACGTTGCACCGATTTCAAGCGACAGTGCAGCGTCTCGACGCCCACAACACCCATAGCCGGCGGTCGGTGATGGTCTCCTCCAATGCGTCGACATGGTCGAGGCTGAACAACTCGGGCACGATTGCCTGTCCACTTAACGTCACGGGCTGAATCCAGGGTTCCGTTGCGATTCTCTTGAGCCGCGGTCGAGCGCCGTATGTGAGTCTACCGCTAAAATGGCCCTGCCCCCGCCCAGCCACCGCGCAGGCGGCCTACCGCGAAAGGATGTCATGCGACGCTATAATTTTCTAATTCGGATCATCACGATCGGTATTTTGATGCATCTTTACGTCGGCGTGCGCTTGGTGCCGGCACTGCCAGGCGGCCCCGCCGTGCGCGACGCGGCAGTCGCATGCCTGGGCCTATCCGTCATATTAATCCCGTTCGGAATGCTGGCGCAGGCAGTCGAACGGCAACCGCTTTCCGACTGGCTTGCGTGGGCAGGCATGCTGGCGATGGGATTCTTCTCGTCATTGCTTGTGCTCACGTTCGCGCGCGACGTGGCACTGCTCTTCGTGCATGGGCTCGATGCCGCGCTCGCGGCGCACTGGCCGCTTGAGCAATGGCAGCGCGATTCGGCACCCGCCGTGCCCGCACTTGCGCTGCTGGCCTCGTTCGCGGGCTTCGTCAATGCGCGCCGGCGCGCAGGCGTGGTCACTGTCGAAGTCCCAATCGACGGGCTGCCGGACGCATTAGACGGCTTCACAATCGCGCAGCTCAGCGACATTCATGTCGGGCCGACAATCAAGCGCGGCTATGTCGAGACGATCGTCGAGGCGGTCAATGCACTGAGGCCGGACTTGATCGCGATCACCGGGGATATCGTTGATGGCCGCGTCGAGCAACTGGCGCCCCACACCCGGCCGCTGGAGCGGCTACAGGCGCGGCACGGCGTATTCCTGGTCACCGGTAATCACGAATACTACTCCGGTGTGCATGCGTGGATCGACGAGTTCGAGCGGCTGGGCCTAACCGTGCTGATGAACCGGCACGTGGTGATTGACCACGGTACGGCGTGCGTCGTGGTGGCCGGCGTCACGGATTATTCGGCGGGTCACTTCGACGCCACGCATGCCAGCGATCCGGCCGGCGCACTGCGCGGTGCGCCGCCGCACGCCGCCGTGAGGATCCTGCTGGCCCACCAGCCGCGTACCGCATCGGCAGCCGTGCCAGCCGGCTACACGCTGCAGTTGTCCGGACACACCCATGGCGGCCAATTCTTCCCATGGAATTTTTTTGTGCGGCTGCAACAGCCGTTCACCGCCGGCCTGCACCGGCTGTCGCAGCTATGGGTCTACACGAGTCGCGGCACCGGGTATTGGGGGCCACCGAAGCGCATTGGCGCACCGTCAGAGATTACGCTGGTGCGGCTGGTCCCGGCACGCGCCGGCTTACGCGTTCCCGCCCCACCCGGCTCAAGCGTCGCTCGCCAGTGCGCACTACGCTGCTGACACCACCGCGGGGACTTGCGCGTCAACTTGCTGGCTGGCCGGCATCACCGCGTGTGCCACGGCGAAGCGGCGACACGCTCAGCGGCAGTGAATCAGTCGCCTCGGCAGTGGATCAGTCGCCTCGAGCAGTTCACGGCGATCTGTCGCAACGATGATGCCTGGGGGGCCAGTCAGCGGACAGCAATCGATGCGGCGCACTGCTCCAATTCGGGACAATTGTTGCAAAACAGAGCAATTAGCGCATCAGCGCGATGGCGAGACATTCCTCTCATCGGCGATCCGGGTCAACCACCGCTACCCACCGCTACCTCCTCCCGCCAACGCGCACCGTTGGCACGCTTCTGGCTTTGGCTCGGTGCCGCGCGCGTCGAAGCACGGCACCGAGCCAAAGCCAGTCTATGGATATGTGAGGAGCGCACCCGAGATGAATCACGCTGAAATGCAGTTCCTAACCACGGAATTCCCGTACAAGAAGCAATACGCCAACTTCATCGGCGGTGAATGGGTGGCGCCAGTCGGCGGCGAGTACTTCGACAACATTTCGCCGGTGACCGGCGAGCCGTTCACCGCGGTGCCCCGCTCACGCGAGGCCGATATCGAACTCGCGCTGGACGCCGCGCATCGTGCCAAGACCGCATGGGGCAACACTTCGCCAACCGAGCGAGCGAACATCCTGAACCGCATCGCTGATCGCCTGGAAGCCAACCTGACGCGCATAGCCGTCGCTGAGACGATCGACAACGGCAAACCGCTGCGTGAGACGATGGCTGCCGACATCCCGCTGGCGATCGATCACTTTCGCTACTTCGCCGGCTGTCTGCGCGCACAGGAAGGCTCGGTGTGCGAAATTGACCACGATACCGTCGCGTATCATTTTCATGAGCCCCTGGGCGTGGTCGGCCAGATCATTCCATGGAATTTCCCGATCCTGATGGCCGTGTGGAAGGTCGCGCCGGCACTGGCCGCCGGCAATTGTGTCGTGCTCAAGCCGGCGGAGCAAACACCCGCGTCCATCCTGGTCGTGATGGAGCTAATCCAAGACCTGCTGCCGCCGGGCGTGCTGAACATTGTCAACGGTTTCGGTCTCGAAGCAGGCAAGCCCCTGGCGTCGAATAAGCGAATCGCCAAGATCGCATTCACCGGCGAGACCACCACCGGCCGGCTGATCATGCAGTATGCGAGCCAGAACATCATCCCGGTGACGCTGGAACTGGGCGGCAAAAGTCCGAACATCTTCTTTGCCGACGTGATGGATCGCGACGACAGCTACTTCGACAAGGCGCTCGAAGGCTTCACCATGTTTGCGCTCAACCAGGGCGAGGTCTGCACTTGCCCGTCGCGCGTGCTAATCGACGAGAAGATTTATGACCGGTTTATTGAACGCGCGCTCAAGCGCGTCGCTGCGATCACGCAGGGGCATCCGCTGGATCCGAAAACGATGGTCGGTGCGCAGGCCTCGCGCGAGCAACTCGAGAAAATCCTATCCTACATCGACCTGGGCAAGCAGGAAGGCGCGCAATGTCTGATTGGCGGCGAGCGCAATGCCCAAACCGGCGAACTTGCCAACGGCTACTACGTGAAGCCGACCGTGTTCCGCGGCCACAATAAGATGCGCATCTTCCAGGAGGAGATCTTCGGGCCGGTCGTCTCCGTCACGACGTTCAAGACCGAAGACGAGGCACTGGACATCGCCAACGATACTTTGTACGGACTGGGCGCCGGCGTTTGGACTCGCGATGGCACACGCGCGTACCGCTTCGGCCGCCAGATCCAGGCCGGACGCGTCTGGACCAATTGCTATCATGCGTACCCCGCACACGCGGCGTTCGGCGGGTACAAGCAATCAGGCATCGGCCGCGAAACGCATAAGATGATGCTTGATCACTATCAGCAGACAAAAAACCTGCTCGTCAGCTATAGCGACAAGCCGCTGGGCTTGTTCTGACGATGACATCCGATTCTCGCTGCGAGCCAGTGCCGCGCGTCGTCGCGACGCCGGCGGCACTCGCAGTGATTGAGTCGCTGCGCCAGGAGCACGGCGCGCTGATCTTCCATCAGTCCGGGGGCTGCTGCGACGGCAGCGCGCCCATGTGCTTTCCTGCCGGCGAGTTCCTGATCGGCGACTCGGACGTGCGGCTCGGCGAGATCGGCGGCGCGCCGTTCTACATGAGCGCCGCACAGTTCGAGTATTGGCAGCATACGCAGCTCACGATCGACGTAGTGCCGGGCAACGGCGGCATGTTCTCCGTCGAAAGACCGACCGGCCTGCGCTTTCTGACGCGCTCCAGGCTCTATACTGACGAGGAGAACGCGTGGTTGGAACGGCATCCGGTCCAGCGCGCGCCATGTACCTGGTAGCGGTGGCAAACCGCGGTCCGACGTGCCGTCATCCCGAGATGGAAAAACGGCCCCGCAGGGCCGCCCTCAAAACGACTGACGGATGATCCGTCCCCTGCTGCGCCCGGCCGGGTACCCGACCCGGGTCACGCGCGCCGCAGCACGCCTGCCGTCACCGCGGTCGCATTTATTAGGCGAGCAGGCACGATTCCCGCAACAACCATTTTTGCCGCAGGCCATTCGACGCACTCGGGCACGCGGCACATCTAGATCGTTGCTGGCAAGGCAACGCACCGATCGTTCCATCGCTGCGCCAGTAAGCGTGTAGCATGGAAGTATGGGGTGGCGTGGACACACGCGGGTCGCATGCGTGACAGCGACCGAAAACGGCAGTATTTAGATGGAGGCTTGTAGCAGGATGGACATCCTCGAACTGGCAAAGCAATCCGGCTTTTTCGTGACGCTAGACGGTAAGATTGGGCGTGAGCAATATCAAAGCGTGCACGGCTCGGTCACCGCCCTACAACGCTTCGCGGAAGCGGTGCGCACTGAAGCGGATCATGAGCGGCACGGAAAATGCGCGGCGACGCCCCAACGGGGGACACGCCAAACCGGGTGACACGGCGCGCGACAGCCCGAGCGCGGGCACGGAACATGGAGACCGGCACGCACAGATGTCTCGGGGCGGGCGGCCTGGCCTACCGCGCAACACGTGTGCGTCGGGTCATCAAGCACGGCGGCGCCGGCGGGCACCGGCGCAGGGTTCCCTTTATCTTTATATTGATAGCGCGCTGGCACTCCAGCGTGCTCAGCCGCGCGAAAGGCGGCTCCCCTCTATCCCTGTTGCACAGAAACCACCGCCGCCAGTACCCCGCCGATCAACGAGCCAGCGACCGGCACCCACGCGTAGCCCCAGTCGCTATCGCGTTTGCCCGGTATGGGCAGCAGTGCATGCATAATCCGCGGACTCAGGTCCCGCGCCGGGTTCATCGCATAGCCGGTTGTGCCGCCAAGCGACACACCGATGCCCAGCACCACCAATGCGACCGGCAGCGCATTGATCGCGCCCAGGCCCACAGACGGCGCGGCCATGTGCAGCACCGCGTACACGAGCACGAAGGTGGCGACGATCTCTGACGTGAGGTTGCCCAGCGTATTGCGAATCGCCGGGCCCGTGCAGAACACCGCGAGCTTTGTGTCCGGGCCATCCGTCGACTCGAAGTGCTTACGATAGACGAGCCAGACTACGAACGCGCCGAACATGCCGCCGAGCATCTGCGCAGCTGCATAGGCCGGCACCTTGGCCCACGCGAACTTGCCAGCGACGGCGAGCGCCACAGACACGGCCGGGTTCAAGTGCGCGCCGCTATAGGCAGCCGAGCAGAGGACACCCACGAATACAGCCATTGCCCAGCCTATCGTGATCACGATCAGCCCGCTATTGTGACCCTTCGTGCGCCCCAGAATCACATTGGCGACGACGCCGTCGCCGAGCAATACCAACAGGGCGGTCCCGATGAATTCCGCGATCAACGCATTGGTCATGATCATCTCCGTTGTCGTCAATCAGGCCGCTGCCCACAGCATCGCGGCGGATACCGCGCGCTGCCAGCCGGCCCTGTGCCGCGCCATCTCCTCCGAATCCAGCGCAGGCGTGAAGCGCCGGTCCAGCTGCCACTGGTCGCGGACCTCATCAAGGCCGTCCCAGTATCCGGTCGCCAACCCCGCCAGGTAGGCGGCGCCGAGCGCGGTGGTTTCCGTCACGCGCGGGCGCACCACGTCCACGCCGAGAAGGTCCGCCTGGAATTGAATCAGCAGATTGTTCTCGACCGCGCCCCCATCGACGCGCAGCTCGGTGATCGGCTGGCCTGCATCGGCCTCCATTGCCTTGAGCACGTCAAACGATTGATGAGCAATGCTGTCCAGCGCGGCACGGGCAATGTGCGCGGCCGTGGTACCCCGCGTGGCACCGAACAATGTGCCGCGTGCGTGCGGATTCCAATGCGGCGCGCCCAGGCCCGCAAAGGCTGGCACCAGGAACACGCCATCGCTGTGCGGCACGGAGGCGGCCAGCGCCTCAATATCGGCTGCCTGCTTAATGATCCCCAGCCCGTCGCGCAGCCATTGCACCACGGCGCCGCCGATGAAGATACTGCCCTCCAGCGCGTAGGTGGTCTTACCGTCGATTTGCCAGGCAATCGTCGTCACGAGGTTATTGCGCGACTCAATCGGCTTGTCGCCGGTGTTCATCACCAGGAAGCAGCCCGTGCCGTACGTATTCTTGACCATGCCGGGCGTGGTGCACATTTGCCCGAACAGCGCGGCATGCTGATCGCCCGCCACGCCAGCGATCGGGATCCGCGACGCAAACACAGTGGTCTTTGTAGCGTCGTACAGCCCCGAGGACGGCTTGACCTGCGGCATCATGCTGCGCGGGATGTCCAGTTCGGCTAGCAGTTCGTCGTCCCAGTCCAGCGTATGGATATTGAACAGCATCGTGCGGGACGCATTGGTCACGTCCGTCGCGTGCGTATTGTGACGCGTGAAATTCCAAATCAGCCAGCTATCAACCGTGCCAAACGCGAGTTTGCCCTGCTTAGCACGCTCGCGCGCACCAGCGACGTTGTCCAGGATCCAGCGGATCTTCGTCGCGGAGAAATAAGCATCGATCGGCAAGCCGGTCTTCGCGCGAACCGCGCTCTCAAGGCCGCGTGCCTTAAGCTCGGCACAAAAATCGGCGGTGCGCCGGTCCTGCCAGACGATGGCGTTATAAATCGGCAGCCCGGTATCGCGGTCCCATACAATTGTCGTCTCGCGTTGATTTGTGATGCCCAATGCGTGGATCGACCCACCGTTCAGCCCCGCGCGCACGACGGCTTCGGCGGCGACACCTGCCTGGGTCGACCAAATTTCCTGCGGATTGTGCTCAACCCAGCCGGGTTGAGGATAGATCTGGCGGAATTCCTTTTGAGCAGTCGATACGATATTGCCCCCGCGGTCGAACACGATCGCGCGCGAGCTGGTGGTGCCCTGGTCCAGCGCCAGGACGTACTTGCCTTCCATGACTGTCTCCGTCGGTTTGGCCGTTGTTGAACGCTGCACCGTCTATACAGTGCAGTGCCGCGCGAGGCGAGGCAGTCCGGCCATCATGTTCTTTTTTGAACATTCAATCCCGTCATTACGCCCACTACATCGCTGCGCGAAATTTAATGTTCTAATTCGCAAATGTAAAGTCCGTTTTCGAACATATTAGGGAAAACCCTTGGTTGACAACGCCTAATTTAGATTAAAGTGTCAATTCTATCTGGAAACGCACGTGCATACCGCGCACGCGGCGTGACACGCCTCACTGGCGCACATCCCATGGCACCGCGTCCGATATCGGGATGCGGTGCCAACGTTCAGGCTGCTATCATCCGGCTGCGCTCGTGCAACGGCACGCCGTGCAGTTGATCAAGCTTTTCCCGCAGCACGCGACCGATTTCCGCCGACGGGCCCGGCCGGTCCATATCGTCGTGCGTGCACGCGATGTCATGGGTCTCGATCTTCCCCAGCACATAGGGGCGCCAGGCGTCCAGCGCGATGAGCGCCGAGGATCCGCCGCCCGGTATCGTGGCCCGGAAAAAGAGCATATCTGCGCAATAAATCCGCGGCGTAAAGGTCTTCACGAGGGAATAATTGTTACGCATGACCTCCCGCGTTCTTTCCAGCGCATAGCCAGCCCCGTCGGCCGTTCCAGGGTCTCCCTCGTACCGCGCCAGCGACCTGATATAACTTGCATCCAGTTCTGGCTGGAAACTGTCGCCCCGCCAGCGATGGTCAGGCAGGCTGTCCAGCACGGCCAACAGCGCGATGCGCTCCCCCTGCTGCTCGAGCTGCGTCGCCATGCTGTGCGCGATATTGCCGCCCAGTGACCATCCCAGCAAGTAGTATGGCCCGTCTGGCTGGATGCGCCGCATTTGCTGGATGTAGTCGAGCGCCATCGCGTCGATGCTCGTGGCCAACAACGAAGGATCGTCGAAGCCCCGGGCCTGGATGCCATAGACCGGCTGCTCGGGCGGCAGGTGTGAAGCCAGGTTCCGGTAGTGCCAACTGAGCCCGCTGACAGGATGGATGCAAAAAAGCGGGGCACGCTTAGCCGGCACCCGAATCGGCACCAGCACTGGGAAGGACTCATGCGGCGCGGCCGAGGGCGCAAGCACGGCCTTGCTCAGCGCCGCGATGCTCGGCCGGCTAAATAGCTCATGCACCGGGATGGTCACGCCCAACGTGGCACGACAACGTTGCGTCATTTGCAGAGCCAGCAACGAATGCCCGCCGAGTGCGAAGAAATCATCGTGACGCCCGATACACCGCACGCCGAGCAATTCAGCCCATAGGGCGGCGAGCGCAGCTTCGAAATCGCCCTGGGGCGCCTCATAATTCTGCAGCACAAAAGCGTCGCTGTCGGGCGCCGGCAACGCCCGCCGGTCGATCTTGCCGTTCGGCGTAAGGGCAAACGCGTCGAGCCTCAAAAACGCGCTTGGCACCATATAGTCCGGCAACGCGCCTGCCACATGCGCGCGCAGCGTGACCGGCAACGATTCGCTAGGATCGGCCACGACATACGCGACGAGCCGCTTGTCTGCTCCGTCGCCCACCGCGACCACGACAGCCTCCCGCACCAGGGGATGCTGGGTCAGGCACGCCTCGATCTCCGCGGGCTCGATGCGGAACCCGCGGATCTTGACCTGATCGTCGTTACGGGCAACGAACACCAGATTGCCGTCGGGCAGGTAGCGGACCAGATCGCCAGTCCGGTACATCCGCGCGCCGGTCTCGGCGCTAAACGGATCGGGCAGGAAGCGCTGCTCCGTGAGATCTGGCCGGTTCAGGTAGCCACGCGCCACCCCGGCACCGCCGATATACAGCTCGCCGACCACACCTTGTGGAACAGGATTGCGTTGCTCATCCAACACATAGAGCCGGGTGTTGGCAATCGGGCGACCGATCGGCGGCGGGTCATCGTCGGCGCTCAGCGGCCCAGACGTGGCGACCACGGTCGTCTCGGTCGGACCGTACTGGTTGACCAGCGTAAGGCCATCGGGCAAGGACCGCGTCAACGCCGGGAAGCGATCCCCACCAGTTAACATATAGCGCAACCCGGACGGCAGTAGATTCTCGGTCAACGCCATGGCGGCCAACGGCGTGACGAGGAACGCCACATCTAACGGCTGCTGCTGCCACCAATGCAGCAGCGCGCAGATATCATTGCGCACCGTGCCGGGCGGGATAAATAACGTACCGCCGCCGAGCAAGCCCGGCCAAATCTCCCATGCACACGCATCGAACGCCACACCGGCAGTGACCGAGCTGCGCGTGCCAGGCCGCACATCGAAAGCCTCGTTATGCCAGGTACAGAGATTGACCAGATTGCGATGCTCGACCATCACACCCTTAGGCGTGCCGGTCGAGCCCGACGTGTAGATAACATAGGCGAGGTGACGTGCGTTCAAGCCAGGTACGGCCGGATTGGTTTCTACCCCGTGCTGGACGTCCTCGGGGTCGATCACGACAAGCGGCGCGAGCGCGTCCTCGCCCAGTGCTGCCCGGCCCGCGGCATCAGCTAGCAGCACCACGGGGGCCGCATCATTGAGGATGTGCGCGAGACGCGCATTCGAATAGGCCGGATCCAGCGACAGATAGGCGCCGCCCGCTTTCAAAATGGCCAGCAGCCCCACGACCATCGCCGCCGAGCGCTCCATGCAGATGGCAACGCGCATGTCGGGCCGCACGCCGAGCGCAATAAGCTGGTGCGCGAGGCGGTTGGCCCGGGTATTCAGTTCGGCATACCGAATCGTCTGCGCCCCATACACTAGCGCGACTTGATCCGGCTGCTGCATGACGTGGGTCTCGAACAAGCGGTGCACGCACTGGCTGGCCGGATACGCGCGCGCCGTCGCATTCCATTGGACCAGCAAACGGTGCCGCTCCTCGGCATCGAGTAGCGCTAGGCGGCCGATGGACTGCGCAGGTTCAGCGGCAGCCCGCTCGATAAAGCGGATCAAGCGGTCCAAGTGCGCGTCGAACGCGTCGTTCTTATAGGTAGTAGGGTTCACGTCGAACTGCAACTGCAGCGGCTGATTGTCCGACAACGCGTACACCGCCACCGTGACATCTTGCGCCGGTCCGCTCACCAGGTTGTGATAGCTGGCGCGACACGGTCCCATGGTTAAGTCGTGAAACGACATGACATTGACCAGCGGACCGAGCAATGGATGCCCGGACGGCAACTGAAGTTTGCGGCACAGCGCTTCCTTCGGATAGCGCTGATGACGCAAGCCATGTTGAATGTGCTGCGCCGCCTGTTCCATCAGCGTCGACAGGTCCATGTCCGGCCGTACGCTGAAACGTAGCGGAATAATGTTCGTCAATGAGCCTGGAATGCGCTTATCTTCGCCGAAGCGGGCCGCCACCGGCAGGCCCAGCACCACTTCTTCCGCGCCAGTCAACCGATGCAGGTAGGCTGCGAAGACCGCTGTCAGAAACTGCGCAAACCGCCTGCTGTCCGTGGCATAGCGCCGTACTGCGGGGCCGGACAGCTGCCGCTCATATCTGAGCCGATGCTGCAACGCGGGCGCCGGCTGGGCAGCGAATGAGATCGGCACGGGCCAGTGTGCACAATACTCGAGCCAATACGCTTCATCCAGCGCCCATTGCGACGAACCCCGATACTGGAAATCACGCTCCAACAGATCCGATAGGGGGGCGAACGGCGGATCCGGGTCAACGCCGGCACACATGGCAGTATAGACGTGCGCGACACGCTGGCTGAGCAGGGCAACTGAATAGCCGTCCATTAGCACATGATGATGGCGTTCATACCACAGGACTTCATTGGGGGCCACGCGCAACAGCGCATTGCGAAACAGTCCTGTGCCCGTCAAGTCGATGGCACGCTCATAGTCAGCACGCATCCACGCCTGCGCGGCGACCCAGGGATCGGCCTCCTCGCTCATATCGACGAGTTGCAACTCCCAGTGCGGCGACGCAACGTATTGCCTGATCTGGCCATCAACCTCGACGAACTACACACGCAGGCTCTGCGTTTCCGCGACGACCTGCCGCAAAGCCGCCTCGAACAATGCGACGTCAAGCGGACCGCGGATCGCAGTGTATTGAGCGACGTTGTATATTGGGCTGTCCGGATGAATCAATTGAGCGAGCCAGATTTCCGACTGCGCGCTGGTCAACGGATAGGTACACTGGCTGGGTGGGGCGTGCATCGATAACCTCCAGGCCCGCGGTTGCCGCGGGTTTGGCTAACAGCTGAAAGCTGGATGCACAATATTGCAGGAGGCGAGCAATAGAGCAGCCCATTCGACGCGCGGTGACGAATGAAATAGCGAAAAACCGCATCAAATTTCGGACACAGATTAGCGCCAATCTGTCACTTAGATTAGGCAGACGATCGGCGTATCGCGGATTTACATCAAGTTATCTCAGGCAGTCAGCGACACCGCTCAACGGTGTCGCGTTCAGCGCCATGCGCTTGCCGATTACTTTAGTGAATTTCCGTCCTCCGGCATGTCGATATCCGACGCCTCGATGCATTGGAATTGTCCAACGATTGATGTACTTAAGCTGCTGTGGCTGTTAATCTGGCCAACTTCTGAACCAAGACGCATTGTCTTGGATTCGCGCCTGGGCTGACTTGGGAAACTGGTTGACTTTCATAAAGCGTGTGATCTCACCCATCGCCACTTTCCATTGGCGATTGTTCAGGCTACATAGCAAATGTTCGTTCCGAAGCTCGCCCAGTACTTCCCATAAAGTAGCTTCGTCCATACCGTTCAGTAGACTCAGTCCCTGCTGCCACACTCGTTTTGACAGCGAGTCGTTCATAAAATGAAGACAGGAGATTATCCCGACTGTCGCCTGTGTACGCTGCGCCGTAGGCACGCGCCCCAAATAGCGCTCCAGCAACGCCAGCTCCTGCGCCTGTTGTTTAGGTGACAATCCGTCAAGCCCTGCGGGCAAACGCCGCAGTGCAACCCCCCACTGGTCGTCGGGTAGCGATAGCGCCCAATCGCGCATTTGCGCATACCGCGCGGGTTGCTCCGCTCTCGGCAAGCGCCACACGGCATTTGCCAACGCGCCAACCGATGCGCCTTGATGAGAGGGGGACAGGCGTAGCGCGTAGTCGTGTAAGAGCGCATAAAGCTCAAGAATGCGCGAGTCTTCCGGGCTGAACTTAGAAAGTGAATGGGTCAATGTGGGAATGATCTGCGCTTGCTCGGCTACGCTCAACGACGGCAGCCGTGCCAGAATCTTGTAATACCACTGAGCATACTCAGGGGTCTCAGGTGTGTCGAGGGAAAAATTCGACAGTCCAAGCGCCAGTTCCGGCCATACATTGTCCTGCCCGGGCTCACGCTGTTCGGCCAGCGCGTAGGCAAAGTCAAATAGTTCCATCCATTCGCGCTCATAGGTGAAATCCCGGTGCATGAGCAACAGCGCTTTTTGTATCTGCACGCCGTCTTGCGGGATACGCTGCGCGGCTGCGAATAAACGCTTAAACACATCGCCGCGATCTGCGCTGTGTAATGCTCGCAGCCGCTGGCATAGGGCGTCCATGGGTTCAACGTGCTGCGCTGGATCGGCAAGCGTGCCGTCCATCTCATCGAGCAGGCGGTTGATCGACTCAAAGGTCACCGCTTGTTTTGCTCGTTGCCAGTAGCTATGAACGAGGCGCCTAGTCTGCATCGCATAATAGGTGCGCCGATCGACGGTGGCAAACGGCATCACGTCTTGGACGGGCACGTAGTCACCAATGCGCGCGATGACTTCGGTCGGCAGGTCCTGGTAGGTGGTGGGCCGCTTGGCCGATGGGTTTGACCACGCGGCGCTGGGCGGCTACAGTGGCGGTGGCGCCGACGCAGCGGGTGCCGGGCGAGCCTCTAACGCGCAGATATAGGCCTGATAGTCGTTTAAAGCGGCATTCAAATCGAAGTCCATCGGCAAGCTCAGCAAGAAGTAAAGAAGACGCCACGCGTAGCGAGGTTGCGCAGCAGGCTAGCGAAAAGTAGGCACAGGCGCGCAACGATACGTCGCAAGCGCGAGGTTTTTGGCGAGTAACATAAGCGTGCGGATAAGCCGCGGTATGACAAGCGGGCGATGCAAGCGAGCAACGACAGAGGACATCGGCCGAGCAATCACTTAATGTGCATAGCATGTAAGATCGTTTCGGCCCAGGAGTTGTTGTTGAGGCTAATCAAAAAACTGGTCCATTCAGAAATAAAAAACCCGGCATGATGCAACCTTGGCAAGCAAAAGGTCATGCCGTGAAGAAGAGCCAATACACTGAAGAACAGATTGCATTCCAGGTGGGCGTACGAGAACGGCGTCAAGAATCGACTTCTCACGTCCTGGCAAGCCGCCTTCTCTATTCACGGTCCGCGGCATCGCAGAGAGGCATAACCTTGTAAAGGCTTTCATCTGGGATTTAGATAGAAACGATTTTCTTTATCTTTTTTGATTTCCATTCGTAACAATATCTAAAATCGGTCTATTGTGAAGGATCTGCTACGTGCACATGTGTTTCCACGGATACCCACTGCCATGCGGACTTTACGTAAAATTTGCAATCAATTTTCTCTAACTTTACCGACGAACAGTGCGAAATGGACAAGCTTCATGCACTCCAAGCTACGGGTGTATGGTGAGGCCGGGAATGGTCGAATGTGACTGAGCCTGCACCATCATTTATTTGATCCGCACGTTGTTTCGGCTGCGTGCTGGTTACCATTGCTAGCTTCGCACAAATTTCTTCAAAAGTGTGAGTGGCCAACAAATGAGGTAACAACTTCCGCATATCAGTATGGCACTATCCGCCAAGAACATGGCATTCACAGTCCATCGCTGTGCTCAGCTTCCCGTTTTCGGCTAGCCTGCTGTGCGGCCTCATGTCGTATTGCGCCGTTTTTTTATCGACTGCCGAGCTTACAGATGGACTTTGATCTGCGTGCCGCTTTGAACGACTACCAAGCCTACATATGCGCGTTGGAGTCGTGCCCGCAGCCTGCTGCGTCGGCGCCCCCGCCGACACTGAGACCAGCAGGCGGTGGGCTGGTGAACCCACCGGCCAGTCGGGCCACAACATACCATGACCTGCCGCGCGAATTAATTGAACGGATCGGTGACTACGTGCCCGTTCAAGACGTGGGAAATTTTTCAGCAGTCGATCGTCGCACGTACCATGCGATGCAAAGTCGGCATTCAGTCTACCGCTACTGGCAACGAGCCAACCAAGCCGTGAGCCTCGCGTCAGTCAACCAGCTGCTCAGTGAGATGGATGGCACGCTCGCCGATCCGGCGCAGCACGTCGAGCCGCTTGAGGCGCTGCGCCAGCGGTTGGAAGCGTTGCCATATCGCGAGCGCGGCGAAGCCTTCAAGCGCGTGTATGCGGCGGCGCAGCGCATTCCGAAGGATGGCGTGCAAATACAAAAAGCGCTGTTGTTGCACTCATTGCGCGATTTTCATTGGAGCCATCGCGATGAATTATTCGACTTCGCTTACGCG
The DNA here is from genome assembly GCF_900156195.1 of Burkholderia sp. b14. NCBI lineage: Bacteria > Pseudomonadati > Pseudomonadota > Betaproteobacteria > Burkholderiales > Burkholderiaceae > Burkholderia > Burkholderia sp. b14. The sequence continues at coordinate 586,103 of NZ_FTPJ01000002.1, forward strand.
ATGGCGCAGCGGCGTGCGCCCGAAGAAGATAATGTTTGGACGGAACTCGCTGACAGTTTGAGATTCTTGTTGTTTGGCTCAGCTGAGTTTATCGAGCGTTATCAGGCGCTCGTAGCTCGGCTTGCGTCCTTAAGGATGTCCGAGCAAGCGGAGCTGATCCCGGTATTGTGTCGGCGAATGATTCACTTTGCTGGAAGCAACGACCGCCTCCCTGGACTGTATGCAGTGTTACGCGAACAAGCGTTGCAGCTGCCGCCCTCTCATCAAAGCGAATCGGTTGGCATGTTAGCCAGCGCCATATGGGTTTTGCCAGAAGTGAACCGGCTCGCCCAGTACACGCAGCTGCGTGATGTGGCGCTGTCGCTGCCTGACGAACAGTTGGGCGTTGCGCTAAGCTATCTTCCAGAGGGGTTGACGAGGTTACCGAGCGAGCATCATGCACACGAACTTCAGTTACTGGAGCCGGCATTGCTGCGCGTACTGCCAGCGCAGCGTGCGCAGGCCGCACTCGGCCTATTCATGTATACCCACAGACTGGACGATGCACTGGCAAAGTGGGTCTGGCAGCGGGGGTTGAGCCTACTGAATGGCGCGAGCGAAGCTACCTTATGCGATGTGCTTAGCAGACTTCGAGCGCGGGGTGCGATACGTAACTTAGACGATCATCAATGGGATATGGCGGTGGTTGAGATTACCCGCTTTATGGAAGACAACCAGTTCTCCGAGCCGGCCCGGGCACGATTCCAGGACAGTCTGCTTTGGCTCAAAAGTTAGCTACATTAACCTGCGGCTGAACCAGCATACTTCGTTTATCTGGGGAATTCTTTAAACTCGATTGCGGGCCGGTTTTTTGTAAACGATTGATCCTATAGAGTTCTCAGGAGATTCAAGAACCGAGCGGGCAAGCGATGACAGCACGTGTTGCGCTGTAAGTATTTTGGCGCGCTACTGCCAAAGCCGCCCCCCTCGGGCGAAGTGAGCGCAGCTAGGCTATACCGAAATCGTCTTCGTGGAATGGCGCAATTGCTGCAGGCGTAAGCGACTAAAAAGCGATTATTGCTTAGTCACCGATGAGCCAAAACGCGCGGTCAGTCGTTCGATGATGCTTGCTCTCGCCGTGGCGCATTAGGCTTAGACGAGCGTCACGTCCGTTCACCATGGGCCAAGGCTTGCCTTTCGGTGCCGGATGCAGCCTCACACTATGATTAATGGATCGGTCCTGCTTCGGAACTTGCGTGGCGAGCGATATTTCAACGCGCTATGAGGATGCTTTTCGTTGTAGTGGTCGCATCTTCAACGGCCTCAATCCGATGGACGCTACCATGATTGGCGCCCTCAGCAGCGCCGCCGTCGTCAATAAGCTCGGCCAGCAATACGCGAAGCCCAACCTTACCGGCTATCGAATCGCCGTGTCGCTCAGCAACAGCACGCCTCGTACATTCCACGTGCCGTCGCCCGGTGAATTGCGTCTCGGCAATCGCGTCAGCATTGACGACAACCGGTTGGCGCGCTACTGACCACGCTCGCTCACGCATCTTCCCCTACGCCGTTCGGGGCAGGCAGTGGCTCCTGCCCGGCGTTGGTGGGTGGGGGCGGATGCCCTGTCATCGTCGCCTTCTGCGCCTCGGTGAGTCGGCGATCCGCCGCGGTTGGCACGTCAAGGCGTTGCCGTGGCGCGCCTGCCGGTTGCGGAGATCGCGCCTCACCCGGCTTCGCCGGTGCATCATTTGACTTTCGTTCCATTAGTCGTGCTCCTCAATCTAAAAACCCGTGTCGGTCGAGCCCAGTGCGAGCCAGCTTCCCTCCCGCACCCACGGCCAGGCCGCCGCCGCGCCGCGTACCGCCCCACCAGCGCCGCCACCGATGCCCGGCACGCCGGCGCACCCTGCCAATGTTCCAGCAGACCGCATTCCCGACCCAGGGTGTGACGGGCATGCAGATTGCGCCGCGTGCCTTCTCTCGCAGCTGCCGTGAAACACCATGCCTGACACACCGGCCCCAACTGAAACACGAGCTACCCCACGCTGCCGGCAGCGCCCTGCGCACGATGCCGATGCGTGCGAGCAGTTGCGGTACGTGAGCGACACGCAGCCCGGCTATACGCGCCGTGCGGTTAATGGCCGGTTCGCGTACTTCGACACACGCGGCACGCGCATTCGCGATCGCGCACGCATCGAGCACATCAATGCACTGGCGATACCGCCCGCGTATACCGACGTGTGGATCTGCCCGGACCCATACGGTCACTTGCAAGCCACCGGCCGTGATGCGCGCGGGCGTAAGCAATACCGCTATCACGCCGCGTGGCGCATGATGCGCGATACGCACAAATACGCACGGATGGCCGACTTTGCGCGCGCGTTGCCGAGGATCCGCGCGCGCGTGACGCGGGACCTGCAGCGTCCGGGGATGCCGCGCAAAAAAGTGGCCGCGGCGCTGGTACGGCTGCTCGACCGTACGCTGGTGCGCATCGGCAGCCCCGAATACGCGCGCGACAACCGGTCCTACGGCTTGACAACCCTGTGCAAACAACACTTAGCGTTCGACGCCAATCGCATGCGGCTGCGGTTTCGTGGCAAGAGCGGCGTCGAACACGACGTCGACATCGACGACCCACGTATCGTACGCATCGTGCGACGCTGCCTGGAGTTGCCTGGTCATGAGCTGTTTCAGTATGTCGACGAGCACGGCGAGCGGCATGCCATTGGCTCAACCGACATCAATGCATACCTGCGCGAGATAAGCGGAACAGGGTTCACTGCCAAGGACTACAGAACGTGGGCGGGTAGCGTCCTTGCACTTGGCGTGCTGCGTCAAATTCCGCCATGCAATCTCACGCGCGCGCGCCGGCATGTGGTTGACACGGTCCGGCAGGTCGCTGATCTGCTGCGCAACACGCCTGCCGTATGCCGTAAATGCTATATCCATCCCGTAGTCATCGAGGCTTTCGAAACAGGTGCGCTTGCCACACTTAAGCCGCTGCGCCAGCACCGACGCCTGAAGGCCGACGAAGCGCTATTCGCGTCCCTGCTTCACCATCACGCGCGCACAGCCCGTGCAGTGTCGCGCCGTACCCGATGACCCCTGATGATTTTCGGAAATCAGCGTCGTTCAAGTGGTAACTTACGCTCGCACGCGACATCTTCAGCCGGCGTGCGGCCTCGCTGAGATTGCCGGCTTCGAGGATTTCGACCAGCAACGTAAGAGCGGTCAGGTCCATAGTGACACGCGCTCGCAGCGCATGGGGTATGACACATGGTACATGGCGCCATCACGCGATGGTTCAAAATTTTTTGACAGCCTGTCAATCACTGTTGTAAGTGTCATACAAGTCAGCGATTGGACAATCGGCCGGCGAAGCGCGCCGCGCGCCCCCACCTATTGCGGAGATACGCTCAATGACCCTCGTTCCCTCCCCGACCCAACCCGTGAGCCATGAACGACACGGTAAGGTTCTGGTTGTCACGATTGACCATCCGCCGGTTAACGCGCTTGGCGTCGCGGTGCGCCGCGGGCTGATCGACGCGATCGACGCCGCTGAAGCTTGCGACGAGGTCGCAGCGGTGTTGCTGCTCGGCGCGGGCCGCCACTTCATCGCTGGCGCCGACATCCGTGAGTTCGGCAAGCCGCCATTGCCGCCGTCGCTGCCACAGGTGTGCCAGCGCATCGAATCGTGCTGCAAGCCCGTGGTCGCCGCGATTCACGGCGCGGCGCTGGGCGGCGGCTTGGAAATCGCGCTGTCCGCGCACTACCGGATCGCCACCCCCGGCGCGAAACTCGGCTTGCCGGAAGTGCAGCTCGGTCTGATGCCGGGGGCCGGTGGCACGCAACGCACACCGCGACTGATCGGCGCGCGTGCCGCGCTCGATCTGGCGTTGAGCGCACGTCATGTCGGCATCGACGAAGCACTCCAGCTCGGACTACTGGACCGCGTCAGCCAGAGCGACGACACGCGAGCGGAAGGCCTGGCCTATGTGCAAGCGCTGCTGGCCTCGCACGCCGGAGTACGTCCGACCCGTTCCGCCAAGGCGCTCGCCGATCGCGACGCGAGCCATGCGGCCGTGCAAGCCGCCCGCGCCGACGTCGCGCGCCGCTCGCGTGGACTGTTCGCGCCGCTGAAGATTGTCGAGGCGATCGAAGCAGCGATCGATTTGCCGTTCGATGAAGGGATGAAGCTTGAACGCCAGGCGTTCCTGCAATGCCTTGATAGCCCGCAGCGCGCGGGGCTTGTGCACGCATTCTTCGCCGAGCGTGAAGCCGCCAAGACACCGGAAAGCCAGCATGCATCGCCGCGCACGATCGACACGGTCGGCGTGATCGGCGGCGGCACAATGGGCGCCGGCATCGCGGTGGCCGCGCTCGATGCGGGCTTTCCGGTAACCATGATCGAACGCGACGATGAGATGCTGGCACGCGGGCGGGCCCACGTGCAACGGGTCTACGACGCACTGATCGCCAAGGGCAAGCTGAGCGCGTCGGCCAGTGCCGCCACACTGTCCCGGCTCAGCGGCAGCACATCGTATGATGCGTTGGCCAACGTGGATCTGGTCATCGAAGCGGTATTCGAGGATCTCGCCGTGAAGAAAGCCGTTTTCGCGAAACTGGACCGCGTCTGCCAGCGCGGCGCCGTGTTGGCGACCAACACGTCATATCTGGATATCGACGAGATTGCCGCCAGCACCGGGCGCGCGAGCGACGTGATCGGGCTGCACTTCTTTTCGCCAGCCAACGTGATGAAGCTGCTCGAAATCGTCGTGCCAGCCAACGTGGATGCCGACGTCGTGGCTACGGCGTTCGAGTTCGCCAAGCGCCTACGCAAAACGCCTGCGCGAGCCGGGGTGTGCGACGGGTTCATTGGCAACCGGCTATTGGCCGTGTATCGTGCTGCCGCCGATGCGATGATGGAGGACGGTGCCTCACCGTACCAGATCGATCGCGCGATCCGCGATTTCGGCTTTCCAATGGGGCCATACCAGGTCATTGACCTGGCCGGCGGCGATATCGGCTGGGCCGCCCGCAAGCGCCGCGCGGCCACGCGCGATCCGCGCGCCCGCTACGTACAGATTCCGGATCGCCTGTGCGAACGTGGCTGGTTCGGCCAAAAAACCGGTCGGGGCTACTACTTGTATGAGTCGGGCCAACGCACCGGCACGCCCAATCCCGAGGTCGAGGCCATCATCGCGTCCGAGCGGCAGCGGGCCGGGATAACACCGCGCGAATTCACTGACGAGGAAATCGTGCGCCGCTATTTGGCCGCCATGATCAACGAGGGCGCCAACGTCGTGCATGAGCGCATTGCCTTGCGGCCACTCGATGTGGATGTTGTGCTCGTACACGGCTACGGATTTCCGCGCTATCACGGCGGCCCGATGCACTACGCCGATACCCGGGGTCTGGCGAACGTGCTCGCCGATATCCGGGAATTCGCGCGTCAAGATCCGTTGTTCTGGCAACCGTCGCCGTTGCTCGTCGAACTCGTGGACAAAGGCGCCACCTTCGCGAGCCTGAACCGTCACGCCAACGCGTAGGCGCAACAGCCCGTCGCCCTGGCGGGCCGCTGGCATATACTTTGCGTGAGCGGCGTCTGGCCGGTTGTCCGGACGTCGCGCGACGCTTGTGCTCTGGCATCCTTGACATTCGCCCGTCTGGAAAGTCGCTATATTGAGCGCCGTCCGGTCGGCGCGACCCTAACGCTGCACACGAACAATCAACACGAGTCAAGTTCAGATTCGCATCAACTGGGTAGTTTTTACACGATGACGAAAATCCGACAAGGATGTTGTCAGTGCCAAGGAAAGCACGATCGATGGTATGAACGCCAGTCTTAACGCATCAATGACACTCAAGGAGAGTCTGGAACAGGCAATACGCGACAACACGTTCCGGCTACGCTATCAACCCCAGGTCGATCTGACCAGCGGCTGGATAGAAGGGGCCGTCGTATCGCTGTATTGGCCGGCCCTGGACGGCGAGCCGATCGCCCAATCGGCCCTGCTAAGCGCCGCGCACGACAGCGAGATCGCGGTCGAGCTAGGCGAGTGGATGCTACGCCAGGCCTGCCAGCAAAACTACGAGTGGCAGCAAGCTGGTCTGCCGCCGATCCGTGTCGCAGTGCCGATCCCCGCTGCGCTATTCCGCGTGCAGGACGTTGCGCAACGCGTGGGAGCGATCTTGCAGCAGGCGCAGTTGCATGGACGCTACCTGGAACTGGACATCGCGGAAACGGCATTGCTCGAGGATTTGACCCATGCTGATGCGGCGCTGTCCGCGCTGCATGCGCTGCAGGTCCAAAGCACCGTCACGGACGTGCGTTTTCGCGCGCAGGGCGATGAGCACCTAGCCACGCTACCATTGGACCGGATCAAGCTCGATGGCGCGTTAGTGTCGCCATCGGCCAAGGCGCGCACCGGCGAGACACTCGCCAGGCTGCTAGTGGCACATGCGCACTCCACCGGCCTAAAGATCGCCGTCTATGGCGTTAACAGTTTCGAACAATTTGAGTTTTTTCGGCATCTCGAATGCTTTGAGATGGTCGGCAATTTCTATTATCGTCCGATCGACAGCGCCATGATGTCGCAACTGCTCAACCGCGAATCGAAACCGCCATTGCTCTGAGGTGTTCAACCGATCCGCGCAAGTTGTGCGAAGATGCGACAATCGGAAACTTGCAACGCGTTTCGGAGCTGCAACATGGGCAAGCAGGCCATTGGCGTGATCGGACTCGCGGTCATGGGTCGCAATCTAGCATTGAATATCGAAAGCCGCGGCTACGCGGTATCGGTCTACAACCGCACGCGTGAGCGCACTGACGCGTTGATCACGGCATTCCCAGATCGCAAGCTGGTCCCGACTTATACGTTGCAAGCGTTTGTCGAATCGCTCGAAACGCCGCGACGTATTCTACTAATGGTCAAGGCCGGCGCGCCGACCGACGACACCATTGCTGCGCTCAAGCCGCTGCTGGATCGGGGGGACGTGCTGATCGACGGCGGCAATACCCATTTCACCGACACGATGCGCCGCCATCGCGAACTGGCCGACGCTGGCTTGCATTTCATCGGCGCTGGCGTGTCGGGTGGCGAACAAGGCGCGCTGCACGGCCCGTCGATCATGCCAGGCGGGCCGCGTGACGCATACGAGCGTGTCAAACCGATCCTCACGCGCATTGCCGCGCGTGCCGGTGATGGTGAGCCATGTGTCGCGTACATGGGGCCGGACGGCGCCGGCCATTATGTGAAAATGGTCCATAACGGCATCGAGTACGGTGACATGCAGTTGATCGCCGAAAGCTATGCCGTACTCAAGCATGTCGCGGGCTTATCCAACGCGCAATTGCGCGACGTGTACGCGCAGTGGAACGAAGGCGAGCTTGACAGCTACCTGATCGATATCACGTCCAAAATCTTCGCGCGCAAGGATGACGAGACCGGCCAAGATCTGGTCGATGTCGTGCTTGACCGCGCCGCGCAGAAAGGTACTGGCAAATGGACTAGCCAGAACGCACTGGATCTGAGCGTGCCATTGCAATTGATCACCGAGTCGGTGTTCGCCCGTATGCTGTCCTCGCTCAAATCCGAGCGGGTGACGGCCAGCCGCCAACTGAGCGGCCCGTCGCCGCGCGCGCTGGCGGGCGCGCGCGAGCCGTTCGTCGAGGCCGTCCGGCGCGCGCTGTATCTGAGCAAGGTGATTTCGTACGCACAAGGGTTTGCGCAATTGCGTGCCGCATCCGATGAATATGGATGGGATTTGCCATATGGCACGATCGCACGCATTTTCCGCGCCGGCTGCATCATCCGCGCGCGCTTCCTGCAAAAGATCACCGACGCATATGCGCAGGATCCGGCGCTAGCCAACCTATTGCTCGCACCCTATTTCCGCGATGTCACCGCACAATACCAGGCGGCGCTGCGCGAAGTTGTGATTGCGGCGGTGCAAGCCGGTGTGCCGGTGCCAGCGTTCGCGTCGGCGATTGCGTATTTCGACGCGTACCGCGCCGAAACATTGCCGGCGAACCTGATCCAGGCGCAGCGCGACTGCTTCGGCGCCCATACGTTCGAGCGCATCGACAAACCCGGCAGTTTCCACGCCCGTTGGATATAGCAGCACCGCTTTGTCACAGCGCCGCGTGTGCCGTGCCGCCCTACCGCAGCGTACACGCAGCCGTTCCTGTTGATCGATTGTTCTATATTCATGCTGCGTAACGCTGTTTCGCCCCAGCCGTCATTTTGCCTACCCGGCTCGTGCTACATCGGAGGCCGGGGATGAACGATCCACGACTCGATCTCAACGTGGCGACGGCAATGCCCAGAACGACAGCCTCTGACACGGCTGCGTCCGAGCCATCGGCAAAGCCTATGTCGAACGCGCTGCCGGATCTGCCAGCCGATCCGGCGCAGGATGTCCCGCTGGAACCCCCGCCCGCGCCGCCGCCCTCCGAGGCAGCCGCGCGTCAATGGCACGACCTGCCGCGCCCCGCCGTTCAACCGGATCCGACCGGTGCATTGCTGCGTTCACTATCCGGCCTGCTTGCCGCGTACGCGGTGCTGATGATCGGCAACGGACTATTCACAACGCTGATCCCGATCCGGATGCTGCATGCGGGACTGTCAACGGTCGCGGTCGGACTCGTGCAGTCGTGCTACTACGTAGGATTTGTCGCAGGGGCCGTGACCAACAGCCGGCTGATTGAGCGCATCGGCCAGCATCGGGCGTTCGTTGCCTTTTCGGCTGGCGCGGCGCTGACTGCGCTCGCATTTGGCACATTCGACTCACCGTGGGTCAGCGGCGCACTGCGCTTTTGCAGCGGTGTTGCGTTCATGGGCGTCTACGCGTGCGTCGAGAGCTGGCTCAACGGCGCGGTTCCGAACGCAATGCGCGGCCGGGTATTCTCGACGTACCTGGCGATCACGTACCTGGGCGTCGGTGCGGGGCAGTTCCTGCTGGACATAGCCGGTGCATCCGGCGGGCGCAACCTGCTGATCGTCGGTGCGCTGTTTGTCGGCGCCATCCTGCCCGTCACGCTGCTGGAAGGCTGGCCAGTGCACGTGTTCGAGGATCGGGCCGGCGTGCGCCGCCCCCGCTCATGGATCGGCCATGCGATCGACCTGTGGCGCGACACGCCATTAGCGATTCCCGGTTGCATCTGCGCCGGGTTGCTGTCCGGCGCGTTTTATTCGATGACCCCAGTGTTCCTGACCGGCATCGGCTTTTCAGTTAGCGAACTGTCGCACTTCATGGGCATTGTGCTGATCGGCGCATTGCTGTCGCAATGGCCGATCGGCAAGCTATCGGACCGCATCGAACGTCGCGTGCTGGTGTTTCACCTCGCGGTGCTGGCCGCAACCCTTAGTGCATCGTTGATCATCGTGCGCGTGCATTGGTTTGTCGGCATCGCGACGCTCGTGTATGTCGCTGCGGCGTTCACGCTTTACGGTCTCATCGTCTCCTACGTGAATGATCATATCGACGCAAACCGACGCATTGCGATCAGTGCGACGCTGTTGATCCTGTTTTCGATCGGCGGACTGTCAGGGCCGACAATTGCGTCTGTGGCGATGACCGTGCTTGGACCGAGCGGCCTGTTCGTGTTCAATGCCGCAACGGCTGCCCTGCTTGCCTATGCGGCACGCCGGTCGATCACCGGCGGACGGGCAACGCGGTCCGGGACGCCGTGAGGTCGGGTTGCCTGCGGTTTGTCACCGCGGTGGCGGATCAACTCTACGCCGCGCCGCAGTTCGGCCACTGTCACCACGGACAAATATAGACCGGTATCTTCCAGGGCCGCCTGCCAGAAAAACGCCATGACGCCCGGATCTGCTTGTTCCCGCTTGCGTACCTCGCTGATGACGTTGGTGTCAACCCAATACATGCGCTGCCTTGCCATCGTCGCACCGGGCAAAGTCCGCGTCCTTTCCCACGCTCGGAATACTCATGAGGGCTTGCGCAAAGGTCCTGCGCTGCGGCCTGCGCAACGCCTGCGCCAGGATCTCGCGATGCTCCGCCTCGGCGCTGCGGCCGTGTGCTGCGGCCCGCTCGCGCAGACTTTGGACCAGCGCGTCGTCTACGTTGCGCACCAGTAAATTTGCCATGTTTCACCTCCCGCTTTCCATTGCTATCAACGATAGCGTTCGCCGCGAGAGTTGCAAGCACGGCTAGCGCCAGGGTAATCAATTTTTTGCATCATGTTAGGAGCCCTTTTGAGACGCGCGTAAAACCGTTTGAGGCTGGTGGAATGCCGTCCACCGACTTACTCCAGACGTGCGCAGAAACTACGGCAATTCGCCGCTGCGATGGCGTCGATGCAGTTCACCGATCGATCCGGTCATACACGATGCGATCCAGCGTCACGAAGGAAGCCTCGGTGCGCTGCTCGCCTGCACCGAAGCGATGGAAACGCAAAACGAGGCTAATTAAACATCCTTTGGGTCTTCGAGATCCAAGTCGAGCAACGCGCTGCTCAGCGACTTGCCATGGGCGTCCAGCGCAAGCGATCGGGTCACCCCGCCACCCAGTGCGTGTTGGGCAACAAAATTGAACGCTGCGATATTGGGCAAATCGTATCGGACGACGTCGCCAAGTACTACATCCTGTAGGTGCGTTTTCACCCGTTCGGCCGTCAGCGTCTGACGCAGATACTCATAGTGGCGACTGTCATAGCATATGACCGATATGTTTAACGTATCTCCCTTGTCACCCGTGCGCGAGTGGGCGAGGTTGCGCAACTTCATTTTACGCCTCCACAAATTCGAATGTCGGTCGCACGTGCGCTCTTGGTAACAAGATCGATTGCACAGCGAGCACTTCCCGCGTTGCCTTGGTCGCACCCCCACCGCCTGCAGGACCATTGGTATAAAGCGTCTCAACCTCGTTGCCGATGCATGCTGCGTCCGCTAACGAAGCGGTCCGTCCCGCGACGCGTACACGGACCTCGTATGGTTCGCCGCCGCGTGCGCCGGCGCTCGGACCATGCAGTGCGTCAACACCAATCAGGTCAAAGCGCAGCTCGCGAGTCTGGACGCCCCTGAGTTGCAGACGTTCTCGAACGATATCCAGTGCGACACGCGCCCGCCCGAGTGCACCCGGGCCGCCGTATGACATCTGCCCTTCTCCGATAAAGCCATCCGCATAGGCTACCGAGACCTTCAGTGTATCGGTACGCGCAGTACCACGGCCTCCTGCTATGCGGACGCGGTCGGGAGCTTCTTCGAATACGCGGACCCCGGTAAAATCTGCCACGACGTCAGGCTGCAGGTAGCGACTCGGGTCGTGTATCTCATAAAGCAATTGTTCCTTGCACGTCGCCTCGGTTACGCAACCGCCGGCATCAGCAACCTTCGTCATGACGGCCGTTCCGTCGGGCTCGACCTCCGCGATGGGGAACCCCAGGCGGGCGAGATCGGGCACGTCCTTGAAACCGGGGTCGGCAAAGTAGCCGCCCGTAACATGACCCGCGCACTCGAGCAAATGCCCGACGACGGTGCCTCGTCCGAGCCTGTCCCAATCATTCATGTCCCAGCCGAACTCGTAGATCAACGGCGCGGTGAAAAGCGCAGGATCGGCGACGCGGCCCGTCAGCACGATATCGGCGCCGGCCGTCAATGCATCGACGATGGGTGCCGCTCCCAGATAAGCATTCGCTGAAACGAGCCGCTCGGCATACGATGTCACACTATCGCCCGACTCCTCGAAATAAAAATCGCCCTGCCGCACGAGGGCAAGCACGTCGTCTCCGGTGACTGCGGCAATCCTTAAACCGTGCAAACCTAGTGAGCGCGCAATCTGAGCGGTCCTGCGTGCAGCGGCAACCGGATTGGCTGCGCCCATATTGGAGATGATTTGCACGCCATTGCGCACAGCGACAGGCAGAACCGCCGTCATGCGAGCATCGAGCAACGGGTCGTAGCCCCGTTCAGGGTTGTCGCGCCGCATCTGCTGCGCAATCGCAATAGTTCGCTCGGCGAGGCATTCAAATACGAGATAGTCCAGCGCACCATGCGCCGCCAGTTCGACAGCGGGTTCTATCCGATCGCCCGAATATCCGGCACCCGCCCCGATTCGCACACAGCGCCGTTGATGAATTACAGCCATGGCATGATTCTCAGTGAAGGCTTACAAGGGGAAAACACCCAATACAACAGCGGCGACAGTCATGACAATCGATGTGCCGAATAGCAAAGGGAAGGTAAACTTTTGATGATCGGCGAGATCGATACCGCACAGTCCGATCACAAGGAATGTCGCTGGCGTAAGCGGGCTAACGGGAAAGCCTGTGGTCATTTGCCCGAGCAACGCTGCCTGCCCGACCTGCACTGCCGGCACACCCAGTTGCCCTGCCACTTCTGCGACGACAGGTAACACGCCAAAATAGAACGAATCAGGATCAAACAACATGCTCATCGGCATCGCGAGGAGCCCCAGCGTAAACGGGATGTGGCTAGACATCTCTTGAGGCACAAGATTGACGGTGGACTGTGCCATCGCTTTGAGCATGCCGCTACCTTGCAACACGCCGGTAAAAACGCCGGCCGCCAATAAAACACCCGCCATCATCAATGCAGCTCGCGCATGCGCATCCACACGCTTACGCTGCATCTCCACGTTCGGATAGTTGACCGATAGAACAATACATAGTCCAACCATGAATACGATCGCGGGCGGGATCTTGTCACCTATTAGCACCAACGTGCCAAGCACGCACAAAGTCAACACGACGTTGAACCAAAAATACTTGGGGCGGCGAATTTCGCTTTCCTCCCGCGTGAGCTTGCGCTCTGGCATCGGCCCTGAGTTGTTAACCCAAGCGGATCCGAGCCGTTTCTCCTCGCGGCGACCTAGTAGATATGCGATGCCAAATACGAACACCAGCCCCACCACCTGCACGGGTATAAGCGGGTTGAAAAGCGACGACACTGGCAGATGCAAAGAAGCGGATGCGCGGATCGTGGGTCCGGTCCACGGCAAAAAATTCACGCCCGCCGCCATCGATACGGCTGCCGCCAGCACACGACGATCCATCTTCAAGCGATCGTAAAGTGGCAGCATCGCTGGGATCGTCACGAGAAAACACACGGCTCCTGAGCCATCGAGATGAATCAGTAATGCCAGTAGTGTCGTTCCCATGACAATGCGTGTTGGCTTCGTGCCAACCATCTTCAGAATGCGATCAATAATTGGATCGAGCATGCCAGCGTCCGTCACCGTCCCGAAATAGAGAATCGCAAATACGAACATGCCCACCACCGGCGCCATATTCCTTAAGCCGCCAATCACGAACTCGCAAGTCTGCCACCCGAAGCCGCCAAGCAGTGATGCCGCAATAGGCACCACAATCAGCGCTACCAACGGCGACATTCGCTTCGAGAGGATGGCGGCGAGCAAAACCACAATGGTGGCGAACCCCAGTAACGGCAGCATGTATTCGATCCCCAATTTTTCTTTTGATCACAGGTCTAGGGTAGATCGATTGCATCGATAGATCAATTGAAATGATTTGATTGCAGCATTCATAAAACGCAATGGATAGGAAGCTTCGCGACATGGAGTAGTTGATTACAAACGCACACTCTCTAGGGGATGGGTCGCGGAGGACCTGGAGCACGTTCAGCGTTTCGCGACCGACTGGATGTGGACTGACAATCACGATCGCCCGAACATGGCCCTGGGCGGATTGACGCCAAAACAGCGGCTGGCCATGACCGCATAGTTCCTACTTCTGAACCCCGTGGAAAGCGGGGAGATTACCCCGCCACCTTGAAGCATGCATTACCCACGCGCGTACCCGCCGCCAGTTCGGCCAGCCCATTGGAAAGAATCAAGCCATCTCCCATCGCCTCGCCGACATGAAAGTCAACCTCGATGCCGCGTGCGAGCTCGTCTATCGGGTAGGGCGGCTCAAGGACGCGGGCCTGGTAGTCGCGCTCAATGCGCCAGCGCATTGTGGCAACGCGAACCGGACCTGCCCACGAGCAGAACGCAGCGCAGCACCACGCTGAATTGCAAGCGCTGCAGGCGCAACTCGGGGACGCACGCGAGCAAATTGGCACGCTGGAAGGCAGCTTGGCGGCGCTGCATTGCATCAACGCCGGCACTGAAAAAGCGCGGCACGTGCAGCAGCGCACGTCAGCCAAGTCTGCATTAGGCCGGATCACCGGCCCTATTGGGCGGCAACGCCCGCCAACACATGCGCTGGGCAAATCTCGCACGCGGGAACAAGCCGTATGAAGCAGTCACTTGCGAACCGTCGACAGTGATGCCCAAAAATTGTTAAGCAAAACGGCCGAATCGATAAGAACAGGGCGCGTCGGTCATGCTAGCATTTTTGCACGATCGGAAAACTAACCCGACTATTAAGTTTACGAAATCGTAAACTTAATCGCCACATTTGATAACCACAGTTGCGCGCACACGAGGCCGGCGTTGCCGGCGTCGTGAGACATGCGCACCTAACGTAATCGCACGGCAATCTCTCGGTCCATCGCCTCATTTTAGTTGAAACGATGTCCGTGAATCGCACAAGTAACGGGAGTGTCTGCATGCTTTCATCCCTCGTACTACCGGTTCGTCTCCCGACATTGATCGTTTTAGCGTGGGATAAACAAGGCAGGGCTTACATCGAAAAACTTGCCCAACTTGCCCGCTAGCGTCGCACTGATCTTTCGCTTACCTGCCAGAATTGCGGAAAGGTTGCTTTGGGGCACCACCTCCGACAGATCTTCCTGTTTAAGCCGGCGCACGCCCATCAAGAATTTTAGCGCGTCTTTAGGTTCGGCCGCCTCGATTGAATAGCGCACCTGCTCATATCTCGAAACCAGATCACTGACAAGGTCAAGTAAGCCGGATAGGGGATGCTCCTCATCATCTCCTGCAACGTCCAGCAGCGCATTCATCAACGCGACCATATGATCATAGTCCGCATCGCCGTGGATAGGGTGCAGGTGCGCCATCGCATCAAAAGTTTGCCACGATGCCTGGATCGCTTGAATGTTGAAGTGCGTATGCGTGCCTTGCATGATTACACCTTGCCTTTGTGATAGAGCTTGGTCCAGTCGTCATATTCCCGATGCGTCATAACTTTCTGAACAAACACCTTTTTGAATCTGTATCGAACAATGACTACTACGCGATAGTTGTTCCCGCCGACATCAAAGACGACATAAGGCGGTACGTAGTCGGCTGAGTTAAAAAGCGCCCGGACATGGTTGAAATCTTTAAACTCAGCATGCTCCACCACTGAGTGCCATTGCCGTAACACCTGTTCTGCCTCCGGATGTTTTTGCCAGAAATCGCGGAGCATCTTGAGGGAAATGATGTGCATGAGTGAATTATATCGTTTTGATATAATTTGTCAAGGTATCGCCTATATAATGTCGTGTAAAAGCCGTCAGCTGGCAGCTGCCAGCTCCCGCTTCACCTCACCTTCAAAACGCCCGACCTGTGACCCTGGCTCAACTCGCCCCCGTGCCACCGCTCGACTCGCTTACGCTCCCCGACCGCCTGGACGGGCACAACGGCACCAATCGCTGCGCGCTCGAGACCGCGCAGCGGTACGCTTACCATGTCATCGCTCACGCACGAGGATCTGCAACGGTTCAAGGTATTTCTGGTCGATCCGCAGCCGGCCAGCCGCTGGTTGCCGAACAACGGGGCAAGTATTCTCGCGACGTGGCGACCCTTTAACGGGCTGCTGTCGCCGGCCAATCAGCACTGGTGATGCTGAACAGCCATGTTCATATGGTGGATCGGCGCCGGCTACCTGTGCGGCAACCCAATGGCGATGCTACGCCAACGCGGTCGACACGCGCAACGCGCTTTCTGGAGCGCGATCTGTGGTAGGAAGCCACGCTCTAATTTGAAGATGTCACAACGATCGGTAGAATTTCGCCGCTCAAAGGAGAGAAAGACAAATACAATGCGATGCATGGCCATCCTGCTCTTGATGTTTGTACGATGCTTGAGAAAGATGGCACGATATCAGAGCAGCCCTGGCCATCTTGTTATCCCTCATATCTCGTGCTGCGCGCGGTAATCAACAAAACATCGTCCTGGCTGATCACGCAACAACTTTTCACATTAACGCTCAATCTATGCGCGACGCAACATCGCTATCGGCACCACGAAACGATTCCCACAGCATTTGTCGAATCGACCATGAGTTATATGGTCAACAAGCGTTTTGCGAACCCAATCATCGTGCACAGCGTGACAGGAGCGGCACGGGATTTTTGGCACACGTGACGGGGAACGCCGTGGCCAGGCTACCTTAAAAGTTTAGTTTTTTTGGCACTCTCGTGCGCAGGAAGTGGATGCTTTGGCATCGGAAATTTCATCGCTCTCCAAGCTGGACGTATCAAGCGACCACACTGGCTTATTGATTTCTTTGAGAAACCTAGATAATTCGCCCGGCTTAGCTCCTTTAACTGAAATGGGTTTATTAAATGCAGCTGGGATTTTATCATTCTTTAGAGTCGCTAACACAAGTCGTCCACGAAACGTGAACAGATAACGGCAGCGGCCAAGCGGAGCAAGGCGATATGAATGTCCAGACGCCGCTCAAAGCGGATGCGCAGCTTACCAAAACCGGCAAACCAGGCGTGCGTGCGCTCAACTACCCAGCGATGCCGTCCGAGCCGCTCGCGCTTTTCTACGCCTCGACGGGCGATGCGTGCAGTGATTGCGCGTTGCTTCAGATAGCGTCGGCAGCGGGCAAAGTCGTAGCCCTTGTCCGCATGCAGTTTGCTCGGACGTTTGCGCGGCGAACCGCTCAAGCCCGGCACGGCTGGGAGGGTATCGAGGGTGCGCTCGAACACCATCGAATCATGTCGGTTGGCACCCGTGACTGTGATCGCCAAGGGAACGCCCCGGGCATCTACGACCAGATGCCGTTTGCTCCCGAGTTTGCCCCGGTTCGTCGGGTTGGGGCCGGTTTCCTGGCCCCCCGGGGGCTGGCAACGCTGGCCGCATCCAGGCTCGCTCGCTCCCAATCAATCTGGTCATGTTCACGCAACCGGCAAAGCATCGCCAGATGCAGCCTGCTCCACACGCCTGCGGCCTGCCAGTCGCGCAATCGGCGCCAGCATGTCATGCCGCTGCCAAAGCCGAGCTCCTGCGGCAAGTCTTCCCATGGAACGCCTGTATGCAGGACATACAGAATACCGTTCAATGCCGCCCGGTCGTCAACAGTGCGCCGACGCCCGCCTTTCGGTGAGGGCGTGAATGCTGGAATCAACGGCTCCAGCACCGCCCACAATTCATTGCTGATTTTGCGTCTTGCCATGACCTTAGAATACGCGCCTTACGGCCTGACGTCCAGGTTGCGTTAGCGACTCTTAGTTTAAGTGCGGCAACTATATCATTTATTTTTTCTTCTGCTATTTTAGCATCGTTAAAGCCAAGTGTTTCCTGTGCGAGGAACTGCTTTCCCGGAAAGGCGTGGCCGATCCGCGCGCTTGCACGATGCAAAGCAAAACCTCCCGTACTTGAGAAAATGCCTCCCTCTCCACTTGCCCGAGCCTCTACTTCGTGGCAAATTGCGCATGGAACAAGCCTGCCTGCCATGGGAACAATCACACGCTCGCCCAACGCCATGCCCACCGATTCGGCAATCCCCTCTCCCAGTGGTCCCGTCGTCAGTTCGATACCCTCGGCATGCCGATATTCAGGATGACCCGGCGTCTTGCTGCCGAGTTGGCGAAAGCATTTCAGCTCCTCGATCGGCATGTCGCAATAGCCAGTCAAATATAAGAGGCTGTACAGCAGCATCGAATCGCATGAAGTCCTTGAACAGGACAGTGGCAATGTCGGCCATGCCCATCGGCGCACCTGGATGGCTGCTTTTTGCCTTCTGTACAGCGTCCATCGACAGGAATCGAATGCAGTTGGCCATTTCCCGAAGATGCGGATTGCGGGGAAGCGGCACGCCCTTGGGTGCTGCGGGTGCTGCACAAGATTGCTCTGTCATCAGTCTATCCTTTATAGGTCTTGAACAAATGACACGCGCTGTCCCGTTCTTATCCTACTGCCAGCAGCATGAGGGCAAAGAGCGCACGGCATGCATGCAACAGACAGCGCCGTCCGATCCGTCGGTCACCGCCGTCAGCTCGATCGCTTGTTGCCGGGCTCGTGCGTGCGCTGGCTATACGTATCATTGCCACAATGCGGGCATTTTGACATGTACGTTGGTCAACGCGGCACTTTGACCTTTACCTCAGCCGTCGCAAGCTGCAGCGTACTGCCGTCCTGCCATGCGTCCGCGCCGACCACCGGCTGCGGCTGCGCCAGATCGGCACGGCGCCGACGCAGCGCGTCGGTAGACACGCCGAACCGTGCGTCACGCGCCTGCACGCGCGCACGGTCAAGTTGCCCGTCATCCGTAAAACTCATCATCAGTTGCGGAATGCCAAGCGGCAACGCGTGATCGCGATCGATCTGCCACGTATGCCAAGTCTTGCCGTACGTGTTGACAAGTTGCCCCATCAGCGCGTGCTCGGCTTTCTCCGGAATGCCCGGCGCCAGCAGTTCTCCAGAACGCACTTCGTAGCGGTGACTATGCCATAGCCGTCGCTCCTCGTCGGGCAGCGTGCGGAATACACGCTCGCTGACGATATATTCGATGCCAATCAGCTTTGCATCCGGTGCATCCGAATCGTAGATCACGCATTGATGGAAGTCTTCTGTCAGGTGCGTGCAGTAATGAAAGGCCTCGACCTGCCGGCCCATGTCATCGGCATAGAAATGGAAACCGTTCAGGAATGCGCTCATCGCGTCAACAGGCCGCTTTTTCTGCAACAGTCGCGCACCCGTGTCGAGCACGCGGCTTCGCGGTGACAGCTTCGCCCCAGGCACGGGCGTGCCGTGGTTCTCGTCGGCACGCGCAGACGACGCTGACAAGCCCGCCGCGGAGGCCAACGCGACCTTGAGCGCTGACGACGTGAACGCCCGACGGCACGCGCAGATTGTAGGTTTCTTCATTGATCACCCCCGTTATTCGTGAATAGGGCCGCGGTGACCCCAAGATAAAGACCGGTGTACTGCGAAGGTTTCACGCCGACAAATCACCACCGCTGCGCGGCTCAACGTCCTTTGGATTATCAAGATGCCCCGGCGGCGGCTGGTACGGGCCCCGGTCCGGTTCCGGCTTTTGCGGGATCATCGTTTCGTCCATGTTGCCATGGCCTTTTTGGTGCACTTTGCCATCCTTATCGACGGTCACCTCGCCTTCACCTTCCGCAGGTTTGCGCATTGCGGGGTCAGCACGATCGGCGGCATCGCGATGTTTCATCGTGGGTCTCCTTCAACAGGCGCGCCACAACAGCGCGCGTCCCTGTTCAGAGCAAACCACATGCCGCTGCGTGGCAGCCCGGTACCGGATCGAGCCAATCGCCGCGATACCCTCATCGGCACGGCTCCTACGCATCGGAACTAGCGGCGGACAGCACCACGCTCCAGCGATTGCGGCCATTGGACTGCTCAGTCTTTTACACCCACGACCTTGACAATACATCTAAAGATACATATCTTTAGATGTGTCTTACGACTCCCTTGGAGCAACCTATGCGTCATCGTTCTTTTTTCCGCGATTGGTCACGCAGTGCTCGCTCGTGGCACGATTGCATGCCGTTTGCCGCGCTGCGCCACGCGATGAGCCGGCACGGCCACCGGCGGCACGGCGGTGGTAGCCCGTTCTGGGGGGGCGGCGGCTTCGGTTTCGGCGACGACGAAAGCATGTCGCGCGGCCGCAAATTCTCGTCTGATGACCTGCAATTGCTGCTGCTCGCGCTAATCGCACAACAGCCCAGCCATGGTTATGAGTTGATCAAGGCATTGGATGCTCGCTCCAGCGGCTACTACAGCCCGAGCCCGGGCATGGTATATCCGGCTCTGACCTACCTCGAGGAGCTGGGCTACGTCACAGTCCACCTGGAAGGCAACCGCAAGCGGTACGTAATAGCGGATCCCGGGCGCGACTATCTCGAGGCCAACCGAGAACGCGCAGACCTGCTGCTCGCCAAGCTGCAGCACATCGGCCGCAAGATGGAGATGATCCGCCGCTTCTTCGCCGGCGGCGAAGGTGACGACATGTCGGGGGGCCCAGCGTGGCTGCCGGAATTCAACGAGGCCCGGCTCGCACTGAAGCAAGCGCTGTACCGTCGCGATAACCTGCCGCCGGACGAGCAGCGACGCATTGCAGCCATCCTGAGGCGTGCGGTCGCCGAAATTGAGCACAAGCCGGAGGCAAGCCAATGACATTCGATCAGGACAACATAACGGTGCAGGACGGCCCGGAGTGCACCGTGACGCGCGTTCGCCATCCGTTGAAGTTTCGTCTGTTGCGCGTGCAGCGCGTGCGGCAGATCACGCCGACGCTGGTGCGTGTGACGCTGGCCGGCGACGATCTACATGATTTCGTCTCCGCCTCATTCGACGACCACGTCAAGGTGTTTTTTCCATTACCCGGCATGGACAAACCCCTGCTGCCGACTGTGGGACCGGATGGTGTCGTATTCCTGGAGCATCATCCACGCCCCCCGGCACGCGACTACACGCCGCGGCGCTACGATCGGCAAGCGGGCGAATTGGATCTGGAATTCACACTGCACGATGCCGGCCCTGCGTCCGCATGGGCAAGGCAGGCGCAACCGGGACAATGGCTCGGCGTCGGCGGACCGCGAGGCTCATTCATCATCCCGACCGGCTTCGACTGGCATTGGTTGATCGGCGACGATACCGCACTGCCCGCCATTGCGCGGCGGCTTGAAGAGTTACCCGCCGATACTCGGGTGGTAACCGTGATTGAGGTGGCAGACGTAGCGTCGCGCATCGACCTCAATACCCGCGCACAACTGCATGCGGTGTGGCGCTATCGCGACTGCGCGGGGCCCGGCGGCGGCGCGTTGTTACGCGCGGTGCAGGATACGGATTTGCCGGGCGGCGATGGCTACGTTTGGGTGGCGGCCGAGGCCGGCATAGCGCGCGCAGTGCGCCAGTACTTGGTGGAGGAGCGCGGCGTACCTAAGTCTCGGATCCGCGCGGCCAGCTATTGGCGGCGCGGTACCGCCGCGGTACACGAGGCGATCGACGGTTGACAGTTGACGATCTGCGGCGTGCGCTGCCCAGTCGGTGGCGACGGGCATCGCAAAGTCGGCGCCGACACCAATGGACGGCGACCAGCGCTGCGTCACCGCCTTCCGCCGCGTGGAGAAGCGCACGCCCTCCTCGCCATATGCCGTCCTCGCCATATGCTGAAGTATGCATAGCTTCCAGCCACCGAAGCCATGCCATGCCATGCCATCGACCAATGACTCCAGCAGTTGGCAACTAACAATGGAATGGGAATTTCCAGTTGCCGTTTTCTGATGAACTGCCCTATACTGGAATTGCCGCTGTAAACAGCAGCGGCCGGGTGTGACAATCCGGTAACTCTAGGCGCATATAAGCCGCGCCCTCTCACGATTCGCGGCTTTTTTATGCGCAACGTCTGGCACGTCTATGGCGGGCCGGGCGGGGCCAGCTTCGGCTGGGCCGGTTCCTAGAGTCCGGTTTGTCACCCTCGTTCGGTCCGCCACCCTCCGTGACAAGAGGCGCGGGTATGAACCGTACTCTAGGAGCCAGGCATGGATATTTCCCCTCTTGGCGTTTGTCTGTCCGAATATCGCCGTCTGCGTGTTCGTCGAACGCTGCTGCTTCTTTTCCCTCGTCTTTGCGCGTTTTGTGCGTCACTTGTCGCCTTTAAACGGGTGTCGAGCTATTTAGCCATAGCGCACCGAGCCGCGCAGCCACCGTAAGATAGTGAAATCCCCACTGTTGCTCCAAACTAAGCGGGCGCTTCGCGTAACCGTTAGGACTATTAATTTAATGGCTTAAGCGCCTTTTCCGCTTCCCCTCGCATCGTGCCTATCGGCGCGAGGGGTATGTTCTGCCCAAAACAAGGAGGATATGCAGGGCCTGCGTCGCTCCAGCGGTGCAGGCCAACAGATGCCGTGGTGGATCAAGGATTTTACGTCATTGCCATGGATCCGGCGCATGTACGCTTCGTCGTGCCGCCGGCCGTAGTTTCTAAACGAGAAAGCATAGGAATATGGCTGGCCGTCACTAGTCTGACCGTCACCGCGTTCGTCGTGCGTCTTGATGTCGGTATCGTGGTCTTGCTCGGCGAGGCGTGGATCGCCTGGCGGTGGCTGCGTCGGTTTGAGCCGACCCTGACCACAAGCCAGTTCAGCATCAGTGCGGCAGGCATGATTTGGTTCGGGTCAAAATCGGGCCCCGCTCTGATCGCCATGCATCGGATAAGGCGCGTTTGCCTGGTCCCGCCGCGCGGACGCCGCGTTGTCCTGCTGTCGCTACGCGCAGCCTTCGATGAGCCACAGGCCTTGCCATGGCGGCGTCCTGATCGCAGGCGTCTAGCCAAATGGGGCATTGTGGTCGAGGCTGATGGGCTCGATTATGCTATCGCGCAGGGTTTGTCTCGCCGTACCGCTCTTCGGCTGGCGCGGGCAGTGCGACGGGCACTGCGTGCTGCGCTGCGAGATGGGCATTGGGTTTGACGCTCTTTTCATGCCGATATGGCGCGTATTGAGCGCTGCTCAGAACAAGTCTAGAACATTATGCACAACGCCGCCTCGTCATTACTCTTGCATCGCTTGCTCGTCAACGGCCACGCTCGGCTGGTATCAACCGCGGTTGGATTTTGATTCTTCCACACTTTGTGTGAACCCGAGAGGGACGACGACGGTCAAGCCGATCTCGCATTGCTTGGACTACTGGCGTGGATTTTTCCTTCAACGCGTCTTGCCCGCTTCCAGTGCCGTCGACGAGCATTTGCCGAAAGCCTTTTGTCTTGTGTCGCACGCCATCAACGCCGCACGGGCCGAACGCAGCCAGTTGGTGCCACACGATCGCGCTGGCGTCTACGCCGAAAGCATTACGCGTGGCGCGCCGCAAGCAATACAAGTGGCTGACAGGCGGCATCTGCTGAAGAATCTTAGAAACGCCATTGAGCGCGCGCCCGGCTGCTGCCAACAGCATATACCGGGCACCGCATGTGCCGCGAACCGGTCCGCGTCATCCACCACGGGTGTCGACGCCCCAGGCCGCAAGTCCCCCCAACACGATGAACATGACTGCGGCAGTCGTACGCACAGCGGTCATCGGCAGCCGATGTGCAAAAAGGTTACCGAAAAAAACGACCGGCATGTTCGCGAACATCATGCCTAGCGTGGTGCCGATAATGACACTGGGCAGATCGTGGAACCGGGCGGCCAACGCCACGGTTGCGATTTGGGTCTTATCGCCCATTTCTGCGAAAAAAAACGTCAGCAATGTAGTGCCGAAGATCCCAAGCTTTGTACGCGCAGGCTGCACCGCTTCCATGAGCAGCTTGCCAGGAACCAGTACCCATACGCCCATCGCGATGAATGACAGCGCGAGTGCCCAGCGCATTGCCGACGGAGTGAGCACTGACAACAGCCATTGGCCGAGCGCGCTCGCTCCAGTATGGTTCACCAGAGTGGCAGCCAGCATGCCAAACACAATTGGCCAAGGTTGGCGATAGCGTGCGGCGAGCGCGAAAGACAGTAGTTGCGTTTTATCACCGATTTCGGCAAGTGCAACGCTGCTAACGGAAACGAGCAAAGCTTCGATCATGAGCGATAGTGTCCCAGGCCGTCGATGTGCGAGTCACAACTCACGCACTGCCCGAACTTTTCCGGCACTCGTAGGCCATTAGCCCCGCCACTGGTAAGGTAACAAATGGCCGGACTCAACACGTGTGGCCAAACTGATTGTCGCCGTGCATTTTCCATCGCAAATTGTTTCCGTGCCGGAATTGATGTACTTGCTTATTTGTCGAAGATATGATTCAAAATAATACCGCGTACTGATTCAGCCTTCACTGGCGCGGCGGGTAGCTTATCGGCATGTGAACTGATCAAGACTGGGCCTTGTTTAATATCGTCGGTTGGGCGTCCGTGGGAGCCTTTTACCAGTAGCGGGTTCAATGGAATTACATCAAGCAGGCTACGCATGCCCAGTTGCCGTTTAAAAAGTTTCCAACCAATTTGTAGGCGGGGAAAGACCCGCTCGGGGTCGATGAATAACTCTACTGGGTCATAGCCCGGTTTGCGATGAATGTCCACTGTGCGTGCGAAATCAGGCGCACGTGCGTCATCGAGCCAATAATAGTAGCTGAACCAACGATCAGCCTGGCTGATGGCCACCAGTTCACCAGCACGTGGATGATCCAGTCCTATGCTATGCTGGCCTGCCCTGTCCAATACGGTGTCGACGCCGTTTAAGCGCTGCAACAGCGCCTTGACTTCATCGATTAGCGCGTTATGCCGGATATAGACATGGGCGACTTGATGATCAGCCAGCGCAAACGCCTTGGATGCCCCACAATCGAGCTTCTCTTCCCCCTGTTCATCACGTACCGCGAGCCAGCCGGCTTGACGCAACGCGCGATTAATTGGAATATCGCCCGATACCGGCGTGATTCCGTATTCCGACAAAGCGATGACGTGCATGCCGTAGCTGTCCGCGTGCTCGATGAGCTCACCGCATAGCGCATCCACCGCAGCGACTTCTTGAGCAATAGCCGGATGACTTGGCCCAAGCTTTTGCAAACAGTAGTCCAAATGTGGAAGGTACACCAGCGTCAATGTGGGCTGCCGGGTGTCACACAAGTGCAGCGCGCAGTCCGTGATCCACCGGCTTGACGCAAAGCCAGCCGCCGGCCCCCAAAACTGAAAGAGGGGAAATTCGCCCAATTGCCATAGCAATTCCGAATGCAATGCGGCCGGTTGCGTATAGAAGTCGGGGATCTTGCGACCATCCGCCTTATAAATCGGCCGCGGCGTGACGCTCCAATCCACATCCGCATACATATTGAACCACCAAAATAGCTGCGCACAACTGAAGTCTGGATTGCGCGCTTTGGCTTCGTGCCAAATCTTGTCTCCTTCGATGAGTCCATTGTTTTGCTTCCAAAACAGTGGTTCAGCTAATTCCCGTGAATACCAACCATTAGCGACACAACCATGATGTTGCGGCAAACGTCCGGTCAGTAGTGTGGCTTGGGCCGGGCAGGTCAAAGCTGGTGTCACAGTGATTAAAGGGCACATTGCGCCGCGCTTGGCCAAAGCGGATAAGTGAGGCGCATGCTTCAGTAGCTGGCCGCTTAGCCCCACCACATTCAGGACGATCACGCGTTGCATAGCAGCACCTTGCTTAAGGTAGCTTATTCATGGTTGGGCGGCTCACAAACGGCGATCACGAGATCGCCCGACTACGCCGATTCTTGGCATCGGTTACTCAGTGGTGGTTACCTGCGGGGTTTGTCCGCGTAGCACTGAATTGCCCTCCCAGTTATGGCGCTGATCGATCAGCAGCGGCGTTTCAGCCTCGGCGATATCAAGCCGTGCGCTTTGGGCGAAAAAAGCAAGCGGATTGTGCCAAACGATCGTTTCGATTTCATGCTCGGCGATGCCCGCATCACGCATGGCCGATACAGTTTTAGGCACTTTCAACGGATCGCTGACGCCCCAGTCCGCTGCGCTATTCATGATGATGCGCTCACTGCCATACTGCTTAACCAGCGCGACCATACGCGCTTCATCCATCTTGGTGTGCGGGTAAATCGAATGTCCGGCCCAGCAACCTGAGTCGAGCACCAGCGGGAGTGTCTCTTCCGTATTGTGGTCAATCAATACCCGTTCTTGGTCAATGCCGCTTTCGCGAATGAGCGCGAGAGTGCGAATGGTGCCAGCTTTTTTATTTCGATGAGGCGTATGCACCAGCACAGGTAGGTCATGTTCGATTGCCAGTTCAATTTGACGCGCAAAATAATGGGCTTCGGCCGGTGTTTCATCGTCGAATCCGACTTCGCCCACTGCCACCACGCCATCTTTATCAAGATAGCGCTCAAGCAACGCGATGACGCCATCAGCAATATCCGAATTATTGGTTTCTTTAGGGTTCAAGCCCAGCGTGCAAAAGTGGCGGATGCCAAACTGGCCGGCCCGAAAACGCTCCCAGCCCAATAAAGATAAGAAATAGTCTTCGAACGTACCGACATGCGTGCGCGGCTGCCCCATCCAGAAGGCCGGCTCTACCACGATCGTAATGCCCGCGTTGCTCATCGCCTGGTAATCATCGGTGGTGCGTGAGGTCATATGGATATGGGGGTCAAACATTTTCATGTTCAATACCTCGCAGAAGGAAGTTAAGGTCATCAGATATCTGACGTTTTGCTGCGCGCCGTTCACTGGCGTAATCGGCAACCATGCGTTTTAGTGTGGGAGTGAGTCGTTTATTGAGCCCAGCAATGCGGCGGATTGACGTGCCGGTAAAGAGAGCCTTCAAGACAAGTTGATTAAAATTCAACTCGCAGAGGAAACGTTCGGGATACGCATTGTCGCAAGCGATCGCTTCAAAGACAATCGCCACATTGCTACGGCAACCCTCCGCGGCAATCGATACCCATCGCTGCGGTTCGGGCAATAAGATCAAACTGCGCAATATTGCCTGCTGCTCAGTACTATCGCCACGTCGATAGAGACGCGTGACAACGCTGGGATATTCAGCACTGGGCCGCAACGACAAGGTATGTAAGAGGATCAGCGCTCTACCAAAATCACCTATACTCCATTGCTGCGGCGCAATGACGCCGGCTCCGCGCAATGTATCAAGCGTCTTAGTGGGCAACGACGGCAGACCCGCAAGTCGGCGCTGTGCTATTGCGAAATGATGCTCGATACTGTGCTCGAGATCATCACTGCATGAGGCAGGCCTTGTGATGATCTGTTGGTAGCGAGCCAGCCAATTTTTTGCCCGATCTGCCTTATCCTCTGCAGAGCAGGCTTCGGCGGCTTGGAGTAAACCCGCATAAAGCGTATTCGCGATTGTCATAACCAAATTTAATATTAGGTTGGCGATAAGGCTAACTGAGCATAGGTTGACTGGAATTTAGTTTCCTGCAATACGCCGCTGCCATAAAATTGTTAGAAAAAAAGCGACCACGCTTGCCACTGTCCAGCTTGGCGCGCCGTGAATCGAAATCAGTAATGCGTCAATCAATGCCATGCCAGCGATCAGTTCGCCTGTGGCGCTGCGCAAATCGCACGTCTTAGCGCGAAAGGCCGCACGCTGAAGAAGCCATATTGTCCAACACGCAAACGCCCCTAGATAGCCCCATGCCCATCGATGGATCGGCAAACTCATTAGCGCATACACCAGCGGCGCCGCGAGTCCAAGCACGGGCACAAAACGAATCATTGGGCCGGTGAACTGCTGCTTAGCAGCGTAGGTTAGGCCCACTGTGTAAGCGAATAAAATAACCGAGCCTTGCGATGCGGGTTGGGACAAGGTGCCGTTTGTGAAAGCTAATGCACTGATAATATAAACCAGCATTCGGCACAGGCCCATGATCAACGGACCCAATGGGTTATCTTTATGATACAAGTTATAAAGTATAACCAAATGCGCTAAAATAACACCGCTGGCAAAAGTACCACTTCCTTGTGAGGCGAGCAATAGTACGCCCGCACCGAGCATCGCCAAGCCACTGACCGATACCGTCGAAACACTGATTTGACCCGCAGGAATCGGTCGTTCTGGCCGCTCAATCACGTCGATCGCTCGATCGCATACGTCATTGAGAAACATACCAGCGGTGTAGATCAGCGACATCGCTAATAACAAGCATAGCAAAGTGAGAGGGTGGATGGACTGGCCAGTAAGTACCGCACCAGCAATGACATTGCTCCATACAGTGGGCAGGTTGGAAACGCGCCCCAGACGTAAAGCGACATGCCAGTTGATCATTTCAGCTGCTCCTGGACCCATTGCAACTCATGCGAGATCGCTTCGACAAGGCTGCCATTCGACTGAGTACGTTCGGTATGATGCGGCTGATAGACAGCCGGTAACGCATGCCACGTATAAGTTTCCACTTCCAGATGAGTCGAAATCGGCGTATCACGTTGCATTGCCAACATGGTCTTTAAGAACGTTTGCGTGCTCTCAAATGGTCCCACGGTGTTGGCCCATACAGGCACATGAAAATGAATGCGCCATTCGCATTCGATATCGGTGTTCTCATAAACCGATGGAACAGTATTGAGGGCACTAAGTGCATCAGGCAGATCAATCATGCGCTGTAGCTCGGTGTTGGTTTCAGCTGTACGGCGCTCAATCACTTGATGTAAATACACCTGTTCGGCGAATGGCTGCAGCGCGCGTGCATGCGATGCACACGGGCGAGGAACGCGCAGCCCGGCACTGAGTTGTAACTTGGCGATGCGGATCCCCGCGTGCCTAAAGCGGCTTATCATATCGTTCGGATCTTCGAACTCGACAGCGGCGTGGCACGTGTCAATGCACACGCCTAAATGACGTCGGATCAACGCGAGCGCCGCAGCGTCGTCTAGTGCGCATGCGGCTGCAATGTGCTCAGTCGCGGTGGCGTTGAGCAGATATTCCTCAAAAAACGTAATGGTTTCGGTTGTGGTTTCCAACAGGCAACACGGCTCTGGCTCTAGCGCCAGCGTGATACATCGCCCTGTTTCCTGATGTAGCCGATGCAGCATCACTGCATGCTCAAGCAGTTGCTTAGCCATCACGGGCCGGCACTGAGGATCGTCAGCAAGATGCGGTTTGAATCCCCCGGCAATGGTGCTGATACTGCCTTCGATATCTTGATCGTCGGGTAAGAGTTGAGCCAGCAGGCGAGCCAGTCGATTGCTGTATTCAAGCCGCCGCGGATCGCGCCAATCCGGCAGATAGACCGCATCTTTAACAGATTGCTGGTGAAAATGACCAAAGGGAAATCCGTTGAGCGTGAACACATATAAATCATGCGTTTGCAAGAAAGCTTTAAATTGTGCAAGCGCGATAGAGTCGTCCAGTTCGCGAGCCGCCAGCTCGGACAGCCACAATCCAACACCAAACGGTGCGTGGGGCGAGACGCGCGCCTTGATCTGGGGCAGATAGTGGCCCAATGTGGCACGCACTTCAGACCAGCTTTGTGCAGGATGAACATTGGTGCAATAAGTCAAATGGGCCCGTTGGGAGGGTGGCATGGCATCCAAACACAACGCATGAGGTTTTCCGATATCGGTCCGATCCATAGGGTCATCCGGTTGCGCGGTCTCGAGATTAACGAAACCGCGCCAGGGTGGGTTGGCTCAGTCTTTCAACGTGTCTTCGCTGACTTAGCCGGCATTTGCGGTTCGCTTTTCTTGCCGTCCGTACAGTCGGTTGCAAAAAGACAGCACCATGGCGGATGAGGATTATCTCTTAGCTTCGCTTTGACTTTTTGCCAAACTTCTTCTCCTGGTTTTTCAACTTTGAAATTTTTGAAGTTTTGACTGACAATGGGGGCGTTAGGGTATGGGACACTCCGGTCTCCCGAGAAAAAGAAAGATTGCGGCACTTTATATTTTTTATAATCCGTAACGAATTTGTCTCTCCAGAAAGCATAGCCAAACAAAATATCGCCAGGCACGATTATTGAGTAAGCTTGAATCTTGCCTTCAAGATGCTGACTTTGCTTGGAATCGTAAAGCAAATGCTTAATAAAATCGCGCCTCGGCGGATGATTGTCTAGCGAAAACTGACAAATTTCCGGCATGCCCTGAGGTCGGTCCTCAACGTAAGTAAGAAAATAGGCTTTATTACCTAGTGATACAAAAGAACAGGTGTATTTATTATCATGCGGAAAAATTGGCAAGCATCGCTTGTCATAATGCTCCATCATCGCGCCTTGCCCATCCTTGTCTGTCGGTATGTAAGTCGAATCGTAGACTGTCCAGCCGCTTGAAATTTCATAGTCTTCGATGGGCTTTAGATTTCTTGGAGGATCGTCGTATGGCGGTGAAAATGTGTCATAGTTTTTGAACACCCGATACATGGTCCAATCGCTAGTCCAATACTCAGGGAATTCCGGCTCTGGTTGAGGCCGCCCAGTTTGATGACTGTAATCACATTCTGAACCGGGCGTGTTGCAACCTTTTTCGTTATGTACTCCGTTTGTGGGATAAATATGCCGTTCGCAGATTTCTTTATCTTTCCGACTCTCGCAAACGTCACCCGTCGTATTGAGGAAGACCTGATTATAAGGTTTGCCTGTACCTAACGCTGAGGCCATGCATGCTAAAGTTAGCAGCAACACCAAAGCCGATTGAGACCATAGCTCGTGTAGTTTTGCGCTATGAGTTTTAAGCTTATACCATCTCATGATAAACCTCCTTTCTCTCAATGTGCAAACGATGTCTATCTTGCTCTTGTAACCAGTCGATGGCTGCATTGGCTTCGCACTCGTCAATGGTGTGGACTTCCACGCTTTGCCCGATTTGTTTAATTAATGTGACGGTCAACTCGCCGCCCAAATGTTCACGGAACTCAGTGAGCCCTTCCAGCACCTGTCGCCGTCCAGATTGATCGCGTGCATCGAGCGCGTCGTGCCACAAACGGAACCCCAGATGGCTCAGCAACGTGTACATTGCAGCCAATACAGGCTTTTCCAACAAACCTATGGCCACTGCATAACGGGTATCTAGTGCGAGGCCAATCGCGACGGCTTCACCGTGCATGAGCGTATGGGCGCTTAGGGTCTCCAATTTGTGCGCTGCCCAGTGCCCAAAATCAAGCGGGCGTGCACTGCCCGATTCGAATGGGTCACCGCCTTGACTGATATGCTGCAAGTGTAGCTCGGCGCAACGGCGAATCATCCATTGCATCGCGTTCGGCTCAAAATTCGCAAGCGCACTGGCATGGGCCGTCAGCCAATCGAAGAAGGTCCGATCACGGATTGCAGCGACTTTAACCGCTTCGGCCATGCCCGCGATGCAATGCCGTGCAGGCAGCGTCGCGATAAAGTCAAAGTCATTGATTACCGCAAACGGTGGGGTGAAGGTGCCCAAGAAGTTTTTTACTCCAAAAGCGTTAATAGCCGTTTTAACGCCGATGCCCGCGTCATTCTGAGCTAAAACTGTCGTGGGCAACCGGATCAGCCGCACGCCGCGATGCGTCGTGGCCGCCGCGTATCCGACCGCGTCCAGCACCGCGCCGCCACCGACCGTTACAACACAGGCATGACGGTCGATGTGCTGATCGTGCAACCATTGTTGTAACGCGCGCACCGCGTCTGGCTCGTGCTTGAGTTGCTCCCCGCCAGCCAACACACGCGGCGCGTCAACCAATTTAAGCGTGTCTGCATGACGTAACGCATATGCTTGTAAAGCCTGGACGATAGCGGGATTGGCATTAGCCAGGCCGGCATCGACCACGGCAACGAAGCGGTGGCGCCGGTGCGGTTCCAGCCGGCAGATTGCTCGTTGCAACGTCAGATTGTGTGGGTCACTAAATACACCGCGGGTGAAATACACGGGATATTCAAACGGTACATTGAAACGTTGCATCACGCTATCGGTATCGACGGCATGGACAGACGAATTCTCGTCAATCGGTCCGTCTTCTTTCATGGATTCCGACAGACATTGCATGGCGATTCCTCTTTGGCAAGGGACAAAACGCTAAAATCCAAAGCAGTTTTTTCTCAACTCAGCGGACCGCAGTGACAAATTACGTTTGCCACTATAAATTTGAAATCTTGACTACCGTTTCAAGCCATTTAGTTTTTCAGCTCAATGCCAAGCATGTGAGCACCCCCATGACGGTTCGAGCAATATCGACTACTTTCTGAACTACCTGCTCTGGCTGACTGTCGTCATTCCAAATAACCATCCTCATTGCCAATAAGTTGTTCAAACATGTCTTTGAAAGTTCTCATACTGGTAACCTGGAAAAGAAACGCGCCTTACCGTGAAGCGGTGCACCCCCCTTACAAAAAATTTGGTCACACCTCCATCCACACGAATTATTCCCACTTGCCTACCATTAAGCAATGGACAGAAAGGGCAGGCGTTTTGAGCAATGATGATTACACCGTCTTGCCACCACACCCGCTCACTTGACTTCGAGGTGATCGGTTAGATCCCATCGCCGGGATCCACCAACTGATATTCGAAGCTCGGGCCGGTCACCACTTCAGGGTTGGGAATACCGGCCATCATGTTTTTAGCTTGGCCTTTCAGCGACATCATTAAACCGATCGCAATATTGAACTGCTCGGGTGTGGCATGGCCGTTAACCAGTTTGTTCAGGGCCGTTAATAGATTGGTATAAGCATAATTGAAGTTATTACAAGCCAGTTGCTGCGCTGAACCCGGTGGATAATTAGCAGCTTTCGGGTCAGTCGGAACATTATAGACACCCTGAGGATCGAACTGTATTAGATTACCCGAGTAGGAATAAGAGGGGGGAGGAGACGAATTTTTTAGTAGTTGCCTGCCCTTCTTGATTTGCATAAATCGGTAATAATGCGCGTAACCATTTTCCCCGGGCTCGTCAGGTGAATTACGAGTACCCTCGCCCTGCTGAATAATGGTTTCAATCGCCAGCTTCGCCGTCTTGACATTCGTGACGACAATCGACCCTTTCATTAGGTCCGGCCCAACCTGATTACGCGGCGGCTTAACAAACACGCTATCACCCATTAACTCAATAAAAATTTTAATAATTTCATAGAATTGACCAATCGTTATTGGTTGACTGGGTTCAGCGAAAAACTCCGGCTTGCCAAGCTTAGCAAAAAGCGCCATTAAACTTGGATAATCGAGGGGGGTTTCCGGTTCTTCAATAGTTAAAAAAGTGTCGAGTTGCTTCAGTGAAAACGGCGCAAGATGGACTTCCAGCCCCCCTTGCACGCCGCCCGGTAATGGCCCGGGATACTTGGGAATAAAATTGGGATGCCCGATATCTGGGTTACCACCTAGTGCGTTGAGAACATTCGACGCCAGCGTCATATGTAACATTTCTTCCATGACCACTGACAGCAGAATATCAGCAATCTCCTTGTTCTTTGATGCGTCCAGCGAATACAGCGCATAGAGGTAAGGGGGAATTGTCGCATGTTCCAGTTCAATTGCTCGCTGCAAGACGGAGCATATCGCTGACACAGGTTGAGCGGTTTGCAGGTCTTTCAGGATAGAGCGCTGTTCAAGGAGAATCATTGCGTAGCCTCTCAATGTGGTAGGACTGGGCGGATCAGCGCAAGGACAAACGACGGGCGCTAGCAGCGGCTTTGCCGCCTTTGGCAACAGTTTGTATTAGATTGGCGGGTTGCGTGCCAGCGCTCAGCACCTGTGCAGAAGGGAGCGCGGGCGCGACACTCCCGAACGTAGGATTGCCCAGCCATGTCAGAATTGCGGCGCGTTTGGCTGGGGATAAATCCCGCGTTACCGGCATGTAGTTCGGATCAGTTGGGTCCAGACCGAATACCAGTTTGAGCAAAGAAGCATTTTTGACTATTTCATCATAGTTAGCCATGTTCAGAAAGCGGCTCATGATCGGGTACAAGTTGGCGTACTGTTGGAAAATGGGTTGGAGATCGGCCCAGGTCACCGGTTGAGCTGGCTTAAAGTCGTTCCATAGCAGAATGCTGATGAAGTTCCATGGATTCGATGGGCCGTTGTACTGTGTATCCGCAAATGCAGGCCGGATGCCATACACTTGGCCGTCGATACTACAGCCCGATTTAAAACAGCGCGGCATACCGGGATCGCTCGCGTCCAGTGTCAGCATCGCTACTCCCTCGCTGTTAGTGACGATGTTCCCCACGAAGTCTTTTGACAACGGTGTTGTCTCACCCGTTTCGCTATCGACGAACTGCAGCGCGGTCAGCGGCGTTGCAACGGGCGGTATGTCCGATGGATCAATAGAGTTGTCTGGCTGCAGTTCACCCGAATCCGGCGCGAAGCTCAGCTTAACGCCAGCAAGCGGTCGCCCCCATTGAATAGCGTAGACGGGAATTTGCGTCCGAGCGCCCGGACTGATGCGATAGACGAAGCGGTCGGCACGCACAAACACCCCACTCTTCCATTCGCTAATGGAAAACTTTTTGTCTTTGCTGCTCAGAGTCAACGGCGCCGCTGACACCGCTAACATCTGTGCTTGCGTTAGGGGAAGCTCGACCACACCGGCGGTGAGGGGGTACCAGTTTTCATCAGTATAGCCCTTGGAACTTTTTGAAAGGACACTACCTAGCCCCTCTGGGTTGCCATCTGGTTTTAATACACTGAGCGTCAAATCGCCCAGGTCGTTTATCCCACCGCCCGGTTTGGATGTGCTCAGCGCGTTGCCCAGATCGAGAAAGATAGCGCCGGCGTCATTGCTCTTTTTAACAATCTGAGCCGAAAAAAAATTGATGTCGCCTTTAGGTTTAAAAAAGTGGCTTTTCTCCGAAGACTCATCTGCCATGAACTGTCGACCTATCACTATGCTCCTCGGTTCGGACTTTTCCGAAGGTCCAATTGTGCCGACGATACGCCCGCACGCGAATTCGGCTGACTTAAAATCCATGTTAAAGCCGTCAACGTTAAATTTGATCGACAGTTGAGTGGAACTCGCATTCTTCAGAGCCTTCAGGAAGTTCGAGTCCGATACGTCGCCCCATTCCAGGTTGGTCAGCACAGATTGGTACATGGCGCCGGCAATCTGGTCGCCTTGCGATTCGTTGGTAGCTCTGTCCCAGATATCGAGGAACGGTGCAGGAGAAAAATTCCCGCACATTAGCGTATTGCCGTTCACGTCGGTGATACGCACTTGCAAGCCCCAGATCTCAGAGACCAACTGCTGATAGGGGTCCAAATCCACCAGTTTCGCGCTGACTCTGCTGTTTGAGTCCGCAATCAGGTATTTCCGGACCGGGTCGTCGGAATCAACGGATCCGGATGGCAACCAGGCCGATGTAACCTTGCATCCGAGCAGCCGCCACGCAGCATCGCCGGACGGATTCCACCACCCATTGGCTGCTGTTTGACTCCGCATTTCTTGATAACTCGGCAGAAACGTTGCATTATTGAAGTGTCCAGCATCATTGTTGACGGTGGATACGTTGGCTTGAAACTGGCCAGCAAAGTGCAATCGCAATGGGTTGAGGTAGCTCATGGTATTTTTGCCGTAGGAAAATAAAGAAACATTGCTCGAAATTTTTCAAAATGGCTTGACCAAACTAACCAGGTTAACTTCCACATATGCGCAAACATCGACGCTAACATTTGGAATAGCGATACACGCGTCATAGAACTGTCGCAGCGCAGCGGATCCTAGTAAAGTACCTTGGCAATTTGGTTTGCTGCCTAAGGCGGTACATTCCACATTGGGCCGGCATAGCCCCACGCGAGCGCGGCGCGCTGAATCACGCCCCACTCACCGTCGGGATCCTGACGGTGATCTGAATAGCCACCCTCGTTGCCAATAAGCCGGTCAAATGTATTCATACTGGTTTGTCTAGGCAAGCAACGCGCCGCACCGTGAAGCAATACATGCGCCTGTTGGGAAACCTGCGTTATGCCCGCGCGTGGCGAACCTTTCTCGCTGCTTCAAAACCGCGAGCCAGGGAAACGCGTCTGTCTTGGGCAATCATCACATCGTCGCCACTACCCCTACTCAAATGACTTCAAGGCGGCACGGGCTTGCGTACTAAAAAACAATTACTTGAAACGAGGCTACCGTTTTTATTCATTGTTACATCCTAAATTTGCATTATCAAAAGACAGCAAACCTTTAAAAGCATGGTCGTTCTGTCTGTTGATAATGACCCTTTCTCTGTCCACCAATCCCGCCTGAGGACCGCAAAAATCGCTTACTTGTTTATCAAGTCATCTGAACTCGATAAGGCACCGCACCACCAATAGAACAATGCACTATTTCGAATAAGCCACCGAAGTGAGGGTGACTTACCAATGCTTACGGGCATGTGCACCTTTACAAATTAGGGTACTTTGTTATTGTGCTCACTCCAAATATCGCTTTCATGAAACGGCAGTCGCGACTGCCCACGAAAAACGTCATTTTCTGCTGCCTGCACCGCGAACGGGGTAAAGCCATGCTATTATGGGCACCGTTTGCTAAGAAGGTAAAATCACTATATACATAAATTTCGATCAACCCAAGAAGATTCTCTTTTGCTAAACCGCCAAATCAAATCAAAAAAAAACCAATTAGTTCATAAGCTAAAAAATCCAAGGCAAATTTAAAACAATAACCGCAAAGATGATCAAATGTTTCTTTTTAATAAACATCAAGCAGAGCGTTGGTAGCGATAGGATTTTAAGCAGTTGCTACATTGACGGCCTTCATGATGATCTATCCAAGAAAAGCTTCGTCGAAGCCAGCTGGATGTAAAACTCAGATGGCCGGCGACCGAAAAGCAAGGCAATGGGCGCCCACTGCCGCCCATTCGCCACCCGCTCGATCATGCGGCACGGCGCGATGTGCTGGAGACACAGGCGCGACACGTCAACGTACAGCAACCCGCCAGTGAGCGGACCGACCGGGCAAGTGCGCTCACACACGCAATCGGGCTTCTTTGCGTGCTACCTGTGCCGCAACCCCAGATCGTCGATGACATCGGCCAGTGGTACCAGCAGCACGTTAAAAATGGCTTTCCCCCCCACTTTGTGTAAACCTGCAGGTGACAATGACGCAAGCCGGTACCGCATCACTCGGATAATCAGCATGAATTTTTCTTTCCTTCAACGCCTGTTGCCCCTCCCGACATGCGCATTCTCGGAGGGGAGATGATCGGCCATCAGCTCATCGTTGCACTGAAACATCAAGGGCTCGTTGCGCACTGCACGGCGTGTGGAGCGACCAGTTCCCGGATACACGGAGGGTACTGACGACGCGTTGAGGATCTACCGTGTAGCGACCATCGCATCACACTGGAAATCCAGGTGCGGCGCTTTCGTTGCGATAACACAATGTGTCGCCGGCGAACATTCGCCCAACGCCTTGCGCCATTCACTGCGCGTCAGCAGCGCCGCACAGCCCGGGTGCAGACGACGCTGTGGCATGTGGGCTTGGCGCTTAGTGGCGCCACGGGTGCACGCCTAGCACAGCGGCTGGGCATCTCGATCAGCGGCGAAACGATACTTCGTTTGCTCAAACGCAACAGCCAAAAGCACGTCGCGACGACATCCAACCTTACCCTAGTTGGCGTCGATGACTGGGCATTCAAGCGCGGTCATCGCTATGGCACCCTACTGGTCGATCTCGAGCAACGGCGCCCATTAGACCGGTTGCCCGATCGTGATGCGACATCGGTGGCGAACTGGCTAACAGGAAACCGCGCAATCCGAATCGTATCGCGCGATCGCGCTGGTGTTGACGCCGAAGGCATCACCCGTAGCGCGCCGCAAGCCATACAAGTGGCCGACCGATAGCATCTATTGAAGCATCTTGGCGATGCCATTGAACGCGCGCTGGGCCGCTGCCAGCGGCCTACCCGCGAAGTTGCACGCTCACTCGATCACGAGCACGCTTCTGTCGCATTGCCAGCGATCGAATCAAATGCGCCCGGCGTGGCAACAACATCGCGCGCAAAGGAGCAACAAGCGCAGCGGCGCAAAGCGCGGCTCGCACGCTATGAATCGGTCATGCACCATTATCGAAGCGGGATGGCAATCCGGGCGATTGCGCACCTTACAGCATTGGACCGGCGTACGGTGCGGCATTGGACCAATGCCGGTGGTTTCCCTGTGCGGGCGCAACGGCTACCCGCAGCCAGCAAATTGGATCCCTATCGAGCATCTCTTGTCCAGCGCTGGCGTGAAGGCTGCCAAAACGCGGCGAGCTTGGATCGGGAAATCGTGGGCCAAGGGTTCAACGGCGGTTGCGACATCGTACGCCAAGCCCTTCGGCCTTGGCGACAAGCCTGTGCAATCACGCAGCAGCTGCGTACTGCTGTGTTGCGAGCGGTGCCCTCCACTCGCCGCGTAGGCCCGCTGGTTAATGGGTCGGGGCACGGTCGCGCTCACCAACGACGATAAGCGGCACGTCCAGCGCTTTGTTCAATGACTCGCCGAGCAAAATCCCCAGAGAGCAGCAATCCGGCGGCTGTCGCTCCAGTTCACTGACATGGTCAAGCGCCGCGCACATCAAGCTTTGGCAAGCTGGCTGCGTCAAGCCCAGGCCAGCGGTGTACCAGAAATGCAGCGGTTTGCAGCCAAGCATTGGTCACGACTACGATGCCGTACACGCCAACTGTGCCGACATGATCAGCGCCATCGACCAACCTACGACTTTACGCGGTCCATGCGTTTAATTTACCGCTTATGCTTTAAGAAACCCATATCGACACCATTTACGGTAACGTCAGCAGTGGCAAACGTGCGCTACGGCAGTCAATTGCTGTCGGACACGGTGAGGCTAATCGGTCCGCAACTATGAATCGCCCCGGGTTTCGTCTCTGGATTCCAGAAGCAATTCAGTGACCGCTCCGGTGACCCGACGGGTATCAGGTAACTGATAGTCAGTCCCCGCGATGCGGTCTACGTCAGACGTGTGGCCGTTGATATAAAGAACTCAAAAAGGCCGATCGACAAGCTACAAGCCTGACGTATCTAGACTGCGAGCCTGGTGTGCGCGGGCCGGCCAGAATGGGTCCGGCTCGCAATGGCCTCGGTAGGCATAGCGGAGGTCAAGCTGAGCGCGTGAATGGCGGTAGGTCGCTTGTACCGCATGGTCGTATGCGGCGAGCGCATGGGGGTTGCCGGCCATGCATTCCCGGGTGGCGTGAGCCGCCGCGAGAGCTGAACCGAAAGCCTGGGCCAGCCCTTGGCCGCACAATGGGTCGAAGGCCGTTGCCGCATCGCCGACTGCCAGCCAGCTATCCGCCGCGCAGCAGTTCAGCCGCGCGCTGGACGCGTCCATGACAAACATCTTCGACGTGGCCGTGGCAGCCAATCCAGGGTACAACTCTTCGAGAAGCCGCCGCAAGACACGCTTCAACGCATCCGGCCGGCCTACATTATCAAGCGGGTCGGCCACCATCGCCACACGCGTGTCATTGGCTGGGCCGTCAGTACGGTACCACCACCCATGAGGGGTCGCAGTCAGGTGCAGATATGGGTCGCGCTGAGGCGCATGACGTTTCAGCCGTGCTGCAGCCGCAATGAGCTTGTCATCGACGATGCGGCGGGCACCCAGCCGGCGGGCCAGTCTGCTAGCGCGGCCCGTTGCGTCAACGACAAACTTCGCGGTGACGACCTGCGTCTGGCCGCCGGATGCCAACGATAACACGTAGCCTGAGGTGTTGCGTGTCACACTTGCCAGAACGGCTTCCTCTAGCCAACGGCAGCCATTGATCAACGCCAGGCGTTTGAGTGCTGCCACCAATCGCGGCGGATCAATCGCCCAGCCGCAGACACCGCGCAAGCCGTGGTCTGCGAGATCGGGACCCATCGAGGGCCAGTGCGCGACCACGCCGTCGCACTGCGCTGCAATCCCTGCTGATGTTGCAAATAAAGAGGTTAGCTCAAGCGCATCCAGTACCGGGTTCGCTTCGGGCCCCATTACCTCGCCAGCCTTCCGGCTACTATGGCC
Organism: Burkholderia sp. b14; assembly: GCF_900156195.1. NCBI lineage: Bacteria > Pseudomonadati > Pseudomonadota > Betaproteobacteria > Burkholderiales > Burkholderiaceae > Burkholderia > Burkholderia sp. b14. Next base: position 625,541 of record NZ_FTPJ01000002.1, read on the forward strand.
GGCGATCACCGTGACGGCGAAGCCCCAGCCGGCTAGAATCCGCGCGACTGTGGCACCCGCCGGCCCGCCGCCGGCGATGGCCACATCACACGTTTGCGTGATGTTGTCACTCATATCTCGCCACGGTGGTAAGTTCGGCGGGGCGGCCGACTTTGCCCCGGCTGAGTCAGACCCATTGCCTTAACGGCTGACGGAGTCGGCGAGGCAAGCCGCTCGATCGCGGCCATGAGCATGACTTTGTCGTTCGAGCCCGCATGATCTGGATGCCGACCGTTTTCGACGTGGGCAATTTCCGGCAGGCCAAGCGCCTGCAGGTGCGTTGGCGTACCGGTCGGCAACACCATTCCCAACTCCCACCAATTCTGCACCATATTGTCAATACGCTCATAGTAGTTGCGCCCGTTAATGTCACGGGTCCAAACCTCGCGGTAAGTGGCATGCTTGAGCTTCTGCATCTCGAAGCTTGCCTCATCGACGGCACGCGACCAGGCTTCAGCGCTTAACACTTGGTTGGGAACCCGCGCGCCCCAGTAGCTGGGCATTGATAAGTAGGTGGACGGCGAGTATTCAAAATCGGAGAGGCAGGAGGCCTCGTCGGTGTGCCACGGGACGCCTAGCCAACGCGTCAGCGCACCTGGTGCCACTCCGCGCAGTGGTCCGTCGGCGCCCAGGCAGATCTCCGGCGTTAGCTCAGGCCCGAAGTCCTGCCGCGCCGATCCTTCTTCGTCCAGTACGTTCAGCCGGTAGGGCCCAGCCCACAGGGACGCTCGCCGCATGATCCAGGTTAATTCGATCCCAGGATGAAACGGGCCGCCGAGGCATTCGTACAGCGGAGCGCGCGAAAGATGCTCGATTTGTGCGGACGGAGCCAGCTCGTCAAAACGCGGCGGTAGCGGCTCGCCCTGCCAGTCGTTAATAAAGTCGCCTTTCGCCCAGGCCGCGAGGTGGCGGTACATGGTCGAGGTGACCGCTAACAGCACGCGGGCATGGTCGACACTGCCGCCATCGTACGCATCGCCGTATAGATAAGGTAGCTTCGAGCGATCAGTGGCGCCGCCCACCGCGGGATCGCGAAACAGGCCAAAGACAGCTTCACGCCAAGCGCGCCCCTCATGCGAGGTGTCGGTGAGCCTTTTAAGCACTTTTGGATTCCGTGCATCTAAAGGTGAGCCGAATCCATGCGCCATGAAAAGGCCGTGATTGACCCATTGCATCGCAGTCAATCTGGAGAAGATTGGCCAGACATCACGGGTAAAACTTGTTTGGGGCGGCAGTTCAAGCCAACCTTCCGCGGCGAACATATCACGCACCACGTCGTCCATCGTCACAACCCCAAACAGCCCGGGCGCATAGTTAGGGGGCGCCACCGAAACATAGCCCGGTGTAGCCTCAAACGATTTGCCGCCGACCGTAACGTGCGCGCGCACAGTTCCGTCGGCCACGTCGTCAAACCACAAACTATTGTTAGCGAACGTCGTTGGCTTGGTTCCCGCCCAGCGAGGAGCGGCCCGACCATGCCCGCCCAAAAATAATAGCCGGCCTTGAGGATCAGTGCGTAACTCGCCCAAGTAGACGGTTTTGTCAAAGAACTGCCCTTCGAATATATAGCCTGCGCCCGACACACCGCGACCTTCAATGGACTGCGGCGGCGGCGTGATATCGAGGCGAAAGCGGCCGGACGATGTCTCAGCGTTCCGCTTCACTGCGGGCTTTGCGAGGCCGTCGGGTAAGTCAAGTGCGTTCGTGAACTCATACCAGCCGGCCTTCAGGTTGGCGATAGCCACCCGCCATTGAATCTGGATTCCGTCGTCTAGTGTTAGCTCACGCACTTGCCCTGAGGCAAGCGTGGCATAGATGCGAAAACGCACGGCCTGGCACTTGATCTCGCCATTTGCGTTGCGCAGCACTCCCGGATCCGCCGGCACACCGCCAATGACTTCAGCGGCAGTGAAATAGTCCGAGTCGCCTTGAGCGTTGCCGACGCGCGCGATACCCAGCGGTGGATAGATCGCTATCTCTACGATCGACGCCGGATCAAGCGCGTTGCTGCTGTTGCTATTCATATGCCACCTCAGTAGTTTAAGTCAACTTCTTGCTCGGAGAAAAGCTCGTCCTCAAAACCCGTGCTGCGCAGCACGCGTACCTTCACGGCGTTGACGCCTGGAAACTGGTTGCGGTCGATCTCAGCGTGCGGCGTCTCGCGTCCCACGGCAATAGTTTGCCAAGTCGACTTCCCCGCAGGACATACCTATACGGTATAAGTGACGCCATCCTGTGGCGCTGCCGCTTGCGCACGCAGGGCGCTACGGTTGGGTTTGCCCGGCAGTGGCGCGTCGATCGACAGCGGTGACAAGCCGCCGGAGATCTCCGAGGCAGCACGCGGCTCGGCTGCCTCGAAACAACTCACCTCAGTGCCGTTATACAACAGCGCAATCCGTTTCATGCCGGGTGTCACCGGGATGTCCTCATTAACAAGGGCTGTTTTAGGCAACGTGTCGTCTGCACAACTTGACACCTGGATAGCCGGGCGAAACCGGCGCAGCTCTTGACCACCGGAATCTTGAATCGAGATGTCAAACGCATCGAGAACTTAGTGCTTGAGTCGTGGCATAAGTGTCCGGATCGGTCGCGAAGCTGGTAATCACGGCAGCCTGCTTTTTTGCCATTGAAGACGAACCGAGGAAGAATTCCTTTGCGCTCAAGACCATCGCAATCAGTACGCCCTCAATATTGCCAAGCACGCCAAAAGCAAACTCTTTGACCTCTATGTGAAAGAACAACAAACAGAAGTGCGCGCCAATCACCAGAAATAGGGCGCCTGTGTATAGATAGGCGAGGTTACGCGGGGTGCGATCTTCTGCAGTCAAGGCCATTTGCCGAGCATTGGCACGGTTGGCGGCGTTCACTTTCGCCGTTTCGATGTTGGTGGTGATAGGGGCCTTCTCCAACTCAGCGGCGATGCGCTGCAGCTCGACTTGGCTCTCAACGATCGACTCCTGAAACCGGTAGGCCAGTTCGGGATTGGCTTGGATTGCAGCCAACGCCTGCTCGGGCGTGCTGGTACCGGTGAGCGTTTGAGCAATCGTGACCACTTTCTGCGCCACCTGTTCGGCCCGGCTACCCCCAATCCACTGGGCGATTTGCGGCGCAAACTGCGCAAGAGCGAGAACAATCGGTAACATGATCTAAGCTCCGGCTACTCTCAAATTAGTGGCGATTCGCCGCGTCCAGCCGCGCCCAAAGCTGGGCCACGTTTGCAGCGCGGTTAAATAAGCTAGGCGGGCGGCTACAAAACGCAGGATAAATAGCTCCGGGTCGACCGCTTGCACCGCGGCAATCGTCTTAGGTCCAAGTTTGCCGTCGGCGAGCGTGCCGCTGGCTTGCTGCATCCAAACGACAACAGGGCCACCGTTGTAGTTGGCATCTAAGAGCTGAAACGCAACACGCGCATCATAACTATCGCAGTGCAGCGGATCCCAGTAAAGCGTCTTGGCAATGTGCTTGGCCGTCTCACGCGGCAAATCCTGCATGGGACCGGTATAGCCCCACGCGAGCGCCACCCGCTGGGTGATACCCCACATGGTTTCACCGCCAGGATCCTGAGGGTGATTGGAATAACCACCTTCATTGCCAATGAGCTGGTCAAAAGCGTCGTCAAAAATGCTCATGCTGTGCACCACAAGAAACGCTTATCCGTCTGACAAACGAAGCAATTCACATAACACAATGAAAACCTCGTCCGTCAGCCCTTAACCTATTTCCAATCTTCAAGAACTTCCCCAGCTGTCGAGCAACGCACAATTCAATCAACGCTGTGAGTTCAATATTAGCTACTAAAGTAATATTAAGTAAAACCGATAGACCAATGAGGCGCTATCTCGTGGCATCAGCACGATGCATGGCTGCATCAACCCAGCTCCTCAGAAAATAAAGCCTTGACTTCAATCTATACCATTTGACTTTGATGTCAAGTATTAGCGCTAATTCTTCGAAGTGGGACTAAATCAGAAAATTAGCATGTTGAAAAGTGAAAAATGTTCACAGCGCGCTATTTTGTGAAAATTCTACCGAATGCAAAGATACTTACTAAAGCGAGGCCCCGAATTCTGCTACTTTTATTAGTTTGGGCCTGGGCAGTGCAGGTTGCTTCAATGTCACCAGTACAGTGTAATGACCCAGTGGAAACCTGCTCACGTCATGCTTGAAGGAAAAGACGAGGAGCATGAAGATAGAAGAAGACATCAAATGCTGGACCGCCAGGCGCAAGAGCGCGCTGGTTCTGGACATCATTTAGGGCAAGACGATGGTGGCGGAGGAGAGCTGAGCATATGATCTGTCGCCTGCGCAAGTGGGAAGGCTGAGTCAAGGACGGCGGGCGAGATATGGAGAATGCGCTGCGGGCCAATCCGCTCGATGTGCGGGAGCAGTACAAGCGGCAGATCGAGGATCTGCAAGAGGCCTACGGCGAAACGATGCTGGAGTTGCGCGCCCGAAAAAAATTGCGGTCCCTGCTGGGCGAGGAGAAGAAATGATCGAGACGATCCGCCAAGGGGACTGCAAACTGAAGGCATCGCCGTCTCGCTGGCCAAGTTGTGCCGTTGGTTCGGGATGCCGCGCCACACATCGTTAGCCACCGCGCCCAATAAGCGCTGGTCGACCGACTTGTGCCGAATCTGGGCTGGCCGGGATGGCTGGGCCCCGCTAGCGCTGGTGATGGAATGCCACACGCGCGAGCTACTGGGCTGGCAGCTGCCGCGCAGTGGCCAAGCCAGCACGGCAGGCAATGCACTGGAGCAGGCTTTGATTGCTCGTTTCGGCACCCTAGGTAGGGTATCCAAGCCCTTCCTGCCGCGTAGCGACAACGGCCTGATCTTCACCAGCCGAAACTATACGGCCCTGGCTCGTAGTTACGGCCTGAAGCAGGAGTTCACCACGCCGCACTGTCCGCCGCAGAACGGCATCGTCGAACGGGTAATCCGCACGCTAAAGGAGCAATGCGTGCATCGCCACCGCTTCGAGACCTTGTAGTCCCCAGCCGCGTGATCGCCGACTGGATTCAGTTCATCGATGGCCACATCAAGCGCTGAAGATGAGAACCTCCGCCGCGGTGTTTGCACTAACCGATTAAGCTGTGCAGGTTTTGCTGGATCATTACAACAGTTCGATGCATGGCTGATTCCTCGTGGGCTGATGGAGCCCGCCATGCATCGGGCTACACTAGTGACATTAAAGCAACCTGCACTGCCCAAGTCCAAACGAATAAAAGTAGCAGAACTCGTGACCTCGCTTTAGTTCCTTGCATCCGGTAGAATTTTCACAAAACAATACACTGTGAAAATTTTTCATTTTTTCAACATGATAATTTTCTGATCTAGCCCCACTTCGAAGAAGCAACCCTAGTACTTGACATCAAAGTCGAGTGGTATAGATTGAAGTCAAGGCTTTATTTTTTGAAGGGCTCAGCCGATACAGTCAAGCTTCGTGCCAGCGCCACGTTATGGCGTATCATTATTCATTTTAGTATTGCTTCATTAATTAATATTAAACATCGCAGCATTGTTCAAATTGTACTTTGCGTAATGCTATCATTGGAAAGAAATGGACATTTTTACGAGGGTTTTAGAACAGATTTAGAGGATTGATGAGGATTGATGGACAAGATTTTCTATTTGTCGCTCAGCATGAGCATTTTTGACGACGCTTTTGACCAGCTCATTGGCAATGAAGGTGGTTATTCCAATCACCCTCAGGATCCTGGCGGTGAAACCATGTGGGGTATCACCCAGCGGGTGGCGCTCGCGTGGGGCTATACCGGTCCCATGCAGGATTTGCCGCGTGAGACGGCCAAGCACATTGCCAAGACGCTTTACTGGGATCCGCTGCACTGCGATAGTTATGATGCGCGTGTTGCGTTTCAGCTCTTAGATGCCAACTACAACGGTGGCCCTGTTGTCGTTTGGATGCAGCAAGCCAGCGGCACGCTCGCCGACGGCAAACTTGGACCTAAGACGATTGCCGCGGTGCAAGCGGTCGACCCGGAGCTATTTATCCTGCGTTTTGTAGCCGCCCGCCTAGCTTATTTAACCGCGCTGCAAACGTGGCCCAGCTTTGGGCGCGGCTGGACGCGGCGAATCGCCACTAATTTGAGAGTAGCCGGAGCTTAGATCATGTTACCGATTGTTCTCGCTCTTGCGCAGTTTGCGCCGCAAATCGCCCAGTGGATTGGGGGTAGCCGGGCCGAACAGGTGGCGCAGAAAGTGGTCACGATTGCTCAAACGCTCACCGGTACCAGCACGCCCGAGCAGGCGTTGGCTGCAATCCAAGCCAATCCCGAACTGGCCTACCGGTTTCAGGAGTCGATCGTTGAGAGCCAAGTCGAGCTGCAGCGCATCGCCGCTGAGTTGGAGAAGGCCCCTATCACCACCAACATCGAAACGGCGAAAGTGAACGCCGCCAACCGTGCCAATGCTCGGCAAATGGCCTTGACTGCAGAAGATCGCACCCCGCGTAACCTCGCCTATCTATACACAGGCGCCCTATTTCTGGTGATTGGCGCGCACTTCTGTTTGTTGTTCTTTCACATAGAGGTTCAGAAGCCTGCTTTTATCGTACTCGGCAATATTGAGGGCGTACTGATCGCGATGGTCTTGGGCGCAAAGGAATTCTTCCTCGGTTCGTCCTCAATGGCGAAAAAGCAGGAGGCCGTGATTACCAGCTTCGCGACCGATCCGGACACTTATGTTACGACTCAACGCTAAGTCCTATGTTGACACGCGCTGAGGCAGCGTTGCCGTCGTTAGCTGGAGATAAACCCCGAAAGCCTTTGGATGCGTTCTTGGGTCGCCTCATCGGCTTCTACAACTACGTGCGGTGCTCTCAACATTGGGACTATCGGTCGCCCGCCGTTTTCGAGGCCAAATCTGCGGAGAAAAAACTATCTGACTGTCCAAAATTAGTTAACCATAACTAAGCCAATTTAGTTGCGTCCTCTGACAGCGTGTGTTACAAAGCAGCCAACAGGGGATGCAACAAAGATCCCCTCCCCTAATACCGACCATTTCCTGTAGTTTCGCACGACCCTCTTTTCCCGACGTTGGCAATAAGGAGCGGCAATGCAATCTTTCAGACTTTGGCGGCATCTAGCACTTGGCGGTCAATCATTAGTAAAACTGGCGCCAAGTGGCTTGACTACCGAGGGCGGTTCTATCGAGCATCTACTCGCGCTTGAATTTTCTGCGCGCGACTACGTCACTTATTTGTTGTCCATCGACGCGGAAATCGAGCACTGCCTGATGGTGCAGTATCTATATGCAGGCTACTCCTTGGGCGGCCCGCAGGTGCCGCCCAAATTTCACGACGCGGTTCGCAATTGGCAAGAAACTATCCTCGGCATTGCCAAGGAGGAGATGGGACATTTGATCACGGTGCAAAACGTGCTGCGCCTGATCGGCTCGCCTTTACATTTCGAGCGCAACGATTATCCTTGGGACACGCCGTTCTATCCTTTTCCTTTCATGCTTGAACCGCTGACGCTGAATTCGCTCGCGAAATACGTCTACGCGGAAGCACCAGTCAACTGGTACGGCGGTGCACTGGGGGAGGAAATCCGCAGACGCGTCGATGCGCAGGCACCTTGTCCCCATCATGTCGGGGAACTGTTCAATACGCTGATTCCGCTCGTCAATTCCCTACCCGATGAAGTCTTTCAGGCCGACACTTACCGCTGCCAGGCGGATTTCGCTGAGTGGGGCCGTGGCTACCACGGGGGGCAGCGCGGCAGCAGCGACCGGCGGTCGCTGGGAGGCACGCCGGACGTGCTTGTGATGCCCGCGACTTCGCGCGACGACGCGGTGAACGCACTGAAGGCGATTGCCAAGCAAGGGGAGGCTCCGCACGGCACGAATCCCTCACATTTCGTTCGCTTTTTGCGGATCTATGTGGAAATGCGCGCCGCCCTCGAAGGCCAACTGCACGGCCAAGATGTTTGGAATGCCGCACGTCCCGGCGACTTTCTTGAACAAACCTGGAAGGACGCCTATCCGAAAGTGGCGGTTACGCTACACGACACAAGAACAGCGTCGTCGGGCGCGCACGCCGCTTGGCAGCCTTCACGGTCTGTCGCAGTTAACCCCTACGTCTCACTCAATACCGACCTCGAGCCGGAGCAGGGTGGCACACCGACGACGGCCATCACCGAGCCGGTGACGGCGTTGTGGGCGTCGTTGTTTAACTTGCGTTATCGCATGCTGTTGCAATACCTGATCCACAGTTTCACGCTTTACGGTGAGCTCAGGGCAGCAGGACAGTTCACGCCGCGCGGGTCGATCATCAATGCCGCGTTCGGGGAAATGTACAACCTGCGTGCGCTCTCTGAGATCCTAATGCAGTTGCCCGTGTCGACGGCGTCGGGCGCACCGCTTGCGGGGCCGCCATTCCAGGTGCCCTATACGCTCAACAGTCCGTTTGGTGAGGCGAACCGGTGGCGCGGGCACCTCGATCTACTAGCGGCATCGGAAAACTTGGTGACGAACTTGCTAGCCCAAACCGATGCCGTACACCATCCGTATTTGCACAGTTTGCGCGAAGCCGACAAGAATATAACCGCCATCGCCAGGCGCATCCTGTCTGGCAAAGTCGACCTGGCGTTACTCTAGGAGCCAAACATGCCGATACTGGAACTTCGAATTCTTCCGCCCATTGCGGTCGGAAGGCTAGGCGCCGCGGCGACGCCGCTAGAAGCGTTCAAGCTTGATGTCAATCCCAACAACCCGCTCGATTATCGCCGCATTGTGCCGTGCACAACGCTGGAAGTGAATCACGAGAGCGGTGAAATTGTGCGGTCCTACGTACCTGACAAGATTCGTTTCAAGGATGAGGATAAGAAGGTGCGGCCGGTTGCGCCTTTCCTCGAGGTTTTTGCACGCACGCAGGAGGAGCCAGATAGGCTGCAGCCGCTCACACTCGAATTACTTAAGAAGGAACAACTGGACGTCAACGCCTTACATTGGAATATCTGTCTCGGCAATATCAAGATATACCGACGCACCAACGACCCGAACGACAAGATCTACGCCGAACTAACCAACCTCAGGGACCATAAGCGGTACGCGATGAAAGGCCAGTGCAGAAACTTCCGCTCTGGACGGCACCTTCCGCTCGGCTACATCCAATTCATCAAGCCGACAGAACTGTTCCCTGAAATCCGCCTGCGTTATACACCTGCAGCCGGCATCGTGTACGGTACGCGCATGAAACGTCGTATTTCGGACAACGAAAACGAAACAGAGCTGAGCGACGACCCCGTCATCGATCGCGACGATCTCCTGCTTTACGATGAAAAGCCCGGCAAGTGGCTCGGCTTCAGGGAAGCGGGCGGCCCTACGCAGGATCATCCTGCGCCGACCAACCCCGCGCAGATTTTCGCCGGATATGCCGGCAAAAATGGGGATCAAGTTAGCTGGGGCTATGTCGACGACGAATGCGATGGCTACGTTCAAGTCGTGTTAATGAAGAAGGACGGCTGTGAGTTGCATGCGCACGGCTATATTGGTGCCGGGCCGCCGGCCTATGCGCCTGATACGCTGCCGGTGCGCGTGGTCTCCGACGAGTTGGAGCAGATTCTTTACGGTCACAATGTTGACGAGGAAGAAGTATCGATCGATGAAGCCACGAAGATCGTCTTGCGCGCGCTGGAAATGATACGGCTGATGAACACGGCCGTTATGAACGGTAATCCGGTCAACGGGCAATTCAACGTCGCAAGCACCATGGTGAGGCAGAACACCGCCGACTTCGAGCGCTATTACGAGCCGATCGCTGCCGAATCAATTGTCGACAATCTCGCGCTGCGCGCGCTGCACGAGCGCGTGTTCAGCACATTGTTGGCCGGCGGCGCACCATGGTTCGCCAAGGTCTTGCGCCAGCCCGAGGAGATCGGTGATCTGACAGCGGAGGGATTGCGCAAGATGCCGGCCTTGATGCGCGGCGCGGATGGCCGCAGCCTGACGCTCACGCGCCGCCACATCAACCTCGTGATCAAAGCGGCACGCGACGCGATGTTTGGACAACCTGATCCGAAGGAAGATAAGTATGTCGACTAATGATTCGAATAGCCTGCAACAGCACGACAGGCAAATCCGTGAGATCCGTGCCGAAAATCTGACCGCGCAGATTCACCACCGCGGTGTGGGCAACCCAGCTTCGGTTCTGCCGCGCAGCGCGATTTCGAATTGCTTTCCCGGTCTGGAGTTCGATTTCCGCAACCTTTGGCGACGCGCATTCGAAGGCATCACACTGGTCGAGAACAACAATTACGTGATCGATGCGGATTCATGCTACGAGCATCTTAAAACGCGTCGCCTGCTGCGCTTTGGCGATCCGAATGGCGGTCCGATGGTTACTACGATGGTTGCCACGAGCGGACCGGTTCTTCCGGGCGGAGATCCCATCACGCTTGCCAGCGCATCCAATCCCAATGCGGTGTCGTTTATGGAATGGTCCAACTCCATCGCCCGTATCGTTCACTTACAGGGGCAGCCAGTCGAATGTGAATTCACGGATTACCCAAACGCCATCGACGAGGTGTTATACGTTCCCAATAAAACAAAGACCTTGAAGGAGACGCTCATCCTGAGGCGCTTTTTCGATGGCGAGACGGCCAGCTTCAATCCCCAGATGCTCCAACCAGGCGAATTGACGCAAGGCCTTTGTGCGCCCTGGCAGAACGATTATCGCGAATGCGCGTGCTACTACTGGGCCGCGTCGCGCCCCGACTTCGTCAACGTCGAGCCTGGCGACGACGGGCTGGCGCGCGGCGACATGTGGCTGTCCAAGCGTCGCACCGGCACGTACGTGCCGGATAATCGCGTCGACTCGCGGCTGTGGTCCTACGACGATCTGTTCAGATCCTGGCAGGAGGATCTTCAGTTCGTGATACGCGGCAAGGATGCCAATGAAACCTGACGCCATTGGTGAATCGTTCGTGGCGGCCCGGCCGACGTCGATCAAGGACGCAGGGCTACAGCTTGCGCCTCTGGCGTCGGCGATGACCGCACGCATCGCCGACGCGTCGCGCCCCCGGCATCCCGAGATTCATGTAGTCGAAGATGCGGAGGGAGCGCAACTGCTGCTCGTCAACGGAAGCCGCCTATTTCATGTACCGCGCGATTTGCATGACGCGTTTCGAACGGCACTCGAAGAGATGGACGCAGGGGCTGTCGCCGCGCTGGTCGCACACTGTGGACTTGATATGATGCCCGCGATTGACGACGTGCCTTTGACCGAAGCACCGGTGCACGCGTTGTCACTTGCTGTCGCGCAGAAATGCAATCTCGGCTGTACCTATTGCTACGCTCAGCAGGGAGAATTCGGCGGCAAGGCGCAGAACATGCCGCTCGCGACAGCGCTCGCAGCAGTCGATTTACTGGTCGAACAAGTGAACGAAGGCGGCAAGATTAATCTGGCGTTCATGGGGGGGGAACCACTCGCCAACCGTGCGGTGCTGCGTGCGGCGACCACTTATGCGCGTGAGCGCGCAAGCTCGCGCGGCGTACGCTGCTATTTCTCGGTCACCACGAACGGCTCGCTTCTGCAGGAAGACGACGCGGATTTTTTCGAGGAACACGGTTTTGCCGTTACCGTCAGCCTCGATGGCCCTGCGCCCGTACACAATCGGTTGCGTCCGTTCAAGGGCGGCAAGGGCTCCTTCGACGCCATCGTCGAGCGCTTGGCCCCCCTGCTTGCCCGTCAGCGCCACATGCAGGTCTCGGCTCGCGTGACCGTCACGCCCTTCAATCTCGATTTGCCGAGCACGCTCGACACCTTCATCGGCATGGGGTTCCATAGCGTTGGATTTTCGCCGCTGCTGCGTGCTTCGAACGGCCGCGCAGAAATGGAGCCCGACGACATGGCAAACATGCTGCAAGAGATGATTGCGTGTGGACTCGCGTTCGAGCAGAAAGTCATGCACGGCGAGCGCTATCCTTTCCTGAACATGCAGAACGCGCTGCGCGAAATCCAGCGCGGCACGCATCGGCCTTATCCGTGCGGTGCGGGTGCGGGATATTTCGGGGTATCCGCCGCTGGCGAGCTGGCAGCTTGCCACCGCTTCGTAGGCGATGAGGCCGGCGCCATGGGCCATCTCTCTACGGGTGTCGATCATGTACGTCAGACGATTTGGCTTGCCGAGCGTCACGTGCATAGGCAGTGGCCTTGCAACGCATGTTGGGCGCGTTACCTCTGTGGCGGCGGATGTCACCACGAAGTCCTTGCGCGCGGACGCAGCGCCTGCGATTATATCCGCGGCTGGCTGCACTATGTAATCGGTGCACACGGCAGGCTGGCGCGCTATGCGCCTACTTGGTTTGCCAATCCGCCGGGCACGTCGTCGAGCGGCACAGGAACGGTGTGAATCGCAAGTTCGACATGCTCGTGATCGGCGCCGGTCCTGCCGGTCTGTGCTCGGCGCTTCGCTTGAACCATCTCGGACATCGTGTGCTGCTCGTTGAAAGAAGCCAGTCATGGCCTCGTCCGCAAATAGGGGAGGCACTTACACCGGGTGTCAGGAACATCATCGATTACCTCGACGCGAACGATGCACTCGAGACCGTCCCCATCCTCGCCGGTAAGCCCACGCACGTGCGCTGGACGAGCAAAACGATCGAGACGGTTGCGCACGACGGCGCCGTCGTGGAGCGTGCCGCGTTTGATGAAGCTCTTCTGCGTTTAGCCCAGGCGCGCGGTGTGGAAGTCTTGCGACCGGCGAGCCTCGGGCAAATCGACGGAGAGCCCGGTGCCTGGCATGCGCAAATAGCGACATCCGGCAGGTTGTGGCACGCAGAGGCACACGTGCTGCTCGAAGCCCAGGGCCGGCAGAACCGGCGTGTACCACAAAGCTTGCATGCGCCTAGGCTGTCCACAGTATGGGCCGAAATCGAGCTGGAAACGCTGGCTCCGCGAGCTGATTTCGCCACTCGCGTGGAGGCGCTCGATGACGGATGGATGTGGGGTGCTGCATTGCCGGGCGGCCGTTACCGTGTCATGTTTACGTTCGATCCATACACACGCGAGCGCGGACCAGAGTTTCTTTTGCGCAACGCCTGCTCACGGAGCGCGTTGTTTCAAGACATGGCCAGCTTACCATGGTGCGCCTCGCCACGGATGTGCGTATCGACGCCCTACGTCGATGTGCTCTCCTGGCAGGCTGGGCGAGTCAAGCTCGGAGATGCTGCGTTCGCGCTCGACCCGATTTCGTCTTCGGGTGTCGAAAAAGCCATGCGATTCTCCCTCCAGGCCGCGATTGCTCTGAACACGTGGTGCCGGGCGAGCAATGCCTCGGAACGAGAATTGGCACAGCGCTTTTACGAATCGCGTTTGGTCGAAGGCGCTGCGCGTCACCTCGCATGGAGCACTGGATACTATCGTCAAACATGGTGTAGTGAATCGCATTTCTGGCGCCAGCGCTCGATGCCAGCGTTGACTTCTGATACGGTTGCGACGGCTTCGTCCAGTAACGAGGCTGCAGCACGCGTGGACATCATGACGCGTGCGCTGAAAGCCGAATTGGCGCATTTTTCGTCGATTCCGCGGCAGCCGAATGTGCCTGTACCTCAGTTTCCCTTGCACAGACCGATTCAGTTCACTCGGAATACAGACATTGTCGTGATCCCCTGTGCGAAAGGCGACCGTGTCACCGCTCAGCCCGCCTTGCAGCATCCGAGTCTCGATCGCCCAGTCGCGTTTTGGAATGGCGTGGCGCTTTTTCCACTCCTTGAGATGTTGACAAGGGCGACGCATCCTTTTGAGCTGGTTGCGTTTCTCGGCAAATCAATGGAAACAGAAAAAGCACAACAGCTTCTGGAGTGGCTGTGGAGGCAGCGAATAATCGAATCAAGCGCCTTCGACGCGAAGGCCCATCCAACCTTATAGGGTTAATCTTAGAATTCGGCAAAATGACACGCCAATCAGATCGGCCAAGTCGCGAGTCATCCCGAGCTGATTGCCTCGATTTGCTGGCGTCAGGGGCAAAGTCATTTGGCCATGCTACGACGTTACCCTCGTCTTGCAGCAAAAAGCCCAGCCACAAAATAGAGCTTGAATTATCAACTGCCGGGAACGAGTAACAGCCAACTTTAGTCATTTGGAGGCCGGTAGCAACAATATCTAATTTTAATGAACGAAGACGCACTGCAGCATCGAAATGAACTGCAAGAAATGTTAAACGCACTGCACTGGATGGCGCGGGTTGGTGCATCGTGGTGTATGCTCCCGACCAACTTTCCGCCGTAGGAACGGGTCTACCAGCAAACGCAGCGTTAGCTGAACGCGGGTTGCTTTGAAGCGATGGTCCACGATTTGCGTTCGGTGCTGCGCGTGGCGCAACAGCGTCAGGGGTCAGCCCAGCGTGGTTATCCTGGAGGGACACACCCTACGTGCGAGAATGGTCCGCGTGCGGGCTACGCCGGTCATAAGCGCAAGCGAGGCAGCAAAGTTTATATGGCTGTGGACACGCTGGGCCTACTGCAGGCGGTGCACATTTCGCCGGCCAACGCACAGGAGCGCGCACCGGTGGTCGGTGAGCGCGCAGTAAACCACATGTCTTACGCGGGGCGATCTCCTGTGCGTTAGCATGTCGAAGTGGTGAGGTAATCCCCCCTCCCAAAAAACCGATGAAATCAGAAGTAGAATTTTTTTGTTAAGGGAGTTCTACGCAATGAAGAAGTCGAGATTCACGGACAGCCAGATCATGGAGGCGCTCAAGCGCGTGGAGGCAGGGCTGGCGGTACTGGATCTGTGCCGAGAGCTGGGCATTAGCACGGCGACGTTCTACAAGTGGCGCTCGAAGTACGGCGGCATGGACGTGTCGCTGATGCCCATCTTGCGGCACACCTCAGCCACCGGTGTGTCCAGCTCTGCTTGCTTCAACGCGAATGTAATCTGTTCTCCTTCACGACATTAACCTGCTTCCCGAGATTAGCAAGACAAGATGATTCATCATTTTGAGGTCGACTATCATCGATTGAGCGCATAGGGCCTAACCGCCTACCATCACCTCTCGACCGAGTCGATGTCCCGCGGCCGACACGAACCGCTGTTTTTACCCATACAGGCTCGCATCCGCGATAAACGGGCCGAATTGAATCCCTTTCCGCTACTTAACCTTGACCCTGACCCGTCACCGGTGACATGGTGGGAAGTTCCGAGTCAACGCCAGACGGCTGGCCACGCAGATAGCGAGCGCCGTCGTCGGCCCCTCGTCGATTGGATCAAGGCACGGCTGCGTCGGCAATGAGATAACGTCAATCTTGGCGAGACGGATGGTTAGGCTGCGTCAGCCTAACCATCCGTCTCGCCTATTAATAATCCACGGCATTGCACAAGCGCATTATGACTTAGACAAATCGTCGATTATCCTTTTGGTTGTTTTTAGCTTTAATTTAATATCCGACTCAACAACGTCAAGCTTCTTCATTAAATCAACATACTGATTTTTTGATAGCCCTATTTTAGGCAGAGAACCATTTCTTTGGTAAGGGTTTGCTTGCGCGGTTTTATGAATTCTTTCTTTTGACAAATTAATTTCCGAAATAACCTCACCGAAGGCTTTTCTTAATCTATGATCCAGCTCGACTCGATTTTCATTACTATTTAGATTTCCGTTTACGATAATATCGAGGCGCGATCTATTAATGGCGCTTTTCGCACGACTGAGCTGCCCAAGCAGATTGTTTACTCTAGTCTGCAAAGCGTCGCGATCTTTATCTGACACAGCGCTAGTCTTTTGAAAAAAGCTATTGGTTATTTTTACCCCATTCAAGGAATTTTTTAGCTTCTCATTGATGCCCTTCATGGGCATCGCGCTACTAGCTTTGTGTAGCCAAACATTATTTAGATCCTATGTAGCGCGAGACTAACCAAAGCTTAAGTTGTAAGCTTAAGTGAATCAAGGCGAACGCAACGGAGGCTATCATGCGTACAGATCACTTAGCCGGAGCCGATGCTGAGAACGTAATACTGGCAGCGTCACTCGAACTGGCAGGGGCCCAATGGAAAATTGCGCTGCACGACGGACGCAGACAGAGTCCAGCGGTACACACGGTAAGGGGAGCGCAAGCGGCCCTGCGAGTGCAAGCCCTATTGGAGGTGATTGAGCGGTACAAGCAGAAATGGTCGCTGCCCCAAGATGTGCGTGTGGTGGTCAGTTATGAGGCTGGGCAGGATGGATTTTGGATCTATAGAGCGCTGCGCTCGCGTGGCATGGATTGTTATGTGATCGATGCGGCTAGTATTCCGGTGGAGCGGCACAGGCGTCGCGCTAAGACGGATCGGCTTGATGCGATCAAGCTGGTCACGAATCTGCGAGTATGGCTGCATGGCGAACGTGACCGCATGCGCGTAGTGCGAGTGCCCTCGCTGCAAGATGAAGCTTCGCGTCAGTTGATTCGTGATCGAGGGCAATTGCACAAAGAGGTGCTGCAGCACCGCGAGCGTATGCGTAAGTTGTTGATCACGATGGGTTGCTGGGACGGTTTCGATCATAGGACGTTTGCCAAGCGGCTAGCTAGCGGCAAACTGGTTTGTCACGATGGCACACCGCTGCCCAGCGAGTTGCATGAACGACTGTTACGCGAGACGGCCCGCCTGGCACTTGCCGAAGAACAACTCGCGGCACTTGAGCGCGCACTGCAAGAACGCCTACCGGCACCTGTACGCGAACGGATCACTTATCTTAGGCACCTCAAAGGTGTAGGCCAGCTCGGGGCATCGCGCCTGATGCTTGAGTTGTTCTGGCGCGAGTTTGGTAACCGGCGGCAACTGGGCGCCTGCGTAGGCTTGGTCCCGCAGCCCTACGATAGCGGACAGAGCCGGATTGATCAGGGAATCAGCAAGCAGGGAAATAGGCGAGTGCGAACCCAGCTCATCGAGATGGCCTAGTGCTGGCTGCGCTATCAGCCTAGCAGTGCGCTGGCGCAGTGGTTCAACAAGCGCACGCAGGGCACCGGAGCCAATCGCCGCGCGCGACGCATTGCGATTGTCGCGCTTGCCAGGCGGTTAGTGATTGCATTATGGCGCTACCTTAAAGACGGCGTGATTCCACAAAACGCTCAGTTCAAAGGGGCATGAGTGGGCATGGCTTATAGCTGTCGGATCAACGTCTATTGGAGGGGCTGAACCGGGATATGCCCGTAGGGCGGACGGGTTGCTGAATGTAACCGATCATTAGATGGGGCATATCCACCGGACCAGAATGTCCGGCGTAGCGCGCATACAGGATGAGGCCGGCCAAATCCGGCGGATAGAAGTGGGTGAGAGGTGAATCTCTCACGTGCGCACAATCGGCTCGACCCCACCCTAACGAGCGTTGATATCGCTTGGCTAAAAGTCGAGGTATCTGCTTATGGACTTTTTCCTTGCACAAAACTCTTGACAACTTTCTGCTCATAGAAGCTCGCCCTGCAAAAAGTTTGAGATGCTGTTGTGGTAAGGCGCAGAAGTCGATCGAGGGGTTGCGTCACTCCCAGAAAGATAATCCAATAGGGGCAATTTCTGGGAGTTTTAAACACCACCGATGAGCACGAGCCAGACAAGTTCTTGTGGGGCACCGGATTTTTTTCGTAGCCGCCTGGATGCGATGATTGATCTGCGGCACCCGCTTGCGGTGCTAGCCACGCGTATGCCATGGCGCACGATTGAAGTGCAGTGAACTAGACTAAAACTGACAGTGGTTGGTTTTTCATGCTGGCGCGCGTTGCCGCTACGGGCTACGCCCTGCGCGGCAACGCGCGCCACGAACAGCAAGGGGTCCGCCATGACTCAGGAACAGAAGGTCATCCGTGCCAAAGTCGGCATGCTCGAACTGGCCCGGCAACTGGGCAACGTCAGCCAAGCTTGCCGCGTGATGGGTTACTCACGCGACAGCTTCTACCGATTCAAGGAACTGTACGATAAAGGCGGCGAAGCGGCGCTGCAGGAAATCTCCCACCGCCGCCCGCTGCCCAAAAACCGCGTGGATCCGCAGATCGAGGCGGCCGTAGTTGAACTGGCCCTGGAACTGCCCGCTTATGGTCAGATCCGCATCGCCAATGAAGTGCTCAAGCGCCATGCGTTAAAGGTCTCGCCTCAGGGCGTTCGCAGCATCTGGCTGCGTCACGATCTGCAGACCATGAACAAGCGTCTAAAGGCGCTGGAAGCCAAATCCGCTCAGGACGGGCTGGTGCTGACCGAAGCCCAGTTGGTCGCGCTGGAGCGCGCCAAACAGGAAAAAGAGGCCCACGGCGAGTTCGAGTCTGAATGTCCAGGCTACTGTGGCGCGCAGGATACATTCTATGTCGGTAGCCTCAAAGGCGTAGGTCGTGTTTATCAACAAACCTTTGTCGACACCTATTCGAAGGTGGCATTGGCTAAGCTCTATGATCGCAAGACACCGCTGCCGGCGGCTGACTTACTCAATGATCGTGTTGTCCCATTCTTCGACAGTTTCGGCATCCCGCTGCTGCGCGTGCTCACGGATCGTGGCACCGAATACTGTGGCAATCCCGAGCATCACGAATATGAGCTGTATTTGGCTGTAGAAGACATCGACCATACCCGCACCAAGGCCAAGTCGCCGCAGACCAACGGCATCGTCGAACGGTTGCACAAAACCATGCTCAACGAGTTCTATCGGGTGGTGTTCCGCAAGAAGATCTACGAATCGATCGACGCCTTACAAACCGATCTTGATGCATGGCTCGATCAGTACAACAATGAACGTGAGCATCAGGGGCGATGGTGTTATGGCAAGACGCCCATGCGCACCTTCCTCGATTCACTAGCACTTGCCAAGGAGAAACTCATTCCACATTGACCGCTTCTTTTCTATCGGCCCGACTATCTGTCAGATCAAGTTCCGGCTAATACAATTGAAGCGACGCTCGCCCCGCTGTTTGAGCGGCGCACGCGCGAAGCTCTAAGCAGCACCGTGCCCGATCTGTTCGGGATGGCGCCGAAGCTCGCTGGCGCCGGTGTGAGCGTAGCCGGGCGTCCTCGACTGTCAATGCGATTGATGGTGGGGCTGCTCTATCTGAAGCATGCCTACAACGAAAGTGATGAGTCGGTGTGCGAGCGCTGGGCACAGGACGTGTACTTTCAGTTCTTCTGCGGTGAGCAGTACTTCCAACCACGCCTGCCGTGTGATCCGACCAATTTAGTGCGTTTTCGGCAAGCCTTGGGCGAAGCCGGCGTCGAAGAATTGCTGGCCGCGACCCTTACCGCTGCCGCACAGATGAAGGCGCTCAAGCCAGCCGAATTTGAAAGCGTGATTGTGGATACTACCGTCCAAGAGAAAGCGATGGCTTATCCGACTGACAGCCGGCTGCTGGAAGTGGCGCGTAGCAAGCTGGTGCGCTTGGCCCAGCACGCGGGCTTGGCGCTCAAGCAAACCTACGAGCGCGAAGGCAAACGACTACGCCGACGCGCCGGTGGCTACGCGCATGCCAAGCAGTTTAAGCGTCTGCGCCGTGTGCTCAAGCGCCAGCGTACCGTGTTGGGCCGAGTGCTGCGCGAGATCGAACGCAAGCTAGGCGAGATCTCGCAGGAGCGACAAGCGCCATTGCACAGGTGGCTGCAACGAGCCTGGCGCATTTGCCGACAGCGTCCCAAGGACAAAGACAAACTGTATGCACTACACGCTCCGGAAGTTGCATGCATCGGCAAAGGTAAGGCCCGCCAACCGTACGAGTTCGGCGTCAAGGTGAGCCAGCCTATCACGCACAAACAAGGGCTCATTGTCGGTACGCGAGCGTTCGCTGGCAACCCCTACGACGGCCACATTTTGGCCGAACAGCTCGAACAAATCTCGATCCTGATACAAGACCTGGCCGGTGCCCCACGTGTCAAGACTGTGCTGACCGATCTGGGCTTTCGTGGTGTGGATGCTCAGGTTGCGCCCGTACAGTTGATACATCGCGGAAAACTCAACAGGCTAACCCCGGCACAACAGCGTCGTTTGAAGCGGCGTCAAGCCATCGAGCCGATCATCGGGCATGTCAAACAGGATCATGGAATGCGGCGCTACTGGCTCAAAGGCGTCACCGGTGATGCGGTACATGCCGTGCTGTGCTCGACAGGCTATAACCTGCGCTGGCTGCTGCGCGCCATTACCCGATTGGGCATCCAGCCCGCTTTTTTTGTGCTTGGGTGGCTGCGCTCGCTTTGGCGCTGCGCCGCTACCTATCCTGTTTCATTTCCCGTGCACGGGACTTCTCATCCCAATTTTGAAGGGCCGACTAGGTACTCTGCCATTTGCACAACTCACCATGGGGATTGGCGGGGCGCCCCAAGCTTTGCCCAACCGCCAAGTTTGACGCAATAGGTCATCGTGACGCTGAAAAACGGTGCCAACTCACCTACGCTTAATAAAAGGGATTTTCGGAATTCCGTCATGCTGCTGCGCACGCTCCGCAAGTTGTGTTTCGGGTGGTTTCTCGCCGCACTTTCTGCCGGTGCCGTGCCAGCGCCCGCGCCAGTCGTGCTGATCCCCGTCAGCGGTGCGATCGGTCCCGCGAGCGCCGATTTCATCGAGCGCAGCCTAGCGCGGGCAGCCAGCATGCATGCGCAGTTGGCGGTGATTGAGCTGGACACGCCCGGCGGGCTGGATCCGTCGATGCGCCAGATCATCAAAGCCATGCTCGCCTCGCCGGTCCCGGTGGCGACATTCGTCGCGCCAGCTGGCGCACGGGCCGCCAGCGCGGGAACCTATATCCTGTACGCCAGCCACATCGCCGCGATGGCGCCCGGCACCAACCTTGGTGCCGCCACGCCGATTCAACTCGGCATCGGCGGCGAGTCATCGCCACCGGGTATGGACGGCGACACCGCGACAGATACGGCCAAGAGCCGGGCCGCCGGGGCGGCCAGCGGCGCCGCGACAGCCGCAGCCGCGCCGACATCGTCGCCCACGCGATCCATCGACGTGCCGGGCGACCCACGCACGACCGAGACACGCAAGCAGATCCAAGACGCGGCTGCCTACATCCGCAGTCTGGCTCAGCTGCATGGCCGAAACGGCGAGTGGGCCGAGCGTGCGGTACGCGATGCGGTCAGCCTGTCAGCGAGCGACGCGCTATCGCATCATGTGATCGACGTGGTGGCCAGCGACCTGGACGCGCTGCTCGTGCAACTCGACGCCAGACGGATCGATACCGCGCACGGCGTGCACACGCTGCAGACCGCCCATGCCCCGATCGTGCGGATCGATCCGGACTGGCGCACCCGTCTACTGGCCGTGATCACCAACCCGAACGTCGCGCTGATCCTGATGATGATTGGCATGTACGGGTTGTTCTTCGAGTTCGCCAATCCGGGTTTCGTGCTGCCAGGGGTAGCGGGCGCGATTAGCTTGCTGGTAGGCTTGTTTGCGCTGCACATGCTGCCCGTCAACTACGCCGGACTGATTCTGATACTGCTGGGCATCGCATTCCTGATCGCCGAAGTATTCGTGCCGACATTCGGCTCGCTCGGCTTTGGCGGGGTCGTCGCGTTCGGCATCGGCGCATTGATGCTGATCGACACCGAGGTCCCTGGCTTCGGCATCCCGCCGCCGTTGATCATTGCGCTCGCGTTATTCAGCGCGACATTCTTCATCGGGATCTCCAGCATTGCGCTGCGCGCGCGCCGGCGTCCGATCGCCGCGGGCGCCGAGACGCTGGTCGGCAGCACCGGCATCATGCTCGGCGAGCTAGCGCCCCGCCCCGCCGGCGACGGCGCGTCGAACCTGGGCGAGTCGATCGGCTGGGCCCAGATTCATGGCGAGCAGTGGCGCGTGCGAAGCGATCGTGCCCTGCCCGGTGGCGCGCACGTGCGCGTGACCGGGCGGCATGGCCTGACGCTAAGCGTCGTACCGGCGGCGACGCCGCCTGAACCAGGGGAGCATTCGTAATGGGTTTGACTTTCGGCTTCGCCGGCTTCATCGTGCTATTGGTGGTGACTCTTGCCGTCGCATCGATCCGGATATTCCGCGAATATGAACGTGGCGTAGTGTTCATGCTGGGCCGTTTCTGGCGGGTCAAGGGGCCCGGCCTCGTGCTGATCATCCCCGGCGTTCAGCAGCTCGTGAAGATCGATCTGCGCACCGTCGTGCTAGACGTGCCGTCGCAGGACCTAATCACGCACGATAACGTATCGGTCAAGGTCAACGCGGTCGTGTACTTCCGTGTCGTCGATCCGGAAAAAGCGGTGATTCAGGTCGCGCGCTACCTGGAGGCCACCAGCCAGCTGGCGCAGACCACGCTGCGCTCGGTGCTTGGCAAGCACGAACTTGACGAGCTACTGGCCGAGCGCGAGAAGCTCAACGATGATATCCAGAAGGCGCTCGATGCGCAGACGGACACATGGGGTATCAAGGTATCGAACGTCGAGATCAAGCACGTTGACCTGAACGAGTCAATGGTGCGCGCCATCGCGCGGCAAGCCGAGGCCGAGCGGGAGCGCCGCGCCAAGGTTATTCACGCGGAAGGCGAGTTGCAAGCATCGGAAAAGCTGTTGCAGGCGGCGCAGATGCTCGCCCGGCAGCCGCAGGCGATGCAATTGCGCTACCTGCAGACGCTGACCAGCGTCGCCGGTGACAAGGCCTCGACGATTGTGTTTCCCGTTCCGATAGAATTGGTCGACGCACTGGCCGCCACCGCGCGCCAATCCGACAGCTAGCCGATAAGGCGTGCGATAGTATTAGCGCATGCGGCAGCGCCGGTCAGCCCCTCGCGGTGTGGTGTTATCGTTGCCGCCCGCGCCGCGCTCCGGTATGGTGTACTCATCCTCACTACACCGATGAACGCTGCGCGCGCTCGCAGCGTACCGCGAAATGCCTGATACCATTGAATCCGTCCACGAGCCAATCCGCACCGACGTACTGATCATCGGTGCCGGGCCAGTCGGGTTGTTCGCCGCCTTCGAGGCCGGCGTGATTGGACTGACGTGTGAGGTCGTCGACACGCTTGCACAGATCGGCGGCCAATGCACCGAACTGTATCCGGACAAGCCCATTTTCGATATTCCGGCAATTCCAGTCTGCACCGCACGCGAACTGGTCGAGCGGCTCGCCGAGCAATGTCGCCCGTTCAACGTGCCGATCCGTCTGGGTCAGCGCGTAATCCATGTGGAGCAACGCGAAGACGGCCGCTGGCGTGCTCGCACGGAGC
Organism: Burkholderia sp. b14; assembly: GCF_900156195.1. Lineage (NCBI taxonomy): Bacteria > Pseudomonadati > Pseudomonadota > Betaproteobacteria > Burkholderiales > Burkholderiaceae > Burkholderia > Burkholderia sp. b14. The sequence continues at coordinate 648,715 of NZ_FTPJ01000002.1, forward strand.
AGCAACTGGAGTTCGATGCCGCGGCGATCCTGATCAGCGCAGGCAATGGTGCGTTCGTGCCGCAACGGCTAGCGCCGCCCGAAGCGGCCTCGCTGGAAGGCCGCCATGTGCACTACGCGGTGCGCAACCTCGATGACTTCGCGGGCCGACGCGTAGTCGTAGCGGGCGGCGGCGACTCGGCGCTCGATTGGGCGCTCGCGCTGCGCCACGTCGCCCAGCATGTGACGCTCGTACATCGGCGCAACGCGTTCCGTGCAGCGGACTCGACCGTCGAACAGTTGCGCCGCGCCGCTGACGCTGGCGAACTCGATATCGTGACAGGCACAATCGCGGCATTGCGCACCGAGCACGGCGCGTTGCAGACGGTGGATATCGCGCAGATCGGCGCGCAAACGAGCGTGCTCGCGGAACATATCGTCGCGCTATATGGGCTGGTCGCCGATTTGGGACCCATCGCGCAGTGGGGCATGGAGATTCGCGCGGGACGCATCGCGGTGGACACGTCCAGCTACGAAAGCTCGCGCCCGGGCCTATTCGCGGTCGGTGACATCGCGATCTATCCGAACAAGCAGAAGCTGATTCTGTCCGGCTTCCACGAAGCCGCGCTGGCGTTGCGCAAAGCATATGGCTACGCGCATCCTGATCGCAAGCGCGTGCACGTCCATTCCAGCTACGATTTCACTTTGTCGGAGAAGATCCTCGGCACGCCGGCCGCGTCGGAGTGAGCCCGCTGCATGATTTCACTAGATGATTACAACAGTATGCAGGAAACGCTGCATCTTCTGGGGAACCCGACGAATGCTGATCGACTGCGCCAATCTATTGCTGAGTTTAAGGCCAGTAAGACCTTTGTAAAGGGCTTGCTAAAAAATGGCACAGCAGTAAGTAACTGCAAAGTTGTGTGGAGCTCGAACGGGGGGAAGACTGCCTGTACTGGCAAGAGCACAAGCAAACTGCGGCAGGCGCTCAGCGATGCGGTAGAAGGGCGGCATCAAACATCGTGTAGTAGGCCCGATTGCATGCCCCTTCAAACTGCCCGCATTCAGCAGTACCTGTGCCTCTTCAAATGCACGCCCCGTCTTGGCGATGTAGTCTTCGGCCGTCATGCATCATAGTGAAATGCCTATTATCCAATCAATTGGGTCTCAGGAACGCATGCCGCACGTTTGTCAAATGTATGCAGTGGTGCGTGACCCGCTTCTGCGGCTAAGGCGACATGCAAGCAGTCGGCAAAGTCTGCCGTGTACATCTTATAGTAAAAAAGAGCAAGCTCGAGCGCCGACTCAGACTCGAACTGCAATTCGGTTGTCGACAGCAGCGTTGTATAGGTGTCCGTAATGACCTGTTTCGCCAATTTGTACCTGGATCTGAGCACCCATTCCAGTTCAAGCACCACGGTAATCGGCACGAAAAGACGCTGCCTTGCCTGGACCTGCTGTGTGATGAGTTGGTATGCACAGTTGAACTGTTCCAAGTCGTCTTTCACGAGATACCGGACCAGGGCATTAGTATCCAACGCGGCCATTAGCGGCGCCACGCTTTCATATCTTCAACCGGAACGGGAGGTGCCGGGATTCGCAAAGCACCAGCCAGTTCGAGGATGGACTTCGTCTTGGCCCGAACGATCACACTGCCGTCTGGCGCGAGATGCCACTCAAGCCGTGTCCCAGGTTCAGCATGAAGTGCGGCCCTGATCTGCGCAGGCATCGTCGTTTGCCCTTTGGAGGTTAAAGTAGACTCATTCATTGCACATTCCTTACTTAAGCTCAAATTGTAATGAAATTTGTGGTCTAGAACAAGCCAATCAGCCCACACATACAGCTGGCGCAGCAGTAGATTCCAGGCTATCTATCGCTTTGTCAATCCGGTGTGTGAACGAGTATTGGAAGTGACGACGGTTCCTACCATGCAGGATCAGCATGGGGCAGTACCGGCTGGATTCACCTCGGCCGGGCGCATACGAATGTGTAACTCGAAGCGCCCATGGCAGCCACGAATACGTGCGCGCGGCGTCCGGTGGTCAGCGGCAACGTGCTGCTGGCAGGCCGGGCCGATTGCAACATCTCGCAGTGTCGGCAGTCAGCGCGTGACCTTGGCAGCGGTAAATTCGGCGCCGTTACCAGACCGGATGGACGCTGGCTTGCCGTACAGCCGCACCAGTCGCGACAAAGTCAGGATCTCGCCCTGCGAGCGCAGGCTGGTGCCAATCTCGGTCAGTCGCTGGCGCATGCTTTGATAGCGAAAGATGACCATGCCATGTCATCGCCTCGACCAGTGTCGGGGTGAACGCCTTCAGTCGCTTACCGCAGATCCGGTCACCAGCCTCCCATAGCGGGATCAGCGCGGCCCGCACCTGATTATCAGCGCCGCTGCGAGCCTAGCTTCACCTCGGCGGCTGCGGTTCTTGGCACAGCACTCGGATATGTAGTAACATATCTACATTAAACGAACGGCTTGGAGAAATACCATGACGATCACCACCCTATCGAGCCGGGAACTGAATCACGACGTGACCAGGGCCAAGAAGGCAGCCAACAAAGGGCCTGTGTTCATTACCGATCGCGGCAAGCCTGCCCACGTACTCTTAAGCTTTGAGGCCTACCAAAAACTCACGCAACAGCGCCGCAATATTGCGGACACCCTTGCCATGCCCGGCGTGGAAGACATCGAGTTCAATCCGCCACGTGCTAATGTTCAAACGCGGCCGGCTGATCTAACTTGATGTACGTACTCGATACCCATGTTGTGTCCGAGTTGCGCAAGATTCGGGCCGGCAAGGCTAATGCCAATGTCACGGCATGGACTGCCAGCGTGGATGCGGCTTGGCTTTTTGTGTCCGCTATCACCATCATGGAATTGGAAACGGGTATCTTGCAAATCGAGCGGCGCGATGCCGATCAGGGCAGGATACTACGAGCATGGATAGAACATCACGTACTGCCCGAGTTTGCAGACCGCGTTTTACCGATTGATATTCGTGTGGGGCAACGCTGCGCCCGGTTGCATGTACCCAACCGGCAATCAGAGCGAGACGCATTGATTGCGGCCACAGCGCTGGTACACGGGATGACGGTTGTCACCCGTAACGTGGCGGATTTTGCCGCGACCGGCGTCAATCTCCTTAACCCCTGGATGGACGCATAGCCTGAGGCGAGCGTACATTTACGCAAACCTTAAAAAAACCGTGCCGGTAGTCGCTTCAGCGCCGCAGACGCCCACGACCCCATGGCCACGATGAAAACGACTCGGGTTGCCCCGCGACTGTTTGACGCCTTTGCCCGCCACGCTCGACGAGGTGCTCGACAAGTGGGCGTATGAAAAGGCGTCAAGGATCGACTTCTCTCGTGCTGACGCCAACCGATAACACGAAGAATGAGTCGTTCAACGGGCGCTTGCGTGAGGAAAGCCTGGTCTGACTGGCGCTGCGCAATGTCGTTGCCAAATGGACCGGTTCCCGACATGATTGGAAAAGCGCAATGACGCAGTTCGCGCTGCTTTACCCCGAGCGCTTCAACATCAGACTGTGAGTTTCAACCCGCCTCACACACAGAATTCCGGATACGTCCTTCACCACTTGAAGATAGACGGTGAACTGGCATCACCCTGTCCGACTCGCGAAAGATTCTCCGGATAAACAAAGCATGCTGGTTCAGCTGCAGGTTAATGTAGCCGACTTCTGAGCCAAGGCACACTGTCCTGGATTCGCGCCCGGGTCGGCTCGGAGAACGAGTTGGCTTCTATAAAACGGGTGATTTCACCCATCGCTATATCCCATTGATGATCGTTTAAATTAGGTAGCCAACGCTCGCGCCGAAGTTTGTTAAGCCCATCCAATAAGGCAGCTTCACCCGCGCCATTCAATAAATTCAATCCCTGCTGCCAGACCCACTTTGCCAGGGCATCGTCCAGTGCGTAGGTATACGTTAGTAGGCCGAGTGCGGCCTGCGCACGCTGCGCTGGCCGCACGCGCAGCAGCGCCGGCTCCAGTAACTGGAGTTCGTGAGCGTGCTGCTCGCTCGGTAAAGTAGTCAACCCCTTTAGAAGATAGCGTAGTGCGACGCCCAACTGTTCGTCAGGCAGCGACAGCGTCCAATCACGCAGCTGCGTATTTCAGGCCATCGTAGACGGTCATTTCAGACGAAGGTAGACGGTGTTTCAGGGCAACGTGGACGCCGTTTCAAAGCATCGTAGGCGGCGTTTCACGCTGATCGTGGACGAGCAAGGGGGAGCGCGAGTGATCTGACCAAGGCATACGCTGATCGTTTTTTTGCGGATCAGCTCATGCCGACACCCAGGATCACGATGCGCCAGATACGAAACGTTCTTCGCCTGCACTTGGAGGCAGGCTTGACTTACGGCCAGATTGGCCGAGCCCTGGGCGTGCCCAAATCGACGGTGGGCAAGATCGTCGTGCTGGCACGCGTTGCCGGCATCGATTGGGCCGAAGTACAGGGGCTGGATGACGCGAGCCTCGAAGCGAGGCTGTACCAGCCGGCGGTGCCCCGCTCGGCGCGGCACTTGGAGCCTGACTTCGCCTACCTCCATCAAGAGCTCAAGCGCCCGGGCGTCACCTTGCAACTATTCTGGGAGGAATACGCCCGGGCCAACGCGCAGGCGTACAAGTACACAAGTTTCTGCGTCAAGTACCGCAAGTGGGCGGCGTGCCTGAAGCGCTCAATGCGTCAGACCCACATCGCCGGCGACAAGCTGTTTGCCGACTACGCTGGCCAGAGCGTGCCCATCATCGACGCGGTCACTGGCCAGATCCGCGCTGCACAGGTCTTCGTTGCGCTATTGGGGGCATCGAACTACACCTATGCTTGTGCCACTGAGCGACAAACGGCGGCGGACTGGATCCGTTCGCTCATTGCCGCGCTGGAGTTCTTCGGCGGCACGCCCAGGCTGATCGTGCCAGACCAGCCGCGCGCCCTGATCGCTCAGCCCGACCGCTACGAGCCCGGCATGGGGCGGCTGGTGGAGGAGTTCTGCGACCATTACCATGTGGCTGTACTACCAGCTCGGCCTGCTCACCCGAGGGACAAACCGAAGGTCGAGAACGCGGTACTCGTGGTTGAGCGCTGGATCCTGGCGCGCCTGCGCAATCGCCGCTTCTTTAGCTTGGCCGAACTGAACACGGCGATCGCTGAGCTGCTGCACGAGCTGAACTGCCGTCCCTTCAAGAAGCTGCCTGGCAACAGGCGTGAGGCCTTCGAGCGTTTAGACCAACCGGCTCTGCAGCCCCTGGCATCCAACCGCATGGCCATCGTGCGTTTCAAGCGGGCGCGCGTGAACGTGGACTACCACGTTGAGCTCGACGGCCACTATTACAGCGTTCCACATCGGCTGGTGCGCTCCACCGTGCAGCTGCGCATCGGCGCCACGGCGGTGGAAGTGTTTGACGGCGCCACGCGCGTGGCCATCCACTTGTTGAGCGCCGCCAGGGGCGGGTTCACCACCGATCCCGATCACATGCCCGCTTCGCACCGCGCTCACCGGGAGTGGACTCCGACCAAGCTCATGGCCTGGGGCAAAAGTATCGGCTCGTCGTGTGCCGCCGTGGTGCATTGGCAGATGGAGAATCGTCCCCACCCCGAACAAGGTTACCGCGCATGCCTTGGCTTGCAGCACTTGGGCCGGCGCTTCGGCGCGCAGCGGCTGGAAGCCGCCTGTACACGCGCCATGGCCATTAACTCACCCACCTACCGCACCGTCAAATCCATTCTGGACAACGGCATGGACCGGCAACCGCTGCCGGGCAAGCCGATACAAACGTCTGTGCCCCTGCACGAGAACGTGCGGGGACCAGAGTACTACCACTAACCACGAGGAACGACGTGATATCAGCTCACACTTTGGATCAATTGAAGACGCTGCGCCTGGACGGCATGATCGCTGCGTTGGGCGATCAGGCCACCAGCAGCGCCGCAGCCGAACTGCGCTTCGACGATCGCTTCTCTGTGCTCGTGCAGCGCGAGATCGACTGGCGCGATAGCAAGCGGTTGGCTCGCATCCTGAAGGCCGCCAAGCTCAAGGTGAGCAACGCGTGCATCGAAGACATCCTCTGGCGCGACTCGCGTCACCTGGACCGGCACATGATCACGACGCTGGTAGGCGGTGACTGGATCCGCCATGCCCGCACCGTCCTCATGACCGGCGCCACTGGAACCGGCAAAACCTGGTTGGCTTGCGCCCTGGCGCAGCAGGCCGCGCGCGGCGGCTTCACGGTGTTCTATACCCGAACCACGCGACTGATGACGGAACTGCGTGTTGCTCACGGCGAGGGTAGCTTCGTACGTCGGTTGGCGCAATTGGCGCGCTACGACTTGCTGGTGCTGGATGACTTTGCTGGCGCGCCCATGGGGCCGGCCGAACGCACAGATCTGCTCGAGTTGCTGGACGATCGCGTCGGCGCCCGCGCTACCCTGATTACCAGCCAGATGGCCGTCAACCAATGGCATGCCTGGCTCGACGATCCTACCGTTGCCGACGCCATCTTGGATCGCATCGTACACGGCTCTCACCGCATTGCACTCAAGGGCCCATCGTTGCGCGGCCCCGAAAACGAACAACCATGAACGCCTTCAACATCATCGTAGACGAGTGCGATACCATGAACGCCTTCACTCGCGCTCACCCAAACTGTCCATGATCACGCTGAAACGCCGTCCACCATCAGCCTGATTCGACCGTCCATGATCGCTGAAATACGCAACGCAGCTAAGTGTACTGTGCGAATCGCTCTGCTCTTGGAAAAATCCATATGGCACTGGCTAACATGCCAACTGATGCGCCTTGATGAGAGGGCGGCAGTTGCAACGCGTGTTCGCGTAACACCGCATACAGCCCAAGGAGGCGATCGTTGCCGCTTCCACCAACGTGGAGCATTCGCCGACACAATGCCGGGATCAGCTCCGCTTGCTCAGACATCCTCAAGGACGCAAGCCGAGCCACGAGCGCCTGATAACGCTCGACAACCTCCGGTGAGCGAAGCAAAAAAAGTTCAGACTGTCAGCTAGTTCCGCCCAGACATTGTCCTGCTCGGGCGCACGCTGCTGCGCCATCGCGTAAGCAAAATCGAATAATTCAACCCGCTGGTTCCACTGAAAATCGCGCAATGAGTGCAACAACAGCGCTTTTTGTATCTGCACGCCATCCTTCGGAATGCGCTGCGCCGCCGCGTACATGCGCTTAAAGGCTTCGCCGCGCTCGGCTTCTGGCAACGCTTGCAGACGCTGACGCAACGCGTCAAGCGGCTCGACGTGCTGCGCCGGATCGGCGAGCGTGCCATCCATCTCATTGAGCAGCTGGTTGACTGACGCGAGGCTCACGGCTTGGTTGGCTCGTTGCCAGTAGCGGTAGACTGAATGCCGACTTTGCATCGCATGGTACGTGCGACGATCGACTGCTGAAAAATTTCCCACGTCTTGGACGGGCACGTAGTCACCGATCTGCTGAATCAGTTCAGGCGGTAGGTCATGATATGTCGTGGGCCGGTTGGCCGGCAGGTTCGCCAGCCCACCGCTTGCCGGTTTTAGTGTCGGCGGAGGTGCCGACGCAGCAGGCTGCGGGCACGACTCCAACGCACACATGTAGGCTTGGCAGTCGTTCAAAGCGGCATTCAGGTCAAAGTCCATCTGTAAGCTCGGCAGTCGATAAAAAACGTCGCAATACGAAGTGAGGCCGCGCAGCAAGCTAGCGGAAAACGGGAGGCTGGGCACAGCGATGGACTGTGAACGCCATGTTTTTGGCGGATAGTGCAACGCCAATATGCGGAAATTGTTACATTGTCCGTTGGCAAGCCACACTCTTAAAGAAAAATGAAGGCCCCGATGGGCCGGCGTGAAGCGCTGGAGGTGCTGCCTCGGCAGGGGCTATCGCAACGCAAGGCATGTTGCTATCTGGGGCTGAGTCGTCGGGTGGCAACCTATACGCTTAAGCAACCCCAAAAGGATCGGAGCGTGGGCGAGCGACTGATTGCGGCCACTCAGGAAGTGCCGCGTTGGGCTACCGGCAGATGTCGGTCTGCCTAGCGCTGGGCGAATCGCGCATGCGGCGAATGTGGCGAGCGCCATGCAGCTGGCTGCAAGATGCTGCAATCGGCCCGGCCTTCATCGCGCCCAGCAGTGCGTGGCAAAACGGGTTCGTCGAAAGCTACTCTGCCCCCTGGAGACAGCACGGTGCATTCACCGTGCCTTTACCATGCCGTGACACCGTGACCGTGCTGGGCGGGAACGACATGCACGGCAGGCTACGTCAGGCAGCGGGCCACATGGAAACGCATTGTGGATTCCTCCGGCGCCGCGCCTCTGGCCGGCTGCGCAACGCTGACAATCGTGCCGCCCGTCGCCGACGGCGTTAGCAGGATCACCCAGCTACCCCGCCCGATGTCCAACTCCGTCATCTCGCCGCTGCGTGACGCGCGCACGTTCGGCAGGCGGTCGCGCAAGCAGGCACTGATATCGCGCATAGAGCGCAGCGAAGACACGTAGATCAGCGGCTTGACCTGCGCGAGCGGCGATCCGCCGTGTCCGCTGTCTGTCGCACTCGAGCATCCGGCCATGCTGAGCACTGTCGCAAGTGTGAAACAGCACCGGCGGATAAATGCGCAATGAGAGGGGTTTCGCATAAGGCTGTTCCGAAAATTTTCTTTTTACGGCATAATTCAAGTCGTCGAAAGCCGTAACTTCCTTAAAAAGGAAACTTCTTCGCGATCGACACTGCGGCTCCGAGAAGTTATAGGCGATTTGAGCAGACCAGAAGCGTCGAGCCCGAAAAAAAGCCGGCACGAAGCCGGCTGAAGGGCTCTGGTCTTATTCCGAGGGCTTAACCAGAACCTGAGACTGATGCGAGGCGAGCCCCGCACAGGGCCGCAATTATCGCATATAAAGCACTGGCGAGTGGCAAATTCTGCCCGCCGGTGCTAATTTTTTTCAGAATCGTTGACTGCATCGGCTTTTAACTCGCGCTGAGCAACTCAATTCCCATGCCGGATTCTGAATTTGATTTATTGTCGGTGGCGTTGCGAGTGCATAAGCTGATGGTGCGCTTCAACCTGCTGTGGCACGAGAGACCGGTAAAACAAGCGATCATGGCCGCGGAGTTGATCCAGGCGCTCGCCTAGCGCAATGCGTATCGGCCGGACACGGGACGCCCTGTGACGCCAGCGCGCTGATCACCGCAACCGGCACGTCCCGACTCAGTCAGCATCCCTAGTGGACAGCGGTCTTCGAAAAGCCGTTCATTAACACGACACCGACGACGATGAGCCCCATGCCGGTCACTGCAGGCCAATCGAGCCGCTGATCGTAGACAAAGAAAGCAACCAGCGAAATCAATACAATGCCGACTCCCGACCAGATTGCATAGGCAACGCCAACCGGCACCGAACGCAACGTCAGCGACAGACAGTAGAACGCGACCGCGTAGCCGAGCGCGGTGATCACCGACGGCAGCAGCCGCGTGAAACCATCGGACGCCTTGAGCGCCGACGTGCCGATCACTTCGGCGACGATCGCAATCGCAAGATAGAGGTAGGCAAGCATGGCAGAGACATCGCTGCAGCAACGACCATGATTATACGCATGCGCGCGCAGGAGCGTCCCCAGGCGCCATCGACGTGACTAATCCGGCGTTTTTTGGTCATTCCTGCGGTAGAGCGTGACGATGGCAATAGATGCGCCCATTCTGTAATAAACCGGGCAGAACGGCGCACGATCCGTGCCGAACCGGGTAAAATCCGGCGCGAACGGGGCGGGCAGCAACAAACTATGCTACCTTTGCGGATAATTTGGCGCGCGCAGTCGCCATAGTGACGCCTGGGCACGCCATGGTGACTGCGCGCAGCCGATCCTCACGTTTTATTGCACACCGAGGAGCCAGTGGGCATTGCCGAACCCATCGAAGCACATCACGCCATGACCAGCCAGCAGGTCGCGTCGGGCAGTTCGTTCTATGCCGCGATGCGCCTCTTGCCGCGCGCGCAGCGCGAAGGCATGTACGAGATCTATTCGTTTTGCCGCCAGGTCGACGATATCGCGGACAGTGGCGCGTCGCGCGAGAGCCGGCTGGCCGCGCTCGAGCAATGGCGCGTCGCAATCGCCGCCTTGTACGCCGGCAAGGCGAGCCCACCGCTGACCACGCTCGCGCGCGTCGCACAGCAGTTCTCGCTGCGGCAGGACGATTTCATCGCGGTGATCGACGGCATGGAGATGGACGTGGTTGACACCATCATCGCGCCGGATCGCAATACGCTGGACTTGTATTGCGACCGCGTCGCCAGTGCAGTTGGCCGCTTGTCGGTGAAGGTTTTCGGGATGCCAGACGACGACGGTCGGCAGCTCGCGCACCATCTCGGACGGGCGCTGCAGTTGACCAACATCCTGCGGGACATCGACGAGGACGCCGATATCGGCCGCGTCTACCTGCCGCGCGACACGCTCGCGGCGGCCGGCATCGTGCACCCCACGCCCAACGCGGTCCGCGCCGCGTCGCTCGGCCGCGCATGCGCGCCACTGATTGCCGACGCGCGCGAGCACTTTGCGCAAGCCACCGCGATCATGGCGCGGTATCCGCGGCGCGTGGTCATTGCGCCGCGCATCATGGCGCAAGCCTATCACGCGTTATTCGCGCAGTTGGTCCGGCGCGGCTTCGCCGCGCCGCGTGAGCGCGTGCGCGTGTCGCGTGCGCGCCTCATGCTGGCCATTGCCAGACACTGGCTGTTCTGATCATACGGCCGGCGGCAGGCCGGCCGCACGCCGCACCGCGGAATTGTTGCGAGGAATACGAATGAACATGTTGCATGAACCGTTGCATCCCAACGTCGATGACGCGCGCACCGCGCACGCCAGCGCGCCGCCGCCGGCCGAGCGTCTGGAGCAGGCGGTCCGCTCGGCGACCAACGCGCTGCTGGGCGCTCAACATGACGATGGCCATTGGCTATTCGAGTTGGAAGCCGACGCGACGATCCCGGCCGAGTATGTGTTGATGGTCCATTATCTGGGAGAGACGCCGGACCCCGTGCTCGAAGCGAAGATCGGCGCCTACCTGAGACGCATCCAGGGCGAGCATGGCGGCTGGCCGCTGTTTCACGACGGCGCCTTCGACATGAGCGCCAGCGTCAAGGCATATTTCGCGCTGAAGATGATCGGTGAGCCGCTTGACGCACCGCATATGAAACGCGCCCGCGATGCGATTCTGGCGCGTGGCGGCGCAGCCAAGAGCAACGTGTTCACGCGGATCCTGCTCGCGCTGTACGGCATACTCGACTGGCGGGCAGTGCCGATGATGCCCGTGGAGATCATGCTGCTGCCGAGATGGTTTCCGTTTCACCTGTCGAAAGTGTCGTACTGGGCGCGCACCGTAATCGTGCCGCTGCTCGTGCTGCAAGCCAAGCGGCCGCGCGCGCGTAATCCTCGCGGCATCGGCATCGATGAGATTTTCGTCGGTTCGCCACGCAACGTCGGGCCGATATCGAAGGCCCCGCATCAGAGCCAGGGATGGTTTTCGTTCTTCTCAACCCTCGACGCGCTGCTGCGCAAGCTCGATCCGTATTTCCCAAAACAGTCGCGCCAAAAGGCCATTGACGCCGCGGTGCACTTTGTCGACGAGCGCCTAAACGGCGAGGACGGCCTCGGTGCGATCTTCCCGGCCATGGTCAACTCGGTACTCATGTACGACGCGCTCGGCTATCCGCCGGACCATCCGCATCGCGCGATCGCGCGCAAGTCGATCGATAAGTTGCTGGTGATCCACGACCACGAGGCCTATTGCCAGCCTTGCCTGTCGCCCGTCTGGGACACCGCGCTGACTGCGCACGCGCTGCTGGAGACCGGTGAATCGCGCGCGATCGAGCGTGCGGCGAAGGGTCTCGACTGGCTGCTGCCGCTACAGATTCTGGACACTCGGGGCGATTGGATCTCACGTCGCGCAAACGTGCGGCCTGGCGGCTGGGCGTTCCAGTTCGCGAACCCGCATTACCCGGACGTGGACGACACGGCGGTGGTTACCATGGCGATGGACCGCGTTGAGAAGCTGCAGGTGCGCAATCGCTACCGCAATGCGATCGACCGGGGCTGCGAGTGGGTAGTCGGCATGCAAAGTCACAACGGCGGCTGGGGCGCATTTGAGCCGGAAAACACGCATCTCTACCTGAACAACATCCCGTTCTCCGATCATGGCGCGCTGCTGGACCCGCCGACCGTGGACGTATCGGCACGGTGTCTATCGATGCTTGCACAACTGCCCAGCACGCCGCAGCGGCAGGCGTCGGCTTCGCGCGCGAAGCACTACCTCCTCGCCAACCAAGAGGATGATGGCAGTTGGTATGGCCGATGGGGCATGAATTACATCTACGGCACCTGGTCTGCGTTGTGCGGCCTGCGCGCCGCCGGCGTCGCGCCGGACACGTCGCCGATGCAGCGTGCGGCGCACTGGTTGCGCTCAATCCAGAATTCGGACGGTGGGTGGGGCGAGGACGGCGACAGCTACAAGCTCGACTACCGTGGCTACGAACGGGCGCCGAGCACCGCGTCACAGACCGCATGGGCGCTGCTGGGACTGATGGCGGCTGGCTGCGAACACGACGAAGCCGTCGCGCGCGGCATCGCGTACTTGCTGAACACGCAGAACGACGAAGGACTATGGAATGAGGCGCTGTTCACCGCGACCGGATTCCCACGCGTGTTCTACCTGCGCTATCACGGCTACCGCAAGTTCTTCCCGCTGTGGGCGCTCGCACGTTACCGCAATCTCACCGTACGCAACGCATGTACCGTAGCCTGCGGAATGTGATACATGACGCACCGGTGGTGGTCGTCACCGGCCTCGCCTTCGAGGCCCGAATCGCCGCGGGTCCGGACGTACGCGTGATCTGTCAGCAAAATGCCGGACTAGCGACCACGCTCGGCGCGATCGTCGCGCAGAGCCGGTCCTGCTCAGCGCTGGTAAGCTTCGGCACCGCAGGCGGACTGGTGAAATTGCTACGCCCCGGCGCGTTGCTGGTGGCCCGTTCGGTGCTGGTCGCCGACCCGCGCGGCCAGCACCGAGCGAGCGCAGCAACGCGGGACGATGCGACGCTAATCAGCACGCAGCGTTACGCAAGCGACGAACGATGGTCCCACGCGCTGCTCGAGCGGCTCAACGGCGCGGTCCACGCAGATCTGGCAGGCATCGCAACGCCAGTCAGCCAGGCGGCGGACAAGCAGCGGCTGCAGCATGCGTGTGGCGCGTGGGCCGCCGACATGGAGTCGCACATCGTCGCGCGCATCGCCTATGAGCGCGGCCTGCCTTTCGTGTGCGTGCGCGCGATCGTCGATCCAGCCGAGCGTTCTCTGCCGCCGGCTGCGGTCGCAGCGCTCAACGACGACGGGTCAACGGACCTGGGCGCCGTCCTGCGCTCACTGCTCGCCCATCCGGGTCAATTGCCTGCACTGTTGGCGGTGGCGCGCGATGCGCGCGATGCGCGTCGTGCGCTGATCGCGGCACGGCACAAGATCGGCGCGGCATTCGGTTTTCCGTCCCGCGCGTCTGGTCGCGCTGCGGTTACATCAGCAGGCGGCTAGCTGCGAAGCGTCAAGAGGTGAGGAGTCGTTCAACGCCGCGCCTGCGCGCGGCCCTTCCACATGCCGCCACGACCACGCCAGTGCTGCAGCGCGGAGTCCAACGTAAACGCGGTATATAACACGGCGACGACCGGCAGGCATGGCCCCCACCCGCGCGAACGACCGTAGAAGCGCAACATGGGCAGGTATGCGAAGGTCATTGCCGCCCAGGCCAGCGCGCTCGCCACGCGGGCAAACCCGCTGCCGAACAAGACCAAAATCGGCGGCGCGACGAAGGTGATCAGCAGTGACACGATCGTGCCACACAGCCACCACGGCGAATAGTGCAGCTGCGCATACGCGGTACGCGCGACCATGCGGTGAATCTCGCCCAGATTGTCATACGGCCGCACGCTGCGCGCCCGATTGGTCAGACCCAGCCAGATCGCGCCTTGTGACTTCATCCGGGCGCCCAGCGCACAGTCATCGATGATCTCATCACGAATCGCCTCGATGCCGCCGGCCGCACGCAATGCCTGCGCCTGCACCAGCATACATCCGCCCGCTGCGGCCGCCATCGGATGGTCACGCCGATTGACCCATGAAAACGGATACAACATCTGGAAGAACAACACGAAGGCTGGGATCAGCGCGCGCTCGAACCACGCGTCGCAGCGTAGCTTCGCCATCAACGAAACCATGACGCGACGGTCCACGATCGCGCGCGTGACCAGTTGCCGCAAATTATCTGGAGCATGTTCGATGTCGGCGTCCGTCAACAGCAACCACGCGGGCGGCGGGTCGGTGGCGTACGCAGCATCAATGCCTTGCCGGACTGCCCAAAGCTTGCCGGTCCAGCCAGCCGGCAGAGGCTCACCGCGCAGCACCGTGAGCCGCTCGGCGGCGCCCATCGCGCGCGCCGCGTCGCGTGCGATGGCAGCAGTGCCGTCCTCGCTGTGGTCGTCAACAACCACGACCCGCACCGACCCCGGGTAGTCCTGACGCAACAGGCTGCTCACCGTCTGCGCGATCGAGGCGGCCTCGTTGCGCGCCGGAATTACCGCGACGACCGCCGGCCACACATCAGGGGTGCCGGTGTCGGGCGAATCTTGATCATCCCGTTCGTGCGCCTGCCAGAATCCGCCGCGCGCCACAAGCAACATGATCCAAATCACCAGCGATAGAACGGCGATGGCTGTCAGCAAGCTTCACCTCAAGTAGCCGTTGGCGCGAAACCAGTCGAGCGCATCACGCAAACCGTCGGTATGGGCACGCGCGCGATAGCCCAGCTCACGCTGCGCCTTCGCAGAACTAAAAAACATGTGGTAGCGCGACATCCGCAACGCATCGACGGTGACGAACGGCTCGCGGCCCGTCAATTGCGCAACGCCTTGCGCCGCCAGCGCAAGCGGATACAACGGCCAGCGCGGCAGCCCAATTGACGGCGGCTTGCGGCCGACCATCCGCGCGATCGCCGCCAGCATCTCGCGCAGCAACACGTCGTCGCCGCCGAGGATATAGCGCTCGCCGATCCGCCCATGCTCCATCGCAAGCAGATGGCCCTGTGCGACATCGTCCACATGCACGAGATTCAAACCGGTATCGACGAAGGCCGGGATCTTGCCGGTCGCCGCTTCGACGATGATGCGTCCGGTCGGCGTAGGCTTGATGTCACGCGGCCCGATCGGTGTAGACGGGTTTACAATCACCGCCGGCAGCCCTTGCTGCGCGACCATCTGCTCAACGATACGTTCGGCGGCCACCTTGCTGCGCTTGTAGACGCCGATCGTGCTTGCCTCATCGGCTGGCGCGGTCTCGTCCACCGGACCGGTGGCACCGTTCACGCGCAGTGTCGCGACGCTGCTCGTATAGACGACTCGTTCGACACGCCGACGCAGCGCTGCTTGCATCACGCAGCGGGTCCCGTCGGCGTTGGCACGCATGATTTCATTACTATCGCGCGCCCACAGCCGGTAGTCCGCCGCCACGTGGAACAACACATCGACCTGATCGAGCGCACGCTCAACCGATGCTGCATCGCGCATGTCGCCTTCGACCAGCTCGATATCCAGGCCGCGCAAGTTGCCGCGCGGACTGCTCGCCCGGACCAGCGCGCGTACACGAAAGCCGCGCGCGAGCACGGCCCGGGTCAGCGCCGAGCCAACAAAGCCGGACGCGCCGGTCACCAGCACGCGGACCGACATTACGCCTTGGACTGACGCAATTCGGCCAGCTTGATCTCGACGTGCCGCGAGAACACATATTCGGCCGGACGCTGGCGATCGAGCGAGACGTCCGGCGCGAATGGACCCTCGGTTTTCACGCCGCGCAGCGACACACCGAGCGCACGCAACGGATGGGAGATCGTATCGTTCACCGCGGTCGCCTCGTAGCCACTGTGGACCATGCAATCCGCGCATTTCTCATAGTTGCCCGTGCCGTACCGGTCCCAGTCGGTCGTCTCCATCAACTCGCGATAGGTCTTCGTGTAGCCTTCGCCAAGCAGGTAGCACGGCCGCTGCCAGCCGAACACGGTGCGGGTCGGATTGCCCCACGGCGTGCAATGGTACGTGCGGTTGCCGGCGAGGAAATCGAGGAACAGGCTGGACTGGCTGAACGACCACGCCTTGCCGCCCTTGCCGCGCCGCAGGATGTCGCGAAACAGGTTCTTGGTCTTTTCGCGATTCAGGAAATGCTGCTGGTCCGGCGCACGCTCATAGGCATAGCCGGGAGACACGGTGATCCCGTCAACGCCGAGCCGCTTGACCTCATCGAAGAATGTCGCGACCTGCTCCGGCTGCGCATCGTTGAATAACGTGCAATTGATGTTGACACGAAAGCCACGCGACTTGGCCAGCTTAATCGCCGACACGCAACGGTCGTACACGCCCTCTTGGCAGACTGACTTGTCATGCATCTCGCGGTCGCCGTCCAGGTGGATCGACCAGACAAAGAATGGACTCGGCTGATAATCGTCGATCTTCTTTTCAAGCAGCAACGCGTTTGTGCATAAGTAGACGAATTTGCGGCGCGCAATGATGCCTTTGACGATCTCAGGCATTTCCTTGTGCAGCAACGGCTCACCGCCGGCGATCGAGACCACCGGCGCCCCGCATTCGTCGACCGCCTCGAGCGCCTCGGCCAACGATACACGCTGGTTCAAGATAGGATCCGGGTAGTCGATCTTGCCGCAACCCGAGCACGCCAGATTGCAGCGGAACAGCGGCTCGAGCATCAGCACGAGCGGATAATGCTTGTTGCGCTTCAGTCGCTGCTTGACCAGGTAAGCGCCGACGTACGCGGATTGCAGAAATGGGATGGCCAACTTCGACTCCTTTGCTTCACGCGGTCAGTTCAGCCGGCAGCCTGAACTGGATGTTTTCTTCAATGCCGTCCATGACTGATACGTCAACCGGGCCGAGCCGACGCAGTGCGTCGATCACGTCGTTGACCATCGATTCCGGCGCCGATGCGCCCGCAGTGATCCCGATGGTGTTCGCCCCGCGGACCCACTGTGGATTGAGTTCGCTGCCGTCGGCGAGCAAGTAGCTCGGCACGCCCGATTCGGCACCGATCTCGCGCAGCCGGTTCGAGTTCGAGCTGTTGGTTGCGCCGACCACCAGCAGCACATCCGCGCGCTTGCACAATTCGCGCACCGCAGTCTGCCGGTTCTGCGTCGCATAGCAGATGTCTTTCGTATCCGGACCGACAATATCGGTAAAACGCCGCTTCAACGCCGCAATGATGCCGCGCGTCTCATCGACCGACAGCGTCGTCTGAGTCACGTAGGAGACCGGCGTATCCACCGGGATGTCGAGCCGCTCAACGTCCGCCTCGGTCTGCACCAGCGACACCGGCCCGTCGATCTGCCCCATCGTGCCAAGGATCTCCGGGTGGCCGGCGTGGCCAATCAGGATCACCTGGCGGCCGTTCTTCAGATAGTTCTTGCCCTGCAGATGGACCTTGGTCACCAGCGGACAGGTCGCATTGAGCACCCGCAGGCCCCGCTCGTGAGCCTCGTCCTCGACCGCTTTGGCAACGCCATGCGCACTGAAGATTGTCACCGCTCCCGGCGGCGCCTCAGACAGCTCATCGATAAAACGCGCGCCCTTAGCTTTCAGCG
Organism: Burkholderia sp. b14; assembly: GCF_900156195.1. NCBI lineage: Bacteria > Pseudomonadati > Pseudomonadota > Betaproteobacteria > Burkholderiales > Burkholderiaceae > Burkholderia > Burkholderia sp. b14. Next base: position 666,376 of record NZ_FTPJ01000002.1, read on the forward strand.
ACTCCACCACATGTCGATTGTGGACAATTTCATGGCGCACATAAACAGGGGCGCCGTATTTCTGCAACGCGCGCTCGACGATTTCGATCGCGCGAACCACGCCGGCGCAAAACCCGCGGGGTTGAGCAAGAATAACTTGCATAACGTTCTCCATAGGCGGTGAGCGATTCTAACGCTCATGGCCGATTCATGCCGGGTCAACGGCGCCACCTGCTGCGGAAAACGCAACAATACGCTGCAAACGGCTTGAATTACAAGCGCTACTGACCGAAACGCGCATTGTGCGCACTGAGGTACTGAATCAGTCCCTCGACCCCGCCTTGCGCGATCTGGCTCGCGAACTGCTGCTGATAAATCTGGATCAACCACGCGCCCATCATGTCGATGTCGTAAATCCTCCAGCCGTCTTGTCCTTTACCGAGCCGGTAGCCGACCGCCATGTCATCGCCGCTGCCTTGCACACGAGTCTTGACCACTGCATCCGTTCCTTTGGCGCTGAGCGTCGCCGGCTCGAAGCGGAACCGCACATTCTGATCGCGAATCTGCGTCAACTGCAACGCATACGTATGCACGAGCAGCATCTGGAACTGCTCGACTAGTTGCTTGCGCTGCTCCGGCACCGCCTGGTTCCAGGCCGCCGCGCCAACGGCAATACGCGTCGTCCTGGCAAAGTCGGTGTACGGTAAGAACTCACGTTCGACGATCTTGGATGTCGCGTTGACATCGCCACTGCGCGCGGCGGCATCGGCACGCGTCGCCTTGACCACGTTTTCCACCGCGCTGCGCACCGCATCGTTCGGGCTCGCGGCACCGCTTTTCGGCTTCTGGGCGAGCGCCGTACCCGCCATACCGAATACGGACAGCGCCACCAGCAAAGTCAACCATTTTTTCATCGCAATTTTTCCACGAAAGTCATATCGACTGCCTTGCATCCACCTTTTGCCGCAATAACCGGCGTTCCGCGGCCGTAGCTTAACGCAACTCGGCTTGCCGCGCGGTGGCGAACCGGCGTACAGACATGATTTACGCATCACGATTGCTGGCGACGTTGTGTCAAAGCGCTAGCACCACACCCTGTATACTCGGCGCCGAATCTCGCATTTCAGGCCATCCCCATGCTGACTTCGCTCCTCGCCCGCATCGTGCGTTTTTCGACACGGCATGCGTACTTCGTCATCGCGGTGTCAATCTTGCTGTGCGCAGCCAGCATTGTGTACATCACGAAACATTTTGCAATCGATACCGACGTCGCCGGGTTGATCGACCAAAACACGCCGTGGGCACAGCGCGGCAAGGCGATCGACGACGCGTTCCCGCAGCGGGCCGACGTCACGTTGGCGGTCGTCCAGGCGCCGGCGGCCGAGTTCGCGCAACGCGCAGCGGCCGAGCTGGCCGTGCGGCTCAAATCGGAAACCGCTTACTTCTCGTCCGTGACACGCCCAGATGGCGGCGCATTCTTCGAGCGTCATGGGCTGCTATTCATGTCGCAGAACGAATTGACAGAGTTGACCGGCAAACTGGTCGATGCGCGGCCCCTGCTGAATCGGCTCGCACACGACCCGTCGCTACGCGGGCTATCCAGCCTGCTGTCGGTCACGCTGCTCACGCCACTGCAGACTGGCCAGGTCACGCTGCCCGGCATGGCCAAGCTGCTGGAGCGCAGCGCCGACACGGTCGACGCGGTGCTCGCCGGACAGCCGGCTGGCCTGTCGTGGAGCGCACTGGTTGCGCCAGAGCTGCCCTCGCGCGCGTTCGTGCAAGTGCAGCCGCTGCTCGACTATCGGTCGCTGGAGGCGGGCGCCGCGGCGGCGGCACGGATCAAGCAGGTGGCGGCCGAGTTGCAGCTGGCGCAGCGTTATGGCGCGAGCGTGCAATTGACCGGCCCACGGCCGCTGGCCGACGAAGAGTTCGGATCCGTCCGCGAAGGTGCGGTGCCCAATGCCATCGGGACATTGCTCACAGTACTGGTCATTCTGTGGTTCGCGGTCCGCTCGCGCCGGATGGTGTTCGCTGTGTTCCTGACGCTGCTGGTCGGCCTTGCGATCACCGCCGCGCTTGGATTGATGATGGTCGGCGCGCTGAACATGATCTCGGTCGCGTTCGCCGTGCTGTTCGTCGGGATCGGCGTGGACTTTGGCATTCAGTTCGCCGTACGCTATCGCGAGCAGTTCCACCTGTGCGGCAACCTGGAGCGCGCGCTGGAGGGCACCGCGCGCTCGATCGCGATGCCGCTGTCGCTCGCGGCTGCGGCCACTGCTGCGAGTTTTTTCTCGTTCCTGCCAACCGCATACCGCGGCATATCGGAGCTGGGGCAGATTGCCGGCGTGGGGATTTTGTTCGTCGCGTTGCCGTCCTGCGTGACCCTACTGCCGGCGCTGATCTCGGTACTGCGGCCCACCGGGCGCGGCGCAGCGCCCGGATTCAAGTCGTTCGCCCCGCTGGACGAATTCACTGAGCGCCATCGCAACCCGCTACTGCTTGTCACGCTCGCACTGGTCGTGGCAGGCTTGCCGCTGCTCACGCAACTGCGCTTTGACTTCAATCCGTTGCATTTGAAAGATCCAAACAGCGAATCGATGCGCACGCTCGCCTCGCTGGCCAGCGCGTCCGACACCGGCGTCAACGATGTCCAATTGCTGGCTGCATCGCTGGATGACGCGCAGCAGGCCGCCAACAAGCTGCGCGCGCTGCCGGAAGTGGGCCGTGTGGTGACCGCCACCAGTTTCGTGCCCGACGACCAGCCGCAGAAGCTGGCCACGATCGCACAGGCGGCACGGCAATTGTTGCCCGTGCTGGAACAAACGCCATCGGACCCCGCACCCGACGGCGCACGCGTGTCAGCGTTGCGCAACGCGGCAGCAATGCTGGAGAATGCGGCACTCGATCACCCGGGGCCTGGTGCAAAAGAAGCCGAACATTTGGCGGTGTCGCTGCGCAAGTTGGCGGCAGCGGACGCGGCCACGCGCGATCGTGCTGAACGCGCGATCGCCGAGCCGCTGCAATTGTCGCTTGCGTCGCTGGCAAACTTGCTCAAGCCTACTTTGATCACACTGCAGACATTGCCGGCCGAGTTGCGTTCGCAATGGATCACCTCCGACGGACGTGCCCTCGTGCAGATCTCGCCCAAACTGGCCACCAGCATGAATCCCGACGAAGATACGAAACTGCGCGCATTCAGTGCAGCCGTGCTGGCCGCCGAGCCGCAAGCCATCGGCGGGCCAATCTCGATCCTGCAGTCAGCGGACACGATCGTGCGCGCGTTCGTGCAGGCCGGCGTGCTGGCGCTGGTGTCGATTACGGTGCTCCTGTGGATGGCGCTACGTAGCTTCGGCGATGTGCTGCGCACGCTAGTGCCGCTGCTGGTCTCGGCGGTCGTGACGCTCGAGTTGTCGGTATTGCTGAATCTGCCGCTGAACTTCGCGAACATCATCGCGCTGCCGCTGCTGCTGGGCGTGGGCGTCGCGTTCAAGATCTACTACGTGATGGCCTGGCGCGCCGGCGCGACGAAACTGCTGCAGTCTGGATTGACTCAGGCGGTGATTTTGTCGGCCGGAACCACCGCAACCGCGTTCGGCAGCCTGTGGTTGTCGCATCATCCGGGGACCTCGAGCATGGGCGAATTGCTCGCACTGTCGCTCGTGTGCACGCTGATCGGCGCGGTGTTCTTCCAGCCGGTGCTGATGGGCAAGCCGCGCGAGCAAGCCGCGCGCAGTACTGTATCGCGGCGTGCCCACGATAAGCAGCGTGCCAACAACGCAAAATCACGCTAGCGTGTGATCACATCGGCTCTCAGGCGGCGGGTGCCGCGTGGCCGATGATGTCACACTGGCCCCATCGTACCGGTGCATGCATGACCGGTTCTGGAGGGGCGGGCACGGCATCGGTATATGCCAGAATGTCAGCCCAATCATCGTCGCTGAAGCTGGGCCATGCCTCTTCGATTTCGGTCAGCAATGGCGGCAGCGGCCTCAGGTCGGTCGGCGGCACACTGGATCTGTCGTGCTGGGCCGTCGCCGCCGCGCCGCAGGTGGTCGATCCGAAACGCTGAACCATACCGGCGACCGACATCGGTTCGGATGACGAAGATGTTCTGAGCCCTTCAAGCGGTGCGGGAACCCGCGTGGTCGTGCTGGCACGGGGCACGACAGACGACGGCAAGTCTAAGTCTGGTTCGTGCTCCGGTGGCAGGGTCGGGAAACCAGGATAATACCCGGCAGACTGGCTGGCTTGTGCGAGAGAGGGCACGGGTCACTCCTTAAATAACAACGCGACAAGCATAACGCAGATATATTGCAGTGCAGAATATATCCACGACGCAGCATACCGCAGATCCGAATACACGGTGGGGCGCAACGCTCCAGCTAGCATCATGTCGGTGGCCGACGCCTCCAGGCAATGCTAAGCCATCCTTTATGTCACACCATCCTTTGCTAAGCTGCACGCGGATAGTTTCCCACGCGGTAGCCGAGCAGTGACGCCAACCGATTGGCCGCGGCAATATACTGGTCTTCCGAAATCGTGCCGTTCGCCTGTAGCGCCTCCAACGCAGACATCGCTTGCTGCGCGTCATCCGATTCCGCGTCATCGGCCTGCGCCTCGTCCCCCTGTCGCGGCACTGGCGCGATCACCCCGCCAACTTCCTTGGCCCGCCGGCGCAGCGGCTGAGTCATCCCGTCCGGCAGCAACACCAATTCCGCCAGATTCATCGGCAGCCGGCCATCGACGGCGGCAGCCTCCAACATGGCCTTCAGCGTGCTGTCGGACACCGAGCCCGCCAACGCCGGCTCGCCGAACCCGGGTACATACCGGCACACGGCCTCCCGCAGTGCGCGGGTGGAGCGCGGGTACAGGGACTGCCGGATGGCTTCGCGTAGCATGCTGCGATACGTCGACCCGTCGTTCGAATCGTCCGACGGCGCTATCGCGTGTTCCGCCCGCTGGGCGGCGCGCAACATCGCACGCAGCCGGCGGCGCTCGACGTGCTGCGTCAGCGAACGCACCAATGCACGCAAGTCATCATGGGTCAGCCTGTCCGACGGGCGTGGCTCGCCGCCCTCGGCACGCACGTCTGACATCTGTGACTCGTCGTCATCGGTCAGCACCGCTGACAGCCGCGGCTCGTCGTCATGGCTCGGCGCATTCAGTTCGAGCCCGAGTTCACTGAGTGGCATGCCGTGTGCGGCCAGGTATCGGGCGGACGGCAACCGCAACAACGAATCGCGCCGCTGCGCGCCAACCGATGATAGCGGCGACACCGGTTCGGCTTGCCAAACCGGGAGCGGATACCAAGCGCTGTCCAACTCCATGGCAGCTTCCGTCCATGGCGCATGATAGAGCGGATGCCAATCAGTATCGAAATGCGCGTCCAGCTGTCGCGCCAGAGAGCCGCGCCGCGTTGCTGTGATATCAACGCTGTCAGCCGCGCTCGAGCGGCGGCGTTGCAATCCGTCGAGCATGATAGGCGTGTGCTGTGCCGAAGCGGTGGCCGACGAGCGTTGCAGCGGAGCGCTTCGTTCGTCCGAGGGCGACACGACGCGGACCGAACATATGGATAGTCTCGACACCGATTCCTCCATCGACATTTGAAACGCCGGGAGGATAGCGCCGCGTCATCGTTGCCGCGACACGGAAGCGAGGTCGCGGCCAACGCCCGCGAATGTCCACGCCTTATCCGGTTGACCGGCAACGGGCCGATAGCACAAGAATAACTACGCCGTTCACTTGCCCTGCGTCACGCGAACGGGTGAACGGGACAGACGATCGGTGATGCCGCGGCGAATCGACGCGGCAATGCCGGCCGCGTCGAGCCCCACTGAGGCAAGCTGCTGCGCCGCATCGCCATGGTCAATGAACGTATCGGGCAAGCCGAGTTGCACCAGCGGCACGAGCTTGTCGTGACACGCCAGCGCTTGCGCGACGGCCGAGCCGGCACCGCCCATCAACGTCCCTTCCTCGACAGTCACGAGTAGCTCATGCGTGTCGGCGAGCTGCCGCACGAGCGCCTCGTCCAGCGGCTTCACAAAACGCATGTTCGCCACCGTCGCGTCGAACTCCTGCGCCGCCGTCAGGCTCGGCGTCAGCATCGAGCCGAACGCCAGGATCGCCACCCGGTGGCCGGCCGGCGCATGCGACTGCCGTCGGATCTCCCCCTTGCCCACTGGCACTGCGCTCAGCCGCTTTTGCGTAGCCACTCCAGGCCCCGTACCCCGCGGATAGCGCACCGCGCTCGGCCCGTCAAGCTGCAAGCCCGTGTGTAGCATCTGCCGGCACTCGTTCTCGTCGGCCGGCGCCATTACGACCATGTTCGGGATACAGCGCAGGTACGCCATGTCGTAGGCGCCCGCATGCGTGGCCCCGTCCGCGCCCACCAGCCCCGCGCGGTCCAGCGCGAACATCACCGGCAGGTTCTGCAGCGCCACGTCATGGATCAACTGGTCGTAGCCGCGCTGCAGAAACGTCGAGTAGATCGCCACCACCGGCTTCAACCCTTCGGCCGCCAACCCGCCGGCGAAGGTCACCGCGTGCTGCTCGGCAATGCCCACGTCAAAATAGCGTTGCGGGAAGCGCTGCTCGAACTCCACCAGCCCCGAGCCCTCGCGCATCGCCGGCGTGATGCCCACCACCCGCGGGTCCAGTTCCGCCGCATCGCACAGCCATTCGCCGAAGACCTTGGTGTAGGTTTTCTTAGCGGCGCCGCCAGGCTTGATGCCCTCATCCGGATTAAACTTGCCCGGACCGTGGTACAGCACCGGATCGGCCTCGGCCAGCTTGTAGCCCTGGCCTTTTTTTCGTCACCACGTGCAGGAACTGTGGTCGACTCATCTGCTTCAGGTTCTCGAGCGTCGGAATTAGCGCATCGAGGTCATGCCCATCGATCGGACCGATGTAGTTAAAGCCAAACTCTTCGAACAGCGTCGCCGGCGTGACCATGCCCTTCGCATGCTCCTCAAGCTTGTGCGCAAGTTCCAGCATCGGCGGCGGCAAAATCTTGCGCATGCCCTCCTTCGCACTCGCGTAGAAGCGTCCGGACATCAGCTTGACCAGATACCGGTTCAATGCGCCAACCGGCGGCGAAATCGACATGTCATTGTCGTTCAGGATCACTAACAACGGGATGTCCTCACACACGCCGGCGTTGTTCAGCGCCTCGAATGCCTCGCCGGCGGTCATCGCGCCGTCGCCAATCACCGCGATCGCACGACGATGCTCACCCTTGAGCTTGCTTGCTACCGCCATGCCCAGCGCCGCCGAAATCGACGTGCTCGAATGGGCGGTACCAAACGCATCGAACTCCGACTCCGAGCGGCGGGGGAAACCCGAGATGCCATTCCACTGGCGCAGCGTGCTCATCTGGTCCCGCCGCCCGGTCAGGATCTTGTGCGGATAGGTCTGGTGGCCGACGTCCCAAACAATCCGGTCCTTCGGTGTCTCGAACACATAGTGCAACGCGATCGTCAACTCGACGGTGCCGAGATTGGACGACAAGTGACCGCCGGTGCGCGACACGCTGTCGAGCACGAAGGCCCTGAGTTCATGGGCCAGCGCCTTCAAATCCGCGCGCGACAGCGAACGCAGCTGGGCGGGATGGTCGATCGTGGAAAGTAGTTGGGTCATCGTGGTTATCCGTATGACGCCGGTCTGTGCCGGCCGACTGGTTCGATCCTGCTGTGCCGCCACACCGGAGCCGGGCTGCGCCGCCGCACCGGAGCCGAGGCGATGCCCGCCGCCTCACGCCAGCAGCTGTCCGAACGCACGCAGCAACCGGTCCATGTCGTGCGCCGTCAGATTGCCCATCGTCGAGATGCGGAACAACTCGGCCGCCAAGCCGCCCTGCCCCGCATAGATGACGAATCCATGCAGTTTCAATGCATCGTGCAATTGGACGTAGTCAATCGTCGGCGGTAACCGGTACGCGCGCAGCACGACCGACGATTCCTGCGGCGGCAGTACGCCATCCACGCCCAGGCGCGCCAAACCGTCACGCACTTGCTCGGCCAGCTTGCGATAACGCGCATGACGCTCGCGCCAGCCGCCCTCGTCCTCAAGCTCGCGCAGTGCCTCGACCAGCGCGTAATAGGCGTGCACCGACGGCGTAAACGGCGTATTGCGCTCGTCCTGCAAGCACGCCAGCCGCCCAAGGTCTAGGTAAAACGCCCGGCTTGCCGCGTCGGCCAGCGCCGCGCGACGCACCACGACGAATGAGGCCCCCGGCACCCCATGCAAGCATTTGTTCGCTGTCGCCGCGACCGCGACGAGCGCAGGATCGGCAAAGTCGATCGCCTCTGCACCGAAGCTGCTAACGCCATCCAGCAGCACGCCGACGCCGCGTGCGCGACACGCGTTGAGCACGCCCCCGAGATCGTTCAAGCGGCCCGTAGTCGTCTCATGGTGCACCAGCGCAACGTGGGTAAACGGCCGTTGCGCGCGCGCCGCGTCATCCAGCCACGCCGCCAACGCCTGGACATCGGGCGCGTCGATCCATCGATGTACCGCCACTTCGTGGTTAATCCGATAGTGACGTGCGATATGCGTGATCCGCTCGCCATACACGCCGTTCTCCACCACCAGCAGGCGGCCATGCTCCGGCACCAGCGCGGCAACCATGCTCTCCACCGCGGCCGTGCCCGACGCAGTGATCAGGACTGCTTGCCACTGGATGGGATCGAGCGCATAGACATCCAACAGGCGTTCGCGCGCCTCTTGCTGCAAATCGTAGAATTCCGGCTCGCGATGGCACAGGTCGGGCTGCAGCAAGCTCTGTCGCACGCGTTCCGTCAGCGTGACCGGCCCCGGGTTCAGTAACAGCATCAGCGGCCTCCCGCACCATGTGCGATGTGGTTCATCAAGCGCCTTTTCACTTGCTCCGGCGTCACGCATGGCCGTGGCAGGCCCTCTGGCGTACCGGGCCGTATTTTGATACACGCGAAACGCGGCCCGTCGCCGAGCGGCTCGGCGTTGAAAACCCGCCGCAGCGCACCGAGATCGTCCCCTTCAATCACCAGCCCGTACCCACACGCCGCGGCCACGCCCGCGAACGACATGCCAGGTGATACGGTCGCCTGGCCACCAGTCGAATCGTGCACGCCGTTGTCTAGCACAATATGCACGAGGTTGGCCGCCCCATAGGCGCCCAGCGTCGCAAACGCGCCCATGCGCATCAACGCGGCACCATCGCCATCGAGCGCCACCACGCGCAGGTCAGGCCGCGCCAGCGCGAGTCCGATCGCCATCGTCATCACGCAGCCCATCGAGCCAACCATATACAATTGGTTTGGCCGGTCGTGCAGCGCATACAGTTCACGACCACAGAAACCGGTGGACGCCAATACCACGCTGCCCTGCACCGGTGTTGCGTCGATCACGCCGCGCAGTACGTCGCTGCGCGACGGCAATGCGTCACAGGACGTGCCGCGCAGCGTCGATTCGACCGGCACCGCCGCGCGCCGTGCGTGGGCAGTGGCGCCGCGCAGCGGATAGGGCGCGACGCTCCCCTTCTGCATGACCAGCGCATAGGGCCGACCGGTAGCGTCCATATGCGCGATCGCCCGATCCAATGCCGGACCGATATCCGCTGCGTCGGTCGGAAAGGTCTCCCATGCAATCTCCATCGTCTGGAGCATCGCCGGCGTAATCGGCCCCATCAACGCATGCTGCGGCTCGTCGGCCACGCCCGGCTGGCCACGCCAGGTGATGATCAACAACTGCGGCAGCCGGAACGTCCAGGTCAGCGAGGTCAGCGGACTGACGGCGTTGCCGAGCCCGGAGTTCTGCATCATCGTGACACCGCGCCGACCAGCCAGCGTCGTGCCTGCGATCAGTGCGACCGCATCTCCCTCGTTTGCCGCGCTCACATAATGCAGCGATGGCGCCTGCAACACGTAGTTGATGAAAGGTGTTAAAAACGAGCACGGCACGCCCGCGTACCAGTCGAATCCGCGTTCGCGCGCCGCATCAACAAACTGCGCCGCGTCAATCATTGCCACCTCCGGCGCTCGCCTCTGCGATCGGTACCTGCGTATGGGCGAAATCCGCCGCCCGGCGGAAATCATCCAGATCATTGACGCCACGCCAGTGTCCGTGCACATATTGCACTTCGATCTGCTCGCCGGCGTCAACTAGCGCATTGAGCAGCGCCGGCATATCCAGCGAATCAAAGTCGCCGCGCTCGCGCAACGTCGCAAAAATACGCCGAAGTTTGTCGCGTCCTTCGCCACGCACGCCCAGCAGGCCAATCCAACGCCCGTGCGGCACCGTGCCATCTGGCGCGGCTGCCTCGCTGCTCACGCGCCGCAGCACGACCTTCTGCCCAAACAGGCCCCGGTCGTCGCCACCCGAGCAGTACGCGAAATCGCGCACGCTCTGGTTGGTCGGCTGCGTCTGCGACGAATCGACGACCACGCAAAAGTGCGCGTCGCTTTCGACCAGGTTGTGCAGGATATAACTGCGAAACAATAGATCGCCATACGAGATGACGGTATCGTGCTCGAACGCCTGCGTCGCACACGCGAGCGACGCCAGTTCACCGGTCGTCTCGTGCCGTTCGTTGACCACCAGGCGGATGCCCGCCGTGTCGATCGCATCGGCACGGTAGCCACCCACGACCGTGATATCGTTCACGCCCTGCTTTTTAAAGCCATCGACAAGCCAGCGCAACAACGGCTTGCCCGCAATCGGCAACATCACCTTGGGCCGCTGCGCGGTGACCGCCTCCAGCCCGCGTCCCCGGCTCGCGGCCAGCACGACCGCCGCGCGCGGCGCGCGCGCGGCCAAATAGACCCGCTCGGCGGCTGAATATTCGTCCGCGCCTTGCAAGCGGAAAATCTCGTTGACCGATGCGATCCGGTCCTCGACGCCGACCAGCGTCTCGCTGTCGTGAATTTCTTTGGCGACGGCCTGCATCGCCGACGTGGCCGCGCGTATCAAGTGATTCGCCCAGATCACGACACTGATGCCCGCGTTGCGGAAGACCTGCGTCGGCGTGCTGTAGTACTTCGTCGGTACAATCACCAGCGGCGCGCGATGAGCCCATTCACGTGCAAATGCCACGATTTCGTCGGCCCGCGCCAGCTTACTGTGGATCAGAATCGCATCGGCCCCAGCCGCGTGATACGCCTCGGCGCGGCGCAGTGCCTCGTCCATGCCCCAGCCGGCAATCAACGCCTCAACCCGCGCGACAATCGAAAAATCCGGATCATCCTGGGAATCCTTGCCGGCTTTGATCTTGCCGCAGAACTCATCGACATCCGCCAACGGCTGCCGCTCGCCGCCGATGAAGCTGTTGGTCTTTGGGAATTGTTTGTCCTCGATGCACACGCCGGCCACGCCGCGCTGCTCCAGCTTTTTGACCAGCCGCCGGACGTTGTTGAAATTGCCGTAGCCGGTATCGCCGTCAAGCAGGATGGGTAGGTCGCTCGCGTCAACCATGAATTCCAGCGTGTCGACCACCTGTGTCCAGCTCGCCTCATTGTTATCGCGCACACCGTATTGCGCCGAGATCGCTAGGCCTGACGCCCAGATGGCATCAAAACCCGCTTCGCGCACGATCCGCGCGGACAGCCCGTTGTGCGCCTCCATCATAAATTCCAGCTTATCGGAAGTCAGCATGCGGCGCAGCCGCGCCGCACGGCTTTGCGCGCGCACAACCAAGGTATCGGGGGCGTTCATGAATTCAATAAGCTCCTGTCTCAACGCGACACGATCGTACTCGCGGCGAACACCGGCTGCAGCAGGGGCAGCACTTGCGTTCTCGCACGCTCGACGTCCGCAGCAAAATCAATTTCGATCCATGGTGCACCGGTCACGTCGGCCACGTCGAAAACATGGCTGCGCTCGAGCAGCAGGTCCCGCAGCGCTTCCTCGTGTGGCAAATTCGCGCGGCCGCTGCCGACATAGTCGGCCGCGATCTGCGCCAGACGCCGCGCGGCCCCCTCAGTCAGGCGGAAAAAACCGACCGATTCGCCCATCGTGTCGTACCGCAGGTCGGCCGCGACCTGCTTGCGCAACTCGACGGGCACACCGTCACGCAAGCATAGCTTGACCGGTTCGTCGCCCGGCTCGAAATCACGATCGATCAGCAACCGATTCGCATGCTCGCCGGCCACCAGCGGCAGCATGAGACGCTCGTCGTACAGCACGTCGGCATCCATCAGCAACACGTCTCCACCCGCGCACAACGCGTCGGATACCGTGTGCACCGTCAGCACGCTGCCCAGCTCGTAGTCCGAGTTAAGCACGAAGCGCGGCGGCGGCGTCCAACACAGGCGCAGCAGCTCGGCTTCGATCATCTCGTGGTGAAAGCCCAAGGCCAGTACGATTTCGTCGACACCGGCTGCCCTGAGCCAATGCAAATGGCGCTCGAGCAGCGTCATGCCGTCGAACTGTAGCAAGCATTTGGGTGAGTGCTTGTTCTCGGGCTGGACTAAGCGCAGGCCGCGACCCGCAGCAAGAATAATGGCGCGCACTGATGCTCCCGTGTGATTCGTCTATGAGTGTTGATTCGCAGCGCCGGGCGAGGCGCTCAAATCAACATGTTGCGCTATCCGGCACGCTAGTCGGCCGCCGGCATCCGCATAGCCCGGCGGCGTTGCCAGCCGCGCTCAGAAAAATGCAGGTACACCAGGCCCGGCACGCCGAGCAGGATCTCGCGGGCGCGCTTGGCCAGCGACAGCGCGAGAGCCGTGTCCGGCGGCAAGCCGACCAGCGGCGCAAGCAGCAGGTACCCGCCCTCCTGCACGCCAAGCGAGCCCGGGATCATGAACGCCGCGCCGCGGATGGCCTGCCCAATGCTCTCGAGCAACAGTGCATCAACCCAGCCGACCGGATGTCCAATCAACTGCAGGATCAGCCAGACTTCCCCGGTGCCAATGATCCAGCCGGACAGGCTCAATGCGAAGCTTGCCGCCACCGCGCGCGGCTGCCGATACAGCGTGGCTACGTACGCATCCACCGCATCGGCGCGCTCGAAGAGCGCCGACCAGTCGCGTCCCGCCGACAGCTTAGACATCACGCGTGAGAGCCGCCCAAACAAGCGCCGCCGTTGCGCCAGGTAAAAACCGTACAGCAGCAGCGCAAAGCCCGCGCTCGCGGCCAGCAACGGCGTGCGCAGACCGCCGAGCGCACCATGCGCCGCATCAGCCGCGAACACCGCCAGACCCAGCAGCGCGAACACGACTTGCGCGATCGTTTGCCACGTCGTGCTGACGGTGATCACCGCCGCCGATTCCGGCAGCGACAATCGACGCTGCGCCAGATGCCGCACCATCAGCAACGGCCCGCCGATCTGGCCGGCCGGCAGTAGGCTGTTGACCGATTCGCCTGCCCAGCGCGTCAACAGCGCGTCACCGATCGTCACGCCGCCGCGTTCACCCGCCAGCACACCGCCGCGCTCACTCGCCAGCACACGGATCGCCGCCGCGTCGACCACCATCGGCAGACCATGGAACGCGGCCACGAGCAGCAAGCCTGAGCCGGCGGCCGACAACGCGGCCATCAACGGTGCGATACCCTGCCATGCCAGCAGCCCGACGAACAGCGACGCGCCGATCGTCAACGAAATCCACGCTGCACGTGTCATGTGCGCGTTCGCCTGCCGGTCCACTGCCGAAATACTTGTCGAAAACCGAAGTAAGCGATTGCGTCCTTCATGTTCGATACGAACCGCTGGAACCGCCCCATGCTCGGATCGGTCACGTACTCGAATGTCAACGATACGCGCCGCTCGTTCGCGCCCAGCGGCGTAATCCGATGATGCAGCTTGTCTCCATCGAAAAAGACCAGAGCGCCAGGCGGCAACTGCACTGCCGCCTCGACGACGGGTATGCCCGGCTCACGAGTGTGCAGCCGGTATTCCAGCTTGCACGACGATTCGTCAACCACGCCCAGCAGCAGCGTGTATCGCCGGCCGTTGTAGTACGACGTATCGTAGTGCCAGCCGATATGATCACCGGGCTTGGTATAGAAATAGAGCGCGTATGCGTGAGGATCCGTGTCAGGACAGGCCATCAGGCAGTCCCCGCACAGTGCCTCCAGCCAGCGGATCAACGCTGGCGAACGATACAATTCGGCGATCATCGGTGCAAGCCGGTCGATCGCATGCCTGCTGACACTGCCGCCCTGCTTGTGTCCAGGCAGGTAGTTGCGGTTCACTGCGCCGTCGACCCGGCGCACTGCGTCCACGAGCCGGACAGTCACGTCCGACGCCAGAAATGTGTCGAGGAACAGGAACGCGCCCTGGTCAGCGAACGTCTCGCGCAGCAGCTCGGTATCGAGCGTCGCGATGCGTTCGTGCAACGACGCGTCCATTGCCGTGCTGCCCTGATGTCCAGCGCCCGCGCCGTCGCGGGCCAGTCCGGCCGCGACAGTCATGGCGTCGTGCCGTAATGGGTTGCCGCAGCAGCCCCCGTGCCCCGCCGCATTGTGCGGCGATAGTCAATCGCGACCCACACCGCGAACAGTGGCGCGCCGATTGCCGCCGCCAACAGGAACGGCGTCACGCCATCCAGCAACGTGACCAACGGCAGCAGGTAAAGTACGTCCTCGGTTTCAAAGCCGGCCAAAAACGCCTGGCGCGTGCCGGCCTTGCCCGCGCGCTGCTCGATGCGCATGCGCAGGAAGAAAATCAACGCCACAGCTAGGCCGGCCACCCAGCCGAGCCATACAGGCGCCGCCGGCAACGTTGAGTGCACATCGGCGGGGACACCCAACCCCATGCCGACGAACAGCCCGATCGTAACCAGCGCGTCCGCCGCGAGGTCGTAGAAGTGGCCCAGGCGGCTCGATTTACCGCTGATGCGAGCCAACTCACCGTCCGTATGGTCAACGAAATTGGATAGCACGATCAGCAACGCGCCGACGTTGGCCCAACCATATCCCCCACTGGCCAGCGCGGCCGCGCCGGCCAGGCCGATCAACAGGCGCAGCGTCGTCAGGTAGTTCGGCGTGACCGAGGTGTCCTTCAATGGCATCACGAGCCGGCGAGCGAGCCGCGCATCCCATTGCCGAGGCGGCGGTGGCATGTTGGATGACATCCCGAATGCCCTATTCTGTCTTTTTTCCATCCCGGAAATATAACCTTTCTGTGCGCCCGTTGCAGTCCAGGGCCACCTATGCAACGCGGTGATCCCGATCGGAACCCCAGATTGACTAGGTTTCGGCTGGGTTCACCACAGGTTTATCCACAGAAACTGTTGATAACTTTTACGCACATTCGGCCAACATTGTCATGCTTCGCTCAACCACTTGACATCCGGTCAAACCCGACGTAGCCCTCATCGCAGGTGACCCGACGCACCGGTTGCATCGACACCGCCCGCGGTCGCGGCGCCCGTCATCCGCGACAGCACGTGCGAGGTCATGCCGCGCGCCAACTCGCTATCCCCAACAAACACGGTGCCGACTCGTTCCGATTGGAGCAGCGCGGCCTCGTCGTCGTTGTCAGTGCATAACACCGCTTCGATAGACGGGTTCAGCGTGCGGGCGGTGTCGACGATCTTGCGAACATCGAATGTGTCCGGCAACGTCACCACCAGCATCCCGGCGCGAGCGACATGCGCCTGCACCAGTACCATCGGATCGGACGCATCGCCGCACACGGCGGGCACCTGCTCGGCGCGCAGCTTCTCGACGATATCGCGATGCTGCTCGGCCACCACATACGGAATCCGATGTGCGGCCAACGTCTGCGCGACACGACGCCCGACCCGGCCATAGCCGACGATCACAACTTGGCCGGTCAGGTGCGCCTGCGGCACCGTCATCGGCAACGCAGCGAGCGGATCCTCGCGGCATTCCATCCGTCGCGCTAGGCTGGAACGACTACGGATCCATGCCTGCGCCGGCTCGATCGCGGCGAACACGAGCGAATTCAACGCAATGGAGATCAGCGAGCCGGCCAGGATCAAGTCCTGCCCCTCTTTTGGCAACAAGCCGAGCGACATCCCCAGTCCAGCCAGGATGAACGAAAACTCGCCGATTTGCGCAAGGCTCGCGCCGACGGTCAACGCGCTGTTCAGCGGATAGCGGAAGGCCAGCACCAGCGCCACCGCCGCCACGGTCTTGCCGACCATGATGATCGCGACCACGCCGAGCACGTGTAACGGCGCGTTGATCAACACGTGGGGATCGAACAGCATGCCGACCGACACGAAGAACAGCACCGAGAACGCGTCGCGCAACGGCAGCGTTTGGTCCGCCGCGCGATGGCTGAACTCGGACTCGCGCATCATCATGCCGGCGAAAAAGGCGCCCAGCGCGAACGACACGTCGAACAGGCGTGCCGAGCCGTACGCCACACCCACTGCGGCGACGATCACGCACAGTGTGAACAGCTCGCGCGAGCCGGTGCGGGCCACCAGGAACAACAGGCGCGGGAACACCCGGCGGCCGACCACCAACATCAATGCGATGAAGGCGGCGACCTTCGCGAATGTCACGCCGATCATGGCCCACAGGCTGGGCTGCGGCGCGGCGGCGCGCGCTTCGGTCAGTCCCGCGTCATGGTTGCCGTCCGGCGAGCCGCCGAGTAGGCCGGCCAACGGTGGAAGCAACACCAGCACGAGCACCATGACCAGGTCCTCAACGACCAACCAACCGACCGCAATACGACCGTTGGCCGAATCAAGCTGGCCGCGCGCCTCCAGCGCGCGCAGCAACACGACCGTGCTGGCCACTGACAGCGCCAGCCCGAAGACGAGCGACACACCGACCGGCCAGCCCCACCACATCGCCGTGCCCATGCCGAGCGCCGTCGCCACCGCGATCTGGACGATCGCGCCGGGCACAGCGATACGCTTGACGGCCAGCAAGTCATCGAGCGAGAAATGCAGTCCGACGCCGAACATCAACAGCATCACACCGATCTCGGAAAGCTGGCCGGCAAGCGCCACGTCGCCAACAAAACCCGGCGTCGCGGGCCCGCACAGCACGCCGGCCAGCAGGTAGCCGACCAGCGGCGGCATCTTGAACCACGACGCGGCGTAGCCGAGGATCATCGCGAGCCCGAGCCCGGTTGCGATCAGAGTGATAAGGCTGATGTCGTGAGGCATGCGACTCCTTCAAAAATCCGGGAATAAGCTTACAAAAGCCTTAATGATACGGGAGCTTAGCGTCTTCATGGCGATCGACGTGCTAGAAATGGCTGGATTTACGCACAAAAATGACGCGCGACGAGCCAGCCGGTCGCTGTGCCTGGCACCTCGAGTAAAATTACAGCCTCATCTCAATCAGGGCAGAAGTATGGAGCTTCACGAACAGATCGACGCGGTGCAACGGCTGATTGACCACCTCGCCAGCGCCGAGCCGGCAGATTCGGCGGCTCTGGCTGACCCGGCAACAAAAACGGCCAACGATTCAACACCGCCTCAGTTGCACTTCAACCGTCCGTCGCAAAACGAAATCGTCGTGACACTCGGCGAGCACTCCGTTACGCTCGGGCCCGCCGATATCTCAGCGATCATTGAGGAGTTAGCGATCGCGCGTGCCTCGATGACGCCTGAGCCGCCCGCTACACTGCCGCCGGGCTGGCGCTTCGCGGCAACGCAAGATCCGGCGATCGCTACGCAATCACACAACAATGGCTCGAAACTGGTTGTGTTCCGCCATACCGGCTATGGCTGGGTGCCGTTCACCTTTACGCCGAACATGATGATAAACCTGCTGGCCACGCTCTCTGCGAAGTAGCGCATTACCGCGGCGATACGCTACTTGGCTGCTCGCCGATGCGCCCACCTACGCACCATACGATCCACGCCGATCCAGCTAGATGCCGCTTCCTCTCGCATGAATCGAGGGCCGTGAACGCAACGCTTCAACGCAGGGTCAGCGCCGACACTCGCGCGATAGCTTGGCCTTTATTCAAGCCAAGGGATTCGTTCAATGCATCTGGATATCCAGATTTTTCCACCGGCATTTTCCGGAAATTCGGAAAGCACAGCATTGCACCGACCCTCATAACCGTTATCAGTCAAAGACTTATACCCATCGGCCGAGGCTGGCATCGGCCTTGCACATAAAGCGCCCACGGCGCCAAGCCAAGACACAACTACAGCCAGGAGACATCGCATGTCCGTCCGTCGATCCCGCTCACGCTGAACCCGCGCAGCGCACGCAACGCATTATCCGCGCACGCCCGTGACGAGATTGTCCGGGCCTGCGATTCTTGTTACAAACGATAAGGGTATCTATCGTGAAAAAACCCCTCTACAAGGTCCTTTACGTCCAGGTTTTATTCGCCATCGCACTGGGCATCCTGCTGGGCCATTACCACCCACAATTAGCCATACAAATGAAACCGCTGGGTGACGCGTTCATCAAGCTCATCAAGATGGTGATCGGACCCATCATTTTCTGCACCGTAGTGTCCGGCATCGCCGGCATGCAGGACATGAAGAAGGTGGGCCGCGTCGGCGGCAAGGCGTTGCTGTACTTCGAGGTCGTCTCGACGTTCGCCCTGCTGATCGGCCTGGTCGCCTCGCATATCCTAAAGCCCGGTGTAGGCTTGAACATTGATCCAACTACGCTCGACAGCAAGGCGGTGTCAGCCTATGCGCAAAAGGCGCATGGCCAGACAACGGTCGACTTCCTAATACACCTAATCCCCGACACATTCTTTAGCGCCTTCGCGCAAGGCGACATCCTGCAGATTTTGCTGATCGCAATCCTGTTCGGCAGCGTGCTGGCTCAGCTGGGCGAGCGCGGCGCCAAGGTGTCCGCATTCATCAGCAGCGTCTCGCAGGTGTTCTTTGGCATGGTGCACCTGATCACGAAGGTCGCGCCGCTCGGCGCGTTCGGTGCAATGGCGTTCACGATCGGCAAGTACGGGGTCGGCTCGCTACTGCCGTTGCTCAAGCTGATGGGCACGTTTTACCTGACGTCGCTGCTGTTCGTGCTGATTGTGCTCGGCACGATTGCGCGTGCCGTCGGCTTCAGCATCGTGCGTTTTCTCGGCTACATTAAGGAAGAGTTGCTGATCGTGCTCGGCACCAGTTCGTCCGAGGCGGCGCTGCCGCACCTGATGGAAAAGCTCGAGAAGCTCGGGTGCTCGCGCTCGGTCGTTGGACTGGTGGTGCCGACCGGTTACTCGTTCAATCTCGACGGCACGAACATTTATATGACGATGGCCGTTCTGTTCATCGCGCAGGCGACCCATACCGACCTGACATGGGGTCAGCAGTTGACACTGCTGGCCGTCGCAATGCTCACGTCCAAGGGCGCGAGCGGCGTCACTGGCGCCGGGTTCATCACGCTCGCCGCGACGCTAGCGGTCGTGCCGACCATTCCGCTCGCCGGCATGGTACTGATCCTCGGCATCGACCGCTTCATGAGCGAGTGTCGTGCGCTGACCAACATCGTCGGCAACGGCGTAGCAACGGTCGTCGTGTCCGCGTGGGAGCACGAACTCGATCGCGACAAGCTCAAGCGCGTGATGCGCCGGCCGGCAAGCATCAAAGCGGAAGCAACCGCATAGGCGCCCGCACGGCGTTGTGCCACAATGATGCCTCCATCCGCTGCTACCCTGACATCTCGCCGTGCTACGCCGTACCGCCGTATTGCTGGTGCTCGCCGCGGTCGTCATCGCAAGCTGCGTCGCGGCCTGGTCGACCGCGCGCACTCATGCAATCGACCGCTTGCGCGAGGCGTCGGCCGCGCGCGCGGCGCGCACAAGCGCCACACTGCAAGCCGCGCTAGACCGCTATGAGCCCCTGCCGTACCTGCTCTCCACGCATCCTCTGGTGCAGGATGCGCTACGGCAGCCGAACGGTGAAGCGGTCGCCCGCGCGAATCGCTACCTGGAGGAAATCGCACAACGCTCGAAGGCGTCACAGGCCTACCTGATCACCGACGACGGCCTGTGCGTGGCAGCCAGCAACTGGCGCGAACCCGGCAGTTTCGTCGGGACACGCTATAGTTTCCGGCCGTATTTCGTCGCCGCAATCGCGGGACGCGAGGACCACTTTTTCGGGATCGGCACGCGCTCGCATCAGGCCGGCTACTACATTTCCCA
Source organism: Burkholderia sp. b14 (assembly GCF_900156195.1). NCBI lineage: Bacteria > Pseudomonadati > Pseudomonadota > Betaproteobacteria > Burkholderiales > Burkholderiaceae > Burkholderia > Burkholderia sp. b14. The sequence goes on from NZ_FTPJ01000002.1 coordinate 686,375, forward strand.
GCCGGTCTCATACAATGGGATCCAAGTCGGCGTCGTGGTGATTAAAATCGACCTGAGCTGGTTCCCGCCACAAGACCGGTCCGAGCCGCTGTTCGTCACCGATGCCAACGGTATCGTCATCCTGTCGTCAATCCCATCGTGGAAGTACCATACGACGCACCCGTTGTCGAGCCAGGCTTTAGCATGGATTCGCGACACCGAACAGTACAGCGACGAGCCGTTGACGCCGTTGCCGCTAACCAGGGCGCGCACGCGCGAAACAGACGCAGAGTTAGTGCGGTTCGGCTCAGGCCCGCTGGCACCGCTGTATCTGCACACCGAGCAACCGCTGAGCGAGCTTGGCTGGCGCTTGACGGTACTGTCGCCGCTGGATGATGTCGATGTACGGGCGCGCGCCATGACGGTGGCGACCGGCTTGGCGCTACTGATTGCCGCGCTGCTGGGCTTCTACTGGCGGCTGCGAAGGGCCAAGCTGCGCGAAATGGAGTACGGTCGCCGGATGCTGCAGAACGCCTATGCGGAGTTGAACCAGCGCGTCGCGGAACGTACCGCGGACCTGTCGGCGGCCAACGAGCGACTCACGCGCGAAGTCGGCGAACGCACGCGCGCGGAAGCGGAACTGCGCGCCGCGCAAGACGAACTCGTGCAGGCCAGTAAGCTGGCCGCGCTCGGGCAAATGGCCGCTGGCATCACCCATGAGCTGAACCAGCCACTTGCCGCGCTGCGCACCTTTTCGGATAACACACGGGTGCTGATCGAGCGTAACGCGCTGGATGCGGCGCGCGAGAACCTACAGGCCATCGCGACACTGATCGACAGGATGGGGCGCATCACGAACCAGTTGAAACTGTTCGTCAGCAAGCGGCGCCCGCGCGATGCGCACGCCGTCGTCGCGCAGGCGCTGCGCAATGCACTGGCGATGTTGCGCGATAAGCTTGCCGGCATCGACGTGCGAGTCGTGAGCGTGCACGCCGGTGGCAAGTGTGCGCCGTTCGATTTGAATGCACTGAATACGTCACCCGCTGTGCGCTGTGATGACCTGCGAGTCGAGCAGGCGCTGATCAACCTGATCGGCAACGCAGCCGATGCGCTCGCCAGCAACCCGGCGGCACGCATTATCATTGAAGTCGACACACGCCCAGACGTCGTGGCGATCGCCGTCATCGACAACGGTCCCGGCATCGCCGCCGACGTGCTGCCCCGGCTGTTCGAGCCGTTCTTCACCACCAAGGAAATGGGGCAAGGGCTGGGGCTCGGGCTGGCGATCGCCGCCTCGATCGTGCGCGACGCGGGCGGCACGCTAAGCGTGGCCACCACGCGCGACGACGATCGCGATGCGCCGGCGCACGGCGCATGCTTCGTGATGACGCTGCCACGCGCGTATGCGCGCTCGGACCAGGACACGCCGGCATGACCACACATCGCCCACGCCATTGTCCACCGCATGGACAACCACAACTATGACCCACGGCTTGCAAGTATTGTTCATTGAAGACGACGAGCTAGTACGGCGCGCCAACGTCCAGAGCTTGATGCTCGGCGGCTTCGACGTGACCGGCTATCCGAGCGTAGAAGCCGCGCTGGACGCGATGCACGCCGCCGGCGCCGGCGTGCCCGGCGCGATCGTCACGGATGTCCGGCTGCCCGGGGCGAGCGGCCTAGAACTGCTGTCGCTGATGCGCGAGCGAGCGCCGGATGTGCCCGTGATCGTCGTCACCGGCCATGGCGATATCTCAATGGCGGTGCAGGCGATGCGCGACGGCGCATACGACTTCATTGAAAAGCCGTTTTCGTCGGAGCGCCTCGCCGACGCTGTGCGCCGCGCGCTCGAACGGCGCGCGTTGCAACTGGAGAACCGTGCGCTGCGCCGAGAGCTAGCGGCCCAGCGTCCCGGTACCGTGCATATTATCGGCACAAGCGCGGCGATCGAGCAGGTCCGCACGATGATCGCCAACGTCGCACCGACCGATGCCGCCGTGCTGATCAACGGCGAGACGGGCACCGGCAAGGAGTTGATCGCACGGGCATTACATGAACAGTCTGCGCGCCGCGACCAGCCGTTCGTCGCGATCAACTGCGCGGCATTGCCCGAGCCAATGTTCGAGTCAGAGATGTTCGGCCACGAGCAAGGCGCCTTCACCGGCGCGACGCGACGTCGCGTCGGCAAGCTCGAATATGCATCGGGCGGCACGCTGTTTCTCGACGAAGTCGAAAGCATGCCGCTCGCGCTGCAGGCAAAGCTGCTGCGCGTGCTGCAGGACGGTGTGCTGGAACGGCTGGGCTCGAACACGCCGGTGCACAGCGACGTACGGATCATTGCGGCGGCCAAGGGAGACATGAACCAGCATGTGGCGGCCGGCACGTTCCGACGCGACCTGCTGTACCGCTTAAATGTCGTGACGATCGCCCTACCGCCGCTCAACGAACGTCGCGAGGACATCGTGCCGCTGTTCGAGCATTTTGTGCTCGATGCCGCAGTGCGCTACCAGCGCCCGGCGCACGTGCTCACCGACGCGCAGCGGCACGCGCTGATGCAGCAAGACTGGCCGGGCAACGCGCGCGAGTTGCGCAACGCCGCCGATCGCTTCGTGCTTGGCATCGGCTTGGACGATATGCAGCACGCCACCCGCCCGGACAACGACGCGCAGCCACTGAAAGAGCGCGTCGAGCAGTTTGAGCGCGCGCTCATCGCACAGGCCCTGGAGGCGCACGGCGGCACCGTATCGACTGCGGCCGAGCACCTGCAAGTCGGTAAAGCGACACTGTACGAGAAGATCAAGCGCTACGGGCTCGCCACGCGCGGTGAAGCATGAGCACCGCTGCCTCTAACGACGATCGGACAGCGATCACTGCATTTTCCCTGCCAGCGCTGGACTTTTGCGCGGACATTGAATAGAATGCTAGCGTCTGCAATACAAGATCGTGGTAGTTATTGCGTGATCCAAGCCCGTTCGCGCAATTTCAATACGGTTGCATGAAAGATGGGTTCGCATCGGCGGACCCTTTCATCTGCCCGGCCGTACCGGGCGCTTTAGTGGACTCGGCAGCGCGTTGCGCCCGGTCCTTCCGCCAGTCGTCCATGGACGACATCCTGCCCGTGCAGCGGCCATCGTTGCAAATGCGACCGCGCAGCGGGCAACCGTGCAGCATGTGACGGCATTGTGCCGTCCGCCTTCAGCGTGCCGGGCTTCGTACCCCGCGCGTGGCTCGCTATTATCTTGCTTTAGAGCGCGTGCTGTATCGGCAACCCACGAGGAGAACTCAACGATGACGAGTCGTCGCGCGAAGCTATTGTCGAGCTTCATCGTGCTGACACTGATCGTGACAGCGCTGGTCCGCGCGATCGGACCGGACGTGCTGTGCAAGTATCATACCGACCTGCTGTACTACACTGGTGCGCACCTGTTGCTGGTCGGCGCGTCGATGGCGCTCGCGCTGCTCACTGGCATCCCCGCCGGCGTCCTGCTGAGCCGCGCGTCGAACCCGCGGCATGCAGAGCGGCTGATGCAGGTGCTGAACGTGGGCAACACCGTGCCGTCACTGGCGGTGCTCGCGCTGGCACTGGCAGTTCTGGGTATCGGCGCCGCGCCGGCGATCGTCGCACTGTGGCTTGCGTCGTTGCTGCCGATCGCCCGCAACGCATACGAGGGTATGCGCGCGGTGCCGCTCGCGTGGCGCGAGGCGGCGCGTGGCCTCGGCATGACGTCGCTGCAGTCGATGTTCAAGGTTGAGCTTCCCAACGCGATGCCGATCATCATCGGCGGTGTGCGCACCGCGCTCGCCATCAATGTCGGCACCGCGCCGCTGGCCTTCCTGATTGGCGCCGACAGCCTCGGCACATTGATTTTCCCAGGAATCTACCTGAATGATCCGGCCATGCTGCTGTTAGGCGCCGCGTCGACTGCTGCGCTGGCGCTCGCGCTGGACGCACTCGTTGCCGGCATCGCTCGCGCCGCGTTGGCGCGTCGCGGACTGGCACTGTAACGAAAGCACAGGAGAACTTATGACCCGTTTGCTTAAATGCGTCATGACTTGGCTGCTCGCCGGCACCGCGCTGGCGAGCGTGGTACCGGTGCACGCCGCGACGCTGGTCGTCGGCGGTAAGAATTTTACCGAGCAATTGCTGCTCGCGGAAATCACTTCCCAATACCTGCGCTCGCGCGGCTACACGGTCGAGAACCGCAGCGGCCTAGGCAGCGTACTGTTGCGCAGCGCAATGGAGAACCGGCAATTGGATATCGTATGGGACTACACTGGTACGGCGCTGATCGTCTACAACCGAATCCATGAGAAGCTCGATCCGCCAACCGTGTACCGCCGCGTACGCGATCTGGACAAACCGCGTGGCCTGGTGTGGCTCGAGCCGTCGGCGCTGAACAACACCTACGCGCTGGCGATGCCTCGCAAGCGCGCCGAACGCGACGGCATCCATACGATCTCGCAACTGGCCGCAAAGATCCGACAAGACGACCCGCACAAGCGGCATTGGTTTGCGATGGACGCGGAGTTTGCGAACCGGCCAGACGGGTTGCGGCCATTACAGGCGCTGTACGACTTGCGACTGCGCCGCTCAGATGTCAAGCAGATGGACTCCGGGCTGGTCTATACGGCGTTGCACAACGACCAAGCCATGTTTGGGCTAGTCTACACGACCGACGGACGCATCAAAGGCTTCGGCATCACAGTGCTCGACGACGATCTCGGCTTTTTTCCCGCATACAATGCAACGCCGGTCGTGCGCCGCGACGTGCTGGACCGGCACCCGGAACTCGCGAAGCAACTCAATGCACTGTCCGCGCAGATCAACAACGAAGTGATGTCCGAGATGAACAAGCGCGTGGACATCGACGAAGAATCGATCAGTGCGGTCGCCGCCGATTTCCTGCGCACACACGCGTTGCCTTAAGCCGGGAGAACCGATGGACCTAATGACCTATTTCTCAAACAACTGGCAGGAACTAGCGTCGCTCACCTTGCAGCATCTCGCACTGGTCGGTACCGCCGTCGGCTGCGCGATTCTCGTCGGTGTGCCGCTCGGCATCCTGATCAACCGATGCGCATGGCTGGCCGGCCCGTTGCTCGGCTGCGCGACGATCGTGCTTACGCTGCCGTCGATTGCGTTGTTCGGCCTGATGATTCCGCTGCTGTCGCGCTGGGGTGCCGGCATCGGCCCCGCTCCTGCAATCGTGGCGGTATTCTTGTACTCGCTGCTGCCGATTATGCGCAACACCTACTTGGCGCTGCGCAATGTTGACCCAAGCATCCGCGAAGCGGGTACCGGCATCGGCATGACACGATGGCAACGGCTCTGGCTCGTCGAGCTACCGCTCGCCGTGCCGGTGATCATCGGCGGCGTACGGACGGCCGTCGTCATGAACATCGGCGTGATGACTATTGCCGCAGTCATCGGCGCCGGAGGCCTCGGCGAGTTGGTACTGCGTGCGATCAGCCAAAGCAACATGACGCGGCTGGTGATCGGGGCGGTGCTCGTGAGCATGCTGGCCATCGTCGCGGACCTGCTGCTGCACGCGCTGCAGCGTGCATTGACACCGAAGGGAGTAGCGAAGACATGATCGAACTTGACCACTTGACGAAGACCTTCACACGCAAGGACGGCAGTGCGGTACGGGCGGTCGACGCCGTCAGCCTGACTGTTGCCGAAGGCGAAATCTGCATTTTTCTCGGCCCTTCGGGATGCGGCAAGACCACGACGTTGAAAATGATCAATCGGCTGATTCAGCCGACCGGCGGCCGGGTGCTGCTCAACGGCGAGGACACCGCGAACGTCAACGAAGTGGAACTGCGTCGCCACATCGGCTACGTGATTCAGCAGGTCGGCTTGTTTCCGAACATGACGATCGAGGAGAACATCACGGTCGTGCCACGGCTGCTCGGCTGGGACAAGGCGCGCTATCACGCACGCGCGATCGAACTGATGTCGATGGTCGCGCTGGACCCGAAGCTGTACCTGAAGCGCTATCCGCGCGAGCTTTCTGGCGGCCAGCAACAACGCATCGGCGTGATCCGCGCGCTCGCGGCTGATCCGCCTGTGATGTTGATGGACGAGCCGTTCGGTGCGGTCGACCCGATCAACCGGGAGTCGATCCAGAACGAGTTTTTCCAGATGCAACGTGCGCTGAAGAAAACGGTGATCATGGTGAGCCACGATATCGACGAGGCGATCAAGCTAGGCGACAAGGTCGCCGTGTTCCGGCGCGGCCAGTTGGTGCAGTTCGATCATCCCGACACCTTGCTTGCCCATCCCAAGGACGAATTCGTCAGCGCATTCGTGGGCCACGACAGCACACTCAAACGCCTGCTGCTGGTCAAGGCGAGCGATGCGGCAGCCCACGCCCAGACCGTGCACGTCGATACCCCGCTTGCCCAAGCGCTCGGCGTGATGGATGATACCGACAATCGCTACGTGACGGTCACCGACGACGCACGGCGCGCACTGGGCTACGTATCGCGTCGTGTCGCGCGTGAAGGCGCCTCCACCCCGGCACGTTGCGGCGACAAAATGCGCGAATTCGCGACCACCGTGAATGCGGAGGATAACCTGCGCGTGGTGTTATCCAAGATGTTTGAGGTTAACTCGTCGTGGTTGCCAGTCGTCGATCCGGAAGGCGGCTATCTGGGAGAAATCACGCAGGATTCGATTGCCGAATATCTGAGTTCTGGCCGCTCGCGCGGCGTGCCGACCACCGCTGGCGTGTAACCCTGGCCGGCCGGCAAAGCCTACATGCCCGGCAAACACGCCGGTGATCCGACCGAGGATGCCATGGCAAGGCGCTTTATGTTGCGAGCACGTTACTGTACTCAAGCGTTGCTCTTGAAGTCCCGGCGGCGCCAGGTCGCATCACATATCCTATCAGGAATGAAAGATGCGTACCGTCGGGCATGCGGATTTGACGTAGTCGTGAAATGTGCTTAGATAAAAGTGACTTGTCCAACCACAAGGAGTGCGTCATGTCAGGAGCGAACCGGCCAGCAGGCCCCGCTACCCCAAAATCTCGACAACTGGCAGAACAGATTACCCGCGACGAAATGGAGCGCAATCTCCCGGATGCATTGTGGGGCCGGGACCGCGCCAATAACAACGGCCACGGCGTATCGGACGGCCCTGTGCCTCGCACACGCACCGCCGGTAAGACTCGTCGTTCGGCGAGAACACCCGACGGCGATTAAATACAAGGCCGGGCAGGGGCTAGCTGCCCGTGCGCCGCTAGCCCTACCGCTGTGGGCCGCCGGAAAATGCGGCCCGATTCGTTCCCGCTCTGCTCGCCCAAAGTGTAACGAGAGCATAGCCAAGGCCAACCCGCCTATCCGATGATAACGCGTCCGCGACACCGCCGGCGCGCTATCATCGCGCATTATTCCACTCGAGCTAAAAAAAACTAATGGCAACTTACAAGCAACTTCAACAACAAATCGAAGCGTTGCAGCGAAAGGCCGAGGAGGCCCGTTTGGCTGAGCTAGACGCAGTGATCGTGGACATCCGCGCGAAGGTCGCCGAATATGGATTAAGCCCCCAGGACATTTTTGGCCGACGGCATGCGGCGAGCAGCGCGCCGGAAAAGCGTGCCTCCGCGCCGGCGAAGTACCGAGATCCTGCCAGCGGAGCCACGTGGTCCGGGCGGGGACGGGCGCCAGCCTGGATTCACGGCAAGAAGCGCGAACGGTTCCTGATCAAGGAATAATGCAGATCACGCTGCGGCACCGTTCAGTTGGCGGTGCAACGCCGACAGCGAAAGTTTGGTTTCGAACAGCCTCGTGAGGCTGGCGCTAGTGTAGCGGCTGACTTCAGTCGGCCGCACCCACCGGAATGCGTCCATTTCGGGAATCATCTTCCCGTTCCGGTGGCTCGGAAACAGGCACGTGCATACGCACTCGCGGATATCAACGTCGCACGTCGAGACGCTGGTCGCGAACAAGTGCAATTCCTTGTCAGGGCGATAAGGAAACGCCCCCAGCTCGACCAGCGCTGCTGCGTCGAGCGCCAAGCCGGTCTCTTCGCGGGTCTCGCGCAGCGCTGCATCGATCGGTGCCTCGCCTGGATTGGGTTGACCCTTCGGGATGTCCCAGTGGCGCGTCTCGGTTGCGTGGCACAGCAACACGCTACCGAGTTCGTTGAGTATCATGACGCCGCACGAAGTCTGTCTTGGCATAACGATCCAGTTTCGCGTTCCGGTACAGCTCCGATGCATTGATCCGTACCCTGCTAAAGCAACGCGAGCACGCGCGCGTCACCGCGGTCCACAGCCGGCACCACCTGCTCCCCCACGCGGCGGAACGTCAACGATACAGTTCGGCTGCCCACGCGCAGATCGTCGACTTCCAGCCAATCGATGCCTGCCGGCAACCGCGGGTGCTCAATGCGGACCTCCTCCCGCTGCGCGTCCACGGTCACGCCCAGGCAAGCCTCGAGCATCATGAACGGCGAACCTGCCGCCCAGGCCTGCGGCAGGCACGCGACCGGATAGGCGGTCGGCGGCTCGCCGCGCCGCCGCGTGAAGCCACAGAACAGCTCAGGCAACCGCATGTCGAAATTGATTGCCGCCTCGAACAGTGCCTGCAGCAACCGCACCGCCGCGCCCTTTTCGCCGTAGCGCGCCATGCCGCGAGCGCACAGCGCGGTATCGTGCGGCCACACCGAACCGTTATGGTAAGACATCGGATTGAACCGAGGCTGGCCGCCAGCTAGCGTGCGCAGGCCCCATCCGGTGTGGAACAACGCGGACTCGAGAGTCTGCGCGACCTGCTCGCCACGCGCCTGGTCCGGTAACCCGAACGCCAGCAAGTGCCCGGCGTTCGAGGCCAGCACACGGCACAACTGACCATGCCCGTCCAATGCCATCCCATAGAAACCCTCCTGCGGCATCCAGAACATCGCCTCGACCCGTTCGCGCAGCGCTGCGGCACGCGTCATATAGTTGGCGGCAAGCGTGACGGCGCCACGATGCTGCGCCAGCCGCGCCATTGTCTCGAACGCCGCCCGCGCGTACGCCTGTACCTCGACCAGTGCGATCGGTCCATCTGGCATGCGCCCGTCCGAGTGGAACACCGAATCGTGGCTATCCTTCCAGCCCTGGTTGGCTAGACCGCTGTCCGCCGCGCGCTGATAGTCGAGCAAGCCGAACGGGTTGCGGTCGCATACCCGTGCAATCCATTGCGCGGCTAGCTCCAGCGCCAGCCACAATTCGTCGATTAACGCCGCATCGCCGGTCCTCTCGAGGTAAGCTCCGGCCAACACGATGAACAGCGGCGTCGTATCCACACCGCCGTAGTACAGCGCAAACGGCACTTCCCCAGTCACCGCCATCTCACTCTTGCGCATCTCGTGCATGACCTTGCCAACCGCGGCATCGCGAAACGCCGAATCCTCGCGCGCCTGATGGGCCGCGAGAAAACGGAGCACGCCACGGGCCAACGCCGGCTGCACCCACAGCGTCTGCAAGGACGTCATCACCGCGTCCCGCCCGAATGGCGTCGAGAACCACGGAATACCCGCATACGGATAGGGTCCGGTGTCCCGATCCGTGGTCAACAATCCCAAGTCGGCAAACGAACGCTCCATCCAAGCATTGAACAACGGATTGCTCGAGCGCAGCCTTGCACTGGCGCGACGCCTATCGCGCATCATTCGGTGCGACTCAGCCAGCGCGGCGCGTACCGCCGCCCGTCCCGCACCGCTCAAGCCGGCTGGCGGCGTGGACACCAGGCCACCGGGCACCTGCGCGGCAGCCTCGTTGATTGGCCGGGTAACGATCGTGACCTGCAGGTAAACCGACAGACACGCTTCGGACGGCAGCGTCAATGTATAGTCGGCGCACCCCGGCAACAGCTTGTCCGGAGCAGGCGAAAACGCGACGCGCACCACCCGCTCGACGTTGTCCAACCCCTGGTAGCTGAACACGACCTCATCATTGTCAACATAGGGCGGCACCAGCGTGCCGCGCCGGCTGCGCGGCGAGCCACGCACTTCGAATATGTCTAGAAAATCGCTGGCAAACGAAATCGACAGCGGTACGACCGCCGGCTCGGTGCCGTAATGGGTCAGCGCGATCGCCTCGTTTAATCCATTACCGCACAGCACCCGCAAACGCTCGACATGGACCACACCCTGCGGCGTATGCTCGCCGCCCAATCGCGGCAACGACCGGTTGGTCAAATGCGCGGTGAACGCCGTATTGTCGCTGCTCACGCTACTCGACAGTAGCGACGGCGCCCGGCCGCCAAATGTGAGCTGCAGTTGCGACAGCACGCGCATGTCGTTGACGAACAAGCCATCGTCATGGCCTAAAATATCGCCGTTCGGATCGTTAACGACGAACGTGTCACCCGACTTCAGTACATACTGCCGACCGGAGATAACATTCGCGTGCGCCGGCGCAATGAACACGCCGTCGTCGTCGGTCTCAACGCCCTGCTCCGGCAGCTTCGCGAGCCGGCCGGCGATCGGTTCTGGCCCCTGCATGAGTTGGCTCCCCTTTCAAAACCCTTGCGTTGTCACAGCACCGCTCGCGTACTGTCGAGTGTCTGACTATTGCACAATACAATCGTGCGTTCGCACAAGGATGTTCGCCCGCTTCCCCAGCCCCCAAGTCCTCATATAACATGCAAACCCGATACGTTGAATACTTGGCCTTTCCGATGTCGGCCAGACCCTGCACATTGACCGAACATGTTATCGAGTCATTGATCGCCGCCATCTCGTCCGGCCAATATCCGATGGGCACAAAGCTGCCCGCCGGCATCATGAATCTGGACGGCGGCAGTTGGCCACGCAGCGGCGGTCGGCCGCGCGCGGGTCGCGGCAACCGGGGGCACATGAAAAAAACGCAGGTCAAGCCTGCGCTTGCCTGCGCTTTTGTTGCCCCCCTGCGTCGAACCGGCCACGCCGGCCCCCCGCAGAAGCAGATTGCGTGCCGTTTAGAACTTGTGGCGCAGGCCCAGCGCAACGTACTCTTGCGCGCCGCCGTTCGCCCCTGCAAAACCGTATGAACCGATCGAAGCCTGGGCTTGCGCGCCCGCGCCGTCCTGCTGGCCGGCGGCCTTTTGCCATGCGCCGACCAGGTACACGTCAGTGCGCTTAGACAGGCTGTAGTCGGCGCCCAGGCTCACCTGGTTGTACTTAGCCGACGAGTTGCCCGAACCCTTCGTGTAGCTGTAGCCAATGCCCGTGAGCAGCGCCGGCGTGGCCTGGTAGGTCGCGAACACGTTGCCGGTGTTGTACTTTTGCGTCTGGCCGAACGATGAAGCGGAATCCGCCGTGTACTGCGCATTGCTGTACGACGCGCCGACATTGACCGGGCCGATTGTGTACTGACCAGCGACACGGGCAATCTTGAGCGACGCAGCCGACGTGTAGGCACCGTTGACCGGGCCGTTGAAAACCGAGTCGGTCGTCGTGTTGGTCGCCGTCGTGGTGGCACCCGAGAAGTCCCGCACGCCGTTGGGGACCTTGCCACCATTGTAGTACTGGTAACTCGCCGCCACGCCGATCGGGCCGTTTGTGTACGCCAGCGCAGCGCCCCACGCACGGCGGTCGCCGAACGAGCCGGCCTGGTTGCCGAACGCGTACAAGCCTTCGAATTGGAAGCCGGCCCAGACCGGGCTCGCGTACTTGACCGAGTTGTTGACGCGCACGCTATTGTCGTAGTTGTCGACGTCACCCGGCGTTGCGAACACGGAGCCGAAGTAGTTGTCGCCCGTCATGCCTTGTACCAGGTCCGTATCCGGCACGTATTGGCGACCCAGCGTCACCGTGCCGTATGCATCGTTCTGTAACCCTACATAAGCCTGACGGCTAAATTCGCGGCCACCTTGGCCCAGACGGCCATCGTTTGGGTTAAAGCCGTTTTCCAACTGGAAGATCGCCTTTAGGCCGCCGCCCAAATCTTCCGCCCCCGTCAAGCCCCAGCGCGACCCCTGCAGGTTACCGGAAACCGTGGACCACTGGTTCTTGCCGCCTTGGTTATGCAAGAAGGTCATGCTTTCATCGATAACGCCATACAATGTCACCGAGCTTTGGGCATGCGCTGCCGAGGTAGCGGCGAGCACGCCGAGCGAGATGGCCGAGAGTACCAGTCGTTTCATCTAATCTTCCCTAAACGGTAGTTCATTTAATTTTCGCTGCGGCCGCAGCATACCTCGACGCCTGTAGAAAAAAGAAATAAAAGCCGAGCCGGCGTTGCTAAATCCAGACGGTATGGATTTGCAACCGCCATTTTCGTCAGACGGTGTGATAGCCCGTGCTGCCAATGCAAATTCCGTAGGAAATAAGCTACTGCAGCCCACCACGCGCGCCGCACAAAACACCGCCCAGTCCGGCGAGGACGGGCAATACTTCAATTTGTCGCGTTGCGCCTCGGGGTGGTCGCGTTGCCCCCGGGCACGATGGATGCAAAGCCCGCAGTGCCACGGGCCATACTTTATATGGAGGCAGGTTATCGCCGTGTCGTTTCCTCAGCGCATCGGCTTAAACTCATCTAGCGCCAGGTTGAGCCTAAGCACGTTCACCCGTGGCTCACCCAACAAGCCGAACTGCCGACCGGTCGTATTGCGGGCAATCAACTCGTCGACCTGCGCTTGTGGAAGGCCTCGTGCCCGCGCCACGCGGGGGGCTTGATAGGCCGCCGCCGCGGGGCTGATGTCTGGATCCAAGCCACTGCCTGACGAGGTCACCAAGTCCACTGGCACCGGCGCCGTGTTGGCCGGATCGGCTTTATGTAAGGCGGCAAGCCGTCCCTTCACCTCGTCCGCCAGCGCGGGATGGGTCGGCCCCAGGTTCGATCCGCTCGAGCTTTGCGCGTTGTACGGATTCGGTGTCGTCGCCGACAGCCGGCCCCAGAAGTAGTCGTTTCTATCGAACTGCTGTCCAATCAGCGCCGAGCCAATCAGCTTGCCGTTCTTTTCGATCAGGCTGCCGTTGGCCTGCGCCGGGAAAACAGCCTGCGCGATCGCCGTGACCGCGGCGGGATAGACGATGCCCGTGATCACCGTCAGCGCAACGAACAACACCAGCACGGGACGCAGTAAAGTGTTCATGATTCTGGTTCACAGTGGAGCAGCGTGCCGCCCCAAAAAAGGCCGGACAAGGGCAAACGAAGGGACGCCGACCCGCCCGGCAAGGGTTTCAAGGAACGGATCAGGCCCAGCCCAGGGCGGTGATCACCATATCGATCAACTTGATAAACGGGAACGGCAACACGATGCCACCCAGTCCATAGATCAGCAGGTTGCGTCGCAGCAGCGAAGCAGCACCCAGCGGCCGGTATTTGACTCCCTTTAGCGCGAGCGGAATGAGGAACACGATAATCAGCGCGTTGAACACCACCGCCGACAAGATGGCGGAGGAAGGCGAAGTGAGTCGCATCACGTCGAGCACGTGCAGCTGCGGATAGGTGGTCGCGAAGGCCGCCGGAATGATCGCGAAGTACTTCGCCACATCGTTGGCGATCGAGAACGTGGTCAGCGAGCCGCGCGTCATCAACATTTGCTTGCCGATTTCCACGATCTCGATCAGCTTGGTCGGATTCGAATCGAGATCGACCATGTTGCCCGCTTCCTTGGCCGCCTGCGTGCCGGTGTTCATCGCGACCGCTACGTCGGCCTGCGCCAGCGCCGGAGCGTCGTTCGTGCCGTCGCCGGTCATCGCCACCAGCCGCCCTTCGGCTTGATGCGCGCGGATCGTCGCAAGCTTGGTCTCTGGCGTGGCCTCGGCCAGAAAATCATCGACGCCAGCCTCGGCGGCAATCGCTGCCGCGGTGAGGCGGTTATCGCCGGTCACCATCACCGTCTTGATACCCATCTTGCGCAACTCGGCAAAGCGCTCCTTGATCCCACCCTTGACGATGTCCTTCAGCTCGATCACACCGAGCACGCGAGCCTGGCCATCGGCGCCTGGCTGCCGCTGCGCGACGACCAGCGGCGTACTGCCGCGGCGCGCCACGTCATCGACCGCCGCGCGCACTTCCTGAGGAAAGTGGCCTGCATGCGCCTTGACATACTGCTGGATCGCGTCAGCCGCGCCCTTACGGATCTCGCGCTCAGGCAGATCGACGCCGCTCATCCTCGTCTGAGCGGTGAAACCAAGGAACTGCGCATGCAGGCTAGCCATGCCCCGTTCGCGAATGTTGAAACGCTGCTTGGCGAGAACCACAATGCTGCGGCCTTCCGGCGTCTCGTCGGCCAGCGACGCCAACTGTGCGGCATCGGCCAGTTCCTGCTCGGACACGCCTGGCGCCGGCACAAACGCCGACGCCTGCCGGTTGCCAAGCGTGATCGTACCGGTCTTGTCCAGCAGCAGCACGTCGACGTCGCCGGCGGCCTCGACGGCGCGGCCGGATGTCGCAATCACGTTCGCCTGCATCATCCGGCTCATGCCGGCCACCCCGATCGCCGACAGCAATCCACCGATCGTGGTCGGAATCAGGCATACCAGCAACGCGACCAGCGCCGTGATCGTCACGATATGACCCGATTTCATCGCAGAGACCGAGAACATCGAGAACGGCAACAGCGTCGCGGTCGCAAACAGCAGCACGAGCGTCAACGCAACCAGCAGGATGGTCAACGCGATCTCATTGGGCGTCTTTTGCCGCTTAGCGCCCTCGACCATCGCGATCATCCGGTCCAAGAAGGCCTCGCCGGGATTCACGCTGACACGCACCACGATCCAGTCCGACAGCACCCGTGTGCCGCCAGTGACGGAGGAGAAATCTCCGCCAGACTCGCGGATCACGGGCGCCGATTCACCGGTGATCGCCGACTCGTCGACCGACGCGACACCTTCGATGACCTCGCCGTCCGCCGGAATCGTGTCGCCCGCCTCGACCAACACCACGTCACCGCGGCGCAAATCCGTGGACGCCATGATACGGACCGGCGCTTTCGGGTGAGGCTCGTTCAGCTTCTTAGCCATCACATTGTGCTTGGCACTGCGCAGCGACGCGGCCTGGGCCTTCGAGCGGCCTTCCGCCAGCGCCTCGGCGAAGTTGGCGAACAGCACCGTGAACCACAACCATAACGCAATGGCCAAGATGAAACCGGCCGGCGCCTCGGCCTGCCCGGCAAGCGCTGCGATCCACAACACCGTCGCCAGGAGGCTGCCCACGTACACACAGAACATCACTGGATTGCGCAGTTGGGTTCGCGGCGCGAGCTTCTTGAACGCATCGACGATGGCGGGCTTCAGCAGCACCGGATCGAACATCGAATGGACCGCGGTACGAGCCTGCCCGAGGTTATCTGCACGATGAGCAAGCGATGGATTGACGTTAGTCATGCTTTCCTCGAAATCAATGGCCGGCGATCATCATCAACTGTTCGACGATCGGCCCCAACGCCAGCGAAGGCACATAGGTCAGCGCGCCGACCAGCACGAGCGTGCCGAGCAGCAACACGACAAACAACGGGCCGTGCGTGGGCAGCGTACCCGGCGTCGCGGCAATGCGCTTCTTGTTTGCCAGCGAGCCCGCAATCGCCAACACCGGCACGATCGTGCCGAAGCGGCCAAACCACATCGCGACCGCCAACAACACGTTGTAGAAAGGCGTATTGACCGACAGCCCGCCGAACGCACTGCCATTATTGTTGGCTGCTGAGCTGAATGCATACAGCACCTCGGAGAAGCCGTGCGGCCCGGGATTGGCGATACCGGCCACGCCCAGCGGCGAAAGCACCCCAATTGACGTGCCCACCAGCACCAGGAACGGCGTAAGCAGCACTACAATCGCCACCATCTTCATTTCGAACGACTCAATCTTCTTGCCGACGTACTCTGGCGTGCGCCCGATCATCAACCCCGCAACGAATACGGCGAGCAACGCGAACACGAGCATGCCGTAGAGCCCGGAGCCAACGCCGCCGAAAATCACTTCACCCAGTTGCATCAGCAGCAGCGGCACAAAGCCACCCATCGGCGTGAGCGAATCGTGCGTGTTATCCACCGCGCCGCACGATGCCGCCGTAGTCGCCACCGTGAAGATGCCGGACTGCGCGATGCCCAAGCGCACCTCCTTACCTTCGGCATTGCCACCCGCTTGTCGCGCCGACGCCTGCTGGTCCACGTGCAGCGACGCAAACAGCGGATTGCCGGATTGTTCTGCGGAGATTTCCGCAAAGCATGCCACCGCGAACGCGATGGTCATCGCCGCAAGCACCGCATAGCCCTGCCGGCGGTCGCCCACCATGCGTCCGAAGACGATGCACAATCCGGCCGGGATGATCAGGATCGACAGGATCTGCACAAAGTTGGACAATGGCGTCGGATTCTCAAATGGGTGGGCCGAGTTCGCGTTGAAGAAGCCACCGCCATTGGTGCCCAGCATCTTGATCGCTTCCTGCGATGCGACTGGCCCCATGGCCAAGGTCTGCTTGTCCACCTTTGCGTCCTGCATCATCACATTGCCGTGCGCGTCCTTGACCGGATTGCCTTGTGCGTCGATCTTAGGCACCGGATAGGTCGTCACCTGCAACGTCGATACTTGCTGGTACGGCTTCAGGTTCTGCAGCACGCCTTGGCTCACCAGCACCAGCGACACGACAATCGCCAGTGGCGCGAGAATGTAAAGCGTGACGCGCGTCAAATCGACCCAGAAATTGCCGATGGTACGCGCGGTATGGCGCGCAAACCCACGGATCAGCGCGACCACCACCGCAATGCCGGTGGCCGCAGACAAGAAGTTCTGCACAGCCAAGCCCGTCAGCTGGGTCAGGTAGCTGACCGACGACTCCGGTGAGTAATCCTGCCAGTTGGTATTGGTCACGAAACTGACCGCCGTGTTGAACGCGGCATCGGGCGTCATCGCGCCGAGCCCCTGCGGATTAGCCGGCAAATAGTGTTGCAGCCGCAGCAGGCCATACACCACGACGGCCCCCAGCGCGTTGAACAGCAGCACCGCGAGCGCATAGTGCTTCCACGACATCTCGGCCTGCGGATCGACACCCGCGACTCGATACAGCCCGTGCTCCAGCGGGCGGCCCAGCTTGCGCACGAGCACCGACGAGCCATCCAGCACCCCGCACATATAGCGGCCAAGCGGCAGCGCCAGCGCGATCAGCACGATGATGAACAGCGCCGCCTGCAAAAACGAATTGGCGTTCATCCCAAATCCTCCGCGCGCAGCAGCGCATACACGAGGTACCCCAGCACCAGCAGCGTCGCGATGCCGGCCAGCCATGTCATCCACGCCATCATGAGCGGCCTCCGGGTGTGCGGCGCAGCTTGTCGCAGCCGGCCGCCAGCGCCATGCACAGTCCCAGGAACAGGACGATGCCGGCGAGGTAGATGAGGTCCATTGTTATGTTCTCCGTTAATGCACCAAGGCATCTGATAGGCTATCCGCAGGGCCATAAATCGTCCGATAAGAGTGGCCTGCGCGGCGTAAAAAGCGTGTAAACGCCGCCCCCCTTCACCCCAGACGGCGGCGCGCATGGTTTTATTAACCGCTGCGCGCGTGGGTGCCGACGAATCCGTCAACGCGTCGTTGTGCACGGCAATCGCATAGATCCTCGCCGGCATGCATTGCCGCGAGTAGCGTTGCGCTGCATTACGTGAGATCAGCCGCCCGCATACGAATTCAAGTCGAGGCCGGGCACACGGGCCGGTTGCGCATGCAACCCGCGGCGTACTCCCCGCACAGCTGTCGGTAGCTAGACGCCGGTGCCCATGCCAGCGCCAGCATCCCGCTCACCCACATCATGACCGCGCTGATATGCAACGCCTTGACGCTCAAATAGATCATTGGCTGCGAATATGAATCAGGCTGCGCGGGCCAGCGCCGCGAGCCGGCGCGCCAAACTAATATAGGGACATGCGCGAATGCGATACCCTCACCCTTGCGTCGTCGACTGACCGCGGGGCCTATCTATACTAAGCCCGCTTCATAGTTGCCATGCCATTGCGTTGCTTCGTCCCGATCCTGATTGGCAGTTTGTTATTGTGCGGTTGTATCGCGCAGACGCCTCCGCCCCCATCCGTCCATCCGGACTCGGTGGTGGAAGGTATCCAGCGGTATGAGCAAGTCAATGCTCGGATTGCTAACGAGCGTCGCCTGATCGATGTGCGCGTGACGCGCGGCGACTACACGGCTGCGGCAGGCGCCGAGCTGAAGCACCGGCTCGACGACGTGCAACGGGACGCTGCCCGCGCCGCCAGCCAGCACGGCGGCAGCCTGGATGCCGACGCGCAGCGCGCACTGAATGAGCGGCTCACTACGATTTCCGGGACGATAGCGCGCTGAGCCGCCGTGGTGAAGCAGCCAACCGTCCTAACAGCCTGCCCACCACACCAAGGTAGGCGTGACAGTAGCCGTTAACGACGACAGCTAGCCGCTAAGATGGCGCCTACCGAGCCGGTGTCCAGGGGCGCCGGCCGCTTGGCCAATCCCTCCAGGCACGCGGTTTGCGAAGGCATTCATCGTCTGTTTTATGGAGCCACGACCAATATGTCAACCAAGGAACACATCTCGCGCGACAAGAAAGAGGAAGCAATCGATAAGTCGGTCGAGGACAGCTTTCCTGCCAGCGACCCGCCCGCGACAGGCGGTGTGACGAAAATCGTACCTGATGATGATCATCATCAGTCGCGCGGCAGCCACGACGATAACGCGGCTCCGTCCTCGCAGCCATCGAACAAAAGCTGATCGTTTTCCTGCCTCGCGACGTCTCAATGCCGGGGCGGCAGTCGGTCAAGCCGCCGCTCCGGCGTTCAATACTTGGACCCCATTCGCGCTGGGGCAAGCGCCGCCATCTCTTATATTAATGACGTCGAGTCTGCGACACGCCCTCCAGCGTATTAGCGACCTCGTCGTGCGACGCGCCGACGCTGCGCGTGGCGACGTCTCCAAGCGACAGCACGCCCACCAGCTCCTTCTGACGATTGATCACCGGCATGCGGCGCAGTTGCGCGTCGGCCATACGCTTTTGGACAGCATCCAAATCGTCGTCTTCCACACACCATTCGACCTGCGGCGTACAGACCTCACTCACCGGGCTATCAGGGTTCTTACCGGCCGCCAGCGCGCGCACCGCAAGATCGCGATCCGTGACCATGCCGGTAAGCTTGCGGCTCTCGCATACCGGCAACACGCCGATATCGTACTGGTCCATCAACTCGGCAGCATGTCGAATCGTGTCGGACGGACTGATATGGACGACGTCCCGAGACATGATTTCCTGAACGTGGTGCATAGACAACCTCCGTGAATATGAGTAAACGAATGCCTTTACCGTCGAGCAACGGACGTGCCGCCTGCTCGCGCATACGGCCTCCATACGACCCCACTACCGCATCGCCGTTACACGACCGCTTTTTACAATTTACTGAAAAATGCACGGCGTCTATGTGGCGACTGGAGTACAACGCCTGAGGACCGCGTCCAGAACCGCGGGCACGCGTCGTGCAAGTCCATGTGCCAGGAGTCTCGTTATGACCACGCGCAAACCGATAACGCAGGAACACGGGAAGATCGAAATCGAACCGCAACAGCAGCCGCAAAGCCTGGACGATTGCCGGCGCTGTGCGCTGTGGCACGACGCGTCGCAGCCGGTGCCAGGCGAGGGGCCCGCTCATGCGCCCATCATGATGATCGGCGAACAGCCCGGCGACCAGGAAGATCGACAAGGCAGGCCATTTGTCGGTCCGGCTGGCGTACTACTGAACGACGCGTTGCGGGAGGCCGGCGTTGCCCGCGGCGACGTCTATGTGACGAATGCCGTCAAGCACTTCAAATGGGAGCCGCGCGGTAAGCGGCGTATGCACAAAACGCCTGCACAGCGCGAAATCGAAGCGTGCCACTACTGGCTCGATCGTGAGTTCGATACGGTTGCACCCGCTGTAGTCGTCGCCCTTGGCGCGATAGCGCTCAAAGCCGTGCTGCAAGATCCGACTGTGACACTGCAGCGTTTGTTGGACCACACGATTGAGCACGGCGGGCACTTTATCACCCCAACTTATCACCCATCGTTCGCCCTACGGGCGCCCGATGAACCGACGCGGCAGCGCGCCTATGTGCAAATCGTCGAGGCGCTGCGGCGGGCGGGGAAACTAGCGCGGCAACTCGAGTAGCAGGATGGGTAATTCTCCCGTAACTCCAGCGGAAATAGAAGTAGAATTTTTCTGTTAATGACGTTCTACGCAATAAAGGAATCGATATTCACAAACAGCCAGATCATGGACGCGCTCGAGGGGCGCACCTCGCGGCACGCCCGTTATACTTCCAGAAACTCCATCCCTTATACTCCTGAAGGCAATAGCTTGTCGAGCAACGCAGATGAGAAGATACGGTTAGGATCGTATTTATTGAGTGTCTTGATAGTTTTATCCCAATCTTTCTCTTGGCTGATTTGACCCTCCCTATAAATATTCGGGATGGTTGTGCTAATCGTCGTGTAATCCTTCCAAGCTGCTGAATCTGTATATGCCCACCCCTTAGACCATTCTGGTCGCATTGTCGCATAGGAGCCTGCATAATGTGAAAACATCCACTGTTCTGTTTCGCGATAAAATTTATTCGCGTGAGGCGTTCCAGGCAAAGTCAAAATGTCGAACCAAACCGCAATATCCCAATCTGGTCTATCCAAGCGTGGCTTAATCACAGATAGGGCAGCAGTGACACTACTCGGGCTCACATCATTCGGGTTATCCAGCCCTGACACCCGAATTTCGAGAGGGCCATTAATTGGGTATTGATTTTGCTTCTGATACGCATTAATGCGCTCCTGATAGTTCTCGATGAAATCGCTAATGACACGCTGGACGTTAGCCCGGCTGGTAACGACTGCATAGCCATTTGCAGTAACCCGCAGTGTAGTGGGTCGAATGTATTGTAGTAAGTTTTTTGACCATCCCCAAATATCCAGGCTATGCATGGCAACCAAGCCTGCAGTTGCAATTGCCAACTGCTTTTGGCCAAAAACCGGGGTAATAGTTACCTCGTTGTCAATAACAATACGCTTGATTAAATCAGATAATTCTATAGAAATCCAGTCTAAAATGGATAATTATTCGCCTTCTTGACAACGCGCGAAAATAATGGCTTATTTGGCCTTACACTCCAGACTTTCAGCCATGGATTGCTTGTAAATGGGAACCATATTACTTCTATTCTACCAGATTTATCAAGAAACGATTCAATGGTTCGCTTGGATCTTCGAAACGATCCAATAGCCCTTTTAGATGCTCCAGGTTTTGCAAATAATTCATTAGCAGAAATATTAATGTGACTCCGACAGCGTAAGCGCTGATTTTCTCCAACTTGCATCGTCACCTCGACAATGCAAGCTCGTCCGACATACGTAAGGAATGCACTAATATCTGCCTCTTCACGGGAAAACGTCCTCAATATATACTCTTTCTTTGTCTCATCATACACAACCGCATTTAACGATAGAATAAGATTGCTTAAAGAGCCATAGGTATGCCCTGATAATAATTTCTCCCCTTTCGCTGGCACAGCAGTACCATGCGCACCAATCGCTAATGCCCCTCCCAACGTAATGTCGCCGGGGCAGGCACAGCTGTCATCCCCAGGCCTTTTGTTTCCAGTTTTTCGAGCAAAGTCCCCATCGATACGCCTGTTTGCGCAGTTACTCGAGCTGGCTTTGATGCCGTGTCAATTGATACGGCGGTCAAGTTCTTCGTCATGTCAAGCAAAACAACTGAAGAAGCCTTGCTATCCGAGTCCATTGTTAATGGAGACCAGTTATGCATATATCCACGTGGGCGAATCTTAAAATCATTTGATCTCGCCCAGTTCACGATGGAAACGATGTCGTCAGGGGTTTTAGGCACCGCTGTCCATACGTTATCTACAAATATTTCCCTGCTCCAGTTCTCGTAAGCCTGCCGATACATTGATATCCCGACCGGGAAATTCACCAATGTTTCACTTGCGTTGGCTGATATTTGATAAATTGGCGTCCACCCTCCAGCAACGATACCCGAAGTGGACAACATGACCATATCAGAAAGAAACTTCCGGCGGGAACTCGCACAGCCCTTCTTTTTATAATTCCTTTCCATTTTTAACTCCTATTTCTTAATTAATAAAAAATGAAGAAATGAAGGAAATGAGACCGGCCGGACGGCCAGTTAAAACCCTTCTACGTTCGGTCGTGCAAATTCCTCTACGTTGTGGAACAGGATAAGGTTGTTATTTAACGCTTTTTGGTCTTTTGTGCAAGAGTTTGGCAGCCTATTTGGGTCGGTAACTGTATCCGTCGAACTCGAGCGGATAGCAGCCATGCGCTGGATCGCATCGCTACGGGTCGACCATTACCGCGCTTTATCAAGGCGTACAATGGCAGCGAATTCATCTCTAAAGTGCTCCAAGTGGGCGTATGAAAGAGGCATAGAGATCGATTTCTCACGCCCCGGCAAGCCAACTGATAACGCGAAGAACGAGTCGTTCAACGGGCGCTGCGTGAGGAATGCTTCAACGCGCATGGGTTCTTGTCGCTCGAGGGCGCCAAGCGCAAAATCGAGGCCTAGCGCGAGTACTATCATGAGGCGCGTCTCCACTGGGCACTGCAGTGGATGACGCCCGCCGAATTCGCCCGCCAGTGCAAGTCCCGAGCCGATTCGGCCCACCCCGAAGAGCCAGAAATTTCCACTTTAGAACGGCCCTGATTGGGAAAGAACCTCACCTCGAAGAATGAGCCATTCCATTTCGAATAAAAATAGCAATATCTTCTAGATATGGGGTAAGCGACTCATCTTTATCAAAAAACGGCAAAAAAGACCGCACCGAATTATAAAGCATGGCAGTATGCGTTCCCAATTTGTCAGCACCACGAATATCAGCTGCTTGACATGCACACAAAAGTTCGAAGCTTATAACATAAATGGTATTATTAAATATTTCCTGTGCACGCCGAGCAGCCACAAGACCAAGTGACACAATATCTTGGAAATCAGCTGTCGAGGGCAATGACTGAATAGAGACTGGCATACATAAAGACCGGTTTTCTGAGGCAAGGGAAGCACTCATGAACTGCCCTCCCATCAACCCAAGTCGGATTCCTTGATCACTCACACAAAGAAATGGTGGCAATCCATTGCTATTATTTTTATCCATAAATCGATCGATACGCCGATCCGACAAGTTACTTAACGTAACCAACGCGATAGATAAATGATCCATCGCCATAGAAATGTACTGACCATGAAAATGGCCATTATGATATACATCACCATGCTTTGGAATCACCAAAGGATTGTCATTACTAGAATTCAACTCATTTTCTACCACACACTTAACATAGTCCACAGCATCCCTAATCGGTCCAATTATCTGCGGCGTACAACGCAAAGAATACGCATCTTCGATTTGATCAGTAACACTATCTATCACATTATCGCAAAGTTGCGAGCGAAGACTTTTTGATACATCATCCTCACTACTTATCATATTACTGTCGGCAAGCGCGTTGTAGATATTTGCTGCAGACGCTTGCTGGCCTCGATGCGGCTTTTCTTCGTGCACCAACGGTGAAAATACCTTACGCTTTCCTTTCAATGTCTCCAAAGTTAACGATGTTATTAATTCATATGATTTAATTAAATTCTCCACATCATTTACTATTAGGCACGCCAAGCCAGTCATGGCCGAGGTTCCATTTATTAATGCCAAGCCCTCTTTATAATTAAGTCTGAGCGGCTCAATATTAGCCCTACACAGTGCCTCTGAGGCGCTCATGATTTCCCCTTGATACCTAACCTTCCATTTTCCAGTTAGCGCCAAAGCAATAGCAGCAAGTGGTCCCAAATCTCCACTCGTACCAAGAGAACCTTTCTGAGGTACGCAAGGACATATTCCTTTATTAAAAAAATCTACAAATTTTTGAATATTTTCTAGTGAAATTGCAGATACTCCTCGAGCAAGCGAGTTGATACGTGTTAACATCGTCGCTCGAACCACAGCATCATCAAAATATGGACCAACATTTGTTGCGACTGCCGCAATAAGATTTTCTTGCGTTTGCGTCGCATACTTTTCTGGGATAAGGTATTTAACAAATCCCCCCATACTTGTATTTACACCATAAATCACCTTCCCCTGCAAAAGAAGGTCGTCAAGTAATTTACGGGATTCAACAATAGACTTGCATGCCTTTTGCCCAAGGCGAACATTAATATTAAAATCATATGCCGCCCTGGCAATATCATTTGCCCTTATGGGCTCACCTGTAATTTCTAGCATTTTATCCATAACCGACCCCTTTTTAAAAAATTTTTACTCAACCTTAATTATCAAACATTCACGTTAAGGTCCCGCCAAAATTTAGCCCGCATTCAGCCAATCAAAACAGCTTAAATAACTCAATCTATGCATCATGCTTTTAGTGTCAACATCATCACCGGAACCAGTTAGGCGAACTCTATACACTATACGGATATTTATTAAACAACATAAATTTTTCAATTATCGGCTGTCCCGCTCTGCACTGTGCCTTCACGGTTAATGTATCTTTTAAAGCAATATCGGGCAGGCCATTACCCTGTTGGCACAAATGACAACTGTACACGCAACACAATCGACACAATCAACACAAGCAGCGAATTTCTCGCCATTCATCATATAATTTAACCTGACAAGTGCAAGCCAGATAAGAGCAAGGAGTGCCGTAATTATCGTCAGGCCTGGCAATATTATTTTGCAAAATTTTACCGTACTGCATCAGCCTCTCCTTGGATTTGTTTATCTGCCAGTTCACTCAATTTACGAGCTAAAATTTCGCCAATTACCGCCGCTGGTTCCTGCCTGAGCATTGCTCCGTGGCTACAGTGCACATCGTAGACTTCTATATTTCCAAGTATGTAGGGCTTCCATACATCAGGGGAGATTAGTACATCATATTCAGCTCCCGCTTGAGTGGCCCGGAAGAATATCGCATTACCCGCATACACTGCCGGATGAAAATCTTTTAAAAGAAGTGGATTATTTTTTGCAATTTCAAGAGCATTTTTTAAAAAATCATCACTCATGGCTCCAATAAATTCATCACCATAATGTTCGGCGAGCGCGGCATTAACCATCGCTTGGTCAACTTCGCCTTTGCTGTCCAGCAAATACGATCCTGGAAAAATATCCAGTAAAGCTAGCAACGCCACCTTTTCACCTTGCTGTTCAAGCCGAACCGCCATGCTGTGAGCGACTATGCCTCCCAGGCTCCAACCTAACAGGTAGTAAGGTCCTTCTGGCTGAACTTGGCGAATGTGCTCTAGGTAGTCTGACACCATGTCGTCAATGCTTGACGGAAGTGGCCTTGTCCCATCAAACCCACGGGCTTGCAATCCATAGAGAGGTTGGTCGGTGTCTAGAAAACTTGACAGGCTAATGTAACTCCAACTCAAACCAAATCCAGGATGCATGCAGAAAAGAGGACGGCGACTTCCTTTAGGCTTAAGAGGAAGCAAGACAGAAAATGCGCTTTCTTGCACACTATTAAACTGGGTCAAGCGTTGTGCCAAACCAGCCACAGTGGGCGCTTCAAATAGCATACGAATGCTAGGATCAACCTTCAAAGTCTTGCGAATACGGTCAATTAAACGCATGGCCAACAACGAATGACCGCCCAGGTCGAAGAAACTGTCATCAATGCCTACACGAGGCAAATTCAGCACTTCTGCGAAAAGCTCCGCTAATGTCTGTTCGTGCGGCGTACGAGGGATACGATATTGAACCGGTGTCAAATCCGGTTCAGGCAGCGCGCGTTGATCCAGTTTGCCGTTGGGTGTTAGTGGCAACGCATCCAAACGCACGAATGCAGCCGGCACCATATAGTCGGGCAAGCGAGCGGCTACATAGGCGCGCAACGTACTAGCCAATTGCTCGTCGGCCTCGGTCACCACATACGCGACAAGCCGCTTGTTGTGGCCCTCGCCCCGCACGAGCACCACCGCATCACGCACCTGTGGGTGTTGGGCAAGGCACGCCTTGATCTCACCCAGTTCAATGCGAAAGCCGCGAACCTTGACCTGGTCATCATTGCGGCCCAAGTACTCCAAATTGCCGTCGGGTCGGTAACAAGCCAAATCGCCGGTTTTATACATCCGCGCGCCGGGCTCTGTTGAGAAAGGGTTGAGCACAAAACGCTCAGCGGTCAGATCAGGACGGTTCAAATAGCCGCGAGCCACACCGTCACCACTGATATACAGCTCGCCGACCGCACCGAGCGGGAGCGGCTGGCCGTATGCATCAAGCAAGTAGACATGGGTGTTCGCGATGGGCCGCCCAATCGGAATATTGTCCTCTGTACAGGCCACTGGACAGGTCCAAAATGTTGTACCAATGGGATTTTCAGCGGGGCCATACAAGTTATGAACTTGCGTGTCAGGCAGCAGCATTTGACACTGCTGGACAGTCGCACCGGACAGTGCTTCGCCACCGCAAATCAAATGCTTCACCGATGTGCAGCGCTGAACACCCTCAGTATCCAAGAAAATGCTGAGCATGGAGGGTACAAAGTGAACCGTCGTGATGCGCTCCCGGACAATGAGATCCCTCAAGGCAACAGGGTCTTTATGAACGTCGGCGTCTGCTATCACAAGGGTGGCGCCATTGAGCAACGTCCAAAAAAGCTCCCAAATTGATACATCGAAGTTAAAGGGTGCTTTTTGGAGAACGCGATCGGCAGGTCTTAGACCGTAACCTCGCTGTCGGTCGATCAGCGCCTGGTCTTCATTTAACGTACCGTGAGGCTTTGTAGCCTCCAGTAAGCGTGCAATTTGCACATGCTCGATCATCACGCCCTTCGGCGTGCCGGTGGAACCAGACGTGTAGATGACATAGGCAAGATGACGAGGCGTCAGTTCGGCTACCCGCGGGTTGGGTGCCGCTTGATCGAGCGATGCATCGAGCTCAAGTACGGTTCGGCACGCAAGCGCCGCTTCCCCCAATGTGGCCCTACCCGTTGCATCAGCGAGTACGATCGTTGGCGCTGCATCATTCAGAATATGCGCGAGGCGCTCGGACGGATACGCGGGATCAAGTGGCACACACGCGCCGCCCGCCTTCATGATCGCCAATAGTCCCACGACCATTGCCGGTGAACGTTCGACACAAATCGCCACTCGGGCATCCGGCTTGACACCCAATTCAACGAGCCGATGCGCGAGGCAGTTGGCTCGTGCGTTCAATTGCGCATAGCTCAGCGTCTGCGCTTCATACACCAGTGCAGTGGCTTCCGGGCTGCGCTCCACTTGTGCCTCGAACACCTGATGAACGCACTGGTCGGCTGGGTAGGGAGACGCTGTCGCATTCCATGTCTGAAGCAGTAACTGACGCTCATCCGGATCCAGCATTTGAAGCGTTGCCACCGGTTGCTGTGGGTAGGCCACCATCGCCTGCAACATCGTCTTTAGATACCCTATGTGCCGCTCAATTGTCGTAGGATCAAACAATGCACTCGCATAGCACAATGCCCCAATAATCTCTTCGCCTGCTTCATACAAATGCATTTCCAGGTCAAACCTGACCACGTCGTAATCGAGCCCAGCAGGCATGATGTCCAGTCCAGGTAGACGCCACTGTCCTGTTTCGTTACTCTGCCAGGCGAACAACACCTGAAACAGCGGCGTATGCTCGAGCCGACGCGGTGGCTGCACGATCTCGACCACTTGCTCGAACGGCAGATCTTGATGCGCCTGCGCGTCCAGCGTCGTGCACCGCACGCGCTTAAGCAGTTCGCTCGTATTAGGCTCGCCCGATAAGTCGACACGCAACGCCAGCGTATTGACAAAGAAGCCAATCAACGGCTCGATCGCAGCATGTCCTCGATTGGCACTGGGCGTGCCAATGACCAAATCATCCTGGCCTGACAGGCGCGCGAGCACCGCGCTCCACGCGGCAAGCACTGTCATAAATAGCGTCGTGCCATGCTCCGCGCTTAAGCGCTTAAGTGCTTGCGTGGTCGATGCATCGATCTGCACCGGCACGTGTGCACCAGCAAACGACTGTTGCGCCGGGCGCGGCCGGTCCGTCGGGAGTTCCAGCAGCACCGGCGCATCGGCCAGTGTCCTACGCCAGTAGTCGCTCTGCGTTTGAAGCCGCTCGCCCGACAGCCACCGACGCTGCCAGGCGGCGTAATCTGGATACTGGATCGCCAGCGCTGGCAGGGGATCAACTTGGCCGGCTGCGCTTGCCGCATACAATGCACTGAGTTCTCGCACTAACACGCCAATCGACCAGCCATCCGACACGATATGGTGCTTTGTCAGCATCAGTACGTGCTCATCGTCAGCTAATTGGATCACGCATGCGCGCATCAGCGGGCCGCGCGCCAGATCGAACGGCGCACACGCTTCATCGGCGCTCAAACGCGCCAGCTGCGCGTCGGCATCAGACACGCCACGCAGATCATGCCAGTGCAGTGGCACGCCCGTGTCAGCCGGTAGCAGCTGCACCTGTGGCTGACCCTCGATACTCACGAACACCGAGCGCAGTGCTTCGTGGCGCGCGAACAGCGCATCCAGCGCTTGTTGCCATGCGGCCCGATCGAACACTCCCTGCACACGCAGCGCAAGCGGCATGTGATAAGTACCACTGACCCCATCGAGCTGCGAGAGGAACCATAGTCGCTGCTGCGCGAACGACAGCGACAAGCTGTCTTCGCGTGAGATCGGTGTGATCTCAGGCAATGCGTTGGCTGACTGATTCAACTGCGCACTCACCGCCGCCGCGAACGCGGCCAGCGTCGGCGACGCGAATAAGCTTGTCAGCGGCATTTCAGCACCGAGCGCCCTGACCCGGTTCATCAACCGCACCGCCAGCAGCGAGTGCCCTCCGAGAGCAAAGAAGCTGTCATGCCGGCTAACACGCTCGATGCCCAATAGCTGCGACCAGATCGTCGCGAGCGTGGCCTCCAACTCACCTTGCGGTGCTTCATACGCTTGATGCGCGAGTGCGTCGGCGTCTGGCTCAGGTAGCGCACGTCGATCGAGCTTGCCATTAGGCGTCAACGGCAGCGCATCCAACCGCACAAACGCGGCTGGCACCATGTAATCAGGCAGCTGTGTCGCGACATAGTGGCGAACGTCTGCAAAGGAATCAAAGCTGGCCGGTTGGTTCGCGTAGCTGAATGGTGATGCTTGAGCGTCGTCCGAAGGCCGAAGGTACACATCGGTGGGCATCGCTTGGGCCATCTCGCTGGCTTGCACGAACACGACGTCCATGCAAGCAAGGGCATCATATTCTGACCAAGTGATGCCAACCCAGTATCCGAGTGATCCTCCTAGAGCGGAAAATGCCTCAGGCTCCAATCCGATCGTTTGCGCGTCGCCGGTCATGAGCTGACGCTGAATTAGACCGATATCATCGCTATGCTCAAGCGCCTGCATCGCCTCTATCTCTAGCGCTAGCCGGGCATTTGGCACACCCGTGATGCGCAGCTGGGCGGGACGCTCCGTCGCAAGCAATGTCTGTAGCGCCTCGATCTCGACTATCCCGCGTCCCCAACGCAGCTGCGGCGCATGAGCAAGCGACAATGTGTTGACGGGCCCTTTGCGCAACACCACGTCGTAGCGATAGCGGCTCAATTCATTATCGTAATCACGGCGCTTAAGCTCGATATCGACCGCCGCAATCGTGTCGATGCTGTCCGGCAGTGCGCTGAAGAAAGCGGGCGCTAGCAGCAGCTCTTTTTCGGCAAGCAGCGCTTGCTGGATACGCCGCCCGACGCTCGACCTGTCGTCGGTGGCCGAATCGGCTTGGTGCAACTGCACCGCGGTAGTAAAACAGTTCAGCAGGTTAAGGTTGCGCACGTCACCGATGAAAACACGCCCACCGGGCACCAGCAGGTCCATCGCTTGGCGGACCACCTCCATTAAATAGCTGGCACTGGGGAAATATTGCACCACCGAGTTGATCACGATGGTATCGAAATACCCTGACGGTAAGCCCTCGGTGATATGCGCAGCCTGTGTGCGTAATTGGACATGGGAGGCCAGTTCCGGCTGCTGCGCCAACTGAGCGCGTAATGTCTCGATGGAAGGCGCGGAAAAGTCCGTGCCCCAATACGCGTCACAATGCGGCGCCAGGTGTGCGAGTAGCAGTCCCGTGCCTACGCCAATCTCCAGCACTCGCCGTGGTTGCAGCGCACGAATACGCTCAACCGCATCGGCGCGCCACGCTTGCATCGCCGACAACGGAATCGGCTGGCCATCGTAGCTGCTCTTCCAAATGTTGAAGTTTTCACCAAAGGAATAGTCTGCGTCGTCTTGATAATACGTATCGTAGACCTTCTGCCATTCTTCGACTTGGTTTGCCTCCGTCGCGAGATCTCGCTCGGCAGGGGCTTCATCGAGTACGATGTAACTCACCAGCTGCGTATCGCCTGCCCGATCCTCTCGAGCGATCACCGCAGCTTGCGCCACGCCCGGGTGACGCTGCAGCACCGCCTCAATCTCGCCCGGCTCAACCCTAAAGCCTCGAATCTTGACTTGCTGGTCCGCCCGGCCAATAAACTCCAGCGCGCCATCCGAGCGCCAATACGCCAGATCGCCCGTCCGGTACAGCCGCGCACCGCTCGCATCGAATGGGTGAGCAATGAAGCGCTCGGCGGTCAGCCCCGGTCGATTGAAGTAGCCCCTGGCTACGCCCTCACCGGCTATATACAATTCCCCCACGACACCCACCGGCGCCGGACGCAAGCACGCGTCCAACACGTAAGCCGTGGCATTATCCAGCGGCGTGCCGATCGGCATCGACGCTTGCGCCTGATACGGTGCCTCGATCAGATGGCACGTGGCAATGGTCGTCTCGGTCGGTCCATATCCGTTGATAAAGCGCAGGGTTGGACAGTGCTCAAGCACGCGCTGCGCCGCCGCGGCGGAGACAATATCGCCGCCCACCGTCAGCTGACGCACGCTGCGCAAATAGCTCAAGTCACCTTCGGCCATCACTTGAAACAGCCCTGCGCTCAACCATAGCGCGCTCACCTGATGCGCTCGGATAGTCTCTTGCAGCACATGCACGTCCAACTCACCCGGCGGCACAATGACGGCCTGACCACCACAGAGCAGCGGCGTCCACAGCTCATATGTGGACACGTCAAAGGCGTGCGACGAATGCAGCAGCACGCGATCGCGCACGGCGGACAAGCGCCGGTCTAAGGCCATATAGCGCACCGTGCGATGCACAATGCCCACCCCTTTGGGTTGACCAGTCGAACCCGACGTGTACATCAAATACGCCAGTTGCTCGGGTGAGCACGCCACCGTAGGGTTATCGCTTGGCTCCTGAGCGAGTGACGCATCGGCATCAACGGCAATGACATGCGCACTGAACGCATCGCAGCGCGCTTGCAATGGGCGATCCGTCAGCACGATGGGCGTGCATGTTTCACCCAATAACGTGTGCAGCCGGCTATCAGGCCATTGTTCGTTCAGCGGCATATAGACGCCGCCGGCTTTAAGGATGGCCAGCGCTGTCACCACGCGCTCGGGCGAGCGTTGCATTAGCACGGCCACTGGCGTCTCCGCCACCACCCCCAACCGGATCAGCCGGTGGGCCAAACGGTTTGCCTGGGCATTGAGTGCCGTGTAACTAATTCGCTGTTCTTTAAAGAGAAGTGCAATGACTTCAGGTGTTGTAGCTACCTGCTCTTCGAACAACTGGTGCACGCACCGATGCGACGGATCATCGCACTGCGTCATATTCCATGTTTCGAGCAGCAAGGTTCGTTCGTCTTCGGGCATCACCTCCAGTTGCTGAACCGGTTTGTCATGCGCATGCTCGAGTGCTTCGACAAGGCTTTCCAATGCCCGCTGCATATACCCGCACACACGATTTGGATCGAGTGGCTGCGCCACTTGGCAGCCCAAGCTTAAAATTTGCTTAGAATCGTCCACTGCCAATGTCAGCGGATAATTAGTACGCTCCTCTGCGCTTAATAACTCGACACCGTCGACCATCAAGCTGTCAGCCAAAGGCGCCACATTATGCCGATAGTTGAGTAGCGCACTAAACAGTGGCTTGCCTGTCGGCACTCCACTGCAGCGCTGCGCAAGTGCCAACGACGCATGTTCGTGTTCGAGCAGTGCGGCCAAGCGCGCGTGTGTGTTTCGCACACTGTGCTCAACATTACCGTACAAATCCACACGCAGCGGCAACGTATTAATGAACAGCCCCATCGCACTGTCCGCGCCGTCCCCTCCTTGCATCCGCCCAAACAGCACCGTGCCAAACACCACTTGCTGCCGGCCAATCGCACGCGCCAATACTTGCGCCCACGCCAAATGGCACAAGCTAGCTAAACTCACGCCCAAGTTTCTGGCCTGTGCGCGCAGTCGATCGTTTAACTCTTGTGGCAGCGCTCGGCGCGCCTCGGCGATTTGACTACCATCGCAATGTACATCCTCTAACCCGAACGGCAGCGTGGGTTCCTCCACGTCAGCCAGCATGTCAGTAAAGAAGCGCGCATGCTCCTCTTCACTTACACCCAGGCGGGTCTGCGCGACCAGGTTACGGAACGGTTGGGCTGGTGGCAATGTGTCGCCCCGTCCTTCAATGAAAGCCTGCACTTCATTATTAATGACTTCTAGTGTCGAATGATCGTTGATTAAATGATGCACCAATTCGACTAATAACCAGCGGCCATCGCTGTCTCGCGCAACGGCGAAATGTATCAGGGGAGCTTGAGTTAAATCGATGCGATGCCGACGAGGATTAAAGCGCTGGGCCAGTTGCTCGGTGATCGGCCCGTCAGCCGGATCCAACGCAAGTTCAGTAATCGGTAGCGACACGTCACGCCAGACGACCTGGGCAGGCGTGGACATATCTTCCCAGATAAACGCGGTGCGCAAAATATCGTGGCGATCGACGACATGCCGAACTGCATCAAGGTAGCAATCGAGCCGTTCCCGATTGGCAAAGGCCTTTTGAAAGATCAATAGATAGGGATCACCGTCGCTAGCCAGTAGATGGTGAAATAAAATACCGTCTTGCAGCGGTGACAATGCATAAATATCTTGGATATTTGCCACCCCACCCGGCACCTGCGCGACGATCCGATCGATGTCAGCTTGGGTCAGGTCAATCAGTGGCAGCATCTCCGGTGTCAGCGTGGTCGTGTCAGGGGTGATCGCATTCGGAGGCACCGCCACTTCACGGTGCTGACCCAGCGATTGAGCCAACGCACTCAACGTGGGTCTGTCAAATAGCGCACGTACAGACACCCCCAGACCAATACGGCGCAGGCGCTCAATCAAGCGCACCGCCAACAGCGAATGGCCCCCGAGTGCAAAGAAGCTATCATGCCGACCCACACGCTCCACTTCGAGCAATTCGGCCCAGATTTGGGCCAGCGTGCTCTCCCATTCGCCTCGCGGCGCTTCATAAACATGATGCGCGAGTGCACCAGCATCTGGCTCAGGTAACGCGCGCCGATCCAGCTTGCCATTGGCCGTCAACGGCAACGCATCCAACCGCACAAATGCAGCCGGCACCATATACTCGGGCAAGCGAGCAGCCACATGCGTGCGCAGCTCGCTAACCAGCTGCTCATCGGCCTCCGCCACCACGTACGCGACCAGCCGCTTCTCCACGCCTTCGCCCCGCACAAGCACCACCGCATCGCGCACCTGCGCGTGTTGCACCAGGCACGCCTCGATCTCACCGGGCTCAATGCGAAAACCGCGGATCTTGACCTGCTCATCGTTGCGCCCGACAAACTCTAGGTTTCCATCCGGCAAATAACGCGCCAGATCGCCCGTCTTATACATTCGCGCATCCGCTTCATCTGAGAACGGATCACGCACAAAGCACTCGGCAGTCAGCTCCGGGCGGTTCAGATAGCCCTGTGCAACCCCTGCACCACCAATGTACAGCTCGCCAACTGCACCTAGCGGCACCGGCTGGCCGTGTGCATCGAGCAGATAAACTTGGGTGTTTGCAATCGGCCGACCAATCGGAATATTGACGTTGCCCTCGGGCACCGCCGTGATCCTATAAGTCGTCGCAAATGTAGTGCTCTCGGTCGGGCCGTAACCGTTGATCAACTGTTGAGGAGGCGAATCGCGCAGCACTTGCGCCACCACGCTCGCATCTAGTGCATCGCCTCCGACAATCAAGGCCTTGAGTTGGGGAAAGACTGGGCCCAATTCCACGGCCATTTGATTGAACAAACCCACGGTCAACCACAAAACACTAATACGCTGTTCGCGCAACGTTTGCGCAAACAGCGCTGGCGTCAGTACCGTGTCATGATCGATTACAACCGCCGCCGCGCCATTTAATAACGGCGCCCAGACTTCAAAGGTGCTTGCGTCAAAAGCTGGATTGGCCGCCAATGCGATGCGATCATCCGCTCCAACATCAACATAGCCATTGTTGATCACTAGCCGCGCGATCGCTCGGTGCGGCACCCGTACGCCCTTGGGCATACCGGTGGAACCCGACGTGTACATCACATAAGCCGTATCAACACTGCAGCCGGCCGGTTGTGGGCACGTCGTTGGAAAGTGCTCAGTTTGCGCTTTATCTGACAAGTCCAGACGCATTAGCGCTGTGGGCAGCGCAGCCGCACCTTCGGTGTGCGCATCAGTGAGCAACAACTGCGCTGCACAATCGCTTACGATCCAGCTTTGTCGCTCTGTGGGCGCGCGCGGATCAATCGGTACGTAAGCTGCACCTGCCTTGAGGATGGCTAGCTGCGCAACCACCAAATCAATTGAGCGCTCAAGCAGCGTGGCAACAGAGTGCCCGGGTTCAACGCCCAGATCGATAAGCCGATGCGCGAGGCGGTTGGCCTCTGCATTGAGCTGCGCATAGCTAAGCACCTGGTCCTGATACACCAGCGCCGTCGCCTCGGGTGTGCGCGCCACCTGGTCTTCGAATAACTGGTGCACACACCGGTGTGCCGGATACTCGCGCTGTGTCGCATTCCATGTCTGAAGCAGTAACTGACGCTCATCCGGATCCAGCATTTGAAGCGTTGCCACCGGTTGCTGTGGGCAGGCTACCATCGCCTGCAACATCGTCGTCAGATATCCCACGTGCCGTTCGATCGTCTCGGGGTCAAACAGCGCACTCGCATAGTGCAACGACCCAATAATCTCCTCACCTGCTTCATACAGATGCATTTCCAGGTCGAACCTGACCATGTCGTAATCAAGCTCTCCAGGCGTGACGTCCAGCCCAGGTAAGCGCCACTGCCCTGTCTCATTGCTCTGCCACGCGAACATCACCTGAAACAGCGGCGTATGCTCGAGCCGACGCGGTGGCTGCACAATCTCCACGACCTGCTCGAACGGCAAATCTTGATGCGCCTGCGCGTCCAGCGTCGTGCGCCGCACGCGCTCAAGTAACTGCGTTGTCGTCGGCTCGCCTTCTAAATTTACGCGCAACGCCAGCGTATTGACAAAAAAGCCAATCAACGGCTCGATTGCGGCATGCCCCCGGTTCGCGCTGGGCGTACCAATGACCAGATCCTGCTGGCCCGACAAGCGCGCGAGCACCGCGCTCCACGCGGCAAGTACCGTCATGAACAGCGTCGCGCCATGCTCACCGCTCAAGCGCTTCAGTGCACGAGTGGTTCGCGCATCGATCTGCACCGGTACATGCGCGCCGGCAAACGACTGTTGCGCCGAGCGCGGCCGGTCTGTTGGTAGTTCCAGCAACACCGGCGCATCGGCCAGCGTCGTGCGCCAGTAGTCGCTCTGCGCTTGAAGCCGCTCACCCGATAGCCACTGACGCTGCCAGGCCGCATAGTCCGGATACTGGATCGCCAGCGGTGGCAGCGGATCGACTTGGCCGGCTGCGCTTGCCGCGTACAATGCACTCAACTCGCGCACCAGCACGCCAATCGACCAGCCGTCCGACACAATATGGTGCTTTGTCAGCACCAGTACGTGCTCGTCGTCGGCTAATTGGATCACGCACGCGCGCATCAGCGGACCACGCGCCAGATCAAACGGTGCGCTCGCTGCACCGCGACTTAAGCGCGCTAGTTGCGCTTCGACATCCAGCGCTTTGCGCAGGTCATGCCAGTGCAGCGGCACGCTGGCATCGGCGGGCAACAGCTGCACTTGCGGCTGACCCTCGACACTCACGAACGTCGAGCGCAGCGCCTCGTGGCGCGCGAACAGCGCATCCAGCGCTTGTTGCCATGCGGTCCGGTTCAGTGGCCCATGCAAATGCAGGATAAGCGGAATATGATAATTAGAACTTGTCTCATCAAGTTGTGTGAGAAACCATAGCCGCTGCTGCGCGAATGACAGCGGCAAGCTGCCTTCGCGCGAGATCGGTGTGATCTCAGGCAATGCGTTGGCTGACTGGTTCAGCTGCGCACTCACCGCCGCCGCGAACGCGGCCAGCGTCGGCGACGCGAATAAGCTTGTCAGCGGCATTTCAGCACCGAGCGCCCTGACCCGGTTCATCAACCGCACCGCCAGCAGCGAATGGCCACCCAAGGCAAAGAAGCTATCATGCCGGCTGACACGCTCGGCGCCCAATAGCTGCGCCCAGATCGTCGCGAGCGTGGCCTCCAACTCACCTTGCGGTGCTTCATACGCTTGATGCGCGAGTGCGTCGGCGTCTGGCTCAGGTAGCGCACGTCGATCGAGCTTGCCATTAGGCGTCAACGGCAGCGCATCCAACCGCACAAAGGCAGCCGGCACCATGTAATCAGGCAGCTGTGTCGCGACATAGTGGCGAACGTCTGCAAAGGGATCAAAACTGGCCGGTTGATTCGCGTAGCTGAATGGTGATGCTTGAGCGTCGTCCGAGGGCCGAAGGTACACATCGGTGGGCACCGCTTGGGCCATCTCACTGGCTTGTACAAATACAACATCCAAGCAGGCGTGGGCATCATGCTCTGACCACGTGATGCCGACCCAATAGCCAAGCGACTCACCCAACGCAGAGAAGCCCTCTGGTTCCAGTCCAATCGCCTGTGCGTTGCCGGTCATGAACTGACGCTGAATTAGACCGATATCATCGCTATGCTCAAGCGCCTGCATCGCTTCTATCTCCAGCGCTAGCCGGGCATTCGGCACACCCGTGATGCGCAGCTGGGCGGGACGCTCCGTCGCAAGCAATGTCTGTAGCGCCTCGATCTCGACTATCCCGCGTCCCCAACGCAGCTGTGGCGCATGAGCAAGCGACAATGTGTTGACGGGCCCTTTGCGCAACACCACGTCGTAGCGATAGCGGCTCAATTCATTATCGTAATCACGGCGCTTAAGCTCGATATCGACCGCCGCAATCGTGTCGATGCTGTCCGGCAGTGTGCTGAAGAAAGCGGGCGCTAGTAGCAGCTCTTTTTCGGCAAGCAGCGCTTGCTGGATACGCCGCCCGACGCTCGACCTGTCGTCGGTAGCCGAATCGGCTTGGTGCAACTGCACCGCGGTAGTAAAACAGTTCAGCAGGTTAAGGTTGCGCACGTCACCGATGAAAACATGCCCACCGGGCACCAGCAGGTCCATCGCTTGGCGGACCACCTCCATTAAATAGCTGGCACTGGGGAAATATTGCACCACCGAGTTGATCACGATGGTATCGAAATACCCTGACGGTAAACCCTCGGTGATATGCGCAGCCTGTGTGCGCAATTGAACATGAGAGGCCAGTTCCGGCTGCTGCGCCAACTGAGCGCGTAATGTCTCGATGGAAGGCGCGGAAAAGTCCGTGCCCCAATACGCTTCACAATGCGGCGCCAGGTGCGCGAGTAGCAGTCCCGTGCCTACGCCAATCTCCAGCACCCGCCGCGGTTGCAGCGCACGAATACGCTCAACCGCATCGGCGCGCCACGCTTGCATAGCCGACAACGGAATCGGCTGGCTATCGTAGCTACTCTTCCAGACACTAAAATCCTCGCCGAAAGGATAATCTTGTTCATGACTGTAATAGGCATCGTAGACGCTTTGCCATT
Organism: Burkholderia sp. b14; assembly: GCF_900156195.1. Classification (NCBI taxonomy): domain Bacteria; kingdom Pseudomonadati; phylum Pseudomonadota; class Betaproteobacteria; order Burkholderiales; family Burkholderiaceae; genus Burkholderia; species Burkholderia sp. b14. Next base: position 724,253 of record NZ_FTPJ01000002.1, read on the forward strand.
CGTCGACTTGGTTTGCCTCTTCTGCAAAATCAGATTGATGAGAAGTATCGCCAAGCACAACATAGCCAACTAACTGCTTATCTCCCAAACGATTTTCGCGCGCGATAACAGCAGCTTGCGCCACAGCAGGGTGACGTTGAAGAACCGCCTCGATTTCACCCGGCTCAATCCGGTAACCGCGAATCTTGACTTGCTGGTCACCGCGACCAACAAACGCCAAATTGCCATCGGGCCGATAGCGAGCCAGGTCACCCGTCTTGTACATGCGCGCGTCGGGCGCACCCAAGAACGGATTAGGTACAAAGCGCTCAGCCGTCAATTCTGGACGGTTCAGATAGCCACGAGCGACACCGGCTCCGCCGATGTAAATCTCACCGACCGCGCCTAGCGGCACCGGCTGGCCATACGTGTCCAGTAGATAAACTTGCGTGTTCGCAATTGGCCGGCCGATGCTCTCGACCAAGGGTTCGCCACGCTGAATCGACAGCCAGGTCGAATAGGTCGTACTTTCTGAAGGTCCGTAGAGGTTGCACAGCCGCTGAACCGATGACTGCTCAAAAATCCGCTCAATCAAGGGCTCTGTCAACGGCTCGCCTGCCAAATTAATTGTGGCTACTGACGATAGGCTCGCCCGATGCTCCAGCAAAGACTGCACCGCAGAAGGTACCGTATTGATCAGCGAAACCGGCTGAGAATAATTGAGCAAAGCCAATGCATCATCGACTAAGTGAAAAGTTGAGCCTTGCACCAGCGGCACAAAGCATTCAAAGACAGAAAGATCGAAATTGATCGAGGTCGCAAACAGCGTGTGCCGTGTTTGCGCTGGACTAAACGTTTTTATTGCCCAGCACAAGAAATTGCTCGCTTGCGCATGTTCGATCATGACACCCTTCGGGGTGCCAGTAGAACCCGACGTATAAATCACGTACGCAAGGTTTCGGGCGGTGAGGTCCAACACCGACGGATTAGTATGCGCCAGCGACGGCAACTGATTGGGATCGAGTACGGGCTGTAAAGCGAGTGCCGCCTCGCCCAGTACGGCCTGGCCAGCCGCATCGGCCAACACGATCATTGGTGCGGCATCGGCAAGAATATGCGCGAGGCGCTCGGACGGATACGCAGGATCGAGCGGCACATACGCGCCGCCCGCTTTCAGAATCGCCAATAGCCCCACGACCATTGCCGGCGAGCGCTCGACACAGAGCACCACTCGGGTATCTGGCTTGACGCCCAATTCAATGAGCCGATGCGCGAGACGGTTGGCCCGGGCGTTCAATTGCGCATAGCTCAGTGTCTGCGCTTCATACACCAGTGCAGTGGCTTCCGGGCTGCGCTCCACCTGCGCCTCGAACAACTGATGAATGCATTGGGGGGCTGGATAGGGAGCCGCCGTCGCGTTCCATGTCTGAAGCAGCAACTGACGCTCATCCGCTCCCAGCATCTGCAGTGTTGCCACCGGTTGCTGTGGGCAAGCCGCCATCGCCTGCAACATCGTCTTCAGATACCCTACGTGCCGCTCGATCGTCGTGGGGTCAAACAGCGCACTCGCATAATGTAACGAACCAGTGATCTGCTCACCTGCCTCATACAAGTGCAGCTCAAGGTCGAACCTAGCAATGTCGTAATCAAGATCGTCAAGCGTGACGCCCAGATTCGGCAGTCGCCATTGCGCTAGCTCACCACTCTGCCACGCAAACATCACCTGAAACAGTGGCGTGTGATTGAGCCGGCGCATCGGCTGCACGATCTCGACCACTTGTTCAAACGGCAAATCTTGATGCGCCTGCGCGTCCAGCGTCGTGCGCCGCACGCGCTCGAGCAGTTGCGCGGTCGTCGGCTCATCCTCCAGATTGACGCGCAACGCTAACGTATTGACAAAGAAGCCAATCAACGGCTCGATCGCAGCATGCCCCCGGTTGGCGCTGGGCGTGCCAATGACCAAATCATCTTGGCCCGACAGACGCGCGAGCACCGCGCTCCACGCCGCGAGCACCGTCATAAACAGGGTCGTACCGTGCTCAGCGCTTAAGCGCTTCAGTGCACGCGTGGTTCGCGCATCGATCTGCACCGGCACGTGCGCGCCGGCAAATGATGGCTGAGACGGGCGCGGCCGATCTGTCGGTGGTTCCAGCAGCACCGGCGCGTCCGCGAGCGTCATGCGCCAGTAATCGCTCTGTGTTTGAAGCCGCTCGCCCGACAGCCACTGACGCTGCCAGGCCGCGTAATCCGGATACTGGATCGTCAGCGCTGGCAGGGGATCGACTTGCGCCCCCACGCTCGCGGCGTACAGCACGCTTAACTCGCGCACGAGCACGCCAAACGACCAGCCGTCCGACACGATATGGTGCATCGTGAGCACTAACCTGTGCTCGTTATCGGCCAATTGGATGCCACACGCGCGGATCAGCGGCCCCTGCACCAGATCAAACGGTGCGTGCGCTGCATCGCGACTTAAGCGTGTCAGCTGCGCGTCGGCATCCGGCACGCCGCGCAGATCATGCCAGTGCAGCGGCACGCCTGTGCCGGCTGGCCACAACTGCACCCGCGGCTGACCGTCGACACTGACAAACGTCGAGCGCAGCGCTTCGTGGCGTGCGAATAGGGCATCCAGCGCTTGCTTCCACGCAGCCCGATCGAAAGGCCCACGCACACGCAGCACAAGCGGGATGTGATAGGTACCACTGACTCCATCGAGTTGCGCGAGAAACCATAGCCGTTGCTGCGCGAACGACAGCGGCAACGCGCCTTCGCGCGAGATCGGTGTAATCTCAGGCAATGCATTGACTGGCTGGTTCAATTGCGCACTCACCACCGCCGCGAACGCGGCCAGCGTTGGCGATGCAAAGAGGGCTGCCAGCGGCACGTCAGCACCGAGCAGCGCGCCGACTCGGTTCATTAAACGCACCACTAGCAGCGAATGGCCCCCGAGCGCAAAGAAGCCGTCATGCCGACCGATCCGCTCGACCCCGAGCAATTCGGCCCAGATCGCCGCGAGCGTCGTCTCCAGCTCACCTTGTGGCGCTTCATACGCTTGCTGCGCCAGCGAGTCAGCGTCTGGCTCAGGTAGCGCCCGCCGATCCAGCTTACCATTCGGCGTCAGTGGCAACATATCCAACCGCACAAACGCGGCCGGCACCATATACTCGGGCAAGCGAGCGGCCACATGCGCGCGCAGCTCGCTGGCCAGCGCGTCATCCGGCTCGGCCACCACGTACGCGACGAGCCGCTTGTCAATCCCCTCACCCAGCGCAAGTACTACCGCTTCTTGTACCTGCGGATGTCTAACCAGGCATGTTTTTATTTCGCCCAACTCGATTCGAAGACCTCGAATCTTGACCTGATGATCATTGCGTCCCAGAAACGCCAAATTCCCGTCAGGCCGGTAACGCGCCAAGTCACCCGTTTTATACATGCGCGCGCCCTCACGATCGCTAAACGGATCGAGCAAAAAGCGCTCGGCGGTCAGGTCGGGGCCATTCAAATAACCGCGCACGACACTTGCGCCGCTGATATACAGCTCGCCAGTCACCCCCAGCGGCACCGGCTGACCATACCGGTCCAACAGGTAAAGTCGGTTATGGGCAATGGGCCGACCAATCGGAATAGTGTCCTCCGTATACTCTGCTGGGCAAGTCCAAGCCGCCACACCAATCGTCGCTTCAGTGGGGCCATACAAGTTATGCAGTTGGGCGTGCGGTAAAAGACGCTGACAAAGCCGAACCTGCGCACTCGTGAGGGCTTCTCCCGTGCAAAGCACGCGTTTGACCGCCGTGCAGCGCTGAACTGCGTCAGTGGCGAGGAACATGCTGAGCATGGAGGGCACAAAATGAACCGTCGTGATGCGCTGCCGGATCATCAACTCCACTAACGCAGACGGATCCCTATGCACACCGGGTGCTGCCACGACGAGGGTCGCGCCATTGAGCAATGTGCAAAAGCACTCCCAGACCGACACATCGAAAGTCAAAGGCGCCTTTTGCAGGACACGATCGTCAGGCGTCAGTCCATACGCTTGCCGCATCCAAACTGGATGCTTCATCGACGCTTGATCTTTCTTCTGCGCGTCGTCCAGTTGCGTGACGTCAAATAAATGGGCTATTTGAGCATGCTCGACCATCACGCCCTTTGGTATGCCGGTCGAGCCGGACGTATAAATCACATAGGCCAGATGACGAGCGCTCAACCCAGGCACCTGTGGATTGGTGGTCGCGCGCTCTGGCAGTACGTTGGGATCGAGTACAGTGAATGAAGCCAGAACCGTGTCGCCCAGCGCAGATTGACCTGCCGCATCGGCCAGCACGATAGCCGACGCGGTATCAGCGAGAGTATGCACGAGGCGCTCGGACGGATACGCGGGATCGAGCGGCACATACGCGCCACCGGCCTTCAGAATCGCCAATAGCCCTACGACCATCGCCGGTGAACGTTCGACGCAAATCGCCACTCGAGCGTCCGGCTTGACGCCCAATTCAATGAGCCGATGCGCGAGACGGTTGGCCCGGGCGTTCAATTGTGCATAGCTCAGTGTCTGCGCTTCATACACCAGCGCAGTGGCATCGGGGCTGCGCGCCACCTGCGCCTCAAACAATTGATGAATGCACGGGTGGGCTGGGTCGGGAACTGCCGTCGTGTTCCACGCCTGAAGCAGCCACTGACGCTCATCCGCTCCCAGCATCTGCAGTGTTGCCACCGGTTGTTGTGGGCGAGCCACCATCGCCTGCAACATCGTCGTCAGATACCCGACATGTCGCTCGATCGTCGCGGGGTCAAACAACGCACTCGCATAATGCAATGACCCGGTGATCTCCTCGCCTGCTTCATACAGATGCAGTTCAAGATCAAACCTAGCGATGTCGGAATCGAGTTCGTCAGGCGTGACATCCAGCCCAGGTAAGCGCCACTGCCCGGTCTCATTGCTCTGCCACGCGAACAACACCTGAAACAACGGCGTGTGATTGAGCCGGCGCGGCGGCTGCACCACTTCAACCACTTGCTCGAACGGCAGGTCTTGATGCGCCTGCGCGTCCAGCGTCGTGCGCCGCACGCGCTCGAGCAGTTGCGCGGTCGTCGGCTCGTCCTCCAGATTGACGCGCAACACCAGCGTATTGACAAAAAAACCAATCAACGGCTCGATTGCGCGGTGCCCCCGGTTCGCGCTGGGCGTGCCAATGACCAAATCGTCCTGGCCCGACAGGCGCGCGAGCACCGCGCTCCACGCCGCAAGCACCGTCATAAATAGCGTCGTGCCATGCTCCGCGCTCAAGCGCTTCAGTGCGCGCGTAGTTTGCGCATCGATCCGCACCGGCACGTGCGCACCGGCAAACGACTGTTGTGCCGGGCGCGGCCGGTCCGTTGGTAATTCCAGCAGCACCGGCGCGTCCGCCAGCGTCGTGCGCCAGTAGTCGCTCTGCGTTTGAAGCCGCTCGCCCGACAGCCACTGACGCTGCCAGGTCGCGTAATCCGGATACTGGACCGCCAGCGGCGGCAGCGGATCGGCTTGCGCCCCCACGCTCGCGGCGTACAGCGCGCTCAACTCGCGTACCAACACGTCGATTGACCAGCCGTCCGACACAATATGGTGCTGCGTGAGCACGCACTGATAGTCATCGTCGGCGAGTTGAACGACGCATGCGCGCATCAGCGGACCGCGCGCCAAATCGAACGGCGCGTGCACTTCATCGGCGGTCAAACGCACCCGTTGCGCATCGACATCCGGCACGCCCCGCAGATCGTGCCAGTGCAGCGGCACGCCTGTGTCGGCCGGCAGCAACCGCACCTGCGGCTGTCCGTCGACGCTCACAAATATTGAGCGCAGCGCTTCGTGGCGCGCGAACAGCGCATCCAGCGCTTGTTGCCAGGCGGCCCGATCGAAAGGCCCGCGCACACGCAGCACAAGCGGGATGTGATAGGTACCCCTGACCTCATCGAGTTGCGCAAGGAACCATAGCCGTTGCTGCGCAAACGACAGCGGCAACGCGCCTTCGCGCGAGGCAGGCGTAATCTCAGGCAATGCGGTGCCTTGCTGGTTCAGCTGCGCACTCACCACCGCCGCAAACGCGGCCAGCGTCGGCGATGCAAAGAGGGCCGCAAGTGGCACGTCGGCACCGAGCGCACCCACTCGGTTCATCAACCGCACCGCCAGCAGCGAGTGGCCCCCGAGTGCAAAGAAGCTGTCGTGCCGGCCCACACGTTCGACACCCAATAGCTCCGACCAGATCGTCGCCAGCGTCAACTCCAGCTCGCCTTGCGGCGCTTCATACGCTTGATGCGCGAGCGCGTCGGCATCTGGCTCGGGTAACGCCCGCCGATCGAGCTTGCCATTGGGCGTCAACGGCAACGCATCGAGCCGCACAAAGGCAGCCGGCACCATATACTCGGGCAAGCGAGCGGCCACATACGTGCGCAACGTGCTAGCCAGCGCGTCATCCGGCTCGGCCACCACGTACGCGATAAGCCGCTTGTCCAGGCCCTCGCCTCGCACGAGCACCACCACATCGCGCACCTGTGTGTGTGCAGCCAGGCATGCCTCGATCTCTCCAGGCTCAATGCGAAAGCCGCGCATCTTAATTTGATCATCGTTGCGACCTACGTACGCCAGATTGCCGTCGGACAAATAGCGCGCCAAATCGCCCGTCTTGTACATCCGCGCATCCGGTGCATCCGAGAACGGATCGCGCACAAAGCGCTCGGCAGTCAACCCCGGACGGTTCAGGTAGCCCCGTGCCACACCTTCCCCACCAATGTACAGTTCCCCCACCGCACCGAGCGGCACCGGCTGCCCGTGCGCATCGAGCAGATAGATCTTCAGGTCTGGGATCCGTACGCCAATCGGATTACCCGCTTGCTTACTGTCCTGTTGTCGAAGCGGCCGGTAAGTCACATGCACAGTGGTTTCGGTAATCCCATACATGTTGACCAATTGCGGACGGCGTTCATCGCGCGTGGCATACCATGCCTGCAAGATGGCGGGCTCCAGCGCCTCCCCACCAAAGATCACATAGCGTAATTGATCCGATAAGGCGCTTTGTGCTTGGCTAGCGATAAAAGCCTTAAACGCACTAGGTGTTTGGTTTAATACGGTGATGCCTTGCTCACAGACCAATTGGTGAAACGCTTGGGCAGAGCGGGCAGTATGATGGGGCACAATGACCAGTTTGCCACCGTAACGTAACGCGCCCCAGAGTTCCCACACGGAAAAATCGAACGCAAACGAGTGGAATAGGCACCAGGTATCGTGCTCATTGAAGCCATACCACGAGTGGGTCGCGTCAAACAGCCGCACCACTTGCGCATGTTCGACCATCACGCCCTTGGGCGTCCCGGTCGAGCCGGACGTATAAATCACATAGGCGAGATCGTGCGCCGTCAGGCCTGACACTGACGGATTGGTATCCGCTGCCTCCGGCAGCCTATTGGGGTCAATTACCGTGCACGAGGTCAGTACAGCATCACCGAGCGCAGCGCGCCCAGCCGCATCAGCTAACACGATCGTGGGTGCGGTATCGGCGAGAATATGCGTGAGACGCTCGGACGAATACGCGGGATCGAGCGGCACATACGCACCGCCGGCCTTCAGAATCGCCAATAGCCCCACGACCATTGCCGGCGAGCGCTCGACACAGAGCACCACTCGGGTATCTGGCTTGACGCCCAATTCAATGAGCCGATGCGCGAGACGGTTGGCCCGGGCGTTCAATTGCGCATAGCTCAGTGTCTGCGCTTCATACACCAGTGCAGTGGCTTCCGGGCTGCGCTCCACCTGCGCCTCGAACAACTGATGAATGCATTGGGGGGCTGGATAGGGAGCCGCCGTCGCGTTCCATGTCTGAAGCAGCAACTGACGCTCATCCGCTCCCAGCATCTGCAGTGTTGCCACCGGTTGCTGTGGGCAGGCCGCCATCGCCTGCAACATCGTCTTCAGATACCCTACGTGCCGCTCGATCGTCGTGGGGTCAAACAGCGCACTCGCATAATGTAACGAACCAGTGATCTGCTCACCTGCCTCATACAAGTGCATTTCCAGGTCAAATCTGACCATGTCGTAATTAAGCTCACCAGGCTTGACATCCAGCTCGGGTAAGCTCCATTGCCCTATCTCGTTGTTCTGCCACGCAAACATCACCTGAAACAGCGGCGTATGATTCAATCGACGCGGCGGCTGCACGATCTCGACCACTTGCTCGAACGGCAGATCTTGATGCGCCTGCGCGTCCAGCGTCGTGCACCGCACGCGCTTAAGCAGTTCGCTCGTATTAGGCTCGCCAGATAAGTCGACACGCAACGCCAGCGTATTGACAAAGAAGCCAATCAACGGCTCGATCGCAGCATGCCCCCGGTTCGCGCTAGGCGTGCCAATGACCAAATCATCCTGACCTGACAGGCGCGCGAGCACCGCGCTCCACGCGGCGAGCACCGTCATAAATAGCGTCGTGCCATGCTCCGCGCTTAAGCGCTTAAGCGCTTGCGTAGTCGATGCATCGATCTGCACCGGCACGTGGGCACCAGCAAACGACTGTTGTGCCGGGCGCGGCCGGTCCGTCGGTAGTTCCAGCAGCACCGGCGCATCAGCCAGTGTCGCGCGCCAGTAGTCGCTCTGCGTTTGAAGCCGCTCACCCGACAGCCATTGACGCTGCCAAGCCGCGTAATCTGGATACTGGATCGTCAGCGGCGGCAGCGGATCGGCTTGCGCCCCAACGCTTACCGCGTACAATGCACTGAGTTCTCTTATCAGCACTTCAAGCGACCAGCCGTCCGACACAATATGATGCTGCGTGAACACGCACTGATAGGTGTCATCGGCGAGCTGAATGACGCATACACGCATCAGCGGTCCACGCGCCAGATCGAACGGCGCGTGCACTTCATCGGCAGTCAAACGCGACAGCTGCGCATCGGCATCGGGTACTCCACGCAAATCATGCCAGCGCAGCGGCACGCCCGTGTCAGCCGGCAACAGCTGCACCTGCGGCTGACCCTCGACGCTCACAAACGTCGAGCGCAACGCTTCATGACGGGCGAGGAGTGCATCCAATGCCTGCTGCCATGCGACTCGGTTTAATGGCCCACGCACATGCAGGACAAACGGGATATGATAGTTAGCACTGGTCTTATCAAGTTGTGCGAGAAACCATAGCCGCTGCTGCGCGAACGACAGCGGTAAGACGCCTTCGCGTGGGACCGGTGTGATCTCAGGCAGCGCACTGGTTTGCTGGTTCAGTTGCGCACTCACCACCGCCGCAAACGCGGCCAGCGTCGGCGATGCGAAGAGGGTCGCAAGCGGCACGTCGGCACCCAGCGCGCTGACTCGGTTCATCAAGCGCACCGCCAGCAGCGAATGGCCCCCGAGTGCAAAAAAGCTGTCGTGCCGACCCACACGCTCCACTTCGAGCAATTCGGCCCAGATTTGGGCCAGCGTGCTCTCCCATTCGCCTCGCGGCGCTTCATAAACATGATGCGCGAGTGCACCAGCATCTGGCTCAGGTAACGCGCGCCGATCCAGCTTGCCATTGGCCGTCAACGGCAACGCATCCAACCGCACAAATGCAGCCGGCACCATATACTCGGGCAAGCGAGCAGCCACATGCGTGCGCAGCTCGCTAACCAGCTGCTCATCGGCCTCCGCCACCACGTACGCGACCAGCCGCTTCTCCACGCCTTCGCCCCGCACAAGCACCACCGCATCGCGCACCTGCGCGTGTTGCACCAGGCACGCCTCGATCTCACCGGGCTCAATGCGAAAACCGCGGATCTTGACCTGCTCATCGTTGCGCCCGACAAACTCTAGGTTTCCATCCGGCAAATAACGCGCCAGATCGCCCGTCTTATACATTCGCGCATCCGCTTCATCTGAGAACGGATCACGCACAAAGCACTCGGCAGTCAGCTCCGGGCGGTTCAGATAGCCATGCGCAATCCCCGCGCCACCGATGTACAGCTCGCCAACTGCACCTAGCGGCACCGGCTGGCCGTGTGCATCGAGCAGATAAACTTGGGTGTTTGCAATCGGCCGGCCAATCGGAATATTGACGTTGCCCTCGGGCACCGCCGTGATCCTATAAGTCGTCGCAAATGTAGTGCTCTCGGTCGGACCATAACCGTTGATCAACTGTTGAGGAGGCGAATCGCGCAGCACTTGCGCCACCACGCTCGCATCTAGTGCATCGCCTCCGACAATCAAGGCCTTGAGTTGGGGAAAGACTGGGCCCAATTCCACGGCCATTTGATTGAACAAACCCACGGTCAACCACAAAACACTAATACGCTGTTCGCGCAACGTTTGCGCAAACAGCGCTGGCGTCAGTACCGTGTCATGATCGATCACGACCGCCGCCGCGCCATTTAATAACGGCGCCCAGACTTCAAAGGTGCTTGCGTCAAAAGCTGGATTGGCCGCCAATGCGATGCGATCATCCGCTCCAACATCAACATAGCCATTGTTGATCACTAGCCGCGCGATCGCTCGGTGCGGCACCCGCACGCCCTTGGGCATACCGGTGGAACCCGACGTGTACATCACATAGGCCGTATCAACACTACGGCCGGCCGGTTGTGGGCACGTCGTTGGAAAGTGCTCAGTTTGCGCTTTATCTGACAAGTCCAGACGCACTAGCGCTGTGGGCAGCGCAGCCGCACCTTCGGTGTGCGCATCAGTGAGCAACAACTGCGCTGCACAATCGCTTACGATCCAGCTTTGCCGCTCTGTGGGCGCGCGCGGATCAATCGGTACGTAAGCTGCACCTGCCTTGAGGATGGCCAGCTGCGCAACCACCAAATCAATCGAGCGCTCAAGCAGCATGGCAACAGAGTGCCCGGGTTCAACGCCCAAATCGATAAGCCGATGCGCGAGGCGGTTGGCCTCTGCATTGAGCTGCGCATAGCTAAGCACCTGGTCCCGATACACTAGCGCCGTCGCCTCGGGTGTGCGCGCCACTTGATCTTCGAATAACTGCTGCACACACCGGTGTGACGGATACTCACGCTGTGTCGCATTCCATGTCTGAAGCAGCAGTGCACGCTCTTCGCCAGGCAGCACTTCTAAGTGCCAAACCGGTAAGTTTGGCGAATATTCGAGCGCTTGCGTTAGGCTTTCCAGTGCCTGCTGCATATAACCACACACACGGTTTGCATCAAACGGCCGTGCCACTTGAACACTGAGCCTTAACGCTCGATCGGCATCATCCACCGACAGCGTGAGTGGGTAGTTGGTACGCCCTTCTACATCTAAAAAACCCGCACCTTCCCCCGATTGTTTATCGCCCAACCGCACCACATTGCGTCGGTAATTAAGCAGCGCGCTAAAGAGTGGCGTGCCCGCCGGCACGCCACTGCAACGCTGCGCGAGTGCCAGCGACGCATGTTCGTGTTCAAGCAACGCGGCCAAGCGTGCTTGTGTATCCCGCACGCCATCCTCAACGTTACGGTCTAGTTCCACTCTCAGCGGCAGTGTATTGATAAACGGCCCCATCGCGCTGCCCGTGCCATTGCCACCTTGCACGCGCCCGAACAATACTGTGCCAAACACCACCCGCTGCTGGCCACTCGCACGCGCGAGCACCTGCGCCCACGCCAGATGAAATAAGCTGGCCACGCTCACACCCAAACGTCTGGCTTGCGCACGCAACTGATCGTTCAATGCCTGTGACAACGCGTGCTGCGCTTCGGTCACTTGCGCGCCGTCACGATGCACATCGGCAAGCCCAAACGGCAGTGTCGGCTCATCCACGTCAGCAAGCATGTCGGTAAAGAAGCGTTCATGGGCTTCTTGACTCACGCCCAGGCGTGCCTGCGCAACCAAGTTACGGAAGGGTGAAGCCGGTGGCAAAGTATCGCCCCGACCATCCAGGAAAACCTGCACCTCGGTATGCATGGCTTCCAGTGTCGCGTGATCATCGATTAGATGGTGCACCAACTCAAATAGCAGCCAGCAACCATCGCTATCTCGCGCGATGACGAAATGCATCAACGGGGCTTGAGTTAAATCGATACGGTGACGACGAGGATTGAAGCGATGGGTCAATTGCTCGGTGGCAGATCCCTGGGCTGGGTCTAAAACAAGCTCAGTCGTCGATAGCGGAGCATGGCGCCAGACAACCTGGGCAGGTGTAGACAGTCCGTCCCACACAAAGGCCGTGCGCAAAATATCGTGACGATTAACGACCTGCCGGACCGCATCGAGGTAGTGATCGAGCGCCTGCCGATCATCAAATGATTTTTGAACCATCCGCAGATACGGGTCGCCGTCAGTGGTCAGCAAGTGGTGAAATAAAATCCCGTCCTGCAGCGGCGAAAGCGCATAAATATCTTGAATGTTCGCTACTCCACCCGGCACCTGCTCAACAATTCGATCAATGTCCGCTTGGGTCAAATCGATCAGGGGCAACATCTGCGGCGTGATTGCGGTAGTGTCGGGCGTAATCACGTTGGGCGGCACCGTCACTTCACGGTACGGGTTGAGCGATTGAGCCAGGGCAGCCAAGGTAGGCGAATCGAACAACGTGCGTACCGAGACTGTCAACCCAACACGGCGCAAGCGTTCAATCATGCGTACCGCAAGCAACGAATGACCACCCAGTGCAAAAAAGCTGTCTTGACGGCCAATACGCTCAACGCCAAGCAGTTCACGCCAGATTGCCGCGAGCGTGGTCTCAAATTCCCCTTGCGGTGCCTCATAACTTTGCTCAGACAGCGCGCTGCTTGGCGCTGGCAAGGCACGGCGGTCAAGCTTGCCGTTCGGCGTAAGCGGCAACGCATCCAGGCGCATGAAAGCGGCCGGCACCATGTATTCGGGTAGTCGTGCTGCGACATACTGACGAATATCCGCAAACTGATCTAAGCTTGTCGGGTTATTGGCATAAGCATGAGGGGATTGTCCGCTACTAGAGGAAGGCGACAGGTAGAGATCCGTAGGAATCGCGCAAGCCATGTCGCCTGTCTTTACCAGCACAATATCGATACATGCTGGAGCGGCCTGTTCCGACCATGTGACACCGACCCAATAACCCAACGATTCGCCCAATGCGTAGAAATCTTCGACATTGGGCACCATGGCTTGTGTATATCCCGTTTTGAGCCGATGCTGGATCTGTTTAAGATCACAATCGTCGTTATCAAGCGCCTGCATGGCTTCCAATTCGCACGCCAAGCGCATATTGGGCACACCGACAATACGCAGGCAGGCGGGACGTTCAGCGGCTAAATGCGTCTGCACCGCCTCAAGCGTGGTGGACTCTGCTGCCCAATGCAGCTGCGGTGCATGCGCCAGCGATAGCGTGTTGACTGGCCCTTTGCGCAGCACCACATCGTAGCGGTAACGGCTCAATTCATTATGGTAATCCCGCTGTTTGAGCTGGATATCGATCGCTGCAATCTCGTCAATCGTGCGGGGCAGCGTGCTGAAGAAGGCCGGCGCCAAACGCAATTCCTTCCTGGCCAATTGCGTTTGCTCAATCCGTTGGCGCACACTGGCATGATCATCCGTCGTGAGATCCGCCTGATGCAATTGGACGGCACTCGCAAAACACCCAAACAATCGCAGATCGAGCACATCGCCGATGAAAAGCGCGCCTCCCGGCGCAAGTAGCGCCATAGCCTGGCGTAATACATCAATTAAATAGTCCGTATTCGGAAAATGCAGGATGACAGAATTAATGACGATGGTGTCAAAGTAGCCTTGCGGCAAACCATCGGTAATATGTGCGGGCTGCGTGCGCAACTCAACGCGTGCCGTCAATTCAGCCTGCTGCGCCACTTGGGCTTTAAGCGTTTCAATAACGGGGGCGGAAATATCTGTGCCCCAATACGCTTCACAATGCGGCGCCAGGTGTGCGAGTAGCAGTCCCGTGCCTACGCCAATCTCCAGCACCCGCCGCGGTTGCAGCGCACGAATACGCTCAACCGCATCGGCTCGCCACGCTTGCATCGCCGACAACGGAATCGGCTGGCCATCGTAGCTGCTCTTCCAAATATTGAAGTTTTCACCAAAGGAATAGTCTGCGTCGCCTTGATAATACGTATCGTAGACCTTCTGCCATTCTTCGACTTGGTTTGCCTCCGTCGCGAGATCTCGCTCGGCAGGGGCTTCATCGAGTACGATGTAACTCACCAGCTGCGTATCGCCCGCCCGATCCTCTCGAGCGATCACCGCAGCTTGCGCCACGCCCGGGTGACGCTGCAGCACCGCCTCAATCTCGCCCGGCTCAACCCTAAAGCCTCGAATCTTGACTTGCTGGTCCGCCCGGCCGATAAACTCCAGCGCGCCATCCGAGCGCCAATACGCCAGATCGCCCGTTCGGTACAGCCGCGCACCGCTTGCATCGAATGGGTGAGCAATGAAGCGCTCGGCGGTCAGCCCCGGTCGATTGAAGTAGCCCCTGGCTACGCCCTCACCGGCTATATACAATTCCCCCACGACACCCACCGGCGCCGGACGCAAGCACGCGTCCAACACGTAGGCCGTGGCGTTATCCAGCGGCGTGCCGATCGGCATCGACGCTTGCGCTTGATACGGTGCCTCGATCAGATGGCACGTGGCAATGGTCGTCTCGGTCGGTCCATATCCGTTGATAAAGCGCAGGGTTGGACAGTGCTCAAGCACGCGCTGCGCCGCCGCGGCGGAGACAATATCGCCGCCCACCGTCAGCTGACGCACGCTGCGCAAATAGCTCAAGTCACCTTCGGCCATCACTTGAAACAGCCCTGCGCTCAACCATAGCGCGCTCACTTGATGCGCTCGGATAGTCTCTTGCAGCACATGCACGTCCAACTCACCCGGCGGCACAATGACGGCCTGACCACCACAGAGCAGCGGCGTCCACAGCTCATACGTGGACACGTCAAAGGCGTGCGACGAATGCAGCAGCACGCGATCGCGCACGGCGGACAAGCGCCGGTCTAAGGCCATATAGCGCACCGTGCGATGCACAATGCCCACCCCTTTGGGTTGACCAGTCGAACCCGACGTGTACATCAAATACGCCAGTTGCTCGGGTGAGCACGCCACCGTAGGGTTATCGCTTGGCTCCTGAGCGAGTGACGCATCGGCATCAACGGCAATGACATGCGCACTGAACGCATCGCAGCGCGCTTGCAATGGGCGATCCGTCAGCACGATGGGCGTGCATGTTTCACTCAATAACGTGTGCAGCCGGCTATCAGGCCATTGCTCGTTCAGCGGCATATAGACGCCGCCGGCTTTAAGGATGGCTAGTGCTGTTACCACGCGCTCGGGCGAGCGTTGCATTAGCACGGCCACTGGCGTCTCCGCCACCACCCCCAACCGGATCAGCCGGTGGGCCAAACGGTTCGCCTGAGCATTCAGCTCCGCATAACTAAGAGTCTGATCTACGCATACCAACGCAGTCGCATCGGGGTTACGCTGGACTTGTTTTTCAAACAGCTCGTGCGGCGTCCCGTCAGGCACCGGTTGCGCAGTGGTATTCCATTCGACAAGCAGGCGCTGCTGCTGCGCTGCATTGAGCCAGTCGACGTCGCTGACAGACTGAGTAGGCTCGGCATGAAGCGCTTTTAGGAACACTAAAAAACCATGTTGCGATTGGATGAATTCACTTGCCGTGTCGAATGCGCGGTCCGCATCAAGAGCAAGCCGCAGCATAGGGCTATCGGGCTGAGCATGGGCCACGACAAGGAGATTTTCGATAGAGTCCGTGGCTAAAAGATAGCTTGTTGACGGATACGCACCAAAAAACAGATGGTTATCCACCATCGCAACGTCCAATAGCGAGCCAAACAATCGCTGAGTGGGCGCCAATTTCAATACTTGGCGTAATGCATCAATCGGATAGCGTTGGTGCCGCAGTCCCTGATGGATTTTTTGTGCTACTTGGTCTTTTAGTGACGAGAGGGTTGTGCTTGGTCGAACAGTCAGCCGTATTGGCAGTATGTTAGATACCCTGCCAGGGACGCATCGATCCATACTTGAGCAAACAGCAACCGGGACGCCAAGTACCACGTCCTGCGCCCCAGTTAGCCGGTGCAAATAGGCCGCCATGGCGGCAGTAACGAGTTGGACTAAATCAATTGCAGAAAATTCAAATGTATCAATCCTCTGGCTATCGGACTGGGCAAGATCAGGAACATGGCGTAATTGATGATGAGCAGGGCTCGCAAGCTGGCTTGCGTGTATCATCGGTTCAGGCCAATTAGCGCAACGCTTGAGCCAATACGTTTCATCGCGTGCCCATTGTGCCGAATTGCGATATTGGGCATCCTTCTCTAACAATTGAGAGACGGACCTGAAAGGGTAAGGAGCAGGCTTGTCACCCTTACACATCGCGCTATACACATGTGCAGTGCGTTGCGCGATAAGGTGCATACCCATGCCGTCCATCACGATAGCGTGATAGCGTTGGTACCACAGCGTCTGGTCTGAAGCGGTTTGCAGCAATGCATAATGGAACAGCGGCCCTTGTAAAATATTCAATGACCGCTCATAATCAGCCCGCATCCATGCTTGAGCGGCAGCTTGCGAGTCCGTTTCCGCACTGAGGTCAACCCGCGATAGTGACCATGCTGGTGAGCCCACATACTGTTGAATTCCTTCATCGGTCTGGACAAAATGCAAACGCAAGCTATCTACTTCATTGATCACCTGCCGCAACGCTGCTTCAAACAAGGCTGGGTCAACGGCGCCTTCGATGACTGTGTACTGACCAATGGTATAGGCGCGGCTGTCTGGATAGTGCTGCTGAGCAAGCCAGACTTCCGTTTGAGCAGTGGATAACGGATACGTAAGCGGCGTGACGCTAATAGACATAATTGGGCTCCAAATCAGACGGAAAGCAATCCGCTTACATAGCCGAATCAGTCAGCTAACCATCTGTTACTTTGCAATTTTTAGTAGTACAAATTTCCTAACAATTCTCTTGCCCGCTTCTGCTTATACCAATTGGCGGCCTTTCAAAGGGTAGCTTTGCAGATGCCAGCAGATACCGTGCCACAATAAAAGATCGGACGCAATCGTCGGCCAATCTGACATCTCATGTGCATGCGGAACCAAGCCTAACGATCTATCGTAATACAGCGTTGTTAATTCCCATATCTGACCGGCTACGGTGGCTCACCGCTCTACTTAGGCAGGCTGATGTTGAGCGTGGCATGCGTATGGAATCCGCAAAACCGCTTCCCCGCTTAGGAAATCAACTGAACTCGACAAAACGCCACCCCCAATGGAGCGATGCAACATTGCAGACTAACAACTGAAACGTGGACAACTCAATGATACCTACACCCGTGCGAGCTATTGCCCGCACTTAAGACACCACCGCGTCACTTCTTGCAAAGCGGGTTCGAGGTAAGAAGGATAGGGAGAGAAGTGAGCATACCGCATAAGGACAACTTGCGCTGATGCTATATTGGGGTACTTCGTCATTACGTTCACTCCAGACATCGCCTGTATGAAACGGCAGTCACGACTGCCGACGAATCATCCCATTTTTTGGCTAAACCGCACCGCGCACAAGGATAAAGCTCCATTCCCGTGGAATGCTTATCATGGGCAAAACCACTATATATCGTAATTTTGAGCGGTCAAAGCACTTTTCCTTTCTAAAAACCGACAAAATCGGAACAAAAAAGCATTTAAACAGCATGTCGCTGGTGACCAGAATATGGCAGCAAGCGAGAAATACGAAGATATTTATGTTATTCATATTTATAAAACGGCACATGAGTAAGTTCAATAAAATAATTATCCCAAAAACCAACTTTATACGATGTTTTGAGAAACAATCAAAAAATTGCCGCGCTTACTGATCCAACCATAATCGGATTTCCCCCGTACTCCCGGACACGGTTCACGCTAAAGTAGATGAATCGGTCCTGCATCGGAACTCACGTGGCGAGCGATATTTCAATGCGCCATACGGATGCTTTTCGTTGTAGTGCCCGAGGGCCATGACGAGAGGGCTCGATGACCAGCGGGTTACGGGGCAACCGGATCGTCTCGTCATCCAGTGTGGCACGCATGGCGCGGGTAAGCACACAGCAGCGTGATTGGTCAGCGCGAATCCAATGTACAGCCATGTGCGAGTGATTACCGTTGCGAGCATCGCCGTGCCAAACGCCACGGCACCCGGCCTAATAAGTCGGACCTGAACAATCCGTCCAGGCTTATGCAACAAGGCTGGGAAGCTGAAAAGGTATTGTGGGAATTGCAAGAGGCAGGCATATTGGCGTGAATTTCCTGCAAATTTCGACGAGGGTTGAATGGGTCCGAAGACGCCGGCGCCAGAGGGAGATTTGTTCCGCCAGCCGCTGCGCGAGCAGATCAACTTAAAGCATCCATTGGTTCGTCTGGCCGATCTGATTGATTGGGACCGATTGAGCACGGCGATGAGCGCGAGCTTCGTGTCGCAGCGCGGCCGGCCGGCAACGTCGCCGCGTTTGATCGCGGGGCTGCTGTACTTGCAGCATGCGTTCGACTTGTCGGATGAGGACGTGGTCTGGCAATGGCTGGAGAACCCATATTGGCAGGTGTTCACCGGCCAGACGTACTTGCAGACGAAGCCGCCGATTGATCCGTCGAGCCTGACGCGCTGGCGCAAGCGGCTAGGCGAAGCCGGCGTTGAAGAACTGTTGGCCGAGACGATCGAAGCGGCCAAACGCGCGAACGTCATCAAGACTTCGAGCCTGAAGCGGGTGATCGTCGATACGACGGTGATGGAAAAGGCGATTGCGCATCCTACCGACTCGCGTCTGCTCGAGCGTTGCCGGGAACATCTGGTCAAAGCGGCCGCCCGGCACAGGCTGAAGCTGCGGCAAAATTACAATCGCGAGGCGCCGCGTCTGGCAAGCCAGGTAGGCCGCTATGCGCATGCGAAGCAGTACAAGCGGATGAACAAAGCGCTGCGCACTTTGCGTTCTCGGGTAGGCCGCGTGATGCGTGATGTCCAGAGGCAGCTGGACGGTGTCGCTGAGCAAAGTCGCGCGGCGTTGGAAGCGCTGATTGGCCGCACGAAGCGAATTCTCACGCAAAAGCACAAGGACAAAAACAAGTTGTATGCGCTGCATGCGCCGGAAGTCGAATGCTTGGCGAAAGGCAAACCACGCAAGCCGTACGAATTCGGCGTGAAGGTGTCGATCACGACGACGCACAAGGAGGGTCTGGTAATCGGAGCTCGTTCGATGCCCGGCAATCCCTACGATGGACACACGCTAGCCGAAGCGTTGGAACAGGCGGCGATCCTAAGCGACGTTCAGCCGCAGATGGCTGTCGTGGACCGCGGCTACAAGGGCGTCGCGGTCGATGGCGTGAAGCTCTATCATCCCGGCTTGCGACGCGGCATCACGCGCGGCCTGCGAGCAATGATTCGGCGTCGCAGTGCAATCGAGCCGGCCATCGGACACATGAAGTCAGACGGCAAGCTCGATCAAAATTGGCTCAAGGGTACGCTGGGCGATGCGATTCATGCGGTGCTGTGCGGCGCCGGCCACAACCTGCGCATGATCCTGCGCAAGCTGCGGCTTTTTTGCGCCCTGATCGGGCTTGCTCTGCTCAATCGTGAGGCTCACATGGTGTCAGCAGCATGAATTCGCCGCAGAGCAAAGCGAATTGTTCAGGACAGACTAATAAAGGTCATGCTCCACTGGCTCAGAGTTAGCACGCCGTTGCGCCGCTACGTCCACACGGCGATCGGCGCGTCGTCCGAGTTTAAGCCTCGTCGCCATCACCGGCATTGCCGACATATTGTCGCGCATCCACGCTCCACCGACATATGGCTCACGCGCCACCGGCACGCGGCTTGCTACGCGCGTCTCGATAGGGATGCCCTCCTGCGTCATATCCCGCGTTTAGAGGAACAACCTTGAACACTCGCTCAACCCATGGGCTGTTGGAAGTCGGCCGCAACTGCGACTCGCTGTGCCATGCCGATCGCTTCAGCGTGTTAATCGACGCCGCCGTGTATTTTTCGGCGTTGCGCGAAGCCATCCGCGGCGCGCAGCATACTGTTTTCATCGTCGGTTGGGATATCAACAGTCGAATGAAGCTGGTACCGCAGGGCGCGGCGGACGGCTTCCCCGAGCCGCTTGGCGCTTTCCTGCAAGCCGTAGCCAGCGCCAACCGGCGGCTGCGGATCTACGTGTTGGCATGGGATTTCGCCATGATTTACGCGTTCGAACGAGAATGGATGCCTGTCTATCCGACCGGCTGGCGTTCGCATCGACGGATCCTGTTCCGGATGGATAACACACACCCACGCGGTGCTTCGCATCACCAAAAGTTCGTCGTCGTCGATGACCGGCTCGCGTTCGTCGGCGGGCTAGACTTGACCCGCGCGCGCTGGGACACGCCGGCGCATGCTGCAAACGATCCTTGGCGCCGCAACCCCGACGGTTCGCCGTACAACCCGTTCCATGATGTCCACACGGTCTTCGATGGCGAAGCCGCGCGTGCGATCGGCCAATTGGCACGAGGCCGCTGGCGCCGCGCGTGCGGCAAGACGCTGGCGATCCGCGCCGAGCGCAACCTAAGCGGCACCGGCCCATGGCCGTCAAGCGTGCCAGTGGACGTGCATGATGTCGTGCTCGGCATTGCGTTGACCGCGCCGCCTTACCGCAACGAGCTTGGCGTGCAGCACATCCGTACGCTCACCGTCGACATCATTGAGGCTACGCAGCACAATCTCTATATCGAGAATCAGTACTTGACCGCCGCTGTCGTGCGCGACGCGCTGAGCCAACGGCTTGAGGACCCGCACGCGCCCGACGTCGCGGTGGTCGTGCCACGCAACCACAGCGGCTGGCTGCAAGAAGCCACCATGGGCGCGCTGCGTGCGCGGCTACACCGCGCGCTCACGCGAGCCGATCGCCACGGACACTACCGGCTCTGGTACCCCCACATCGACGGGCTGCACACGGGGTGCCTGAACGTACACAGCAAGCTGATGATCAGTGACAACGAGCGGCTTTGCGTCGGTAGCGCGAACCTGAACAACCGCTCAATGGTGCTCGACACGGAATGTAACGTCGTATTGGACGCCAATGGCAGCGACCGCGTGCGTGCAGTGATCGCGTCAATCCGAGACCGGCTACTCGCCGAACACCTAGATGTCTCGCCTGAAGCGGTGGCTGCCGCACTGCAGCATCATGGTCGCTTGAACGGTGCGATCGACGCGTTGCGGCACGACGCACGCACGCTCACGCCCCTGGATCCCACCATCCCGCCCGAACTCGAAGCGTTGGTGCCGGTTAGCGCGTGGGCGGACCCGGAAGTCCCGGTAGAACCGGACGCGCTGGTCCGGCAGTTCCTCGACGATGGTCAGGGCGCGCGCCCAGCGACTCGGCTGCTCCTTCTCGGGGCCTTCGCACTCGCATTAACCACGTTAGCCGCGCTGTGGCGCTTCACTCCCGCCGGTCAGGCATTGAGCGTAGCCCATGTCGTGCATTGGGGCGAACGATTGGCCGCATTGCCGCTGACACCAGCGATCGTGCTGCTTGGCTACGTCGTCGCTTCGCTAGCGGCCGTGCCCATCACGCTGATCATTGCCGCCACTGGACTGGTTTTTGGCACATGGCCGGGCGCAGCATACGCGCTAGTTGGCACGATGCTGGCTGCGGCGGCCACCTACTACGTCGGCGTCGGGCTGGGCCGCGACGCGGTGCGCCGGCTCGCCGGCTCCCGCGCGAATCGCCTGAGCGAGCGCATCGGCAAGCGTGGTTTGCTGACCATCCTGGTGCTACGACTGGTGCCGGTCGCGCCGTTCTCGATCGTCAACCTAGTGGCCGGTGCGTCCCATATCGGGATACGCGAATTCCTGCTCGGCACGCTGCTCGGCATGGCCCCGGGCACGGTGCTGACCGTGACGTTCGCACACCAACTGGTCGCATCGATCCGGCATCCCGACGCGGGCTCGCTCGCGTTGCTCATCGGCATCGGCACCGCGCTGGTGGCGCTGTCGATTCTATTGCACAAGCTGCTAAAAAAATATTGACCACCATGCCCTACTCAGAACTGCGTATTGCGACCTACAACATCCATGGCGCTGTTGGCCGAGGGCGACAACGCTCAACGCAACGCATCGCTGACGTTATCGCCGAACTAGACGCCGACATCGTCGCCCTTCAGGAGGTCCCGTTGAACGGCGCCTCCAACACGCCCGGCGTGCTGGACGATTTGCGGCATGCCACCGGCATGGAGGCAGTGGCCGGGCCAACGCTGCAGACCGAGCGTGGAGACTACGGCAATGCGGTGCTGTCGCGGCTACCGATTCGCGCGGCACGCACACTGGACTTGTCGTTTACGCGACGCGAACCGCGCGGCGCGCTCGATGCGGACATCGAATATGCGGACGGCGTGCTGCGCGTAGTCGCGACGCACCTGGGGCTGTCGGCGATCGAGCGCAGCGCACAGGTGCGCACGCTGCTCGCCGCATTCGACAGCAGCGAGTTGCCGGTAATCCTGTTGGGCGACATCAACGAATGGTTTGTGCACGGCCGTGCATTGCGCGCGCTGGTCGGGCATTTTCGACGGGCGCCGGCGCCACGCACGTTTCCGGCACGCTGGCCGATCCTCTCGCTGGACCGCATCTGGGTCCATCCTGGGGAATGGCTGATCGATGTCCAAGTGCATCGTAGCGCGCTTGCGCGCCTCGCGTCTGATCATTTGCCGTTGATTGCGCGCATCCGCGCAAACGGCAATGGTACTCGTCCTCTCGAGGTGGCCGGCGGCGTCGCGGCCGTCACGGGCCTGCGAGACAGCGCGACGCGCGCCGGTAAAGATTCGACCGGGGACATTCGTTCGCTACCGCGATAACATAGGCATGGGCTCGCAGTCGACAAAATACTCTAACGCGGCGCGCCATCGCGGGGTGTGATATTGCGCACGGACGAGCCGTCCCCGGGGCCGGCTAAAGCGCACGGCGCGCCAGCATGGAGCGAATATGCCCTATAGTGGCCGCGGGATTCAAACCCTTTGGGCATACATCCGCACAGTTCATGATCGTCCGGCAGCGAAACAGTCGATACGGATCCTCCAAATTGTCTAGACGCTCGCCGGTGGCTTCGTCGCGCGAATCTACGATGAACCGGTACGCCTGCAAAAGGCCGGCCGGACCAACGAATTTGTCCGGATTCCACCAGTACGACGGGCACGCAGTCGAGCAGCACGCACAAAGGATGCACTCATACAACCCATCGAGTTGGTCACGCTCCTGCGGTGTCTGCAATCGCTCGCGCTCCGGCGGCGGCGTATCGTTGACCAGATAGGGCCGGACCGAGTGGTACTGGTTGAAAAAGCTGGTCATGTCCACGATCAGGTCACGCACGACTGGCAGACCGGGCAATGGCCTGAGCTGGATGTGCGCCGGTAGCGATTGCATATTCGTCAGACAGGCCAACCCGTTCACGCCATTGATGTTCATCGCATCCGAGCCACAGATCCCCTCGCGGCACGAGCGACGGTAGGCGAGCGTCTCATCGAGCGCCTTGAGCCGTCCCAGCACGTCGAGCAGCATCCGGTCTTCGGGCTGCGGCTCGATCTCGTAGCGTTGCATGCGGGGGCGCTCATCCCGGTCGGGATCGTAACGGAAGACATCGATGACGCGTCGCTGGGTCATGGCAACAAGCTCCGGAAAGTCGAGCAGTAGGAAAATGGGATAAGCAACAACCATTCCCATGCCGGCGCGGCGCTGCCGACTCCTGACGGCTGGTTCATCCGACCTCAAATGCGCAGCATTCAACGGCAAGGTCGCCGACGCGACGCTCGATGACGGCGGGTATCCGCGGCATCAGCCAGCAGTGGGGGCTTGGCGCGGACGTGCGCTGACGCTGCCGGGCGGCCCGAACGCGATACAGCCAGCATAGTCGGCAACATCGTTGATCCAGTGCAGTTGCAGCGCCGCGATATCCCCCCATGCGCCACTCGCCGGCGCATCCACGCGCTGCACGCCCTGGGCAAACGGATCCACCGACACCTGCTGCAAACCATACCCAATACCGACGCCCAGCGCCTTGAGCACGGCTTCCTTGGCCGTCCAGCAGCGGAAAAAACCTTGAGCGCCCCGCACGTGGCCCCCCTCGCGCAGCGCACGCTGCTCGGCGTCGGTGCACACCGTTCCGAGCAACGCCTGCCAGTCGAGCATACGGTTCATGCACTCGATGTCCACGCCCACGCAGCGCCTGTCCGATAGCGCAATCAACGCATGCTGGCCTGCATGCGTGACGTTAAACGACAATGTGTCGCCGTAGCCGTCGAGTTCCGGCCGTCCGAACAGCCCCGACGAAAAGCGCAGCGACAGCGGCACACCACCGATATGCCTGGCAAGCAACGTTCGCAGTACGGCACGCGTCGCGGCAAAGCGCAGCCGATCCTCGTCACGCCGATAGCGTAAGGCCTGTTGCTGTTCATCGGCGGACAACCACGCCTGCAGCCGGTTCCATGCAGTGGGAGCGAGTGGGATCCGCACGTGCCACAGCATCACGTCATCGGGCCAGCACCCGCCGGGGTGCAGCAGGGTTGTCATCGTAATGTGTGTGGCGTCCTCGTTCATCGCTCGTGTGGGGGT
The DNA here is from genome assembly GCF_900156195.1 of Burkholderia sp. b14. Classification (NCBI taxonomy): domain Bacteria; kingdom Pseudomonadati; phylum Pseudomonadota; class Betaproteobacteria; order Burkholderiales; family Burkholderiaceae; genus Burkholderia; species Burkholderia sp. b14. Next base: position 748,771 of record NZ_FTPJ01000002.1, read on the forward strand.
TCTGAGGTTAATCTACGCTGCGTTGGCAAGCAGTGCCCTGCCGGCGCGCGCGCCGTTGGGCTTACCCATCGCACGGCTGATGAAGTCGCCCGCCGCAACGACTGCGTTTAGGTCAACGCCTGTCTCGATTCCAAGTCCGTGAAGCAGGTACAACACGTCTTCCGTGGCCACGTTGCCCGTCGCGCCTTTAGCGTAGGGGCAGCCACCGAGGCCCGCGACCGACGAATGAAAGATGGCGATACCAGCCTGCAGTCCCGCATAGATGTTCGCCAGTGCTTGTCCATAAGTATCGTGGAAGTGTCCGGCAATACGCTCGAGCGGAAAGACATGTGATACGGCCTCGGCCACCTCCAGCACACGGTTTGCAGTACCTACGCCGATGGTGTCAGCGATGTCAATTTCATCGCATCCAAGATCGCGCATCCGGGTCACCACATCGACCACGGCATCGAGCGCGACGTCCCCTTGGTACGGGCAGCCGAAGGCGCACGAGATGCTGCCGCGCAACCGCAGTCCGGCCTCTTTGGCGACCTTCGCGACAGGGGTGAACCGCGCAAGGGATTCAGCGATCGAGCAATTAATATTGTGTTGCGAAAACGCTTCGCTGGCCGCACCAAAAATAACCACCTCATCGAGCCGTGCGGCCAGCGCGACCTCGAGACCTTTCATGTTGGGCGTCAACGCCGAATACAGCGTGCCCGCCCGCCGTTGGATGCGGGCCATCACGTCAGCGCCGTCGGCCATTTGCGGCACCCATGTCGGTGACACGAATGACGCCGCCTCGATGTTTGTGAAACCGGCTGCGCTCAGCCGGTCGATCAGTTCCACCTTAACGTCGGTCGATACCTGCGATTTTTCCGCTTGCAGACCATCGCGGGGCCCCACTTCGACGATCTTCACCCGGCCGGGCAAACTGGGCATGTTGCGGCGGCACGCGGCCGCCAAACCGCTCCGTCCCTCCGTCATGCTGTCACCTCCAGAGTCAATAGCTGTGCGCCGTCGGCCACCTGGTCACCGGCCGCGTACAAGATCTGCTCGATCTTGCCGGCCGCCGGCGCCGCAATCGTGTGCTCCATCTTCATTGCCTCCAGTACGATCAGGGGCGTGCCCTTGTTGACCCGTGCGCCGGGTTCGACCAGCACCGCAATCACTTTGCCGGGCATCGGCGCGGTCAGCCGCCCCTCGTCGTGCTCGGCATCCGCCGCGTGGGCCAGTAAATTTTTCCATTCGAACGCAAACGCGTCGCCGCGCGAGAAAACATGGAAGGTATCGCGGTCAACGAATACGCGTCCGGTGATGCGCTGTACGCCGAGCGTCATACCCCATTCATGCGCGCCGTCGCCGCCCCACCACGCGAACGGCAAGGCTTTGCCGTTCAGCTCCAGCACCGCGCCATTCGAATCACACTGGAAACGCACCGCGATCGTCGCATCGTCTGCGCGCTCGACGTCACGCCATTCGATGACCTGCGTATAGTGGCCATTTAAGCGCCAATGCGACAGGGCGGTCCAAGGCGACGTATCCCGCTCACGCGCCAGCAGCGCGGCGCTGGCAAGCGCAAGGGCTTCGCCAACCGGCTTTTCCCGGCGCGCAAACAATACCGCATGATGGCGCTCGATCAGGCCCGTGTCGAGATCGGCATGCGTGAACGGCTCGCTGGTCGAGATTCGATGCAGGAATTCGATATTCGTATGCGGACCGACGATCTCAAACTCGCGCAGCGCGCGTGACAACCGCGCCAGCGCGTCGCCGCGGTCCGTGCCGTGCACGATCAGCTTGGCGATCATCGGATCATAGTGCGGCGTGATTGTATCGCCTTGCCGCACCCCGCTGTCAATGCGCACTGGCGCACGCGATGCCGGGCTGCCCTGTGCGCCGAGCCTGAACTCGACGGCGTCTGGCATCCGCAGATGCAACAGGGTACCGGTCGACGGCAGGAAGTCGCGCGCCGGGTTCTCCGCGTAGATCCGCGCCTCGATCGCATGGCCACTCACGTGCAGCTCGTGTTGTTGCAACGGCAGCTTTTCGCCGGCGGCGACGCGCAGTTGCCACTCGACTAGATCCAGTCCCATCACCATCTCGGTGACGGGATGCTCAACTTGTAGACGCGTGTTCATCTCCATGAAATAGAACTCGCCGCCCTGCGTCATGATGAATTCAACGGTACCGGCGCCAACATAGTCGACCGCGCGGGCCGCAGCAACCGCCGCCTTCCCCATAGCGCGACGCTTATCGTCTGACAAGCCGGGCGCCGGCGCCTCCTCGAGCACCTTTTGGTAACGCCGCTGCACCGAGCAATCGCGGTCAAACAAATACACGGCGTTGCGATGCTGATCCGCAAAGACCTGCACTTCGACATGGCGCGGACGCACCAGGTACTTTTCGATCAGCACGCGATCGTTGCCGAAACTGCTTGCCGCCTCGCGCTGGCACGAAGTCAGCGCGGCGGCGAATTCCTCGCGCCGCTCGACAACCCGCATGCCCTTGCCGCCACCGCCCGCGCTGGCCTTGAGCAATACCGGATAGCCGATCGCATCTGCTTCGCGCTGCAATCGTGCCCAGTCCTGATCTTCGCCGTGATAGCCCGGCACCAGCGGCACAGCAGCGGCCTGCATCAGCGTCTTAGCCGCTGCCTTCGAGCCCATCGTAGCGATCGCATCGACCGGCGGCCCGATAAATGCGATGCCGGCCGCCGTGCAAGCCTGCGCAAATGCTTCGTTTTCCGACAAAAAGCCATAGCCTGGGTGGACCGCCTGCGCGCCGGTGCGTTGGGCAGCATCAATGATCTGCTCGATGCGTAAGTAACTTTCGGCCGTCGGCGCTGCGCCGATATGGACTGCCTCGTCACAAATACTGACGTGCTTGGCCTTCGCATCGGCATCCGAATAGACCGCCACGCTGTGGATACCCAGGCGGCGGCACGTCACAGCCACACGACAGGCAATTTCACCGCGATTGGCAATCAGTATCTTCTTGAACATGGCGTACTATCCCGTTGAACCGCGCTGGTGGCACACCGCAATGGCCCGCGGCCAAACTAACGCGCGACCCGTTTCAGATGCACCACCCCGGCGCGCGCTTCTCGAGAAACGACGTCACCCCTTCGCGGCCCTCCGCTGAGGCCCGCACGCGTGCGATCCGCTCGGCGCTCTCAGCTATCAACTCGTCGGTCAATGGCCTGCCGGCGACGTCCTGCACCAGCCGCTTGGATGCGGCAACCGCACCGGGACCATTGGCCCTAAGCGCATCGGCCAGCCGGCGCACCGTCTCGTCCAGCGCGACTTGCGGCACGAGTTTGCTGACCAGCCCGAGCCGCAACGCGGTCACGCCGTCGAACGGCTCGGCGGTCGTGAAATAGCGCCGCGCCGCACGCTCGCCCATCGCGCGAATCACATAGGGCGCAATCGTCGCCGGGATCAGGCCGAGCCGCACCTCGGACAGGCAAAAATGTGCTTCTTCCTGCGCGACAACAATGTCCGCGGCCGATATCAATCCCATTCCGCCGGCGTAGACATCGCCATTGACGCGTGCCACCACGGGCTTGGGACAGCGGTCAATCGTTGCCAGCATTCGCGCGAGCGCGCGCGCATCAGCACGGTTCTCGTCGTCCGAGTAGCCGGCCATCTTGCGCATCCAGTTCAGATCGGCGCCCGCACAGAACGCCACCCCATTGGCAGCGAGCACGATCGCGCGGATTTCGCGGTGTTGGCCCAGCATGTCGAATGCCGACGTCAGCTCGGCAATCATCGTTTCGTTGAATGCATTGCGCACCTGCGGCCGGTTCAACGTCACAGTCGCCAGCGTATCCTCGCAATCGAGTGTCAAGGTGTCGTATTGCATTGCTTCGTCTCCTCGCATCCGCTGAACATGGGAGCCGCCAGCGCCTACATGCGGAACACGCCAAAGCGCGTCTCGCCGATCGGCGCATTCATTGCGGCCGACAAGCCTAGGCCGAGCACATCGCGGGTCTGCGCCGGATCGATGACGCCATCATCCCACAAGCGGGCGCTCGCGTAGTAGGGGTGGCCCTGATGCTCGTATTGCTCACGGATGGATGCTTTAAAAGCTTCTTCGTCCTCGGCGGACCAGGTCCCGCCCTTCGCCTCGATGCCGTCGCGGCGTACCGTGGCCAGCACGGAGGCTGCCTGCTCAGCGCCCATGACGGAGATTCGCGCATTCGGCCACATCCATAGCATCCGCGGCGAGTACGCGCGGCCGCACATCCCGTAGTTACCGGCACCGAACGAGCCGCCGATGATCACCGTCAACTTGGGCACCTGCGCAGTCGCAACCGCGGTGACCATCTTTGCGCCGTGACGGGCAATTCCTTCGTTCTCGTACTTGCGTCCGACCATGAAGCCGGTGATGTTCTGCAGGAAAATCAACGGAACCTTGCGCTGGCAGCACAACTCGATGAAGTGCGCCCCCTTGAGCGCTGATTCAGAAAACAGAATACCGTTGTTGGCGACGATGCCGACAGGATGACCCCACAGGTGCGCAAACCCGGTCACCAGTGTCGTACCGTAGCGCGCCTTGAACTCATTGAACTGCGAATCATCGACAAGGCGCGCGATCACCTCGCGCACGTCGAACGGCTTGCGCGTGTCGGTTGGGATCACACCATATAACTCGCGCGCGTCGTAGCGGGGCGGCTTCGGCTCACGCAGTGCAAGCGGCTGCGGTTTGACTCGGTTCAGGTTGCTCACGATGTGCCGCGCGATCGCGAGCGCATGGGCATCGTTTTGCGCAAGATGATCGGCGACGCCGGACAGCCGGGTGTGCACGTCACCGCCACCTAGATCCTCGGCCGTGACGACCTCGCCGGTCGCGGCCCTCACCAGCGGCGGGCCACCGAGGAAAATCGTGCCCTGATCCTTTACGATGATCGACTCGTCGCTCATGGCGGGAACATAAGCGCCGCCGGCGGTACACGACCCCATCACCACGGCAATCTGCGCAATGCCTTGCGCGGACAGGTTCGCCTGGTTATAGAAGATGCGGCCGAAGTGATCCCGATCCGGGAATACCTCGTCTTGGTTCGGCAGGTTGGCCCCGCCTGAGTCAACCAGGTAGAGACACGGCAGCCGGTTTTCCTGGGCGATCTCCTGTGCGCGTACGTGCTTCTTTACGGTCATCGGGTAGTAAGTGCCACCCTTGACCGTCGGGTCATTGCACACGATCACGCACTCCTGCGCGGCAATGCGGCCAATGCCGGTGATGATGCCCGCGCCTGGCGCATCGCCGCCGTACATGCCGTATGCGGCCAGCTGCGACAGCTCCAGGAACGGCGTGCCGGGATCGAGCAATTGCGCGATCCGCTCGCGCGGCAACAGCTTGCCGCGGGCCAAGTGCTTGTCCCGGGCCGCTTGGCCGCCGCCCTGCGCGAGCGCGGCAATCTTCTCGCGCAGGTCGGCAACCAGCGCCTGCTGCGCCGCCTCGTTCGCACGGAATTCGCCGGAACGCGGATTCAGCTTGGTTTCGAGTACGGGCATCGTTGACATCCCTCACATCGTCTCGGCAAACAGTTCCCGGCCAATCAGCATCCGGCGGATCTCGCTGGTACCGGCGCCGATCTCATACAGCTTCGCGTCGCGCCACAGACGGCCAACTGGGAACGCGTTGATGTAGCCGTTACCACCCAAAATCTGGATCGCTTCGCCGGCCATCCACGTCGCCTTCTCCGCCGTGTACAAGATCACGCCGGCGCAATCCTTGCGCACCTGGCGCACGTGCTCGCTCCCGAGCTTGTCCAACTGGCCGCCGATCGCGTACAGGTACGCTCGACAAGCCTGCAACGTCGTGTACATGTCCGCGACCTTGCCTTGGATCAATTGAAACTCGCCGATCGGTTGGCCGAACTGCTTGCGATCGTGGATATACGGCACGACCGCGTCCATACAGGCGAGCATGATGCCGGTCGGGCCGCCGGCAAGCACCGCTCGCTCGTAGTCGAGGCCGCTCATCAGCACCTTCACGCCGCCGCCAACCTGGCCCAGTACGTTCTCGTGCGGCACCTCGACGTCCTCAAACACGAGTTCCCCGGTGTGAGAGCCACGCATGCCGAGCTTGTCCAGCTTTTGCGCGACCGAGAAACCCTTCATGCCTTTTTCGACGATGAACGCCGTCATCCCGCGTGCACCGGCCTCCAGGTCCGTCTTGCCGTACACCACCAGCGTGTCGCAGTCCGGGCCGTTTGTGATCCACATCTTGGTACCGTTGAGCACGTATCGATCACCCTTTTTGTCGGCACGCAAGCGCATACTGACCACGTCCGAGCCGGCATTCGGCTCGCTCATCGCCAACGCGCCCACGTGCTCACCGGACACCAGCTTGGGCAAGTACTTACGCTTCTGCGCTCCATTGCCATTGCGGTGAATTTGGTTCACGCATAGGTTCGAGTGCGCGCCATACGACAGGCCGATCGAGGCGCACGCACGCGAAATCTCCTCCATCGCCACCATATGAGCGAGGTAACCCATGTTGGCGCCGCCATATTCGTCGGATACCGTCATGCCGAGCACGCCAAGGTCGCCGAATTTTTTCCACAGGTCCATTGGGAACTGATCGGTGCGATCGACGTCGGCCGCGCGCGGCGCGATTTCCTTCTCGGCAAAATGGGCGACGCTCTGGCGAAGCATCTCGATGTCCTCGCCGAGCGAAAATTGCAATCCGGGAATGTGGCTCATCTCTCTGCTCCGAACGGCGCACGACGCGCCAGTGACGTCCGCCCGTGCGCCATCAACGGCACCTTGGCATAGAATTGAGCAATGCTCATCTACCAGAAAGTCCAGCGTCGATCGAGTATCTGATGCAATTCTTATCCATTCTGGCGCTTGACGTAAAGGTTTTTTGAGTGATGCTCACATCACAATCGATTCCACCACTGTCATGAACGACTCGATCGTCGCGCTCACGGCCCCCGCTTCTGGCAAGCCCCCGTCGCCACGGAGCGCCACCACACGCCGGGTGCCAATGAGCGCCAAATCACAGCAACGCGTCAGACAGATTCTGAGCGTGGGCCGCGACGTATTTTCCGAACGCGGCTACGAACATGCGACGACCGCCGAGATCGCCCAGCGCGTGGGGATTGCCGAGGCGACGGTATTCAGCTATTTCTCCAGCAAGCGTGAGTTGTGCGCACGCGTGATCAGCGATTGGTACGACGAGATCATTGACGCGATCGAGCGCGGCTTACCGCGCGACGGCTCGGTGCGGCAGCAATTCGCGTTCATCGTGCGCACGCACTTGCGGTTGATGCTGCTCAACGGCACCGGGCTCTGTTCGCTGGTGCTATCCGAGGGCCGCACCAAGCACCATGAATTGAGCGAAACGTTCGTGCATTTGCAACGCCGCTATACGAAGCCGCTAATGGAGGTGCTGGCCCACGGCCAGCAGCTGGGGCAGATCCGGCGTGACGTGCCGCTGCGCCTGTTGCGCTCGATGATCTTCGGTCCGATGGAGCACGTGTTATGGGATGCGGCACTGACCAAGCGGGCTGCGGATATCGAGGCAACCGCCGAGCAACTGGTCGACATGCTATGGAGCGCACTGCAGCCGAGCCACACGGAATGGGCTGCATTGGTGCAATTCCGCAACGACGTCGAGCAGGCGCTGGGACGCCTACCGGTACGCTGACGTCCCGATATATTCGTGAGCGGCTCGCCCGCGCGCAAGCCGGATGGGACCTACCAGCCGTATGTCGTGACCGCCCGCTGCAGCGACGGGGCATTGCGGGTCAACCCGTTTTTTCCGCCTACCGTACGCTTCCCCACTCGAGACGCCGCGATTGAACATGCGCGACAATGGGCGATGGATTGGATCAACCGAGGCGAACCGGCGGTGCAGCGGCCTGGCCGGCCCTGCGCCCTGACCGCCCGAACCACATGGCCGATATCAAACCCAGCTACGACTCGACGCACCCGCACTGGAACCTCGATAGCGTCGTCGCCGAGCTTCGCATGTCGCGTGAAGGCAAGCACCGCACCCGGCACCCGAAAGGGCTGCGCGAACTGCCGTCGCGCACGGCGATGGCGCAAGTGATCGCGAAGGTGTGGTTACCTGCGTCGGCGTCGTGCCGGATTCGCTACATTGCGCGACGTGCTGCTGCGCTTCGCGCATTCGGCTTAAGAGCTCCAGCGGATCGAGCGCTCGAAACTGAGCACGTAGCCTGCGTTTGATTGCCCGCGGCACCGACGCCGAACGCAGCACGCGCTCAAGCGGCGTCAAGGATGCTTCATACCGCTTCGTGACCCTCGCGCCATGACGTGTCTTCGATTCCAGCTTTGCAGCGGTTTGCAGCAGGCATTGGCCACGACTACGATGCCGTACACGCTGCCCTACTCACACTCTACAGCAACGGTATCGTCGAGGGCCATGTCAATCGGCTCAAGTTCCTCAAGCGCCAGATGTATGGCCGCGCCGGCTTCCAACTGCTTCGTACACGTGTGTTGAATCAGTACTGACTTGTGACGTGAAACTTCACACAAAGTGGGGAAGAGCCCACAAACCGAACCAGCCACCCGGTTTCTGTTTAACGAGCTAGCATGCGCGCCTTAACCGCTAGCTAGGCGAGCTCACGCTTGCCAGCATGCGCTGCTCGGCCAGAATGTCGTCTAACATCGCGCGCGTGGTCGTCGGGTTCGCGAGGACCACGCGAAATACGACGATTGCCCTGCCCTGCCACCGCTCGGAGGTGATGCGTGTTCTGGACACAAACGAGCGGCCTGCGTCACGCTGCATTTCCTGTATGCTAACAGTCAGCGCATCAAGCGCCTCTTGAATAGCGGGCTGCAATGACACGGACCCGTTGGTTAATGCCTCGCGCACCCGCTCCGGCACGTAACGATAAGTCAAGATGCAAAGCTGCGGCGCGATGACAAGCTCAAAACCCCGCTGACGTTCGATCAGCGACGCGAAATATTGCGCATTGTCGATACTCAGATCGATTAGTCGTGCGTACCCCCGGCGTCCTACTGGCGGATCTCGGCCGTCCACGTCGGCTATCTGAACAGTACCACGCCCGCTCCTATTGGTACATACAGTTGCTTGTGCGCGTCAATGACAATTGAATCGGCGCGCTCTATACTGGCCAATCGATGCCGGTGACGCGCCGACATCAAGCTTGCACCACCCCAGGCTGCGTCGACGTGAAAATGGCAGTTGGCCTCGCGCGCCACATCGGCGAGCGCATCGATAGCGCCCGTCTCGGTAGTTCCCGCCATGCCCACGATCGCCATCGGACAAATATTGCGGCGTTGCAGGTCGCGCACGGCCGCGCGCACTGCGTCAATGCGGATTCGATCCGCTGCATCCACAGGAATCCGGACCAGGTGATCGCAACCGATCCCAAGCACATCCGCGGCCTTGCGCAGCGAATAATGCCCGCGCTCCGATACAAGAATAGCGAGCCCATCGTAGCCGTAATGGCGAAGCACCTGCATGAGCCCGACGCGGTTGACCCCGGCGAAGCCGGCCCGGGGGCGCAGTAGATTATTGCGGCTCGCCCATAGTGCGGTGAAATTGGCCACCGTGCCACCCGAGCAGAATCCACCGAGCGCATACTCGCCGCTATGCAGCCATCTTCGATAAAATGCATCGTCCTGACCAAAAACCAGCTTGTGCAGCATCCCGATGACCTGGCGCTCAAGCGCCGTCATCGCAGCAGAGGTTTCTAGCTTCACGACATTTTGGTTCAGCGCGGTCAGCACCTTCGCGAGCGACGGTAAAAACGACGGCAACGACGAAGTCATGTGCCCAACGAAGGTTGGCGACGCGACCGGCATGACGCGACTGAACACGTCGTCGAGCAAATGTGCGGCGTGTGCGTCAGGCAAAGCCGCTGTCTCGGGGAGATCGACCATCGAAAACGTCGTTTCGACATCGGGATGCACACCGCCCGGCTTGAACCGGTTACTTGCAAAAAACGTGGCTGGGTGCTGCGCGATCAGCTGCTCAAGCCACACGAATTCGCCGCGGTCCGCGTCGAACCATTGCAACACATCGTTCAACTCGCATGCTGCACTCTCGTTATCGGGCAGGCTAACCACGACCACTATCAGTTAGCGCGATCGAATCTGCGTTTAAGGGTGTTGAGTGTTTCTGCACTGTAAAGTTTATCGTACCGCATTCGTCTGTCCTTAAGCTTATTGATTCTCCAATTCATTTAGCTTGCGGGCTAGGATGGGACCAATGATAGCCATCGGTTCCAGCTTGAGCATTGCTCCATGACTGCAGTGAACATTGCAAACTTCGATATTCCCGCACACATAAGGGTTCCACGCATCGGGTGAGACAAGCGTTTCATCTTCAGCTTCCGCTACTGTGGCTCGAAACAATAGCACATCACCGCCATACTGCGATGGAGAATAATCTCTTACGATACGCCCATTATTCTTTGCAATTTCCTCGGTTTTTTCCAATAGATGCTCATCCATCGCCGACACTAACTCATTGCCATAGTGGTAGGCCAACACATCTCTAACCATCGCCTGGTCAAGTTGATTTTCCTTCTCTTTAAAAGCTTTGCCCGCAAAAGGGGTACTATCTAGTAATGCCAGCAATGTCACTTTTTCACCTTGATGCTCGAGTCGAACAGCCATGCTATGCGCCACTATGCCACCAAAGCTCCATCCTAGGAGGCAGTAAGGCCCTTGGGGCTGAACACGGCGCATTTGCCCAAGATAGTCTGACACCATCTCATCAAGAGTAGAAGCAAGCGGGCTTGTTCCATCGAACCCACGAGCTTGCAAGCCATAGAGTGGCTGATCGGGGTGAAGGTAATTGGACAGACCCATATAGCTCCAGCTCAAACCAAATCCGGGATGAATGCAGAAAATAACAGGACGGCTGCCTGTCGGCTTAAGAGGAAGTAGAACGGAAAACGAGTTCTCTTGACTCCCATCGCGCTTAACGAAATGATGTGCTAAGCCCGCGAGGGTGGGTGCCTCAAACAGCGTGCGAATAGCAAGGTCAACCCCTAACGCTGTACGTACACGACTGATCAGGCGCATGGCGAGCAGCGAATGGCCCCCGAGCGCAAAGAAGCTGTCGTGCCGACCCACACGTTCGACACCCAATAGCTCGGCCCAGATCACCGCAAGCGTCGTCTCGAGCTCGCCTTGTGGTGCTTCATACGCTTGATGCGCCAGCGCGGCGTCATCCGGTGCGGGCAGTGCACGCCGATCGAGCTTGCCGTTCGGTGTCAGCGGCCACGCATCGAGCCGCACAAACGCATTGGGCACCATATACTCGGGCAGCCTCGCCGCCACCTGTGCACGCAGTGTGCTCGCCAGTGGCTCCTCCGCTTCGGCCTGCACATACGCCACCAGCCGCTTATCCGAGCCCTCACCGGTTGCCAGCACCACCGCATCACGCACCTGCGGATGCGCCATTAAGCACGCTTCGATCTCACCCGGTTCAATGCGAAAGCCGCGAATCTTCACTTGCTCATCGTTGCGCCCCACAAACTCCAAATTACCGTCCGGTAAATACCGCGCCACATCCCCGGTCTTATACAGCCGTGCACCCGCGTCATCGGAGAACGGATCCGGTACAAAGCGCTCAGCGGTCAGCTCGGGGCGGTTCAGATAGCCGCGTGCCACCCCCGCGCCACCAATATACAACTCGCCGACCACGCCTAACGGCACCGGCTGGCCGTGCGCATCGAGCAGATAAACACGCGTGTTCGCAATCGGCCGCCCAATCGAGACCTCACCGCTGAAATCACGTGCACCACGCCATGCTGTGGCACAAACGGTCGTCTCCGTGGGACCGTAGGCATTAAAGACCGTGCCTTGTTCAGCTAAATCTCGAACCAACGTTGCACTGGGTGCTTCACCTGCCAGAATCAGCGTCAAGGGCGGACCAAAGCTGGCCAACTCTGCGCCATGTTGAAGCAGTGCAGGCGGTAAAGTCGCGTGTGTAATCGCATGGCTTGTCAAATAGTCCCGCAGAGCATGCCGATCCTGCCGGGCCGCCTCGGGTGGCAGATACAACGCTGCACCACTGCCAAGTGCCATCAAGGTTTCGGATGCACTCGCATCAAAGCTGAACGACGCAAACTGCAAAATACGGCTGGCTGGTTGCACCCCAAAACAGGCGATCTGCGCCAGAGCAAGGTTCGCCACGCCCCGATGCTCGACCATCACGCCCTTCGGAGTACCGGTGGAGCCCGACGTATAGATCACATATGCCAAATGCCGGGCGGTGAGCGCGGCTACCGACGGATTCGTGTCCGGCAACGCCGGCAGGATGGTGGGATCGAGCACCGTGCACTCGGCCAGCGCCGCGTCGCCCAACGCAGCGCGCCCGGCCGCATCCGCGAGCACAATCGCCGATGCCGCATCAGTGAGGATGTGCGCCAAGCGCTCGCTCGGATAGCTCGGATCCAGCGGCACATACGCGCCGCCGGCCTTTAAAACCGCCAACAGGCCAACGACCAGCGCCTGTGAACGCTCGACGCAGATCGCCACCCGGGTTTCCGGCTTGCCACCCCATTCGATCAACTGGTGCGCGAGGCGATTGGCTTGGGCGTTCAGCTCTGCATAACTAAACGTTTGATCTTCATAGACCAGCGCTGGCGCCTCGGGCGTGCGCTCGACCTGCGCTTCAAATAACTGGTGGATGCATAAGTGCGACGGATAGTCTCGCTGCGTCGTATTCCACGTGTCAAGCAGCAACTGACGCTCGGCCGGTGACAGCAATTCAAGCGTTGCCACCGGCTGCTGGGGGCACGCCACCATGGCGCGCAACATCGTCTGCAGATACCCGACGTGCCGCTCGATCGTGGATCGCTCGAACAGCGCCGTCGCATACGCTAAGCTGCCGATGATCTCGTCGCCTGCCTCAGATAAGTTCAGCTCAAGATCGAACTTCACGACGTCATACTCGAGCTCAGCCGGCGTGGCCGTGAGCCCAGGTAGGCGCCACTTGCCTGACTCATTGTTTTGCCACGCGAACATCACTTGAAACAGCGGCGTATGATTCAATCGACGCGGCGGCTGCACGATCTCCACCACTTGCTCGAACGGTAGATCCTGGTGTGCTTGTGCGTCCAACATCGTACGCCGCACGCGCGCGAGCAGCTGGGCGGTATCGGGCTCACCCGACACATCCACGCGCAACGCCAGCGTATTGACAAAAAAACCAATCAACGGCTCAATCTGGCGATGGTTACGATTCGCGCTGGGCGTGCCGATGACCACATCACACTGGTCCGACAAGCGCGCGAGCACCGCGCTCCACGCCGCGAGCACCGTCATAAATAGCGTCGTGCCGTGCTCTGCGCTTAAGCGCTTGAGTGCTTGCGTGGTGGATGCATCGATCTGCACCGGCACCTGTGCGCCGGCAAACGACTGTTGTGCCGGGCGGGGACGGTCGGTCGGTAGCGCCAGCAGCACCGGTGCGTCGGCCAGCGTCGCACGCCAGTAGTCGCTTTGCGCTTGGAGCCGCTCACCCGTGAGCCACTGCCGCTGCCATGCCGCATAGTCCGGATACTGAATCGCCAGCGGCGGCAGCGGATCAGCTTGGGCCCCGATACCCGCTGCGTACAGTGCGCTCAGCTCGCGCATCAGCACCCCGATCGACCAGCCGTCCGACACAATATGGTGCTGGGTGAGCAGCACCACGTGTTCGTCATCGGCCAATTGAATGCCGCATGCGTGGATCAACGGGCCCTGTGCCAGATCGAGGGGCGCGCGCGCTTCATCGGCGCTTAAACGCGACAGCTGCGCGTCGGCATCAGGTACCCCACGCAAATTATGCCAGCGCAGCGGCACCCCCCTATCCGCTGGCAGCAATTGCACCTGCGGCTGACCGTCAACGCTCACAAACGTCGAGCGCAGCGCTTCATGACGGGCAAACAGCGCATCTAATGCCTGTTGCCATGCGGCCCGATCAAGTGGCCCGCGCACATGTAGCGCCAGCGGCATATGATACGACTCACTGACCCCATCGAGCTGCGCGAGGAACCACAGCCGCTGCTGTGCGAACGACAGCGGCAAATTGCCCTCCCGCGGCACCGGCGTGATCTCGGGCTGCGCATCGGTGCCTTGTTGCCAGTGGGCTTCGAGCGCCGCGGCAAACGCGGCCAACGTGGGCGTCGCGAACAACGTCGCCAGCGGCACGTCAGCGCCTAGCATTCTCACCCGGTTCATCAAGCGCACTGCAAGCAGTGAGTGGCCCCCGAGCGCAAAGAAGCTGTCGTGCCGACCCACACGCTCGACACCCAATAGCTCGGCCCAGATCGCCGCCAGCGTCGTCTCGAGTTCACCTTGTGGCGCTTCATACGCTTGATGCGCCAGCGCGTCAGCGTCCGGTTCGGGCAGCGCACGTCGATCGAGCTTGCCGTTCGGCGTCAAGGGCCACGCATCGAGCCGCACAAACGCACTGGGCACCATGTACTCAGGCAGGCTCGCCGCCACCTGTGCACGCAGTGTGCTCGCTAGCGCGTCATCGGGATCGGCCACCACATACGCGACCAGCCGCTTATCCGAGCCCTCACCGGTTGCCAGCACCACCGCATCACGCACCTGCGGATGCGCCATTAAGCACGCTTCGATCTCACCCGGTTCAATGCGAAAGCCGCGAATCTTCACTTGCTCATCGTTGCGCCCCACAAACTCCAAATTACCGTCCGGTAAATACCGCGCCACATCCCCGGTCTTATACAGCCGTGCACCCGCGTCATCGGAGAACGGATCCGGTACAAAGCGCTCAGCGGTCAGCTCGGGGCGGTTCAGATAGCCGCGTGCCACCCCCGCGCCACCAATATACAACTCGCCGACCACGCCTAACGGCACCGGCTGCCCGTGCGCATCGAGCAGATAAACACGCGTGTTCGCAATCGGCCGCCCAATCGAGACCTCACCGCTGAAATCACGTGCACCACGCCATGCTGTGGCACAAACGGTCGTCTCCGTGGGACCGTAGGCGTTAAAGACCGTGCCTTGTTCAGCTAAATCTCGAACCAACGTTGCACTGGGTGCTTCACCTGCCAGAATCAGCGTCAAGGGCGGACCAAAGCTGGCCAACTCTGCGCCATGTTGGAGTAGTGCAGGCGGTAAAGTCGCGTGTGTAATCGCATGGCTTGTCAAATAGTCCCGCAGAGCATGCCGATCCTGCCGGGCCGCCTCGGGTGGCAGATACAACGCTGCACCACTGCCAAGTGCCATCAAGATTTCGGATGCACTCGCATCAAAGCTGAACGACGCAAACTGCAAAATACGGCTGGCTGGTTGCACCCCAAAACAGACAATTTGCGCCAGAGCAAGGTTCACCACGCCCCGATGCTCGACCATCACGCCCTTCGGGGTACCGGTGGAGCCCGACGTATAGATCACATATGCCAAATGCCGGGCGGTGAGCGCGGCTACCGACGGATTCGTGTTCGGCCATGCCCGTAGGGTGGCCGGATCGAGCACCGTACATTCTGCCAGCGCCGCGTCGCCCAACGCAGCGCGCCCGGCCGCATCGGCGAGCACCATGTTCGGGGCTGCATCGGCAAGGAGGTGCACCAAGCGCTCACTCGGATACGCCGGATCGAGCGGCACATACGCGCCCCCCGCTTTTAAAATCGCCAGTAGCCCCACCACCAGCGCGGGACTACGCTCGACACAGATCGCCACTCGGGTATCGGGCTTGACACCTAACTCGATCAGCTGGTGTGCCAAGCAATTGGCTCGGGCGTTCAGCTGCGCATAACTGAACGTTTGGTCTTCATAGACCAGCGCTGGCGCCTCGGGCATGCACTCGACCTGCGCTTCAAACAACTGGTGGATGCATAAGTGCGACGGATAGTCTTGCTGCGTCGCATTCCATGTCTGCAGCAGCAACTCGCGCTCCGCCTCGGGCAGCACCTGCAACTGCTGCACTGCAGTGTCGGACGCCGCCTCGAGTGCGTCGGCCAAGCTGTGCAGCGCCTGCTGCATATACGCGCACACCCGCTCAGGCTCCAGCGACGGCACGCTCTGCACGGTCAGCCCCAGTGCCTGCCCGAAGTCCTCGACCGACAGTGTCAGCGGGTAATTGGTGCGCTCCTGGGCGCTCAACAGTTCCACACCCGGTAGCCTGCTGCACTCATCCGAGCCCATCGCATTGTGCCGGTAATTGAGCAGCGCACTAAAGAGCGGCGTGCCCGCCGGCACGCCGCTGCAGCGCTGTGCGAGCGCCAGCGACGCATGCTCATGTTCCAACAGCGCGGCCAAGCGCGCGTGCGTGCTCCGCACACACGCCTGCACACTGCCGTCCAGCTCCACACGCAGCGGCAGCGTATTGATAAAGAGCCCCATCGCACGATCAGCACCCTCACCCGCCTGCATGCGTCCGAACAGCACGGTGCCAAACACCACCCGTTGTTGGCCACTCGCGCGGGCGAGCACCTGCGCCCACGCCAAATGACATAGGCTCGCTAAGCTCACGCCTAGGCGCCGCGCATGCACACGCAGCCGATCGTTCAACGCCGACGGCAGCATCCGGTGTGACTCGCTCACGTCACTGCCGTCGCCCTGTACCTGCGCGAGCCCAAACGGCAGGGTCGGCTCCACATCCGCGAGCAGCTCGGTAAAAAAGCGCGTATGCTCGGCTTCACTCACACCTAGCCTGGCTTGCGCGACCAGATGGCGGAACGGCTGCGCCGGCGGCAGCATGTCGCCTCGCCCCTCGATGAATGCGCTCACCTCCGCGTGCATCACCTCCAGCGTCGAATGATCGCCAATCAAATGGTGCAGCCGCTGCATGAGCAGCCAGCGCCCCTCACTATCCTGGGCGATCGCACAGTGCAGCAGCGGCGCTTGCGTCAGATCCAGCCGCGTATGACGCGGATCAAAGCGCCGCGCTAATTGCTCGGCGATCGGCCCGTCAGCGGCGTCTAACGTCAGCTCGGTGATCGGCAACCGCGCGTGGCGCCACACCACTTGCGCGGGCATCGACACGCCTTCCCACACGAACGCGGTGCGCAAAATATCGTGCCGATCGATCACCTGCTGCAGCGCGTGCAGATACTGGTCAAGCCGCGCTCGCGTGTCAAAGGCCAACTGCACCATCAGCAGATACGGATCGCCGTCGCGCGCGAGTAGATGGTGAAACAGCAGCCCGTCTTGAAGCGGCGACAGAGCATAAATGTCCTGGATATTGGCCACACCTTGCGGCACCTGCTCGACAATCTTGTCAATGTCCGCTTGCGTCAGTTCAATAAGCGGCAGCATCGACGGCGTAATCGCACTCGTGTCGGGTGTGATCACGTTGGGCGGCATCACCACGTCACAATGCTGACCCAATGACTGGGCCAGCGCGCTAAGCACCGGCGTGTCGAATAGCGCGCGCACGGATAACCCGACTCCCCGACGCCGCAGACGCTCAATCAACCGCACCGCCAGCAGCGAGTGGCCCCCGAGCGCAAAGAAGCTATCGTGCCGGCCCACACGTTCGACACCCAATAGCTCCGCCCAGATCGCCGCCAGCGTCGTCTCAAGCTCGCTTTGCGGCGCTTCATACGCTTGATGCGCCAGCGCGTCAGCGTCCGGTTCGGGCAGTGCACGCCGATCGAGCTTGCCGTTCGGCGTCAGCGGCCACGCATCGAGCCGCACGAATGCGCTGGGCACCATATACTCGGGCAATGCTGACGCCACCTGCGCGCGCAGTGTGCTCGCGAGCTGCTCGTTCGCTTCGGCCTGCACATACGCCACCAGCCGCTTCGCCGAGCCTTCACCGGTTGCTACCACCACCGCATCACGCACCTGCGGATGTGCCGTTAAGCACGCTTCGATCTCCCCCGGTTCAATCCGAAAGCCGCGGATCTTCACTTGCTCATCGTTGCGTCCCAAGAATTCTAGGTTGCCGTCCGGTAAATACCGTGCTAAATCCCCCGTCTTGTACATCCGCGCATCCGGTGCATCCGAGAACGGATCGCGCACAAAGCGCTCGGCAGTCAACTCCGGACGGTTCAGGTAGCCACGTGCCACACCGTCCCCACCAATGTACAGTTCCCCAACTGCGCCCAGCGGCACCGGCTGCCCGTGCGCATCGAGCAGATAAATTTTCAGGTCTGGGATCCGTGCGCCAATCGGATTACCCGCTTGCTTACTGTCCTGCTGCCGAAGTGGCCGATACGTCACATGCACGGTCGCTTCGGTAAGCCCATACATGTTCATCAATTGCGGATGATGCTCGTCGTGCGTGGCATACCATGCCTGCAAGATAGCAGGCTCCAGCGCCTCCCCGCCCAAGATCACGTAGCGTAATTGATCCGATAAGGCGCTGTGTGCTTGGCTGGCCATCAACGCCTTAAACGCACTGGGGGTCTGATTTAAGACGGTGACACCCTGCTCACAGATCAACTGGTAAAAAGCGTCGGCAGAGCGAGCAATCGAATGGGGCACAATGACAAGCTTGCCACCATAACGCAGTGCGCCCCACAGCTCCCAGACAGAGAAATCGAACGCAAACGAGTGAAACAGGCACCAAGTATCATGCTCGTTAAAGCCATACCACGGTTGCGTCGCCTCGAACAGCCGCACCACTTGCGCATGTTCGACCATCACGCCCTTGGGCGTGCCGGTCGAGCCCGACGTATAGATCACATATGCCAAATGCCGGGCGGTGAGCGCGGCTACCGACGGATTCGTGTCTGGCCATGCCGGCAAGGTGGCTGGATCGAGCACCGTACATTCTGCCAGCGCCGCGTCGCCCAACGCAGCGCGCCCGGCTGCATCCGCCAGCACAATGCTGGGTACCGCATCAGCGAGAATGTGCGCCAAGCGCTCGCCTGGGTAGCTCGGGTCCAGCGGCACATACGCACCCCCGGCCTTTAAAATCGCCAGCAGCCCCACGACCAGCGCCGGGCTGCGCTGCACGCAGATTGCCACCCGGGTATCCGGCTTGACACCTAACTCAATCAACTGGTGCGCGAAACGATTGGCTTGTGCGTTCAGCTGCGCATAGCTCAACGTTTGGTCCTCGAACACCAGCGCCGTCGTCTCGGGCGTGCGCTCGACCTGTGCTTCGAATAGCTGGTGCACGCACCGATGTTTTGGATACGCCTGCTGCGTCGCGTTCCATGTCTGCAGCAGCAACTGGCGCTCGGCCGGTGACAGCAATTCAAGCGTTGCGACTGGCTGCTGGGGGCACGCCACCATGGCGCGCAACATCGCCTGCAGATACCCGACGTGCCGCTCGATCGTGGATCGCTCAAACAGCGCCGTCGCATACGCTAAGCTGCCGATGATCTCGTCACCTGCCTCAGATAAGTTCAGCTCGATATCGAACTTTACGACGTCATACTCGAGCTCAGCCGGCGTGGCCGTGAGCCCAGGTAGGCGCCACTTGCCTGGCTCATTGTTTTGCCACGCGAACATCACTTGAAACAGCGGCGTATGATTCAATTGACGCGGCGGCTGCACGATCTCCACCACTTGCTCGAACGGTAGATCCTGGTGTGCTTGTGCGTCCAACATCGTACGCCGCACGCGCGCGAGCAGCTGGGCGGTATCGGGCTCACCCGACACATCCACGCGCAACGCCAGCGTATTGACAAAGAAGCCGATCAACGGCTCGATGGCGGCATGCCCGCGATTGGCACTGGGTGTGCCGATGACCACGTCGTCCTGGCCTGACAGGCGCGCGAGCACCGCGCTCCATGCGGCAAGCACCGTCATAAATAGCGTGGTGCCGTGCTCCGCGCTTAAGCGCTTCAGTGCTTGCGTGGTTGACGCATCGATCTGCACCGGCACGTGCGCGCCGGCAAACGACTGTTGCGCTGGGCGCGGCCGGTCCGTCGGTAGTTCCAGCAGCACCGGGGCGTCGGCCAGCGTCGCGCGCCAATAGTCGCTTTGCGCCTGCAGCCGCTCATCCGACAGCCACTGCCGTTGCCACGCCGCATAGTCCGGATACTGGATCGCCAGCGGCGGCAGTGGATCGACTTGGCCGGCTGTGCTCGCCGCGTACAGTGCACTGAACTCACGCGCGAGCACCCCGATCGACCAGCCGTCCGACACAATATGGTGTTGCGTGAGCAGCACCACGTGTTCATCATCGGCCACTTGAATGCCGCACGCGTGAATCAATGGGCCGCGCGCCAGATCGAGAGGCGCGTGCGCGGCTTCATGACGCAAGCGGGCCAGTTGCACCTGCGCATCCGGCACCCCACGCAGATCATGCCAGCGCAGCGGCACACCCGTGTGCGCCGGCAGCAGCCGCACCTGCGGCTGACCGTCAACACTGACAAACGTCGAGCGTAGCGCTTCATGACGCGCGAACAACGCATCCAATGCCTGTTGCCATGCGGCCCGATCAAGTGGCCCGCGCACATGTAGCGCCAGCGGAATATGATACGACTCACTGACCCCATTGAGCTGCGCGAGGAACCACAGCCGCTGCTGCGCGAACGATAGCGGCAAACTGCCGTCACGTGAGACCGGCGTGATCTCGGGCCGCACCTCGGTGCCTTGTTGCCAGTGGGCGTCGAGCACCGCGGCAAACGCGGCCAACGTGGGCGTCGCAAACAAGGTCGCCAGCGGCACGTCGGCACCGAGCATTCTCACCCGGTTCATCAACCGCACCGCGAGCAGCGAGTGGCCCCCGAGCGCAAAGAAGCTATCGTGCCGACCCACACGCTCGACACCCAATAGCTCCGCCCAGATCGCCGCCAGCGTCGTCTCGAGCTCGCCTTGTGGCGCTTCATACGCTTGATGCGCCAACGCGTCAGCGTCCGGTTCGGGCAGTGCACGCCGATCGAGCTTGCCGTTCGGCGTCAGCGGCCACGCATCGAGCCGCACGAATGCGCTGGGCACCATATACTCGGGCAGGCTCGCCGCCACCTGCGCGCGCAGTGTGCTCGCGAGCTGCTCGTCCGCTTCGGCCTGCACATACGCCACTAGCCGCTTCGCCGAGCCTTCACCGGTTGCTACTACCACCGCATCACGCACCTGCGGATGTGCCGTTAAGCACGCTTCGATCTCCCCCGGTTCAATGCGAAAGCCGCGGATCTTCACTTGCTCATCGTTGCGCCCCACAAACTCCAGATTGCCGTCCGGTCGGTAACGCGCCACATCCCCGGTCTTATACAGCCGGGCCCCCGCTTCATCGGAGAACGGATCCGGCACAAAGCGCTCGGCGGTCAACGCCGGGCGGTTCAGATAGCCCCGTGCCACCCCGGCGCCACCAATATACAACTCACCGACCGCACCGAGCGGCACCGGTTGACCGTGCGCGTCCAGCAGATAAATCGTCAGATCCGGAATCCGTGTGCCCACCGGGCTGCCCACTTGCTCGCTGTCCTGCTGCTGAAGTAGCCGATACGTCACATGCACAGTCGCTTCGGTAAGCCCATACATGTTGACCAATTGCGGATGATGCTCGTCGTGCGTGGCATACCATGCCTGCAAGATAGCAGGCTCCAGCGCCTCCCCGCCCAAGATCACGTAGCGTAATTGATCCGATAAAGCGCTGTGTGCTTGGCTGGCCATCAACGCCTTAAACGCACTGGGGGTCTGATTTAAGACGGTGACGCCCTGCTCACAGATCAACTGGTAAAAAGCGTCGGCAGAGCGAGCAATCGAATGGGGCACAATGACAAGCTTGCCACCATAACGCAGTGCGCCCCACAGCTCCCAGACCGAGAAATCGAACGCAAACGAGTGAAACAGGCACCAAGTATCATGCTCGTTAAAGCCATACCACGGTTGCGTCGCCTCGAACAGCCGCACCACTTGCGCATGTTCGACCATCACGCCCTTGGGCGTGCCGGTCGAGCCCGACGTATAGATCACATATGCCAAATGCCGGGCGGTGAGCGCGGCTACCGACGGATTCGTGTCTGGCCATGCCGGCAGGGTGGCTGGATCGAGCACCGTACATTCTGCCAGCGCCGCGTCGCCCAACGCAGCGCGCCCGGCCGCATCCGCGAGCACAATCGCCGGTGCCGCATCGGTGAGGATATACACCAAGCGCTCACTCGGATACGCGGAATCCAACGGCACATACGCGCCCCCCGCTTTTAAAATCGCCAGCAGCCCCACCACCAGCGCGGGACTACGCTCGGCACAGATCGCCACTCGGGTATCGGGCTTGACACCTAACTCGATCAGCTGGTGTGCCAAGCAATTGGCTCGGGCGTTCAGCTGTGCATAACTGAACGTTTGGTCTTCATAGACCAGCGCTGGCGCCTCGGGCATGCACTCGACCTGCGCTTCAAACAACTGGTGGATGCATAAGTGCGACGGATAGTCTTGCTGCGTCGCATTCCATGTCTGCAGCAGCAACTCGCGCTCCGCCTCGGGCAGCACCTGCAACTGCTGCATTGCAGTATCGGGCGCCGCCTCGAGTGCGTCGGCCAAGCTGTGCAGCGCCTGCTGCATATACGCGCACACCCGCTCAGGCTCCAGCGACGGCACGCTCTGCGCGGTCAGCCCCAGTGCCTGCCCAAAGTCCTCGACCGACAGTATCAGCGGGTAATTGGTGCGCTCCTGGGCACTCAACAGCTCCACACCCGGTAGCCTGCTGCACTCATCCGAGCCCATTGCATTGTGCCGGTAATTGAGCAGCGCACTAAAGAGCGGCGTGCCCGCCGGCACGCCGCTGCAGCGCTGCGCGAGCGCCAGCGACGCATGTTCATGTTCCAACAGCGCGGCCAAGCGCGCGTGCGTGCTCCGCACACACGCCTGCACACTGCCGTCCAGCTCCACACGCAGCGGCAGCGTATTGATAAAGAGCCCCATCGCACGATCGGCGCCTTCACCCGCTTGCATCCGACCGAACAGCACGGTGCCAAACACGACACGTTGTTGGCCGCTCGCACGGGCGAGCACCTGCGCCCACGCCAGATGGCATAGACTCGCCAGACTGACGCCCAACCGTTTGGCATGCGCGCGCAGCCGGTCGTTCAATGCCGACGGCAGCATCCGGTGTGACTCGCTCACGTCACTGCCGTCGCGCTGGACCTGCGCGAGCCCAAACGGCAAGGTCGGCTCCACACCCACGAGCAGCTCAGTGAAGAAACGCTCGTGCTCAGCTTGGCTCATGCCTAGCCTGGCTTGCGCGACCAGATGGCGGAACGGCTGCGCCGGCGGCAGCATGTCGCCTCGAGCCTCGATGAACGCCCGCACCTCCGCGTGCATCACTTCCAGCGTCGAATGATCGCCAATCAAATGGTGTAGCCGCTGCATAAGTAGCCAGCGACCCTCACTATCCTGGGCGATCGCACAGTGCAGCAGCGGCGCTTGCGTCAGATCCAGCCGCGTATGACGCGGATCAAAGCGCCGTGCCAATTGCTCGGCGATCGGCCCGTCAGCGGCGTCTAACGTCAGCTCGGTGATCGGCAGCCGCGCGTGGCGCCATACCACTTGCGCGGGCATCGACACGCCTTCCCACACGAACGCGGTGCGCAAAATATCGTGACGATCGATCACCTGCTGCAGCGCGTGCAGATACTGGTCAAGCCGCGCTCGCGTGTCAAAGGCCAACTGCACCATCAGCAGATACGGATCGCCGTCGCGCGCGAGTAGATGGTGAAACAGCAGCCCGTCTTGCAGCGGCGACAGGGCATAAATGTCCTGGATATTGGCTACACCTTGCGGCACCTGCTCGACAATCTTGTCGATGTCCGCTTGCGTCAGCTCAATGAGCGGCAGCATCGACGGCGTAATCGCACTCGTGTCGGGCATGATCGCGTTGGGCGGCACCACCACGTCACGGTGCTGACCCAACGTCTGCGCCAACGCACTGAGCACCGGCGTGTCGAATAGCGCACGCACGGATAACCCGACTCCCCGACGCCGCAGATGCTCAATCAACCGCACCGCCAGCAGCGAGTGGCCACCGAGCGCAAAGAAGCTATCGTGCCGGCCCACACGTTCGGCACCCAATAGCTCGGCCCAGATCGTCGCCAGCGTCGTCTCGAGTTCGCCTTGCGGCGCTTCATACGCTTGATGCGCCAGCGCGTCAGCGTCCGGTTCGGGCAGTGCACGCCGATCGAGCTTGCCGTTCGGCGTCAGCGGCCACGCATCGAGCCGCACGAATGCGCTGGGCACCATATACTCGGGCAGGCTCGCCGCCACCTGCGCGCGCAGTGTACTCGCGAGCTGCTCGTTCGCTTCGGCCTGCACATACGCCACCAGCCGCTTAGCCGAGCCCTCACCGGTTGCTATTACCACCGCATCACGCACCTGCGGGTGCGCCGTTAAGCACGCTTCGATCTCCCCCGGTTCAATGCGAAAGCCGCGAATCTTCACTTGCTCATCGTTGCGCCCCACAAACTCCAGATTGCCGTCCGGTCGGTAACGTGCCAAATCTCCGGTCTTATACAGCCGTGCACCCGCTTCATCGGAGAACGGATCGGGCACAAAGCGCTCAGCAGTCAACTCCGGGCGGTTCAGGTAGCCCCGTGCTACCCCCGCGCCACCAATATACAATTCGCCGACCGCACCCAGTGGCACCGGCTGGCCGTGCGCGTCAAGTAAATAAACGCGTGTGTTCGCAATCGGCCGGCCAATCGGGATGCTGGCGTTTGTTTCCGGCACGGACGTGATCTTGTAAGTCGTCGCAAACGTGGTGCTCTCGGTCGGACCATAACCGTTGATCAGCTGCTCAGGAGGTGACTCGCGCATCACTTGCGCAACCCACCTCGCATCCAACACGTCTCCTCCAACAATCAATGCCTTCAGTTGAGAGAAGGCCGTGTCCACTTGTGTGACCATCTGATTGAACAAGCCAACGGTGAGCCACAAGATGCTGATGCGCTGTTCGCGCAAAGTGTGCGCAAACGCAGCGGGCATCAGCACCGTGTCATGATCGATTACCACAACGGTGGCGCCATTTAACAGCGGTGCCCACACTTCAAACGTGCTCGCGTCGAAAGCCGGGTTCGCTGCGAACGCCACACGATCACCAGCGCGAATGTCAACATAGCCATTGTTGATGACCAGCCGCGCAATCGCATGATGCGGCACCATCACGCCCTTGGGCGTGCCGGTCGAGCCCGATGTATAGATCACATACGCCAGATGCCGGGCCGTCAGCCCCGCCACCGACGGATTCGTGTCCGGTAACGCCGGCAGAGTCGCTGGATCGAGCACCGTACATTCTGCCAGCGCCGCCTCGCCCAACGCAGCGCGCCCGGCTGCATCCGCCAGCACAATGCTGGGTGCCGCATCAGCGAGAATGTGCGCCAAGCGCTCGCCTGGGTAGCTCGGGTCCAGCGGCACATACGCACCCCCGGCCTTTAAAATCGCCAGCAGCCCCACGACCAGCGCCGGGCTGCGCTGCACGCAGATTGCCACCCGGGTATCCGGCTTGACACCTAACTCAATCAACTGGTGCGCGAAACGATTGGCTTGTGCGTTCAGCTGCGCATAGCTCAACGTTTGGTCCTCGAACACCAGCGCCGTCGTCTCGGGCGTGCGCTCGACCTGTGCTTCGAATAGCTGGTGCACGCACCGATGTTTTGGATACGCCTGCTGCGTCGCGTTCCATGTCTGCAGCAGCAACTGGCGCTCGGCCGGTGACAGCAATTCAAGCGTTGCGACTGGCTGCTGGGGGCACGCCACCATGGCGCGCAACATCGCCTGCAGATACCCGACGTGCCGCTCGATCGTGGATCGCTCAAACAGCGCCGTCGCATACGCTAAGCTGCCGATGATCTCGTCACCTGCCTCAGATAAGTTCAGCTCGATATCGAACTTTACGACGTCATACTCGAGCTCAGCCGGCGTGGCCGTGAGCCCAGGTAGGCGCCACTTGCCTGGCTCATTGTTTTGCCACGCGAACATCACTTGAAACAGCGGCGTATGATTCAATTGACGCGGCGGCTGCACGATCTCCACCACTTGCTCGAACGGTAGATCCTGGTGTGCTTGTGCGTCCAACATCGTACGCCGCACGCGCGCGAGCAGCTGGGCGGTATCGGGCTCACCCGACACATCCACGCGCAACGCCAGCGTATTGACAAAGAAGCCGATCAACGGCTCGATGGCGGCATGCCCGCGATTGGCACTGGGTGTGCCGATGACCACGTCGTCCTGGCCTGACAGGCGCGCGAGCACCGCGCTCCATGCGGCAAGCACCGTCATAAATAGCGTGGTGCCGTGCTCCGCGCTTAAGCGCTTCAGTGCTTGCGTGGTTGACGCATCGATCTGCACCGGCACGTGCGCGCCGGCAAACGACTGTTGCGCTGGGCGCGGCCGGTCCGTCGGTAGTTCCAGCAGCACCGGGGCGTCGGCCAGCGTCGCGCGCCAATAGTCGCTTTGCGCCTGCAGCCGCTCATCCGACAGCCACTGCCGTTGCCACGCCGCATAGTCCGGATACTGGATCGCCAGCGGCGGCAGTGGATCGACTTGGCCGGCTGTGCTCGCCGCGTACAGTGCACTGAACTCGCGCGCGAGCACGCCAAGCGACCAGCCGTCCGACACAATATGGTGTTGCGTGAGCAGCACCACGTGTTCATCATCGGCCACTTGAATGCCGCACGCGTGAATCAATGGGCCGCGCGCCAGATCGAGAGGCGCGTGCGCGGCTTCATGACGCAAGCGGGCCAGTTGCACCTGCGCATCCGGCACCCCACGCAGATCATGCCAGCGCAGCGGCACACCCGTGTGCGCCGGCAGCAGCCGCACCTGCGGCTGACCGTCAACACTGACAAACGTCGAGCGTAGCGCTTCATGACGCGCGAACAACGCATCCAATGCCTGTTGCCATGCGGCCCGATCAAGCGGCCCGCGCACGCGCAGCGCCAGCGGCATATGATACGACTCACTGACGCCCTCAAGCTGCGCGAGGAACCACAGCCGCTGCTGGGCAAACGATAGCGGCAATCTGCCTTCGCGCGACACCGGCGTGATCTCGGGCCGCGCCTCGGTGCCTTGTTGCCAGTGGGCTTCGAGCGCCGCGGCAAACGCGGCCAACGTGGGCGTCGCAAACAAGGTCGCCAGCGGCACGTCAGCGCCCAGTCCTCTGACCCGGTTCATCAACCGCACCGCCAGCAGCGAGTGGCCCCCGAGCGCAAAGAAGCTGTCGTGCCGACCCACACGCTCGACACCCAATAGCTCCGCCCAGATCGCCGCCAGCGTCGTCTCCAGCGCGCCTTGTGGCGCTTCATACGCTTGGTGCACCAGCGCGTCAGCGTCCGGTTCGGGCAGTGCACGCCGATCGAGCTTGCCGTTCGGCGTCAGCGGCCACGCATCGAGCCGCACGAATGCGCTGGGCACCATATACTCGGGCAGGCTCGCCGCCACCTGCGCGCGCAGTGTGCTCGCGAGCTGCTTGTTCGCTTCGGCCTGCACATACGCCACCAGCCGCTTCGCCGAACCCTCACCGGTTGCCACCACCACCGCATCACGCACCTGCGGGTGCGCCGTTAAGCACGCTTCGATCTCCCCCGGTTCAATGCGAAAGCCGCGAATCTTCACTTGCTCATCGTTGCGCCCCACAAACTCCAAATTACCGTCCGGTAAATACCGCGCCACATCCCCGGTCTTATACAGCCGTGCCCCCGCTTCATCGGAGAACGGATCCGGCACAAAGCGCTCAGCAGTCAACTCCGGGCGGTTCAGGTAGCCCCGTGCCACCCCGGCGCCACCAAGATACAGCTCACCGACCGCACCCAGTGCACCGGCTGCCCGTGCGCATCGAGCAGATAAACGCACGTATTCGCAATCGGCCGGCCAATCGGGATGCTGGCGTTTGTTTCCGGCACGGACGTGATCTTGTAAGTCGTCGCAAACGTGGTGCTCTCGGTCGGACCATAACCGTTGATCAGCTGCTCAGGAGGTGACTCGCGCATCACTTGCGCAACCCACCTCGCATCCAACACGTCTCCTCCAACAATCAATGCCTTCAGTTGAGAGAAGGCCGTGTCCACTTGTGTGACCATCTGATTGAACAAGCCACGGTGAGCCACAAGATGCTGATGCGCTGTTCGCGCAAAGTGTGCGCAAACGCAGCGGGCATCAGCACCGTGTCATGATCGATCACCACAACGGTGGCGCCATTTAACAGCGGTGCCCATACTTCAAACGTGCTCGCATCGAAAGCCGGGTTCGCTGCGAACGCCACACGATCACCAGCGCGGAATGTCAACATAGCCATTGTTGATGACCAGCCGCGCAATCGCATGATGCGGCACCATCACGCCCTTGGGCGTGCCGGTCGAGCCCGATGTATAGATCACATACGCCAGATGCCGGGCCGTCAGCCCCGCCACCGACGGATTCGTGTCCGGTAACGCCGGCAGAGTCGCTGGATCGAGCACCGTACATTCTGCCAGCGCCGCCTCGCCCAACGCAGCGCGCCCGGCTGCATCCGCCAGCACAATGCTGGGTGCCGCATCAGCGAGAATGTGCGCCAAGCGCTCGCCTGGGTAGCTCGGGTCCAGCGGCACATACGCACCCCCGGCCTTTAAAATCGCCAGCAGCCCCACGACCAGCGCCGGGCTGCGCTGCACGCAGATTGCCACCCGGGTATCCGGCTTGACACCTAACTCAATCAACTGGTGCGCGAAACGATTGGCTTGTGCGTTCAGCTGCGCATAGCTCAACGTTTGGTCCTCGAACACCAGCACCGTCGTCTCGGGCGTGCGCTCGACCTGTGCTTCGAATAGCTGGTGCACGCACCGATGTTTTGGATACGCCTGCTGCGTCGCGTTCCATGTCTGCAGCAGCAACTGGCGCTCGGCCGGTGACAGCAACTCAAGCGTGGCCACCGGCTGCTGGGGGCGAGCCACCATGGCGCGCAACATCGTCTGCAAATACCCGACGTGCCGCTCAATCGTGGATCGCTCAAACAGCGCCGTCGCATAGCCCAGCGCACCGACGATCTCTTCACCTACTTCATGCAAATGCAGGTCCAGATCGAACTTAGCCGCCTCGTAAGCTAAGTCCGCTGGCGTGACTTCCAACCCCGGCAGATCCCACGCGGCACGCTCGTTACTCTGCCACGCGAACATCACCTGAAACAGCGGCGTATGATCGAGCCGACGCGGCGGTTGCACGATCTCGACCACTTGCTCGAATGGCAGGTCCTGGTGCGCTTGTGCGTCCAACATCGTACGCCGCACGCGCTTAAGCAGTTCGCTCGTATTGGGCTCATCGGATAAGTCGACACGCAACGCCAACGTATTGACAAAGAAGCCGATCAACGGCTCGATGGCGGCATGCCCGCGATTGGCACTGGGTGTGCCGATGACCACGTCGTCCTGGCCTGACAGGCGCGCGAGCACCGCGCTCCATGCGGCAAGCACCGTCATAAATAGCGTGGTGCCGTGCTCCGCGCTTAAGCGCTTCAGTGCTTGCGTGGTTGACGCAT
>NZ_FTPJ01000001.1:0-201411 GCF_900156195.1 Burkholderia sp. b14
GTGGTTGGCGTGCAACTCAAAGAACTTGCGTCTTGCATGAGCCATGCATCCGATCTCAGTGATGCCCAGCTCGAACCCGGCTTTGTAGCCGCTGTGATCGTCACATACCAGTTTGCCGCGCCAGTCACCGAGGAACTGGCGAGCATGTTCGCCTGCGCGACTATCGGCGAATTCATAGACGACAGCGCGCACGTGGGCGAACTGCGTCGTGGCGTATGCCCAGACGTATGCGCGCTGCGTCTTGCCTTTACCGGGAACGAGCATTTGCACCGGCGTTTCATCGACGTGCAGCACACCGTGTTGCACAAGCTCTTCGCGAAGCGCCTCGACCAGCGGCTGCAACCTCACACCACAAACGCCAACCCACTGACCCAGCGTTGATTGAGCGATGGCAAGGCCGGCGCGCCCGAAGATGCGTTCTTGACGGTATAACGGCAAGCGAGTCGCGCGGGGGAATCTCACCCCCACGCGCTCCCAGAACCGTACGTGAGCCTCTCAACTCATACGGCTCCCAGCATCCAGCCGACCATACAGAAGCGGCCAATGAGCGAATAACCCGGGCTGAGCCCGGATGATCTTCGCAAGCCACGCACGAGCGCCACGCGGACGTTGGCGAAAGCGCTTGAACTTGCGAGCCGCCCACCGTAGCAGGTGTGCATCGATGCGACGCAATGTCGGATACAGCGCCGACTTGTAGAAACAGCTGAAGTAGCCGATCCATCCTCGAATGTACGGATTGAACATCCGGGCAAGATCAAACAGCCCCTTGTCGCTGCGCCTTTGGAGGCCCCAGTTACGTACCGCTTTGCGAACCTCTTTGAGCGCACGCGAGCTTGCACCTGGCAGAAACGAAACTCCGTAGAGCCCTGCTCGCCACTTTGCCAACCGAGGTCGGAATGTATAGCCAAGGAAGTCGAAGCTGACGCATGAGTACTCGCCCTTGCGGTTTGTGTCCTTGCAGTAAACCACCTTCGTTTTCTGCGGATGGAGAACAAGACCGCACGAGCGCAGTCGCGCATCCAGACGTGCCCATAGCGCTCGCGCCTGTCGTTCGGTGCGGCAATGACAGATAATGTCGTCTGCATACCTCTCAAACGACACCCCAGGCATCTCCCGCCCAAGCCAGACATCAAACGCATAGTGTAGGAACAAGTTAGCCAAAAGTGGTGAGATGACCCCACCTTGCGGCGTACCCTTGTCCCTCACAACAAGCTCGCCATCGTCAAGCATCGCGGGTGCCTTCAGCCAACGCTCGATATAGAGGATCGCCCAGGCGCAGTCGGCATGCCGACGGACCGCCTTGAGTAATAACTCGTGATCGATATTGTCGAAGAACCCTTTGATGTCGATATCGAGCACCCAGTGCGAGCGCCAGCACCGCTCACGCGCCGTCCTGATTGCATCAATCGCCGATCGGCCGGGACGATATCCATACGAGTCCGCGTGGAACACCGGTTCCAGTATCGGCTCCAGATATCGCCGGACTACTTCCTGCGCGATGCGGTCCACAACCGTGGGAATGCCCAATGGTCGCGTACCACCTCCCGCCTTCGGTATTTCCACCCGACGAACGGGCGAAGGCATGTAGCTGCCGGACGACATCCGATTCCAGAGTTTGTAAAGATTGGCAGACAGCTTCGCTTCAAACTCTTCGATCGATTGCCCGTCCACTCCAGCCGCTCCGTGGTTGGCCTTCACTTTCTTGAAGGCTTCCCACACTTCTCGCTTCTGAATAGCAAACGGCTTTGCCTGCGTCATGCAGCTCCTCCCGTTATCCGGTTGGCTGCAGCCGAAGGCTGGACACCATGGCCCCTTCGGTCCAGCACCATTACAGCGCCTTCAACCCTACTACGAGCCATTCTGCCCCTGTGCCCCGTATCGGTACTCTGGCTCTTGCAGGGGTCGCCTGCTCGAGCGTCTCCCTTCACACCGGGGCGACAGGTTCTCCTGTTCCGCATGAGAGCCTGATCCATGTTCACGCCGCCTTCGAGCCGGATGCCGCGCGGGCCGGGCTTCAGGTCTCCGCCCGCACTCATCCCGGAGCGACCACCAACTCCGGTTCTGACATCAACGATACGCTTTCGGCAGTTCATCGACGGTTTGCTCTCGCTCGTCTCCATGGACCTCACCTGACGGAATCAACGCTCCGCCTTTCCCACAACGCTCACCACCATCGCTCTTTACGACAGCAGCTTGTGACGGTTTGAGACCGACTCCTGATCGCCGGCCCCGAGGGGCCATCCCTCATCTCTCATGCAGTTCCACATCCTTCGTACTTCAAGATGTGTTCCAGGACACACAGTGATCAGCGTACTTGGCAACGAGCACTTGCGCGAGCAAGCCTGTGGTCGGCATGCCCTTGTCGATCACATGGGGCGGCACAGGTGCCTGAATCAGCGTCTCGCACGCCTTGCAGACCCATTTGCCGCGGATATGCCGTTCAACCGTGAACACCCCCGGCTTATAGTCCAGCTTCTCGCTGATGTCCTGGCCGATACGCACGCGCTGACAGCCGCAGGAGCAGGTGAGCTCGTCAGGTTCGTGATGGATCTCGGTGCGTGGCAAGTGTGGCGGCAACGGCGCACGCTTGGGCTTTTGCTGCTGCTTGTGCGCAGGCGTATCTGTGTGCAATTGCTCGAGCTCGATTTCGAGCACAGCCAGATCCGCGTCGATGGCCTCATTGAGCAGACTCATCTGCTCAACGTTCAATTGCTCGCTGCGCTTGCCAAATTGCAAGCGCTTGAGCACGGCAATCTCATGGGTAAGTTGCTCAATGCGCCTCTGGCGGTAGCGCAGCTCCCGCTCCTTCTCGCTCACCTGAACCATCAATTGCGCAGCTAGCGTACGCAGTTCGTCAGGGCTTAAAGCGTTGAGGTTAGCCGATAGGTTCATGCGGCCAGTCTGCCAGAACCCACCGCGCTGCGGCAAGCAAGACAGTTTACGGCTTTGGGGATATTACACGACGCTGATCGCGTGATCGTGTGCGAGCGTGTGCCAGGGCAGCCCGGTTACCAGCGCTCGCAACTGTGCCAGATTCAGCGCAGTGGCAATCGCCTGGTTCCCATTCGTCCAGATGAACCGCCCCTTGTTCAGGCGCCGTGCCGCCAGCCAGATACCGAACCCGTCATACACGAGCACCTTCATGCGCGTCGAGTCACGGTTGGCAAACAAATAGGCGTGGTGCGGCCGCGCCGCGCCAAACACCTTCACGACACGCGCCAGGATCGTATCGATGCCCGCGCGCATATCGATCGGCTCGGTTGCCAGCCAGATCTCGTCAATGCGCATCATCGCAGCCACCTTTGCAACCACGCCGCGCAATCGGCTGCAGCACAAAGCGGCCAGCGTACCGTCACGCTCGCCGCCCCTCGGCGCACTTCGATCTGAATCACCGTCGAGGCAGGCGCCACGCCCGGCCTCTGCCATTGCAGCGGCACAAACTTCGCCGCGGGCACACTCATCGACTGGCGCGCTTCGCGCGCCACGTCCTGCTGCTGCGCGGCCACCCACCGACGCAACAGGTTCGCATTCAACTGGTAATGCAGCGCGACTGCGGCGATCGACACGTTTGGCTGCATCGCCGCACGGACCACTGTCTCCTTGAACTCCTTGCTGTGGCGGCGTCGCCGTGTCGGCTGCACCGCTTCCGAACCCACTTCATTCTCGTTCATAGTGTGTACGTGTCCATTAAAAAATGAGGTGAACACGATCGTCGCTTCATGACACGGCGGGTTCAAGGTGACATCGCCGGGTGCTTACCTAATAGATAGCTTGCGCCATATTGGAACTCAAATTAATGCACTGGATCAGGCCATCCGTCGCGTGGCTCAAGCAAGTCCGGTCTGCCGACGCTTGATGACCGTGCCCGGCGTGGGCTCGCTGACTGCAGTGGCGTTTGCATCGGCCGTTGATAATCCTGAGCGCTTCTCAAGCGTGCGTGACATTGGGCCCTACCTGGGGCTGACGCCGACGAAATATCAATCCGGCAATGTCGATCGTAACGCAGGCATTTCGAAGGCAGGATGTCGGCTTACGCGCCATCTACTGTTCGAAGCGGCGTCCTCTCTCATCTCCCGATACCGGCAAAACTGCGATCTGAGACGATGGGCACTAACGCTTATTCCTCGCATTGGCGCTCGCAAGGCGATGGTCGCCACCGCGCGCAAATTAGCGACCGTACTGCTTTCTATGTGGAAGGGGCAAACAGACTTCAAGGCGATCAGATAGTGGATTTGATTTAACTATTTGCACTGCCAGAGCCGAATACTTCATTCAGGCTGATTACGTCGCCGCAGCGATTCCTTCACTCTCTTTGCGGTCCCACCGCGGCAATCACATCGGAACGCTGTAGCGACTTGCAAACGGCACGTTGTGGCGCACTGCGACCACGTAGACGACAACGAGACGGCCTCTAGGAAGCATTGCAACAGAGAGTAAGCTTATTGACAGGAATTAGACGACAGGAATTAGACGACAAGTGGGTGTATGAAAGGGGCGTTGAGATCGATTTCTCTCGCCCTGGCAAGCCAACCGATAACGCGAAGAACGAGTCGTTCAACGGGCGCTTGCGTGACGAATGCCTAAACGCGCATTGGTTCTTATCGCTCGAAGACGCCAAGCGCAAAATCGAGACTTGGCGCCAGTACTATAATGAGGTGCGTCCCCACTCTGCACTGCAGTGGATGACGCCTGCCGAATTCGCCCGTCAGTGCAGGACTCGGGCCGATTCGGCCTGCCCCGAAGAGCCGGAAATTTCCACTTTAGAACGGCCCTGATTTGGGGGTAGCCTCAGAACTGCACCGGCGTCAGATAGCCAAGCGAGCTGTGAGGCCGCTCAGTGTTGTACTCGATACACCGCGCCTCAATCAGACGCTTGTTCCGCTTCACCCAAGGGAACCAGCGCTGGCGTCAAATACCCCTTCGGTAGTCGAATTGAATTTGCAGGGCTAGTTATTTAAGCAACTAGTTAATCTAACGCATCTTAAGTGGCCTTGTTCTCTGCAGGCAAGCAAGTTATAGTTACCTAAAGCGCTTAAGTTTAGGTAAAGTTTACCTTATCTATTTATTCGACCCTTTATAAATGGGTTTTACTCAATAGTCGTTTAATTTACCTATGCAATAAGTGCATTGAAGCGGCCCGACAAAAGTGGTGACGCACTTTACCGAGCCTAACCGCCCTTCACCTAAAGGGGAACCCATAAGGTGCGTCATGGCTAAATCTAGTTTAAAACGACTCAAAGCTTTCCGCTTGTTCAGCACGGTGTTTGTCTCTCGCCTATGCGCATGGCGTGCATCACCCCACTGGCAGCAATGGATGCACTGTCGCATTGGCATTATCCCCGTGCCAGTATACGGGTTGCTACTGGCTTGTACTGCCGCACTTGTTGCACTAGAACGTGTATCCAGCGATTTACCTGTAATGATTGCAGTACTTGCAGTCGCGGGATTTACATGTGCCGAGCTCGGTGCCAAACTGCCAGGACTACGTCATATCGGTGGCCCTGTCATTGTGGCATTGTTACTGCCCTCGTGGCTAGTACATCATCACCTGCTGCCGGCGGAATTGATTAGCCCGATTCATCACTTTTGGCAGACCACCAACATCATTTACTTGTTCTCTGCCCTGGTCATTGTGGGCAGTTTGTTGGGCATGAACCGGGCGCTGTTGACCAAGGGCATCAGCCGATTTGCGCTTCCAGTCATGGCGGGTTCAGTCGCCGCCGCCGTGGTCGGTACTATCACCGGCATGATCTTTGGCTTAGACGCATCTGATGCGTTTTTCTATATCGTAGTGCCAATCATGGCCGGGGGCATTGGCGAAGGTGCGCTGCCGCTCACGTTAGGTTATGCCGCGCTGCTGCAGCTGCCACAAGATCAGCTGCTTGCGCGGGTGGTACCCGCTGTCGTGCTGGGCAACTTGAGTGCCATTATGTGTGCGGCAACGTTTGAAAAAATCAGTCGACGATGCCGACGTCATTCCGATGACCTGGCTTCGTCCGCTCAGGCCCATTCGATAATAAGTCGCGAGCCCGTCACCGTTGAGCAAGTTGCCGCGGCAGGCATCATGGCAATTAGTTTGTATTTGGTAGGTCTGGTCCTGCAACATTTCACCCATCTGCCTGCGATACTGGGCATGTTGGCTCTGGCTGTGGCCGTCAAGTTAAGTGGTGCCGTGCCTGCCCAGCTTGAATATGGCGCGCACTGGGTCTATTGTTTCTTTGCCCGCGCGGTCACCTATCCACTCATGTTTGGCATCGGCATCACGTTGATGCCGTGGGAAGCGTTGCTCGCTGCGCTGACTTTAGCGCATTTTGTCACCACTGTGGTGACCGTGCTTACGCTGATGATCACCGGTTTCTTTGTCGGACGCTGGATCAAACTACCGGCAACCGAAAGTGCAATGATCAACGCGTGCCATAGCGGCATGGGAAGCACGGGCGATTTGGCTATTCTCACGGCGGCAAACCGTCTGCCGCTGATGCCCTTTGCGCAGCTTGCCACACGAATGGGTGGCGCGATGACCGTGATCTTGGCGTTGGGGCTGATGGAACAATGCGAATAGCAACCTTGCCTCATAGCATGATGTTTTGGGGTATGTGAGACGCGCTAACTCACCGCTCTGGACATGGCTCCTAGCCCTAAACAAATAGCAATCGCTCGCGCACAACGTTGCAGATGCAAGGAGGCCGGAAACCCCAAAATTTCCGTCAACGCAGCGGCTGTGCCACCAGGCGCACGCCCAAGGCAGCGCAAACGCGGCTGATCGTCTCGAAGCGCGGTTCGCTGCCGGGTCGAAGCGCTTTGTACAGGGCTTCGCGTGCGATGCCAGCGTCCTTGGCCACCTGCGCCATTCCTCGAGCACGGGCGATATCGCCAAGGGCTGCGGCCAGCAGCGCTGGGTCATTCTCTTCAAGGACACTTGTTAGGTACGACGCGACATCCTCTTCGCTGTTCAGGTACTCGGCCGCATCAAACTCGGGAAGTTGGGAAACTTTGATTCGCTGGGTCATGGTCAATCCTCCAAAGAATTCGCCAACGCAATCGCCCGGTGAATGTCAGCTTGCTGAGCCGACTTGTTGCCACCGTCCAGCATCACGATGAGCGTCTCACCGCGCTGGACATAGTACATGCGCCAGCCAGGACCGAATTGCTCGTGCATCTCACCCACTGGCTTCACGTCGCCCAAGTTACCAAGCTGGGCCTTCCGTAGTCGCTTGTTCAGGCGCTGTCTAGTCAGTCCGTCCTTCAGGCTCTTAAGCCAACTGCAGAACTCGTCGAGCACTTTCACCTGTAGGTTATGATGTGATTGTAATCGTTTGATTACATAAGATCAACGCTGCGAAGCATTGGCGGATGAGTCGGCAAACAACGGTTTGGTGACAGGCTTTGTTTCACCTCGTGAACCGCCCGTGCAGCACCTTCAAAATGTGCGGGCAACACCATCGCTATGCGCCTATTTCGGATAGCTATCCGCCTATGCTGGTTGGCTATATGCGCATATCGCAGAGCAACGATTTGCAGCGCGGCGCGCTGCTCGCCGCTGGCCGATGCCCGTCACCTTTTCGAAGATCATGCTTCCGACGCGAAGAACGATTGGACAGACTTGGCGTGTGAAGCGTCAGGATGCGTCGCCGTGAAACGATCCGAACGTGGTCATCTACGGCGACAAACAGATACTCCTAGCCCGCGCCGGCCATTGCATCTCGCCAATTGCCGGTGACACAATGGCCGAGGCATGTGATGCAACTCAGCTTCTTGGTATCGATGTGCAGCAGATCGCCCGGCGCAGCATGCCCGTATCGCTGAATCGGCTCGCGCGTTGGTCGGTCACTCGAACGAGGCAGCCTGGCGCGCCTGAGCACGCGGCTGTCGGTAAAGCAAACGCGCTCGCCTGTCGAACGATCTGACGCTGTAGCAAGCGCTGCTAGCGCAACGCCAGGACCCGCCAAGCCGTCGCCGGCGCGATAGCACGTGACGAGCGGGCCGGCCGCGAAGATGCCTCTGTCAGCGCGGCTGCGCCGGCCGGTCAGAACAATGAAGGCAAGCGCAGCTGCTCCTATGGCACGATACCGGTTGGCTGTGCGACGAGGATGAATAGTGCGCCAAAATGGGGCCCGAAATTTCTATGCTGCTTCGATAGGACCGGTTCGTCCACCATCATTGCGGGAAACCCACGACAGAAGATTTTGCGGAAATCACCGTTGATAATTACAGGCGGGTGTACAGCAGTAGATTTCAGTTGTCTGTCAGCCATGTACGAGTCTGTTCCAGCTTACCCAATCAACACTCCAAAAAGGACGTACTTCCTTAAAAGAACAGCCGGCGCTGGCGGATGCTTGGCGAGGCCGCTTTGTAAACTTCGCCGTTGCAATGGTGTGCCCAAACGATACCCGCTAGCCAATCGACGAACTGTAAGCAAAAACTGTCCTTGCTTTCCCACGGCGTTGTCTCTAACCTTGTGTTGGCGCCACTGCCCGCGAGTTCGGTGCACAAATACTCGTGGAGAGAATGCTTGAGCTCGATTTTCAGTGACCGCACATTGGGAATAAAGGATACGGAGTCGTACCCACTCATGACTTCCAGCAGTAACAGCTTCGTCATGTAATTATAAAGACTGTTCGGGCTACGCCGGAAAGCGGCATTGACAGCGTCCTTGCGCACTGTATCTGAGACGAATTGTACGTCTGGGCACTTATGGTAAATCTTCGCCAATTCGCCGGCGAAATTAATGCGCTCGCGCGCGGACAGGTGAACGGATTTGAGCTCGTTACGCGCGGGGCGACCTCGCTGCTTGTACACCCCGCGCACGACGCGCTCGAGTAACCGTTCGCAGCCGTCCGGTATGATGGCGGCCGCGAGTGTGAAGAAGCGACTGGAGCCGCCGCGTTGATAGGGCGCATCCAGTTTCCAGCCCAGACACCCACTTTCGTCTAGATAGATCGTTGCGCGCATATAAAAATAGCCTCCCAAGGGAGGCTATCGAAAGAAGTGCGGTACCCGGACCTGACGTACTCGAAGTACGCTTACGATCACTGACGCCGATTTGTCGCAGGAACTTCGGGCCTATTTAAACCGCAGCGCCGCTATAAATACATTATGATAACAAACGCACTGTTTTTCAAGCGCGCCGTGGCAGTTTGTTGAGGCCGGGTTCAACACGCGCCGCGTTACCAATTGATCCGATGCCCGTCATACCTTCGAAGACGCTGCTCCCAGCGCGAAGAACGACCGGACGGTCTTGGCGTGTGAAGCGTCAAAAGGTAATTTCTCGATGCAGAAAGTCTTGCCATCGGTGCAATGCCTCCGATGGCGCTGTGCGCGCGATGCTAGGTGTAGTGATGCTGCCAGCTGGTTAAGGCTTCGCGGCGATGTGCACAGCTTGGGTAGGCTCAGGCATCAGCCCACTTGCGCAAGGCTGACCGGAGGAAGCGTTCAGCCTTGCCGTTGGTCTGTGGGCGATAGACCCGCGTCAATTTGTGCCGGATGCCCAGTTCCTAACAGACCCGAGCGAATTCACGTGAACGGAACGCTAAACCATTATCGGTAAACAGCCTGCAGATGCGCACACCCAAGCCGGCGTACCACGCTACGGCATCGCGCAGAAACTGCACGGCGCGGGCCTGCTTCGCGTCTGGGCGCGTCGCCGTGAAACAATCCAAACGTGGTCATCTCCGGCGACAAACAGATACTCCCAGCCCGCGCCGTCCACCGTATCTCGCCGATTGTCGGTGACACGATGGCCGGGGCATGCGATGCAACTCAGCTTCCTAGTATCGATGTACAGCCGATCGCGCGGCGCCACATGCTCGTATCGCTGAATCGGCTCCCGCGATGGTAGGTCGCTCAAACGAGGCAGCCCAGCGCGCCTGAACACACGGCTCTGCCGGTTAAAGCGAACGCGCTCGCCTGTCGAACGATCTGACGCTGTAGCAAGCTGCTAGCGCAACGCCAGGACCCGCCAAGCCGTCGCCGGCGCGATTGCATGTGGCGAGCGGGCCGGCCGCGAAGATGCCTCTGTCAGCGCAGCTGCACCGGCCGGTGAGATAGCGACCAAGCCACTTGCGTAGAGTCGGTGCCGCCACGCCGTGATGGGCTGCAGTTTGGGCCACGTTTCAGCCATATTCGGTGATCTGCTAAACCCTCTCGAGTCGACGAGCAGAGGTGAGCGGGCATTCTGAAAGGTGTTCATCCAACTGAACTGCTGGAAGGCCGGGTGTTTGGCGACCTCCAGTTGCCCAGACTCAGCCCAAATGAACTATCGATACAACCTATTGAAGCCTCACAGCTAACGGTCAATCACGCGAATAGATTTTCTTGCCTTTCTGCGCAACGCCGCTGGTGAAAACCATACATCGTCTATTTTTGAGTGACTGGATTGTCAGTTGGCGTTTTAAGGTAAAATAAACGCTTCTTGTAAAATGGCCGTTCGTCGCAAAGGACAAGTTGGCATCTTTTATGCGCGCGTACAGGCTGAGAAGGCAAAGGCCAAGCGGTGGTTGGTCATCGAATGTGACGACGCTTACGGTCAAGTGTCTAAACTGCAATTAGGTTCGGCTATACATAGGCCACTCGCGTTGATGATGACGCAATGGGCGGAGAATATACGCTGCAAGCTTATGAGCAGAGTCCGGTATAGCAGCCTTGGTCTACCAGACAAAGGGTCTTTTTAGATTGAGACCATGCTGCCAAGCGCTTGGTCAATCTGACGCATCGGCATGGACTTGCGATTGGTCGACCTAATCCGCGTCCGTGCAGGATATTTTTTCAACCTAACCGAGGAAATTAACATGGCGACATACCAAGAGCTGCGCGCTCAAATTGAAAAGCTTGAAGCGGAGGCAGAAGCCTTACGGCAACAGGAATTGCAATCAGTGCTTGCCCAGATGCGCGAGAAGATCGCCGAGTTGGGAATTACAGTTGAAGACTTATTCGGACGTAGGCGTCAAGCTCGCGGCCCGGCACTCGCAAAGCCGCGCGAGCCGAAATACCACAATCCCAAAACCGGTGAGACTTGGAGCGGTAGAGGTCGAGCCCCGTCATGGATTAAGAAGAATCGTGAGCGCTTTTTGATTCAAAAATAAGGTGCAGCGGTAGGTTGACGAAGAGGGCAAATGTGCCGCCGTAACCTGCGTTTTTTTTGTCGCACTATCACCGGTCTAGACGCATCATGCGGTACCGGTTTGGGCTAATCCATATCGCGATGCATCGGATTGATGGCGTTTGCTTGGTCTCGCCAGGCGAGCGCTGCGCTGAGCTACTGTCGCTGCATGCGGCATCCAGTGATGCCGCATGCCACGCCATGGCGGCTTGCCGATCGCAGGCGCTTGGCAAAATGGTGCCTCGTGGTCGAGGCCGACGGATGCGATTATGCTATTGCCCAAGGACTTTCCCGTCATACCGCAATCCGTCTCGCGCGGGCGGTACAATGGGCATTGCGTGTCGCGCTGCAAGATAGGCATTGGCTTTGACGCTCTCAGCAGCGCCACGCAAGAAGCTGAGCTTGAGGCAGTGCAACCAGCCTTTGCCTGATGCTTCGCAAAACATATTGGCAAAACGCTCGTCTATTGCCCTCACTCTCAAGTGAAATTGGCTATCCTTGCGCTTGCGGGAAAGATTTCGCTTCATGCCCGTTATCGTCCGCTGTCGTACCACATACGATGATTACGCCACCGGGTAATGTCCGGCACAAAATGCGGTTTGCTTGAATCGACATGCCACGTCCGTCGCGGTGATGCAGAAAAGAAAAAACGCCCCCTCCAGCGAAGTGCAAGGTATGCGAGACTGTCTCATGGACACGCACGATTTCATGCCTTAAGACCTGCGAGAGATCATCGATCTGCACTCGCCGAATTTCGACAAGGGTGGCACTGATATCACCTGATTCGGAGACAAGATATTTATCCCCTTCAGGTCCCTCGACGAGATAACTGCCGTCCGGGAAATCAGTTCGTATGCTGTTGGGAAGATCGACGAACGTCATGCGCGGGGCCACAGCCGATGGGGAATGCGTTGCTTGGAATAAATTCCGATCATCCTCTTTCATCGCGCCTCTCCCCCCTCTTTGCGCTACCCGCCGTCACGGCTGTCATCACTTATAGACCGCTCGGCGGTTCCCAATCCGCACCACTAAAATGAGCAGCTCGCCATCCTGAATCTTGGCGATGACTCGATAACTGCTCACGCGATAGTTCCAGAACTCACCTTTCATTCGGGTTCTCTGGCATAAACTGGCCCAGCATGGCGACAACGAAGACTCAACAAGATAGTTGCCAAAGGCCCCAATCAGTCCACTGTGAGTACGACCCACATCCGGCTCGAGGGGTGCACCAAACGCCAAAGGGCAGCGCGGGCCGCATCGAACATCGCATAGTAGGCGCGATTCACCGCGCCATCCACGTCGCCTAAGCCAAGCAGTACGCGGGC
This sequence comes from Burkholderia sp. b14, assembly GCF_900156195.1. NCBI lineage: Bacteria > Pseudomonadati > Pseudomonadota > Betaproteobacteria > Burkholderiales > Burkholderiaceae > Burkholderia > Burkholderia sp. b14. The sequence continues at coordinate 12,424 of NZ_FTPJ01000001.1, forward strand.
GGATGCATATGCCCGCTTTGCCTTCGCCATCAACGCAACGGGCGTCAATTTTGGTCACTCATAGCCTGACTCCTTCCCGGTTGATGTTGTGGAGCAACGAAGGGTTTGAATAGGTCTCTGGATGCTCCCATTCATCAAGCCAGATCGGCAGCGGCGAAATGAGAATGCCCGTTTGCAGCAGCACGTCAAATGCGATGTCGGCCATTTCAAGCTTGGTGGTAAGAAATCGCTGATGTTCTCCTTTCAGCAGGACAGCCACATCGGCGTCGCTGTCGGCCCGATGGGTACGCCGCGCCCGGCTTCCGTAGAGAATCGCGCCAGTTATGTCGTAACGGTCGGCAATTAGGTTAAGGAAGTACCGAATCGCTCGTTCGGTATCGGGGTCGATGTGATTCGAGTTCATCGGCAGCATTCCTCCCCCGTAAAATTTGGTCTTGAGTTCATATGTCGCCCGTCGCGCCGCTGCGCGGTCTAGTTTTGTACGCAATGAGTACCATTGTCAAGCTTGTTTTGTGTGCCGTTTTCTGCGGTCCTGGAGCAGTCGCAGAATCGCTGCGCGTGCGAGATTAGGAAGGGGGCGGTAATCCTTCGACGTATTCGGCATCCGGTACGTCTTCATCGCACGCGGGCTAATACCGCTGGCAGTTGCAAGTCCGTCCCAGGTTACGCCAAGCTGCTCCTTGGCGGCTCGCAAAAATTCCTGTTGTGTAGATTCCGACATAGCCTCAGAATACGATACGCTTTGCGTACCATACTAGAGCAGTAACTCAACTCACTCAACTATCTGGCGATTGCCCGGATGTGATGCGGAAAGACCTCATGGTTTGAAATACAGCCTGTTCTATGGTCAGGGCGGCGTAAGAATCATTGGCTACGATAATGAACGTGGCAAGGGCGACCATCGCCACTATCGTGATCGCGAAGTGCCCTACGTTTTTTCGACGGCAGAACAGATGGTGAGGGAATTTTTGGGGGATGTTGAACGCGAAAGGAGCGGAAAATGAGCAAACTGACAGTCCATGTAAGCGGCGCGCGTGATATGGGACAGCGGTTCGTGAATGCCTTTGAGCGCGCGGCCAGAGGTGAGCATTTTAAGGAAAGTCACGTCACGTTTCTCTCGTGGCAGGAAATGGTGGCGGCGCTGACGCCCAAACGGCTGGAGCTGCTACGCTATTTGCACCGAGAAGGCGCCGATAGCGTCAAAGCTTTGGCCTGCGCTTTATCGCGTGACTACAAGCGCGTGCATGCTGATGTGGCAGCGCTAGAAGTTGCCGGTCTGGTCGTGCGGGAAAACGGCCGCTTGACAGCGCCGTGGGACGCACTTGCCGCTGAGGTGGCCTTGTAGTGGCGAACGTAAATAACGCGCTCAATGAACACGCCGCACTTTCCCCTGAAATAGCGACTCGCATCGAGGCCTGGTCTTAATTGGGTAGTCTGGATAGCGTCAAGCAGAATGGCTGGCTGGTTTACCGACAATCATCTTGGCCAGTCGACCGGGATGATTGTCGGCGCCTATTCATCCGTGTGCTGTGCCGCGAGCCTGTGCCGCCGAGGACGAAGCCCGGCCCCCAGCGACGCTACGACGATCAGATGCGGGCCGCGCTGATCACGCTATGGGAGGCGGCCGATCGGATCTGCGGCAAACGACTGAAGGTGCTCATTGCAACGCTGACCGATGCGATGGCACGGCATGCTCACCTGACGCTATCAAAGCAAGTTCGCCAACGGCTGAGTCAGATCAGCGCCGCCACCATTGATCGGCTGCTGCATGACGTGCGCGAACAGGCTTTCGCGGGTCAACGCCGACGCGCTGGTGGAGTGGGTAACGCAATTGGCCGTGCCGATCGGGATAGTACTGCGCCAGTTGTCGCACGAGGGCAAGCGTATCTTCGTCGGTGCGAATCGTAGCGGGTCGCGAACGAGGCAGCGCGACGTCATACCAAGCTGGGCAGCAGCTTGCCGCGCTTATAGTACCAATAGGCACCGTCTTTCGACGGAATTCCTTCGATTCGTGGCGTGTCGTCGTTCATAGCCACAATCGTGTTCCCTGTTTTCCATTACCACTGAGCCGCCTGGCGATGCGCCTTTTCACGCTCGCTATCGTACAACCGCTCGCCTGTCTTATGATGCTCGATCCAGACACGCCAGCCGTTCTTATCGATGACGCAAGCGCTTTGCAGACTGGCGCGCTTGCGGATGGTTCGCATCGCCGATCAACCGCTTCGTGTTGCCCAGCGCGTACATCAGGTTTCAGACCTTGTTGCTTATCGCGTTTTCCTCACTCGATAATCGTCTGAAGCCGAGCCAGCGCGTCCTCAACCACTTCAACCGGCGCGCGTTCGACCTTACGCGCGCCGCGCGCCTCCAAGTCGAGCATACGCGCCATGTTGACGAGCGCAACACCTTGCGTCTCGGTTCCAGAACCAGAAAGCGGTACGGCGAACCCAGCAAAGCGAGCAAATTCGCCGCCCTGGGTGATTGGGGCAACGAGCGCCACGCCCAAGGCGTTGAACGCCGCCGGAGAGAGAACGAGCGCCGGACGAAAATCGCCTTGCTGCTCTCGTCCGACAGTCGGATTCAGGCTCACGCGCACGATATCGCCCCGCTCGAACTGTACCTGCCTCACCACGCCTCACGCCCCACCGGTTTGATCTCGTCCCATGCCGCCATGTCGCCCGAAAGAGGCGCCTTCGGGTCGCACCGGGCAACAAGGTTGTCCAGCGAATACTTACGGCGGGCCGGGGTCAGCATCACGCCATCCGGGCGCACGTCGGCGTTTAGTGAACTGCCGACTGAGGCGTTGATCTGCTCAAGCAGCACACTCGGCAGACGAACTGCCGCGCTATTGCCCCATTTGTGAATCTTGAGTTCCATTGCCATCTCCTAACGTTGTCAAGCGCATCTGAAATTTGGCTCTTCCCCACTTTGTGTGAAGTTTCACGTCACAAGTCAGCACCGATTCAGCACGCGAGTACGAAGCAGTTGGAAGCCGGCGCGGCCATACATTTGGCGCTTGAGAAACTTGAGCCGATTGACATGGCCTTCAACGATGCCGTTGCTGTAGGGCGTGAGTAGTGCAGCGTGTACGGCATCGTAGTCGTGGCCAATGCCTGCTGCAAACCGCTGCATTTCTGGTACACCGCTAGCCTGCGCTTGACGCAGCCAGCTTGCCAAAGCTTGATGTGCGCGGCGCTTGACTATGTCAGTGAACTGGAGTGACAGCCGCCGGATTGTTGCTATCTGGGGATTCTGCTCAGCGAGTCGTTGAACCAAGCGCTGGACGTGCCGCTGATCGTCGTTGGTGAGCGCGGCCGTGCCCCGACCCATTAACCAGCAGCCTACGCGGCGAGTGGAAGGCACCGCTCGTGACACAGCAGTACGCAGCTGCTGCATGATTGCACCGGCTTGTCGCCAAGGCTGAAGGGCTTGGCGTACGATGCCACAACCGCCGTTGAACCCTTGGCCCACGATTTCCCGATACAACCTCGCCGCGTTTTGACAACCTTCACGCCAGCGCTGGGCAAGATACGCTCGATAGGGATCCAACTTGCTGGCGGCTGGCAGCCGTTGCGCCCGCTCAGGGAACTCACCGGAGTTGATCCAATGCCGTACCGTACGCCGATCCAATGCCGTGATGCGCGCAATCGCGCGTATTGCCATCCCACTTTGATGGTGGCGCATGACCGATTCATAGCGTGCGAGCCGTGCTTCGCGTCGCTGTGCTTGTTCCTCCTTTGCGCGCGATGTTGTTGCCACGCCGGGCACATTCGATTCGATCGCTGGCAATGTGGCAGCAGCGTGCTCGTGATTGAGCGAGCGTGCAACTTCGCGGATAGGCCGCTGGCAGCGACTTAGCGCGCGCTCAATAGCATCGCCAAGATTCTTCAACAGATGCCATCGGTCGGCCACTTGTATGGCTTGCGGCGCGCCACGGGTGATGCCTTCGGCGTAAACTCCAGCGCGATCGCGCGATACGATGCGGATTGCGCGGTTTCCTGTTAGCCAGTTCGCCACCGAGTTCGCATCACGATTGGGCAACCGATCCAATGGGCGCCGTTGCTCGAGATCGACCAGTAGGGTGCCATAGCGATGACCGCGCTTGAATGCCCAGTCATCGACGCCAATAATGGTAGGGGGTGATGTCGTCGCGACGTGCTTTTGGCCGTTGCGTTTGAGCAAACGGAGTATCGTTTCTCCGCTGATCGAGATGCCCAGCCGCTGCACCAGGCGCGCGCCTGCGGCGCCACTGAGCGCCAAGCCCACATGCCACAGCACCGTCTGTGCTCGGGCTGTGCGACGCTGCTGACGTGCGCCGAATTGCGCCGGGCATTGGGCGAATGTTCGCCGGCGGCACATTGTGTTATCGCAACGAAAGCGCCGCACCTGGATTTCCAGTGTGACGCGATGGCCGCTACACGGCAGGTCTTCAACGCGTCGTCGGTACCCTCCGTGTATCCGGGAACTGCTCGCTCCACACGCCGTGCAGTGCGCAACGAGCCCTTGATGTTTCAGTGCAATAATGAGCCGATGGCCGATCATTTCCCACCCGACAATGCGCATGCCGGAAGCGGGCAACAGGCGTTGAAGGAAAGAAAAATTCACGCCGATTATCCGAGTGATGCAATACTGGCTTGATCGTCATTGTCACCTGCAGGTTCACACAAAGTGTGGAAGAGCCTGAAATTTGAGCCACTTCGCGCGTGATCGCGCAAAGTAAAAGTGAGCCAATCGTTACTTCTTTGATGCCAGGACGTGGCCGGCCTTTCGTTGTTGTTTAAGTCGGTAGCTGTCTCCTTTGATCTGAATGATATGGGCGTGATGCAGGATGCGGTCAAGCATGGCCGCAGTTAGCGTGGCATTGCGTCCGAATGTCTCGTCCCATTGGGCGAACGCAAGGTTACTGGTGAGGATCATTGAACCGCGCTCGTATCGCTTTGCCACGATCTGGAAGAAGTGACTGGCTTGGTCTTCCGAGAGGGGCAAGTATCCGATTTCATCGACAATGAGCAGTCTTGGGCCGAGGACGTTGTGTCGAAGTACGGCGTCGTAGCGTTCCTGGCGCCGTGCCGCTTCGGGTTGCAGCATGAGATCGGCCGCCGTGATGAACTTGGTCTTGATACCCGCTTGTGTTGCGGCGTATCCGATTGCAATCGCCAGGTGCGTTTTGCCGACACCGGACGGACCAAGCAACACGGCGTTCTCACCACGTTCGATAAAGCGCAGCGTGGCTAACTCGTCAATGGCCTTGCGCGGAGCGCCCACAGCGAAACTGTAGTCGTAATCGTCCAGCGTCTTGATCGCCGGAAATGCCGCCATGCGTACCAGTGTCTGTCGCGATCGAACCTGCCGTATCTCGCGTTCATGTGCCAGCACGTGCTCAAGGAAGTCGAGAAAGCTCCACTGCTTGGCCGCGGCATCGTTGGCCAGCGCGACATAGTGCTGCATGAGCCCTTCAAGCTTTAAACTCTGGCAGTGATCGTCGATACGTTCTTGCTGCAGATTCATGCACGCACCTCGGTCAGTAATTGCTGGTAGATCGACAAGGGATGTTGCAGCGATATGGCCGAAGGCCTGCCGACCGGCGTGGTTACCCATAGCTGTGTTGCAAACGCGGGCAAGCTGCGCAGCGTGTCTCGTTCGCGCTCTTCGAGAAGCGTTGCGGGTGGCGCTCCCGTGACCGGGTGCACCCGTTGGTTTGCAACGTCTCGCAGCCATTTGCCTACCTCGGCGTTGGCCGTATCGACGTCCAGTACCATACCCGACTGCTTGAGCCAACTGGACAGCGGCACATAGAAGTTGCCGCGCAGATACCGATGGAAGCGCTCGACCTTGCCCTTCGTGCGTGCGCGATAGGGCTGGCAGAGTCTGGGCATGAAGCCGTAGCGCTTAGCCAGATCGAGTAGGCCTGGATGCCATCGATGTTCACCCTTACCGTACGCATCACGCTCTAGTACGATCGTCTTGGCGTTGTCGTACAGGATCTCGCGAGGCACTCCGCCGAGCGTTTCGAATAAAGCGTGATGGCAAGCAATCAGCGTTTCGGCCTTCTCGTTGGTGGCAAAGCGTGCCCAGCGCCAACGGCTAAAACCGAGCGTGGCGGTGAACGCGTACAGCGGATCAGCGCCGCGACGAAATACGACAAAGTCGCATTGCATCTGCCGCCCCGGCTCGGTCTCGAAGCGCACGAGCGGATCAGGTGCCCGCACAGGTTTGTGCGCCTTCATAAAAGCTTGAATACTGCGCAGCTGCCCTTCATAGCCCAGCGCGCGCAGTTCACGCAGCAACGCTGGAGCGGCGATCGTCTCGGGCGAGGCCGCTTGCATCCTCTCAAGAATGTACGCCTGAAACTGACCAAGCTTGCTCGGCCGTGGTTCACGCTGCTTGTAGCGAGGCACGTCCTGCGACGCCAAGTAACGCGTCACGGTGTTGCGAGACACGCCCAGGCGCCGCGCGATCTCTCGCAACGACAACCCTTGGGCTTTGAGCACATGGATTTGCATCCACTGTTCCTTCTGAAGCATCGCCAGCCTTCGCGCGAAAAAGACTGACTGTACTGAAAGGTGGTTCACATTTACTTTGCGCGAAGTGGCTCATTTTTACTTTGCGCGCAACAACGTTTATCCATTGTAGATACACGCCACGTGATTGGCAAGCACCGCATATCTACAATGAAGATACCCGATGGGAGCGTCGGCGAGATTGCGCCCGCCGATTGGTTATCGGCCGTGAGCCCGCTGGAATACCCAGTTCTGATGCGCTCCATGCAAAATTGCCATTGCAGGATCAGGCAAAAAACCGCATCCTTGAAACCTTTCAAAATTGCGTTTCGGGGCCATTCCAACTGGCCTGATTATGCCGATCATCCCCGGCTAGATTACGCCGATCCGTGACATGGCGTTCAGGCGATGGCATCCTGTTATCTTGGCCTTCTGCCGCCCAATGCTCTCCGGAGCGATGATGATTCTAGGCTTGCCCGAGATCGGCTATGGGCTAATCTATGCTTGCTAACCGGCCTGCGGCCACATGAGCCTTTGTATAAAAAGGAATGTCGGTGACTGTGTCACGAAGTCTTTTTCAGCGCACGCGTGAGCGGGCGTGGCCGCCTAATCGAGCCCGAGGTCCGGCCTGATGCGGACTGGGTGGGTCTGCGCTGCCGTACGCGCCGCGCTTTTTCAGCGTCGGCGTTCGCGCGCTGCAGCGCGGCTAAATTGCCTTCCAGCATGCCAATGTGTTGGCGTGCGTCCCCCAATTGCGCCTGCAGCGCTTGCCGCTCAGCGCGGCGCTGCGCGTCACTTTCGTCGGCGCGTCGCACTGCCGCATCCCGCTCCTTGATTAGACGCGCGCTGGTGCGGCGCTCATGCTCGGTCTCCAAGAGCGCGCGCTTTTCGGTCGCTTGCAGCCGCGCTTCGGCGCGCGCCGTGTCGGCCCGCAGCTTATCGAGTTCGCGGGCAAAATCGGCGCGCGCTTGGGCGAGCGCGGCGTCTCGCTCCTGGGCGTCGCGTTGCAAACGCTCGACTTCCGTGTGCAGCGTCTGGCGTGCTGCCTCAGCCGCCGCCAGCGCGGGCTCCAGTTCCTGCAGGCGTGCCTGCGCAGCGAGCAGCGCCGCGTGCGCGGTGGCCGCGGCTCGCTGCTTGGCAAGGCCTGTGCCTCTCCGAGGTCGCCAGCGGCACCATGGGCAACTTCTGTCGGCACCTGTCCCCGGATGGGCAGGACCAGTGGTGACTTGACATTTTGTGTAAAGGGCAACACGCGCAGGTCGTGCCGGCGTCGCCGGAACTGGTCAGGCTGGGTGCCCACCGCAGCTTGATTGACGGCTGTCTGGCGACAATTACCCGAGAGTAACATCATTCCATGAGGCAACACGGCGGCTTTTTTAGTTGACGTCAGACAGACGGCCATTTACGCCCTGGAATGCCTTCGCCGGATGCTTACGGTCAATCGAACACGGTCGCCGGTTTTGTACATGCGTGCACTTCGCATATTGGCAAACGGGTAAAAAGCACTAGACGCTTAAGCGTCGGCGTCAGAGCACTGCAGGCCACGCCTGAGCCAGCATAGGAGCTTACCGAAGTAGAGTAGGCATCTCGCGTGGCTAGCATGGATCGTTCAAGCCGCCTTGATGAGCCCCTGGCTAAGCGAATAAGCTGCTTTATCACATCACTGTCAGCCAATTTCTTACTATGAAATGACAACAAGTGTTTAAGTTTTGGGCAATGTATTCGTACACTGAAGTTGTGGCTTGCAGCGGCTATGAGGTATGGTGTAGCAAAGCGACTCGTGGGGCATTCGCTATAAATCAAGGCAATAAGTTGGATTCACAATCTATCTACCATTGGGAGCGTCAAAAAATGGCGAATGATGTGTACCAAAACCACAAGACCCGGTGTGCAGCTCCCCTTTTTTCCTCCTGGTTAGCTGAACCGATTGTACAGGCATTGAAGTTGCCCGGTTTCCTCTCTTAGCATTATCTCTTTTTCACTCTAGCTGGCTAGGCAAGGCGACGCGTGTAATGCTGTGACGCATGCGTGTCAATAAGGGTGCACGTTTCCCGTGTTGATGTGAAAAAACACGGTTTTAACACTCTACCGGAGAAGCACAAATGGGCATCGCATCGCTCCGCTGCGCGCACCGATTGAGACATAATCAACTCCCTTTTTGTACGCTGCCTGATCCATGAAGGAGTATTGCTCGACAGCGTACGCAAGCGGCTATGTAGTCCCAGCATGCCACTGCGCGCTACAGCGCTTTGATGCCAAGCAACTCACGTTACCCCAGCCGGAACTTTATTGCTATTGAAAGGACAAGATATCATGCAAGACGTTACCCCTGCCGAACCTGTTCAAACTATCAGCAAAATTAAAGAAAAGTTTAAAAATTTTAATATAAAAGATGGTTATATTTCTGTGTTTGATATTGTTAACGTTACCAAATCGAAATTTATTAACGATCACAGCGAAAATAGTGATGAGGCAGGGCAATTGTACGATTTAGCGATGGGATATGCCACCGAAATCGCCAAAAAATTTCGACAACAACGTTTGCATAATGACGATCCGATTAACCACGCCGGAATCACAGGCTCGCATAAAACAAAGAGTGAAAGCCCGACGTATCTTCGGTTATTTAACGAAAATTGGTCAGGATTTTGCCAAAGTGGTGAGATTAATGCGCATGATTCTCCGGTGGCCTATCTGACTGACCTTTATAAATTTTCACTGAAGTTGGATGAATCAAATAAAAATGCAAGTAAATATAAGATAAACGAACGCCGTTCCGATTTAAAAAACATAAAATTGAATGACACTGCCTTTCGCCTATCTGCCCCCGCACTATCGATTGTCAATCGTGTGCTTCGAGAAGCAATAAAAAAATCGGAAGAAGAGGAACAGGATACATCTATAAAAGATAGACAGAAAAAAAGCGGAGGAGCTACAGGAGACAATGAAATATATCAAAAACTATCAGACAGCTGTTACCCTTTAACGCTACCATATCATCACGCGTATCAGCGAATCGAGTTGGGGCTAAAGCAGAAAAAGGTATCGCTGTCAGAAGTTACCCAGCAAATGGATGCAGCCTATCCTTATTTTATTAATGCAAATACAGTGTCAGGTGACGCGGTGCGCGCATTGCAACAAAATTGTGGATTGAACCCTAGTCTACAAGCATTTTTAATTGATAGATCCGCACACTCTCTATCCCAAATTTACGGTAGCGGAGCAGATACTAATAATTTGAAAAATGTGTCGGAGTTCACTATTCGAACTAGTGTAACGGCATCGGAAGTCGAAGAAATTTTATGCCTGAAAGGCGTATATGATGGTAAAGGCTGCGCTGCAACCTCAAAAAACTATGGGGCTTTGTTTATCCATAAAGCAGATGCGGAACTAACCCAAGCAGCAGCGGACTCAATCATCCTAACAGGAAATGGAGCGAGTCGAACGTTCTCAGTTGCTGACCAGGGGAAGCCGGATAGCAGCGAACAAATCAGTGAAGAGACGTTAGTTCGGCTCAATCAACTCATCCGCCTGCAGCATGCTTTGAAGCTGCCGTATGACCAGCTCGATTGGTTGATCGTGTCTATCATGCGGGCTGAGAAAAATAATAGTTTAGAATTGACCTCCAATACGCTCCGCGCGCTTGGAGTGTTTCGGTATTTTCAAAATACATATCAGGTCACACCAGAAGTTTTTTCGGCATTAGTCTATCAGATCACTCAGTATGCAGTCGGATCAGATATTCCATTTTTGGATCGAATCTTTAACCATCCACCATTATTTGAGACACCATTTGCAATCGATTGTGCAATAGAAATAGACCTCGATACAAAGGATGCTGTACAGACAACGATAGTCAAACAACTTTGTGCGGGGCTCGGAGTTGATCTAGTGACTTTCAAAAAGCTTGTCGAATGTGTTAAAACATCACAAAAAAATTCGATTTGCTCGTTGCCAATTGTTTCAGCGTTGTATCGTATGGCCAAGCTTCCGCAGTTGTTGGGCCTGACCCCGCTTGACGGCGTCGCGTTATTGGAGCGGTTGGGCGGAGAGAACGCAATTTATCAATTTGCGGGTACACCAACCATCGCTGCATGGAATGAGAAAAGTAATAATCAAGCAGATGTGCTGTATTGGATGATGGCGTTGGCTCAAGCGGCACAGTGGTTGAAGGCACATCAGTTGTCTGTGCAAGAAATTAGCGCATTATTAGATGCACCGCCTAGTGATTTGTCGGCCAGTCCATCACACTTAGCATTTATCAATGATATTGGACGCCAGCTAGAAAAGATCCGGGCAGCGGACGATAAAAGTGCCTGTGTTCGGCAAGCGAGAGCTGTTATCGATGGTTTGTCTAGGATACTCAAAATAGAGCCGCCTTTTGTTTCGCTCTTATTAAAATGGATTGGACAAGATGAAGTTGCTTTTTCGCATAAAACACATGCATTATTTAAAGGGTTATCTGAAAAAAATGGGGATGTTTCTACACTTCCTGACTATGTAAGAAACCTTTATGATTTGGCGCGACATGCAGCAGTCGTGCATCGATTTAAATTAAGTGAGATGGCATTAAAAAATTTTATAGACAATCCACTCTGGTTCGGATGTCTAGATAATACCCTCAAACTTATCACACTATACAGGTTTGGCCGCTATACAGACTGGATCGCCTCAACGTCTCAGGATGAAGCTAATATATACGGTTACTTAAATTATGTAAAATTATTTAATAGTATCGAAGAAAGTGATAAATTAAAGACAGGAGCAATCAAAAAGCTTGCTGAATTGCTCACTTGGACGGAGACGGATGTTCGAGCTGCGACTGATAAATTGCCGAGCACATTAGCCGATATCGACCGGGTAAGGCGTTTGCAGGCATTGGTCATCCAAACCAGTATATCAGTGGACGGTTTAGCCAAAGCAGCGCAGCTCACGCATCATTCAAGTTATTCCAACTACCAAGCGGTCGGCGAACTGGTGATGTCAGCGATCCAGCAAGACGCAGATGCTAAAAAACAGGTAGCGTCACAGCATAGCGAAACTTTGCGCGACGCATTGGTGGCGTACTATTTAAGAGGCGGCGTGGCGCCCGACCACGTTAAAACAGTGGATGATTTATACGAGTACCTGTTGATTGACACCCAAGTGTCGAGCGAGGTGATGACCAGCGAAGTGGCCCAAGCGATTGCTAGCCTCCAGCAATACATCAATAGTGTGATGCTGCATCTGGAGCCAGGGCATGATACGCCACTGGAAGCGTACGACATTGAGTCGTGGACGAAGAACGAAAATCGCTACGCGCTGTGGGCGGCCAATCAACAGCTTCAGGATTATCCAGAGAATTACATTGATCCGACGCTTCGGCTTGGGAAAACGACGTTGTTTAAGGAGCTCGAAACCGAGATTAGCCAAAATAAGCTGAACGACGATACAGTCCAACAGGCGGTGGCTAAATATTTGAATAAATTTGAAGAGGTGAGCAATCTGAAGGTGATCAGTGGCTACGCTGATGGCCCCGACCCGACGGACTGTACTTATTATTTTATTGGTGAGAAAAACATTTCGCCAAAAGAATATTATTGGCGCTCAATGGATATTCGTAAGCGTAACAGTTTGAATCAAGTTAGTCCGACCGCATGGAGTGAATGGAAAAAAATTGACATGCCGGTTTCAGGCAATAGTAAGTCGGATACAAGCGATAGTAAATCGGTACCAAGTGAGATTATGTGTGTGCAACCAGTGGTGATGGGGAGACGGCTGTATGTAGTCTGGGTAGAGTACACTCCAAGACAGGAAATTAAAGTTAAAGAAAGCCAAGCAGAGGGGGCGGAACCCCAAAAAGTGGCAAAACCAGCAGAACGATCAAACAAAGAAAAAATTAGTGTGATGCTAATTTATAAAAAATATGATGGAAGATGGAGTGCTCCGCATACATTGCTAGAAAAAATTGGATTAAATAGAGAAAGTGTGCACCTGGCCGCTTTCTCTGGAAACTCAGAGAACAAAGATTATTTATATATTGAGTGGAACAAAAATAGTCACATTATATTAGATTGCATGCTTTCCAAAATTATCACTGAGGCCAAAGAAAACATTCCTTGGATTTTATCGTCAAACTTAAATCGACTCAATAATATAAAATATTCAAGCGCACTCAACTTTTCTCCGACAGCATCTCTTGGACTTTTTCAAAATACATTTAGTCCAAAACAAAGCGTTTTTGAGGTGGCAGAAAATGGGGATTGGCAGTTAAAAGTAGTTATTCAGCTACCATATTTTATTTTTGCGAATGCGCGAGGAAAAATCTCTGTCAAAAATGAAGAGCTTGGTTTGAAAAATTGCGAGTTGGGACAGGAAGATGAATTTACATGTATTGCAAGAAGAGTCGGAAAATTTACCTTTGAATTAAAACTGGATGGTTCTGGCTTACGTGGTCAACCAGAAGGGATTCATTATATATATATGGATCTCAATATAAATATTTTTGAAAAAATTAAAGATAAAAATCTAGGAATAGATTTAAAAAAACCATCTATTGTTTGCGACGAAGAAAAACATGTTCAATATATGGATTTTGGACTAGAAAATAGTTCAAATGGTACTGAGCAAGTTTTTCCGCCGGCACGGCTTACTTCATCATTTGGCAAGCAATTAATCGAGCGCGCTAGCATATCGATTGATACCGTGCTGGATCGCTCCACGCAAGAATTAAAAGTCGAACCGCCAATAAAAGGTGAGACCAGGTCGCAGCCGCTAGATTTTCATGGTGCGAACGGCTTATATCTGTGGGAGCTTTTTTTCCATTTACCGTTCCTTGTCGCGTATCGGCTCAATGCCGAACAACAATACGCGGAAGCACAACGCTGGCTGAAGCGCATCTTTGACCCTGCGGGAAAAAATGTAAATGGCACGCCCGATTACTGGCGCGTGCGCCCCCTCGTAGAGGATGGCCATGCGGGGAAACTGCTTGAGGGGCCTACGGACCCGGATGCGGTCGCGTATGCGGAGCCGGTGCATTACCGCAAAGCAGTTTTTCTTAAATATGTGCAGAATTTGATCGATTATGGCGATTACCTATATCGACAGGTCAGCACCGATAGCTTGAATGAAGCCAAGTTGTACTATTACCAAGCGCGTAATCTGATGGGCCCCCGCCCAGACATTCACTTGGCCAATAGTTGGACGCCTGTGACGTTAGAAGGAATACAATGCGATCAAAATAAAGCCTTGCGGAAATTTGAGAGTGGGACCGATGCACAGGGTATTACAAAGGAAATATTAGACAAGATGATGCTTGCGTCCGGCAAGCCGAATCCGACACTGCGTGCGCTGGATACGCCATTCAAGCTGCCGCTCAATAGTCAACTACTTGATTATTGGGAAAAATTGGACGGTCGCTTTTATAATTTGCGTCATAGCTTGACAATCGATGGCAAGCCATTGTCGTTGCCGCTGTATCCGGCGCCGATGAATCCAAGGGAGTTACTGGTACAACGGGCGCGCAGCGCGTCGGGGGAGGCAGGTGCGTTGAACGTAGCGCAAGTGATTCCCCCGTACCGTTTTCGTGTCCTGTTGCCACAGGCGGTCGCTGCGGTGGAGATGCTCATTTACTTTGGCAACACACTACTATCAGCGCTAGAACGCAAGGAACGCGCCGCGCAAGAGGAGCAACAGCAAACCCAACTGCTGCAGTTGTCCGATTACGCGCTCACGACACTGAAGGTGCAAGAACAGGCCATTGAAATCGCTCAAGCAGGCAAAGCAGCGCTCGAAAAAAGTAAAGAGGTTGCCAGCGAACGCGCTGCACATTATTCGAAGCTTGCACAAGAAAATATCTCCCAGGGTGAGCAACGGGCGATAGATCTGCACGTTGAGGTTGCCAGCCTGCATTCGGCTGCAGGACCGTTGCAGACGGTGGGCGGTGGGCTTAATATGATGCCCAATGTTTTTGGCTTTTCCGTAGGCGGGCAGCGTTGGGGGGCATTAGTTGAAGCCGCTGCTGGCGCCATGCAGATTGCCGCAATCGTTAAAGAAGCTGAAGTTATACGGCTGGACGCGAGCGAACAGTATCGTCGTCGCCAGGAAGAGTGGAAATTCCAGACAGACCAAGCCAAGGCGGAAGTCACTGCAATCTGTGCACAAATTGATACCCAGAACAAACAAATCGACGCGTCAAAAAAAGCGCTGCAGTATGCGCAAAAAGAGCATGCGCATATGCAAAAAATGTACGATTTCTTGAGTACACGCTTTACCCAGGCATCACTGTATCAATGGCTGGCCGACCAGCTATCGACCTTGTACTACCAGGCATACGATACGGTGCTGTCGCTGTGCTTAAGCGTTGAAAAATGCTGGCAGTATGAGCGCGGGAATTTTGACACGCATTTTATTCGCACCGACGCATGGAATAGCAGTTACCGTGGCCTGCTCGCTGGCGAGACGCTGAAACTGAATTTGCATCAAATGGAATCTGCGTATCTGCTGCATAACGAGCGGCGCTTGGAAATTACGAAGACTGTGTCACTTAAGAAATTATTGGCTGACGATAATGATAGCAAGTGGAGAAAAAAGATAAATGAAATTAATGGAAACGGAACACCCGGTCAAGGGACTGGTAAGTTGACGTTCGAGCTGGCCCAAGACCTGTTTGATAAAGATTATCCGAGTCATTATTTGAGACAAATCAAATGGATTTCTATTACATTGCCCACTGTGCTGGGGCCTTATCAGAACGTAAAAGCCGTGTTGACGCAAACGGGTAGCTGGACGCTGCTTAAACCGGATGCTGAATCGGTAAAAAAATTGCGAAAATGGGAAGGTGGCGGGCAAAATATTGTGGTTAATCTGCGTGCCAACCAGCAGATCGCGCTCTCGTCGGGCCTTAATGATAGTGGCGTCTTTGAGCTCAATTTCGGTGATGAACGGTATTTACCATTTGAGGGCACTGGCGCGGTTTCTAGGTGGGAGCTGGCCTTTCCGAACCATACATCCGATGAACAGCAGCAACTGCTCACTCGGCTGGACGATATCATCGTCCATGTGCATTACACGGCATTGGAAGGCGGAGCGGATTTTTCTAAAAAACTAGCAGACTTAGAAAAAGAAAAACCAACAACGAATAAGTCATCACCAAATTATTAAGGCTAAATCGATTGGCTGGCTCGGTGGGGAGCGGTGCAGCCGCGAGCGTGTCAGGCCAGCCATCTCTGAATCGTGCGCGTTTGCGTGCCGCGGGCCTACACGGTGTTCGGGGTCATGCTTGGCATTGCGTTGGATAAGAGTCCCTAAGAACGAGGTACAAATGAATTCAGCACAATCGGCTTCGGCATTGCCATTGCAAGTTCAAAGCGTTGCACTGCCTAAAGGCGGTGGCGCGATCACCGGCTTGCGAGAGGTGGCGAAAACGGATATGTACACTGGCTCACTGCAGTTCAGTTTGCCCCTGCGGGACAGCGCTTCGCTGCCGCCCGGGCCCTCGCGCTTTGCCAACAACGTGAAAAAAAACTTAAAAGTACATCAAAGAGTTAAGGGGGCGAATAATGCATAGACTTTCTTCTGGCGAGCTGACGCTCACCCCGCCGTCCCTGCCCAAAGGAGGCGGAGCCATTCAAGGCTTGGGTGAGTCCCTGAATCTAGGTGACCCCAGCGGCACCGCTTCGTTGACGCTGCCCTTGCCGATTTCTGCTGGCCGTGGCTACGCACCTGCATTGACCCTCGCGTACAGCAGCGGCAATGGCAATGGACCGTTTGGTGTTGGCTGGGACGCGGGGTTGAGCGCGATCCGCCGCCGCACCAGCCGAGGCGTGCCCCAATACGATGACACCGACATGTTCATTGGGCCGGACGGCGAAGTGCTGGAGCCGGAGCGGGATGCCTCTGGCGTTGTTCAGACCACGCCGCGTTCTACATTCCGAGGCAAAGTACTTAATGCGACCTTTAACGTCACACGTTATTATCCGCGTATCGAAGGGGCCTTTAACCGAATCGAACGATGGCAATGTCAAGGTGCTGACGATTTCTGGCTGATCCACGGCGCCGATGGCCAGTTGCACTGCTTGGGTAAAAATGCTCAAGCGCGCATCGCTGACGCCACTGAACCCGATGAGCGGATTGCCGAGTGGCTAATTGAAGAGTCGCTGTCGCCCACCGGTGAACATATTTGTTACGTGTATCAAAGCGCTCAATCGGCCGGGATCGTGGATAATGACGGACGCGATACCGAATCGAACCGGTACTTAACGCAGGTGCATTATGGCAACCAGACTGCCTATGATGGCTTATACACGTGGGCCGATTTATATCGCAACGAAGAAGACCAGCCAAAAGACAGTATCAACTGGCTCTTTACGCTAGCATTCGATTATGGCCAGCGTGGCATAGACGCACGTATTCCACCGTTGTTTGACGATAAAAGTCAACCCTGGCCACTTCGGCCAGATCCTTTTTCGCACTACCGCTATGGGTTTGAAGTGCGAACGCATTATTTATGCCGCCAGATATTGATGTTTCATCATTTTGAGTCGGAACTGGACGAGCCGAACACGCTGGTGAGCCGATTGTTGCTCGAATATGATGAAACGCCCATCATGAGTTGTTTGCAGGCCGCGCAGCGCTTGGCCTATGAGCCGCAAACATCTGCTTTACAAGAACTGCCGCCGCTGGAATTGGGCTACACGGCCTTTGCTCCTCTGCCTGCTGCGCCTGCGTGGCAGGCATGGCCGGTGCCAGAGGGACCGGATCAGTCCCCCTATCAGCTCGTGGACCTGTACGGTGAAGGACTGCCCGGCATCCTGTATCGGGTTGGCACCGACTGGCGCTATCGTCCGCCGGTGCGGGATGCTCAAAAGCCAAAGCAGCCCGATGCCGTCACTTATGATGCTTGGCAGTCTTTGCCGCAGGTGCCTGCGCTACAAGGGCAGCATGCGACGCTGATCGATATCAATGGCGATGGCCGGCTCGAATGGCTAGTGACATCCCCGGGCGGGCCGTTTGGCTATTACACGTTGGGTGCAGATCGCAACTGGTCAGCTTTTATACCACTCACGCAATGGCCAATTGAATACCTGCATCCGCAGGCGACACTGGCCGATTTGCATGGTGCAGGTCTGCCGGATTTGGCGATGATCGGGCCCAAAAGCGTGCGTCTGTATATCAACCAACGCACTGGATTTAGCACCGCCTGTACGACGCCACAGGATCACGCTGTTTCGCTACCGATTCGCGGGCGCGATGCGACCGAACTCGTTGCGTTCAGCGACGTGCTCGGCTCAGGCCAGGGGCATCTGGTTAGCGTGCGCCATGATCAGCTCACATGTTGGCCCAATCTAGGCAATGGTCGGTTCGGTGCGCCGTTGACTTTACGCAGCTCCCAACTGTTTGATGCAGAACAGATGTTTGATCCGCGCCGGGTCTTCCTGGTGGATGTAGATGGCTCAGGCGCGGCCGATCTTGTGTATGCACAACCGAACTGTCTGCGCCTATTCTTTAACGAGTCCGGCAATCGGTTTGCTGAGCCAATCGAGCTTAAATGGCCGAATGGCGTGCACTACGATGATCTGAGTCAGCTCAGCTTCGCCGATGTGACGGGCCAAGGCACCATTAGCGTGATTCTGAGCCAATTATACTCAGGACCCGATCTCGCACCGCAGCACTGGCGCTACGACTTCGCGCCAGCCAAGCCTTATTTGCTCAATGCGGTGGACAATAACCGAGGTGCCCAAACCACCTTTGAATATCGCAGCTCGGCGCAGGAATGGCTCGATGAAAAGCGGGAGCAAGAAAATGCGGTGCCCGGCTTGCCGTTTCCGGTGCAGGTTGTCTCGCGCATCATCCATACGGATGCGATCACCGGCAATCAATTGACGCAATGCCATCGCTATCGTAAAGGGGTCTATGATGGTCAAGAGCGGGAATTTCGCGGGTTCGGCTATGTGGAGAGTGTTGATAGCGCGCCCGCGTCAGCCGCGCACGGCAACGATGACGTGCAGCCGCCACCATTGCAGACTCGAAGCTGGTATTACACCGGGCAGCAAGACGATGAAAAGAGGCTGTATGGAGTGCCTTATGAGGACACCGCGGCTTTTCCGATGCGCACACCGTGGCTGACCCGCTTTGACGGTTGCCAAGATGTGGGTCCGGCCCCGTCTGCTGAGTCAACATGGTGGTTGTACCGGGCGCTGAAGGGCCACCTGTTGCGTCAAGAAGTCTACGGTCTGGGTCAAGCTGGCCACGCGATCACACCTTACAGCGTCAGCATATCGCGTTATCAAGTCAGAGAACAGCAGTCAGCACCGACGAGCGGGCAATCTTCGGCTGCGCCGGTTGCGTTGCCGTTGGCGCTGGAGCACACGACTTATACGTACGAGCGCATCGCGACGGATCCGGTGGTCAGCCAAAGCGTGCAACTGCAGTACGATGCGTACGGGTATCCGACCTGCAGCGTCACGATTCAGTATCCACGCCGATTACAGTCTATTGACTCGAACAACAATCCTTATGCTGACACAGCGCTGCCATCGATCAGCTTAAACAGCATTTTTGATCCGCAGCAACAGGTGTTGCGTCTGCAAGAGCACCGTAGTGCCTATCTGCATCAGGACAAGCCGGATACGTGGCGGATAGGGTTGCCACATCAAGCACGTCAAAATGCGCTGGCGTTTTCTTCAGCGCAGGTGCCGCCGGGCGGGCTGTATCGCGAGAACCTCGGTACCTTGCTGGGCGCTGATCAGCCGCGCGTGCTAATTGGCCAAAATGTGGTGCACTACACGCCGGGGCTGCCTGACATCGTCAAACTGGTTGCATATTATGAAACCGCAGTCCTGGACCAGGACTGCGTCAGAGCCTATGCGAACAGCCAGTTCGGCGAAACAATCGAAACGCTGTTGCAAGGGCAAGGCGGGTATTGCAAGGGCCAATACGTGCTGTCCGTGCCCGGCCAAGATGAAGCGCGGACAGCACCATTATGGGTCAGCCAACACAGCTTGACGACCTATACGCCACCCGCTCAATTCTATCGTCCGGTTACGCAGCAAAGCACGAAGCTCACTGGCGTTACCACGTACACCTACGATTGGTATAACTGCTGCCTGATTCAGACGAAAGATGCGCTGCAAAACGAGGTACAAGCTGAATACGACTATCGTTTTCTGGTTCCGAAAAGCATTATTGATATCAATAACAATGTTCATGAAGCGCAGTTTGATGCGCTGGGCCGGGTGATCGGCAGCACCTTCTATGGTGAAGAACTTGGCGAGCCGGATGGCTCGCAGCCCACTAAGGTCGGATTTGAATCGGTCTCGAAAGCACCCGTGTCGGCGGGCTGGACGGTGTCTGAGGCCATCGCTACTGCGTTAAAAAAAGAAGCACAGCAGTCCAAAGGTGCAGGTGAGCCAGCGCAATTACTGGCCGCGATCAGCCTGTACGATGCATTAAGCTGGATGGGCAACGCGTGTGAGTTGTCGATCAACGGGCAGAAGATTAAAGAGACGAACCTTTGGCAAATGCTCATAGCGCTGCGCTTTATCACCGTATCCGGCGCGGTGCGTGCCCGAGGCTGGCAATGGGCGGAGTCGGATGACGCTGTCGACGGACTGCCCGAGGACCTGCGCCGTGCATTAAAGGCTTTGCCACGTTGGGCCACTCATGGCGCGACATTAACAGCGGATACGTACTCGCCCATTAAGTCGCAGCCGAAGGTCAAGCAGCAAATCCATATCGCTGTCGCTTACACGGACGGCTTTGGGCGCGCGCTGCAAACTGCGACGCGCGTGCCAGCAGGCGATGCTTGGCAGCGGACAGCCGACGGTGAACTGGCCGTTGGGACAAATCCCAGAACTCCCGTTTGTGCGCCAGCCAACCCCCGCTGGAGCGTGACGGGCCGGATCGAATACAACAACAAAGGTCAGCCGATGCGTGTGTACCAGCCGTATTTTATAAACGATTGGCACTATGTGGCGGACCGCGCGCTGCGCGCCGGTGGTTATGCCGATACGCATTGCTATGACGCGCTGGGGCGCGAGGTGTGGGTCGTGACAGCGAAAGGCTATGAGCGGCGAAACCATTATTTTCCGTGGTTCACGATTGCCGAGGATGAAAACGATACCGGCGTTTTGCCAGCGCCAGAAGAGGAGCTACGCGATGCCTGAGACACTTCATAGTGGAACGCCGACGATTACAGTCACGGACAACCGCGGTTTGATGGTGCGCACCGTGCAATACAATCGTGAGAAGCTGGACAGCCCTCTGGATGAACGCATCACCGCAACGACTTATTCGCCAGCGGGTTTGGTGCAACGCCAGACAGACCCGCGCTTGTTCGCGCAATCCGATCCGTCGGTTGCCAATTTTAACTACGGCCACGATTTGCTGGGCCACACGTTGTGGACCCGTAGCGTTGATGCGGGCGAGCACTGGAGCGTGTTAAACAGTGAAGGGCAGCCAATCGCGCAACAAGATGCGCGTGGCACGGTGACTCGCACCAAATACGACGGCCTCGGGCGGCTCACGCAAGCCAGCGAACAGCTCACCGGTCATGACTCAATTGTGCTGACTCAATTAACTTATGGTGATGCTGATAATCACGACCCAGAGAAAAAAGCCGTCGCGCAGTGGGCCAATCTATGCGGTGTGGTGAGTCATCAGTATGACACGGCCGGGCTATTGACGACACCCGGCATGACCGTGACCGGCCAGCCGCAAGCGCAGCTTCGCCGCTTGCTCAAGGCGACACAAGGTGAGGCTGACTGGGGGGCGGCAATCCCCCCTGACCTGGAGATAGACGCCTACACAACAATTTGGACCTATAACGCACTGGGCCAGCCACTGACACAGACTGACGCGATGGGCAATGTGCAGCAGACAACTTATGATGTGGCAGGCCGACTCGCATCAGTTAAGTTGAAACAAAAACAGGCAATAAGCTTTAAAACGCTGCTCGCGTCGATTCAGTATAGCGCGCAAGGTCAAATCGAGCGCGAGGAGGCGGGCAATGGCGTGACGACAACCTACACGTATGATCCGAAAACGCATCACCTCAACAAGAGTGTGGCGCAAGACAAAAACGGTAAGACTCGGCAGCAGTTGGTGTACGAATATGATCCAGTCGGCAATATTTTAAGCATCGATGACCAGGCCAATGCCCCAGAATTTTTTTGCAACCAAAAAATTGAGGCCAAAGCCACATACGCATATGATGCATTGTACCAGCTGGTGCGTGCGACGGGACGAGAGCAAACTGACGCGCAGCAGTCCAGCCAATTGCCGCCGCTAATCCATCCCCCTCCGCTGGGCACACGAACTAATTACACTCGAACTTATACGTATGATCGAGGTGGTAATTTAATTGGTATCAGCGGTGAGCGGGGCAGTCATTTTAAGCAAACGATGAAGATTGCGCAGGGTAGTAACCGACTCTCAGCGGTCACGGGTTCAGGTCTACAAGCGGGCAATACTATCAGCAATCTGAAATATGATAGCAATGGCAATCCGGATGCGTTAGGCACTAAGGTACTGAAAGATCTGCAGTGGAATGGACGCAATCAATTGCGTCACGTGGTCATGCTTGAGCGCACGGGTGGAAAGCCAAACGATGAAGAGTGGTACCAATATGACGGCAATGGACAGCGGATTAGGAAAACCACGTCTACGTTAGCTAAGCAAGAAGACCAATCCCGACATACTGACGAAGTGATTTATTTGCCGGGGCTGCAATTGCGCCGACACTTTAACGTCAAAAAGGATGTTGCCGAGGAATTGCATATCGTCATCGCTCAGGCAGGTCGTGCTCAGGTACGCGTGCTGCATTGGAATAAAGGCCAACCAGATAAAATAGAAAACAATCAAATTCGCTATAGCCTCGATAATCATTTAGGCTCTAGTGTGATGGAGCTTGACCAAAAAGCGCAATTGCTGACGTATGAAGAATATTATCCGTATGGCGGCACGGCGGTGTGGGCGGCGAAAAGCGAGCTTAAAGCAAAATACAAAATCATTCGCTATTCAGGAAAAGAGCGCGATGCGACTGGGCTGTACTATTATGGCTTCCGGTATTACGCACCATGGATCGGACGGTGGCTTAATCCCGATCCGGCAGGAGCAATCGACGGCTTGAATTTGTTTCGGATGGTCATGAATAATCCAATTAAATTAAATGACAACGATGGGCTTTCCCCCTCCATAATAGCTCTATATGGATTTGGCCAGTACAGAATGAGACACTTTAATACAGAAGACGATAAAAATAAATACGTAACAATTGATGAATATAATTCAAATTTATGGATGAATGAAAATATGGGACTGAAGGGTTACTATGCTTCATTGAGCGCCATACGGGGCGATATAAACAAATTTAAACTCAATCGAGATGATATAGCAAAAAAAGCGGAAAATTATCCAGGATATAATAAAGAAACAAAAGATTTCTTCGAGTGCGCGCAAATTGAAAAAGCATACTCTTGGCTTGAACACCTGCAGAAAAATTACGAAAAAATTGACATCGCAAAAAAATCAACAGATTTATTTTATTTTGCGATCAAAAATAGTGAAGATATTCCCATGAAGAAAGAAAATGGTGAATTTGTTCTAAACTATAAACATGTTAGACATTTATATGGGCTTGCAAAAAAATTTTCAAATGCTGAAAATTATGACGAACTTATGGTAGGCATTGAAGCCAATGATAAAAAATTATTGGAGGGGATGGTAATGAAAGCGTTTTTTAGGGCGACTAGCAAACTTGGATTGGATTGGTTTATCGAAGGTGGCGCGGCAGAAAAGGTTATATTTACAAAAAGCAATTTTTCTGGTGAGGATGTTGAAGATGAATTTTATAAAAATCAGCCTTGGAAACTTGAAAAAGTGAGGGCGATGGATAAATCATGCAATGGAGAGATGACTGGGTATGCTGAAAATATTACCTATTCTGAAATAAGGTATGCACTTAAAAAATATACAAGTAATAATAAATTAGAATTCAGGAAAGCCAATTAGATAGATGGTATGAACGCCGCCCCCTTCAGGGAGCACAGGAGGGGGCTGCAATCAATGGATGAATATAAGCGGCTGGCCTGTTATCTTAGAGTCGCTAACGCAACCTGGACGTCAGGCCGTAAGGCGCGTATTCTAAGGTCATGGCAAGACGCAAAATCAGCAATGAATTGTGGGCGGTGCTGGAGCCGTTGATTCCAGCATTCACGCCCTCACCGAAAGGCGGGCGTCGGCGCACTGTTGACGACCGGGCGGCATTGAACGGTATTCTGTATGTCCTGCATACAGGCGTTCCATGGGAAGACTTGCCGCAGGAGCTCGGCTTTGGCAGCGGCATGACATGCTGGCGCCGATTGCGCGACTGGCAGGCCGCAGGCGTGTGGAGCAGGCTGCATCTGGCGATGCTTTGCCGGTTGCGTGAACATGACCAGATTGATTGGGAGCGAGCGAGCCTGGATGCGGCCAGCGTTGCCAGCCCCCGGGGGGCCAGGAAACCGGCCCCAACCCGACGAACCGGGGCAAACTCGGGAGCAAACGGCATCTGGTCGTAGATGCCCGGGGCGTTCCCTTGGCGATCACAGTCACGGGTGCCAACCGACATGATTCGATGGTGTTCGAGCGCACCCTCGATACCCTCCCAGCCGTGCCGGGCTTGAGCGGTTCGCCGCGCAAACGTCCGAGCAAACTGCATGCGGACAAGGGCTACGACTTTGCCCGCTGCCGACGCTATCTGAAGCAACGCGCAATCACTGCACGCATCGCCCGTCGAGGCGTAGAAAAGCGCGAGCGGCTCGGACGGCATCGCTGGGTAGTTGAGCGCACGCACGCCTGGTTTGCCGGTTTTGGTAAGCTGCGCATCCGCTTTGAGCGGCGTCTGGACATTCATATCGCCTTGCTCCGCTTGGCCGCTGCCGTTATCTGTTCACGTTTCGTGGACGACTTGTGTTAGCGACTCTTAGTCGCCTGCCGCCCAGTGCGAGTTGAACCACCTTCGCATAGAGAACGCTTACCTAAAAAAACTCGACGCCTTAGTCCACGCTGCGTATTCCGGTGAACGTGACCGCCGATTCCGGCGCAACGTGACCGTTGCGCACGTGTGGGTGTTACGCGGTTTAGATTGTAGTTGGCGCGGTCACGATGAGTCGATTTTTTCGTCCATTGATCACGATTTTCGGTGCATTACGGGTTAACGGCTCAGGCAGCGAAGTACTCGTGCCATTCTGGCGTGTCTATTGAGTCGGACCTGAACAATCCGTCCAGGCTTATGCAACAAGGCTGGGAAGCTGAAAAGGTATTGTGGGAATTGCAAGAGGCAGGCATATTGGCGTGAATTTCCTGCAAATTTCGACGAGGGTTGAATGGGTCCGAAGACGCCGGCGCCAGAGGGAGATTTGTTCCGCCAGCCGCTGCGCGAGCAGATCAACTTAAAGCATCCATTGGTTCGTCTGGCCGATCTGATTGATTGGGACCGATTGAGCACGGCGATGAGCGCGAGCTTCGTGTCGCAGCGCGGCCGGCCGGCAACGTCGCCGCGTTTGATCGCGGGGCTGCTGTACTTGCAGCATGCGTTCGACTTGTCGGATGAGGACGTGGTCTGGCGATGGCTGGAGAACCCATATTGGCAGGTGTTCACCGGCCAGACGTACTTGCAGACGAAGCCGCCGATTGATCCGTCGAGCCTGACGCGCTGGCGCAAGCGGCTAGGCGAAGCCGGCGTTGAAGAACTGTTGGCCGAGACGATCGAAGCGGCCAAACGCGCGAACGTCATCAAGACTTCGAGCCTGAAGCGCTTGATCGTCGATACGACGGTGATGGAAAAGGCGATTGCGCATCCTACCGACTCGCGTCTGCTCGAGCGTTGCCGGGAACATCTGGTAAAAGCGGCCGCCCGGCACAGGCTGAAGCTGCGGCAAAATTACAATCGCGAGGCGCCGCGTCTGGCAAGCCAGGTAGGCCGCTATGCGCATGCGAAGCAGTACAAGCGGATGAACAAAGCGCTGCGCACTTTGCGTTCTCGAGTAGGACGCGTGATGCGTGATGTCCAGAGGCAGCTGGACGGCGTCGCTGAGCAAAGTCGCGCGGCGTTGGAAGCGCTGATTGGCCGCACGAAGCGAATTCTCACGCAAAAGCACAAGGACAAAAACAAGCTGTATGCGCTGCATGCGCCGGAAGTCGAGTGCTTGGCGAAAGGCAAACCACGCAAGCCGTACGAATTCGGCGTGAAGGTGTCGATCACGACGACGCACAAGGAGGGTCTGGTAATCGGAGCTCGTTCGATGCCCGGCAATCCCTACGATGGACACACGCTAGCCGAAGCGTTGGAACAGGCGGCGATCCTAAGCGACGTTCAGCCGCAGATGGCTGTCGTGGACCGCGGCTACAAGGGCGTCGCGGTCGATGGCGTGAAGCTCTATCATCCTGGCTTGCGACGCGGCATCACGCGCCGCCTGCGAGCAATGATTCGGCGTCGCAGTGCAATCGAGCCGGCCATCGGACACATGAAGTCAGACGGCAAGCTCGATCGAAATTGGCTCAAGGGTACGCTGGGCGATGCGATTCATGCGGTGCTGTGCGGCGCCGGCCACAACCTGCGCATGATCCTGCGCAAGCTGCGGCTTTTTTGCGCCCTGATCTGGCTTGCTCTGCTCAATCGCGAGGCTCACATGGTGTCAGCAGCATGAATTCGCCGCAGAGCAAAGCGAATTGTTCAGGACAGGCTATTGAGGGTCGCGATCACGCGGTTGCCCTCGATCTTGACGAGGCCTTCGATCAATTCCCGCTTCGTTACTGCGTAACGGCGTGCAAGCCGGGCAAGGCCGAGGCAAGTCCCCGTGTTGATCCACGTGCTCAATTGGCGTTCTCCGTTACCGTCGGGTCCCGCCGTCTGACGTCTCTTGCGATACTGCTCCTGACATTGTGCTGTTGTTTTGCTCATTTATCGTTCTACTTCCGTTGCAGCGTTGGCGTCTATCGCCACGTTGATCGCTTCGCTACCTTGAATGGCTTGTGCCTTTTTCGATCGCAGCGAATCGCCGGTCAGCGTGATGCGGTGATGGTGCTGCATGAATCGGTCGAGCATGGCGTCGGCCATCGTGGCGTCGCCGATCCACGCATGCCAATGCTCGATCGGCAATTGACTGGTAATGATGGTGGCTTTGCGGCCGGCACGATCGTCGATGACTTCCAGCAAGTCGGAACGAGTCATGCTGTCGATGGCACCCATGCCCCAATCGTCCAGGATGAGGACGTCGGTCTTGGCCAGTTGAATCAGCCATTTGCCGAATGCTCCGCTGCCATGGCGGATACGTAGTTCTTCCGGCAGGCGCGGTACGCGCTGGTACAACGCGCAGTGGCCGCGCCGACACGCGTACTGCGCCAGAGCGCAAGCCAACCAGGACTTGCCCACACCCGTGGGCCCGGTGATCAGGATGCAATGGCCGGCGCTGACCCATTCGCCCAAGGCTAAGCTCATGATCTGCGAGCGCTCGATGCCCCGACTAGCCCGGCTGTCGAGATCTTCCAGCGTCGCCTGTCCATATTTGAGCCGCGCGTTCTTCAACAGGCGCGTCAGCTTGCGCTCGTTGCGGTGATGGACCTCGCGGTCCACCAGCATCGTCAGCCTCTCTTCGAAGCTCAGGTTCGCCAGCCCCGGCTGGGTGAGTTGTTCCTCCAGCGCGCCAGCAAGGCCATCTAGCTTCAGACTACGCAGGTGTGCCACGGTGTGATGCATCATCATGTCGCTATCCTTACTGGTAGTAGCCGGGGCCGCGCACGTGCATGTGATCGGGGCTAACCCAATCACACGCGGGAGCCGGTGCGCTTCGATCGCGGTTGCTTGTTAGAATGTCGCGCACATGCCGGTATTTGAAGGCGCTCAGTTGCAGCGCCAGCATGCAGGCGGCTTCTAGCCTTGTGCTGCCATACCGCTTGGCCAGCGAGAGCAAGCCTAAACACGCGCGGTAGCCATGCTCCGGATGCTTGTGCTCGGCCAGTAGCCGGGTGATGCAGCAGCTCGACGGTGGTGCGCGTCACGCGGGCCTCCAGCGACTGCCCGACCAACGCATGCGGTACGCTGTAACGATGTTGGTCGATCTCGACGTGATAGTCGATGTGCGCCTTGACGCTCTTGAAGGTGGCCAGCTCATAGCGCTGTGCCGGCAAGGGCGAGAGCGCCGGCGCGTCCAGTTGGGTAAAGGCCGTGGCGCGGCTGCCAGGCAGCTTCTGGAAGGGGCGCATGTTCAGCCGCTGCAGCAGCGGCGCAATCGCCCGGTTCACCTCGTGCACGCTGGCAAAGCGTTGGTGTCGCAGCCGCGCGATGATCCAGCGCTCGACGACCTGCACAGCCGACTCTACCTTCGCCTTATCCTGCGGGTGGTACGCACGTGCAGGCAGAAACGACGTGCCGTAGTGACGTGCGAAGTCCAGCACGGTGTCGTTGGCGCGCGGCTCGTAGCGGTTGGTCTCGGCAATCAGGGCGCGTGGATTGTCGGGGACGATCAGCATGGGCACGCCACCATAAAACGCCAGGGCGCGTGCCGTTGAGTCGAGCCAGTCAAGCATGGTCTCGCGTTCGGTGGCGCAGGCGAATGTGTAGCTGGACGCGCCCATCGAGGCGACGTAGATATGGGCGCGAGAGCCATCGGTCAGGGCGAGCGTGGGGCCGGCGAAGTCGATGAACAGCTTCTCGCCTGCGCGGTGAATTTGCCGCATGGAGCGCTTGAGCCGTTTGGCGAAGTGCCGGTAGTTCTCACAAAATTGCGAATAGCCGTAGGTCTGGCGCTCGGCGTATTCTGCCCGGTACTCTTCCCACAGCAGCATCAACGTCACACCCTTACGTCGCAGCTCGTGATGGATGCGTCCGAAGTCGGGCTGCACATGGTGGCGCAGCCTCTGGGGACAGGCCAACAGGCGCCGCTCCAACGTCACGTCGTCGAGCGACTGAACAGCGACCCAGTCCAGCCCGGCTGTGGCTGCGTATTTCAGGCCATCGTAGACGGTCATTTCAGACGAAGGTAGACGGTGTTTCAGGGCAACGTGGACGCCGTTTCAAAGCATCGTAGGCGGCGTTTCACGCTGATCGTGGACGAGCAAGGGGGAGCGCGAGTGATCTGACCAAGGCATACGCTGATCGTTTTTTTGCGGATCAGCTCATGCCGACACCCAGGATCACGATGCGCCAGATACGAAACGTTCTTCGCCTGCACTTGGAGGCAGGCTTGACTTACGGCCAGATTGGCCGAGCCCTGGGCGTGCCCAAATCGACGGTGGGCAAGATCGTCGTGCTGGCACGCGTTGCCGGCATCGATTGGGCCGAAGTACAGGGGCTGGATGACGCGAGCCTCGAAGCGAGGCTGTACCAGCCGGCGGTGCCCCGCTCGGCGCGGCACTTGGAGCCTGACTTCGCCTACCTCCATCAAGAGCTCAAGCGCCCGGGCGTCACCTTGCAACTACTCTGGGAGGAATACGCCCGGGCCAACGCGCAGGCGTACAAGTACACAAGTTTCTGCGTCAAGTACCGCAAGTGGGCGGCGTGCCTGAAGCGCTCAATGCGTCAGACCCACATCGCCGGCGACAAGCTGTTTGCCGACTACGCTGGCCGGAGCGTGCCCATCATCGACGCGGTCACTGGCCAGATCCGCGCTGCACAGGTCTTCGTTGCGCTATTGGGGGCATCGAACTACACCTATGCTTGTGCCACTGAGCGACAAACGGCGGCGGACTGGATCCGTTCGCTCATTGCCGCGCTGGAGTTCTTCGGCGGCACGCCCAGGCTGATCGTGCCAGACCAGCCGCGCGCCCTGATCGCTCAGCCCGACCGCTACGAGCCCGGCATGGGGCGGCTGGTGGAGGAGTTCTGCGACCATTACCATGTGGCTGTACTACCAGCTCGGCCTGCTCACCCGAGGGACAAACCGAAGGTCGAGAACGCGGTACTCGTGGTTGAGCGCTGGATCCTGGCGCGCCTGCGCAATCGCCGCTTCTTTAGCTTGGCCGAACTGAACACGGCGATCGCTGAGCTGCTGCACGAGCTGAACTGCCGTCCCTTCAAGAAGCTGCCTGGCAACAGGCGTGAGGCCTTCGAGCGTTTAGACCAACCGGCTCTGCAGCCCCTGGCATCCAACCGCATGGCCATCGTGCGTTTCAAGCGGGCGCGCGTGAACGTGGACTACCACGTTGAGCTCGACGGCCACTATTACAGCGTTCCACATCGGCTGGTGCGCTCCACCGTGCAGCTGCGCATCGGCGCCACGGCGGTGGAAGTGTTTGACGGCGCCACGCGCGTGGCCATCCACTTGTTGAGCGCCGCCAGGGGCGGGTTCACCACCGATCCCGATCACATGCCCGCTTCGCACCGCGCTCACCGGGAGTGGACTCCGACCAAGCTCATGGCCTGGGGCAAAAGTATCGGCTCGTCGTGTGCCGCCGTGGTGCATTGGCAGATGGAGAATCGTCCCCACCCCGAACAAGGTTACCGCGCATGCCTTGGCTTGCAGCACTTGGGCCGGCGCTTCGGCGCGCAGCGGCTGGAAGCCGCCTGTACACGCGCCATGGCCATTAACTCACCCACCTACCGCACCGTCAAATCCATTCTGGACAACGGCATGGACCGGCAACCGCTGCCGGGCAAGCCGATACAAACGTCTGTGCCCCTGCACGAGAACGTGCGGGGACCAGAGTACTACCACTAACCACGAGGAACGACGTGATATCAGCTCACACTTTGGATCAATTGAAGACGCTGCGCCTGGACGGCATGATCGCTGCGTTGGGCGATCAGGCCACCAGCAGCGCCGCAGCCGAACTGCGCTTCGACGATCGCTTCTCTGTGCTCGTGCAGCGCGAGATCGACTGGCGCGATAGCAAGCGGTTGGCTCGCATCCTGAAGGCCGCCAAGCTCAAGGTGAGCAACGCGTGCATCGAAGACATCCTCTGGCGCGACTCGCGTCACCTGGACCGGCACATGATCACGACGCTGGTAGGCGGTGACTGGATCCGCCATGCCCGCACCGTCCTCATGACCGGCGCCACTGGAACCGGCAAAACCTGGTTGGCTTGCGCCCTGGCGCAGCAGGCCGCGCGCGGCGGCTTCACGGTGTTCTATACCCGAACCACGCGACTGATGACGGAACTGCGTGTTGCTCACGGCGAGGGTAGCTTCGTACGTCGGTTGGCGCAATTGGCGCGCTACGACTTGCTGGTGCTGGATGACTTTGCTGGCGCGCCCATGGGGCCGGCCGAACGCACAGATCTGCTCGAGTTGCTGGACGATCGCGTCGGCGCCCGCGCTACCCTGATTACCAGCCAGATGGCCGTCAACCAATGGCATGCCTGGCTCGACGATCCTACCGTTGCCGACGCCATCTTGGATCGCATCGTACACGGCTCTCACCGCATTGCACTCAAGGGCCCATCGTTGCGCGGCCCCGAAAACGAACAACCATGAACGCCTTCAACATCATCGTAGACGAGTGCGATACCATGAACGCCTTCACTCGCGCTCACCCAAACTGTCCATGATCACGCTGAAACGCCGTCCACCATCAGCCTGATTCGACCGTCCATGATCGCTGAAATACGCATGGCGGCCAAGCCGACGTATTTGGTTACGACGCCTTTGGACAGATCCAGTGCCGCGGCGATTTGCTCATGAGACAACCTCGCCTCAAGCTTCAGACGCAGTACTTCCTTGATCTTACGCATAGCGATCCTCGGTGCGGGCATGCTTGTCCCAGACAAAAATCTGGCAGCGTACCCATCGGGTTGCAGGTATGCGTAACAACCGTTACGGCGCAGTACAACATCGTTCCGGTATCGTGACCGCGGATTCCGGAAAGCCCCGAAATCGGTCACGTTCGCCTGCAATGCCCGGTCACGATCAATCGGAATGCCCGGTCACGTTCGTTCGGAATCGTCGGTCACGTTGGGCCGGAATACCCACAAGCGAAGAAGCAGGCAGCGCCTCAGTGAAAACGCGCATCGTGCTTGAGCTAAGGCAACACTATCCGCTCGTTGGGCTGCTGAAGGTCGCAGGTCCTGCGCGCAGTACGTTTTACTATCAGCAGAGAGTACTATCAGGTATGCGCATGCATCAGCTTTCCCAATCTTCCATCAGAAGACTCGGTATACGCATGAATTCTCGCATGTTATGTGTAATCAATACGAGGTTGCGTGCGCGGGCCTGACCGGCAATTAACACATCGTAGGGGCCAATGGGAGTGCCTGCGGCTGCAAGCTGTGCGCGAATTTCGCCGGCATGCTGCGCATCCTCTCGATCGAACGCCAGCGTCTCTAATTGCAACGCTTCAATACGTGCGAGATTGGCGTCGATATGCTGGCTT
Organism: Burkholderia sp. b14; assembly: GCF_900156195.1. Classification (NCBI taxonomy): domain Bacteria; kingdom Pseudomonadati; phylum Pseudomonadota; class Betaproteobacteria; order Burkholderiales; family Burkholderiaceae; genus Burkholderia; species Burkholderia sp. b14. The sequence goes on from NZ_FTPJ01000001.1 coordinate 44,246, forward strand.
TTATAAGCGCCGTAGAATAGTTCATGAGCGGCGATTGATGGTAAGCCAAAGTCCTTGGGGGAATGCGCTTGTAGGCGCGCCAGTAAGTTTGGCTTGCCTTTCAGGATTGCGATGATTGCATTCGCATCGAGCAAGTATTTCATTGGAACACATCTAAACCCGCGCGTGTTTGCTCGATGGGCTGTTCGGTAGCAGCCCTTTCAAACTCGGCATCGAGCGGACCGATAAGCGGCGCGAGCCAGTCCCAACTGTTCGGTACGGGTTCTAGGATGACCTGGGTGCCGTGGCGACGGATTCGAACCTCGTTAGCGTCAAATCGGAAGCTCTTGGGCAAGCGGATGGCCTGCGAGCGGCCGGTCCAAAACACTTTAGCTGTATCCATGATATGCTCCGCATGCTATATAACAATAGTATATATCACTATAGCGCAAAAAGGCGAGAATGGGAACCCGTTGTCAGGCCCAGCAGCTCGCTTGGAATGACTAGCGTGGATCCCGCGCCGAGTGTGCTCATCACTCACGCCAAACCCGTCAGCGAACTACGACGATACGTGGCATGCTGCACACGGTAAGGGGAGAACGCAAGCGGCCATGCAAGTGCAAGCCCTATTGGAGATGATTGAGCGGTACAAGCAGAAATGATTGCTGCCCAAAGCTGTGCGTGTGGTGGTCAGTTATGAGGCTGGGCGGGATGGATTCTGGGTCTATCAAGCAGTACGCGGACGGATGCATATGCCTGCTTCGCCTTCGCCATCAACGCGATGGGCGTCAATTTTGGTCACTTTTAGCCTGACTCCTTCCCGGTTGATGTTGTGGAGCAACGAAGGGTTTGCCGAGAAGGCGCCGATAGCGTCAAAGCTTTGGCCTGCGCTTTATCGCGTGACTACAAGCGCGTGCATGCTGATGTGGCAGCCCTAGAAGTTGCTGGTCTGGTCGTGCGGGAAAACGGCCGCTTGACAGCGTCGTGGGACGCACTTGCCGCTGAGGTGGCCTTGTAGTGGCGAACGTAAATAACGCGCTCAATGAACACGCAGCACTTTCCCCTGAAATAGCGATTCGCATCGAGGCCTGGTCTTAATTGGGTAGTCCAGCTCCTACGCTACAGGACCAATCCCTCATTCAAGCTTCGCCGAATGTCGGTGACTGTGTCACGAAGTCTTTTTCAGCGCACGCGTGGGCGGCCGCGGCCGCCTAATCGGGCCAGAGGTCTGGCCTGATGCGGACTGGGTGGGTCTGCGCTGCCGTACGCGCCGCGCTTTTTCAGCGTCGGCGTTCGCGCGCTGCAGCGCGGCTAAGTTGCCTTCCAGCATGCCAATGTGCTGGCGTGCGTCCCCCAATTGCGCCTGCAGCGCTTGCCGCTCAGCGCGGCGCTGCGCGTCACTTTCGTCGGCGCGTCGCACCGCCGCATCCCGTTCCTTGATTAGACGCGCGCTGATGCGGCGCTCATGCTCGGTCTCCAAGAGCGCGCGCTTTTCCGTCGCTTGCAGCCGCGCTTCGGCGCGCGCCGTGTCGGCCCGCAGCTTATCGAGTTCGCGGGCAAAATCGGCGCGCGCTTGGGCGAGTGCGGCGTCTCGCTCCTGGGCGTCGCGTTGCAAACGCTCGACTTCCGTGTGCAGTGTCTGGCGCGCTGCTTCAGCCGCCGCCAGCGCGGGCTCCAGTTCTTGGAGGCGTGCCTGCGCAGCGAGCAGCGCCGCGTGGTGCGTCGCGAGCGTGCGCTCGGCGTGCGCCGCAGCCTCGCGGGCGGCGGCTACTTCGGCGGCGGCCGCGTCGCGCTCGACACGCACCTCGGTACGTATGTCTTCCAGCGCCGCGTGCGCGGTGGCCGCGGCTCGCTCCCACAGCGTCGCGATGAGCGCGCCGGCGGTGTCGCGCAGCTCGGTGGGCAAATCCGGGTGGTCGAGCTTGACACGACTTTTTTCACGCAGCTCGCGCCAGAACTCGGCGAGGACCTCGGTGGGCGTGCCCATGCTGCCCTTGCGCACCAGCTGGTACAGGCGGTTCGCGGTGGGAGTGATGCCAAAGCGAAAGAACAACAGCGCGCACACTTCGCGATACAACTCGCGTGTATTCGGATGCGCGGCTTTCAAGCGCGCGATCTCGGTGGCCAGCGCCGCGTCAAGGGGCAGGGCATCACTCATCGCAGTTTCCAAAAAGTTTGCTTAAATAATACTACGTAATACGGTAAATAACTAACAACTTTGCCATACTACACGACATTACTTCTATAATGTCGTGTAGTATGGCAAAAGTCGTTTTTCGTTTAACTCTCACCCTGGGAGCGCCCCATCCGTGTCCGTCACCCTGTTCACCGCCGTAACACCGGTCGAGGCGCTCGTGTTGCCCGAGCATCTGGACGGGCGCGACGGCACTAATCGCGGCGCCCCGGAGACGGCGCAGCTTGCCGCGCGTCACGACCTGGACGCCGTGCGCGCCTGGCTGTCCAATTACGCCGACACGCAAACGACGTTCGAGGCCTACCGTAAGGAGGCCGAGCGGCTCATGCTGTGGGCCGTCGTGCAGCTCGGCAAGCCGCTGTCGTCGCTCACGCACGAGGACCTACAACAATTCAACGCGTTCCTGGCCGACCCGCAGCCCGCGAGCCGCTGGGTGTCGGCCACTGGGGGCAAATATGCTCGCAGCGATGCCCGCTGGCGGCCCTTTAATGGCCCGCTGTCCGCAGCGAGCCAGCGGCAAGCGCGGGTGATCCTCAACGGCCTGTTCACGTGGCTGGTGGACGCCGGCTATCTGCGCGGCAACCCGATGGCGCTGCTGCGTCAGCGCGCCAAGCGCTCGGCGCCGCGCATCACGCGCTACTTATCCGTGTCGCTGTGGGACGAGGTCAAACACTTTGTCGCGCAGCTGCCCCAAGAAACGGCCGCGCAGCGCGCGTACGCCGCCCGCGGCCGTTGGCTGACCACGCTCTTTTATCTGCAAGGCCTGCGCCTCTCCGAGGTCGCCCACGGCACCATGGGCGACTTCTCGCGGCGTCTGGGCCCGGACGGACAGGACCAGTGGTGGCTTGACATCGTGGGTAAAGGGCAACGCGCGCGGCGCGTGCCGGCGTCGCCAGAGTTGATCGTCGAGCTGGCCCGCTACCGGCAAGCGTGCGGCCTGCCCTCGCTGCCCCGCCGGGCCGAGGACACGCCGCTGGTCGTGCCCTTCCGAGGCGCGCGCCGTGGCCTGTCGCGCTCCGCCCTGCATGACGCGATCAAGCGGATCTTTCGCGACGCCGCGTCGTGGCTACGCGCGCGCGGGCCAGCCTTTGCCGATCGGGCTGACGAACTGGTGCGCGCGTCGGCGCATTGGCTGCGGCATACGGCCGGCTCGCATCAGGCCGACGCCGGCCTCGATCTGCGCACGGTGCGCGATAACCTCGGGCACGTGTCGCTGACCACGACGAGCTTGTATCTGCACGAGGAAGAGGACATGCGGCACCGCCAGACGGTGCGCGGCCATCGGATGAACTGGAGCGACACGGAGCCGGTCGAGCCCCCTGCTCAGACACCACAGCGCTGATGGCCGGCCCGCTCCGCTTGCCGTGCGAATCTAGTGTGCAGCCGTGCCTCAATGTGTTCACGGTCGCCCCCCACTCTTTAAATGGCAGGAGCCTTGGCATCATGCAGCGCGCCTGCCCTGCGGCCCATTGCCCGGCTCAACCGAGTGACGCGATGACGTGGGCCCCTACGACAGCTGAGCCTGCGCTTGGCGCTTCATACCCTGGTGCCGTGTTATGCACTTCGAAAGATAGGCGCGGCATGGACGAGCATGAGCATGGCAAAGACGACGAAATGCAAGCCGACGAGCGTTTCGGGCAAACGCTCGTCGTCGCGAGCGAGCCTTCGAAAGCGATTGAGCCATTCGAAACTGCGCTCGACGACCCATCGGCGCGGCAGCAGGATAAAGCCCTTCTTTGCCTCTGACCATTTGATAACCTGCAATTCGATGCCTTCATCTTGCGCGGCTTGTGCAGGCTCTTCTCCTATATAACCTTGGTCGGTAAAGGCAAGTTTCACGCTCTGCCCAGTGACAAGTTGCACCTCTTGTGCCAACACTTGAACCTGCGCGCGCGCTTGTTCATTGACCGGCGTGACATGAACCGCCAGCCAATGCCCGAGCGTATCGGCGGCCATATGCACCTTGCTTGCCCGTTTGCGCTTGTCGCCGTCGTAGCCTGCGCGTGGGCCACGCTCGCAGCTCGACTGCAACGTACGCCCGTCCAAAAACCACCGCACTGGTCTGAGCTTGCCGACTCTGCGCAACATGCAGTATCGAACGCAAATCCTGAACCATCGCTTCGAAGCAGCCCGCTCGCAGCCAGCATTGAATTTGCTGATACACCGCCTCCCATGGCGGAAAGTTCGTTGGCAGCATGCGCCACGCAGCGCTCGCACGAGCTGACCAACGCAGCAGCGAAGCGCTATTCTTCGTCTGTCACGTCGCTCGGATAGCGTCTGCGTTTCTCCATCTTGATTCGACTCTGAGCTTCACTGAAGGTGTCGAAGGAAGGAAAAATCCACGCCGGTAGTCCAAGTGATGCGATACGCGCTTGACCACTATTGTCACCTGCAGGTTCACACAAAATGTGGAAGAGCCACTTCTAAGTTGCTGCTGACGCCGCACAGGGCCAAATCCTTAACTATAGCAAAGCACGGCTACTCGCTTTAGGAAAATTCATTGCAATCGGTATAATTTTCATAAAGCATTGTGCAGTGAAAATTTTTCATTTTTTCAACATGCTAATTTTTTTATATTGTATCCATTTAGCAATCCACACTAGCACTTGACATCGAAGCCGAGTGTTATAGATTGAAGTTAAGGCTTCGTTTTCTGAAAGGTGCATCCGATACCTCCAAGCTCCATGCCGGTGCGACGCGGTTACGTATCGCTGATCTATCTATGGGTGTTTGGTATTGCTTCAGTAATTAATATTGAACATCACAGCGCTGAACAGGTTGTGCGTTGCGTAGTGTGATACGCGGGAGCAACTAGGTATGTTTTCAAGGACTGCAAACAGGTCTCAAGCATTGACAGGCGCGCTTTTCGTATTGCGTCATGTGAACCGCTTCGTGTGTCAGATGAATGAACGTTCCTTTGGTGGCCCAGCATGAGCACTTTTGATGATGCTTTTGACCGGCTTATTGGCAATGAAGGGGGGTATTCCGATCACCCTCAAGATCCTGGTGGTGAAACCATGTGGGGTATCACCCAGCGGGTGGCGCTCGCATGGGGCTATACCGGTCCCATGCAGGATTTGCCGCGTGAGACAGCCAAGCACATTGCCAAGACGCTTTACTGGGATCCGCTGCACTGCGATAGTTATGATGCGCGTGTTGCGTTTCAGCTCTTAGATGCCAACTACAACGGTGGCCCTGTGGTCGTTTGGATGCAGCAAGCCAGCGACGCGCTCGCCGACGGCAAACTTGGACCTAAGACGATTGCCGCGGTGCAAGCGGTCGACCCGGAGCTATTTATCCTGCGTTTTGTAGCCGCCCGCCTAGCTTATTTAACCGCGCTGCAAACGTGGCCCAGCTTTGGGCGCGGCTGGACGCGGCGAATCGCCACTAATTTGAGGGTAGCCGGAGCTTAAATCATGTTACCGATTGTTCTCGCTCTTGCGCAGTTTGCGCCGCAAATCGCCCAGTGGATTGGGGGTAGCCGGGCCGAACAGGTGGCGCAGAAAGTGGTCACGATTGCTCAAACGGTCACCGGTACCAGCACGCCCGAGCAGGCGTTGGCTGCAATCCAAGCGAACCCTGAACTCGCCTACCGGTTTCAGGAGTCGATCGTTGAGAGCCAAGTCGAATTGCAGCGTATCGCCGCTGAGCTGGAGAAGGCGCACATCACCGCCAACATCGAAACGGCGAAGGTGAACGCCGCCGATCGCGCCAATGCTCGGCAGATGGCCTTGACTGCAGAAGACCACACCCCGAGTAACCTCGCTTATTTATATACAGGCGCCCTGTTTTTAGTGATTGGCGCACACTTCTGGCTGTTATTTACCCGTATAACGGTTGAACCGCTCGCCTTTGGCGTGCTTGGCAATATTGAGGGCGTGCTCATATCAATGGTCTTGGGCGCCAAGGAGTTCTTTCTCGGCTCGTCATCCACGGCGAAAAAGCAAGCCGCAGTCATCACCAGCTTTGCGACCGATCCCGATACCTATGCTACGACTCAAGCGCTCAATCCTATGGTGACGCGTGCTGAGGGAGAATCGCCGCCGTTAGCCGAAAGTAAATCTTAAGAGATCTTAATGTTTATGCTCAGCAGGTCCATTTTCAGAAAAGTCATAACAACAGCCAAATTTTGATTTTTTAGGAATTTTTTAGATTTCCTTGATTTATTTTGTAAGTTTTTCTTTGAAGGAGAAAATCATGGGTGTCTGGCATATTTTAATTGATGGGCGTGAACGCCCTCCGTGGCCCAGTGCTCGCGTGTCGGGACGCACCAACTCCAATGCTTCAATCACTAAGGGCGGAAAAGCCGCTTATCGGGGAATCATTGGGCTTCACCTATTAGAGATCGGGAGAAAGTGACATGCACAGCTATCTCAAACAGCAAAGCCATATGCAAAGCTATCTCGAACAGAAAGGTCATATGCGAAGCTATCTCGAAATGCGAAAGAAGCCGTTCTTTGACGATTTGGCCAACATCCGACCAGGGGGGCTGACGCCGGCGCAGGTTTGCCAAGCGTACCAGTTTGCCAAAGTCCAGCCAGTACGCCCGGTGAAGTTAGGGATTGTTTCGTTTGGTGGACACTATTCGTCTTCAGACATGAAAAAAGCCTTTACCGGCTATGGGTTGCCTAAGCCAGTTGTGAATACGATAGGACCACAAGTGCTGGACGACGCACAAGTGCCGGACGACGACTGGTGGAAGGCGACAGTCGAAAACATGCTGGACATCGAAATTGCTGGCGCGGCCTGGGCTTACGCGACCGGGACGGCCGCGACCCTCATGATGCAGTTCGAGCCCAATGACATAACCAACATGCCCAAGGCGATCAACGCGCTTGTCGCGGCCGGGTGCGAGGTAATCTCGATTTCCTGGGGGTCGCCCGCTAATCTCCAGACGATGGAGGCTGTTGCCGCTCGCAAGGAGGCCTGCAAGCAGGCAGCGGTGCAAAATGTCCATGTCTTCGCCGCGTCAGGCGACAATAGTCTTAATGATAGGACCAACGAGCGCACACCTGATGATCCCTGCTGCGATCCCAACGTTTGGGGTGTGGGCGGAACCCGCTTGGTGCTCCAAGCGGATGGCTCGATCGCGCAGGAATCAGCGTGGGGTGATGGCAATGCCGCCAGTGAGGGTGGGGGTGGTGGATTTGATCCGCGTGAACCGCTGCCAGACTACCAAGTGGGCATTGTCCACAGCGAGCAGCGTGGCAGCCCTGACAGTTCAGCCAACGCCGACCCCGCGTCGGGCTATGCAATCGTCGCCAATGGACGATGGCAGATTGTCGGAGGGACTTCGGCGTCAGCCCCACTGACTGCCGGCTATGTCGCAGCAATCCTCTCAACCTTGCCTGGACCGATCAGCCAAAGCGTTCTCCAGCACAAGCTCTATACGGCGCATGAGACAGCGTTCCGCGATATCTTGCTTGGAAGTAATGGCGCGCCGGCACAGCCTGGTTGGGAGGAAGCGACTGGCCTCGGCTCCATTAATGGGCCCGGGCTGGCGGCTGCTCTGCAAAGCTAAACATCGGTCGATCGCCAAGCCCGGCGGGGGGCTTGGCGACTGTATCAGTCAGTCACTCCTGTTGAATGCTGCGGTGAGCCGCTCTGGCTATTACGCGCATCGGCGATGCCGAGCCTAGTGTCGCCCGTGTGCAGCAACAATTTACGTGAACACAGCGTTCGTGGCCAGCGGTGGCAGTTATAACAGCCGCCCAGTGATGTACGAGTTGCGAGACCAAGGGCTGTGTATTGGGCGCTACCGGCTCACTACAATCTGTAATGGTCTAATGAAACCGGACACTGATCTAGGCGAGAATGCTCGCCATGAAGAGGTGTCTAATGAAGAAGCAGCGACGTACGTTTTCCCCGGATATCGGATAAAGCAGAGCATGAGCCGTCGCGGAAATTGTTGGGACAATTCGCCGATGGAGAGGTTGTTCCGCAGCTTTAAGACAGAATGGCTGCCACCAATGGGTTACATGTCGGTACAGGAAGCACACCGGGATATCAGTCACTACCTGATGCACCGATACAACTGGATACGGCCGCATCAGTTCAATGACGCACTGGCTCCAGCGGTTGCGGAAGAAAAACTTAATGCAGTGTCCGGAATCAGTTGACCACTACACCTTTCTACTCCAGTACAAACCGTTTTTATCTTTCTTAATAACTGACAGAGCGAATTGCTTTTGTACTTCGCCACGGAAATACCCCAAAAGTTAGATTGGCATCCAACTTTTGGGGCGCATCACTCATTGATGCTGGCGCCTATAATCGGTTCATCGAGCAGAAATAGATGCTCTATTTCTATTTTAATTTTTGGCCAGACCAACGGGTTATTTTATGAGCAACTACGACCAATCAGTCCAATGAGTATCCGCTCTATATTTCACTGAAAATTTCCCCGCTTCGTCTTGTACTTTTTGCTTCATGCACCCGATGAAGGCCTCCTCTGCGGCAGCCACCGCCGCAGCTGCTCCAGCACCCTCTGTAGCAATAGTGGTACCAACAGCTGTAGCAATAGCGGCGGCTGCGCATTCAGCGGCCGCCTGCTTGGCATCTTCTGTCAAATCGTCAGGGCCATAAAAGTCTAAAAAACCTTCGACTTCTAGGTGACTCCATTGCACTTTCCATCCAACACACGTTTTAAGTTTTTTTCCAAATGGTAAGTCTGCAGTCGCCCATTTTACACATTCACTTCTAGATTTTGGCAGCGTTAAAGGATCACCCCACTGACCAATTTTTCGGCTAGCAATCAACATATTCGGCTCCTAACTAAGCTAACGGTTTATCAAAAATAATGTGGCTTAAGTTTGTCCGTGTTAGGCCCATTACGAAGCCTTAAAAAATATCATGAACTTGTGAAAAAATGTTGTCGATGCAACCAAGCCGTCAAAGATTCGGCTATCTTATTATTATCATTACGCAATGGTGCCGATGCTACCGGGTCTCACTACTACTTTTCCGGCAACCGGATGTGTCGCCGAACCGATAGACCAGGAATTTTTAACATATGATCAATTTTCATCAACACAAGCTTAGCTATGCTAGCGGACCCCCTCAAAAAACAAGTCCTTGCTTTCAATCTACACCAATAAATTTTAATGTCAAGTTTCTAGATTGCATTTTGTTAAGTGAAGCCTATCTGGAAAATTAAGAGGTTGAGGATACGAAAAATTTTCACAGCGCACGGTTTCGTAAAAAATATACCGAAACTGTCGACATCGGTTATGACCTGACCGGCGATTTTCGGCCCAGTTGAAACTTGAGAGAATGGCTTTTTGAGGCTCCCCCCAAATCAGGGCCGTTCTAAAGTGGAAATTTCCGGCTCTTCGGGGTAGGCCGAATCGGCCCGGGTCCTGCACTGACGGGCGAATTCGGCAGGCGTCATCCACTGCAGTGCAGAGTGGGGACGCACCTCATTATAGTACTGGCGCCAAGTCTCGATTTTGCGCTTGGCGTCTTCGAGCGATAAGAACCAATGCGCGTTTAGGCATTCGTCACGCAAGCGCCCGTTGAACGACTCGTTCTTCGCGTTATCGGTTGGCTTGCCAGGGCGAGAGAAATCGATCTCAACGCCCCTTTCATACACCCACTTGTCGTCTAATTCCTGTCGTCTAATTCCTGTCAATAAGCTTACTCTCTGTTGCAATGCTTCCTAGAGGCCGTCTCGTTGTCGTCTACGTGGTCGCAGTGCGCCACAACGTGCCGTTTGCAAGTCGCTACAGCGTTCCGATGTGATTGCCGCGGTGGGACCGCAAAGAGAGTGAAGGAATCGCTGCGGCGACGTAATCAGCCTGAATGAAGTATTCGGCTCTGGCAGTGCAAATAGTTAAATCAAATCCACTATCTGATCGCCTTGAAGTCTGTTTGCCCCTTCCACATAGAAAGCAGTACGGTCGCTAATTTGCGCGCGGTGGCGACCATCGCCTTGCGAGCGCCAATGCGAGGAATAAGCGTTAGTGCCCATCGTCTCAGATCGCAGTTTTGCCGGTATCGGGAGATGAGAGAGGACGCCGCTTCGAACAGTAGATGGCGCGTAAGCCGACATCCTGCCTTCGAAATGCCTGCGTTACGATCGACATTGCCGGATTGATATTTCGTCGGCGTCAGCCCCAGGTAGGGCCCAATGTCACGCACGCTTGAGAAGCGCTCAGGATTATCAACGGCCGATGCAAACGCCACTGCAGTCAGCGAGCCCACGCCGGGCACGGTCATCAAGCGTCGGCAGACCGGACTTGCTTGAGCCACGCGACGGATGGCCTGATCCAGTGCATTAATTTGAGTTCCAATATGGCGCAAGCTATCTATTAGGATATCAAGTACGCCTTGTACGAGAGATGAGGGGGGCATGTTTTGCTCAACAAGCCGTTCAAATGTCACACCTTTACCTGCAGGCAGGATGACGCCAAACGTCTTAAGTACGCCCCGAACCTGGTTATATAGACCCGTTCGCATGCTCACAAGTTTTCCCCGCGCGGTCAGCAGAAGTCGCACTTCGTGGCTAGCCATGCTCTTGACCTCGAGACCGCGGTACCATCCGCTGCGCGTGAGCTGAGCGATGCCGCGTGCGTCGTTAGTATCCGTCTTGTTCAGTTGGGTCGCCAGAGCCGCGTGGACATGGCGAGCATGAATGCAATCAACCGGGATATCATCGGCTCGTAAGCTATGGTATAGCCATACGGCGAGTGGCCCCGTCTCCATGCCGACTCGCACCGCCTCCGGCGCATGTAGGCGAATAGCTCGGGCGATCTCCTCAGGGTTCGAGATGACGCATCCGTGCCATACGCTCTTCCCATCGCGATCAACAACGCAGATTGCCGTAACCTTTTGGGACACATCGAGACCCACATACGTTTCCATGTCCGCCTCCAAAGTAAGTCACAGAGACAATTACAGCATGTGATTGTCGCGCCAGCCTTCCCGACGCAGCATCACATGCACCCGACGATAGCCATAGTGCACGCGTGTTTGCGTGATTTCCTTGATGCGCAGCATAATCGCACTCGAGTCTCGTGCGATTGACTGATAGCTGTACACTGAACGCGACAGCTTCAGTACTTTGCAGGCTTGGCGCTGGCTTGCGCCGAAGCGTTGCATCAGATCCGTAGTGAGTTCACGCAGCCGAGAAGGCTTCAAAGCTTTTTTGATAGCACATCCTGCAACATGGCTTTGTCCAACGACAGGTCCGCCACCAGCCGCTTGAGCTTGGCGTTTTCTTCTTCGAGTTGCTTCAGGCGACGCAGCTCCGACGGGCCCAGGCCCCCATACTTCTGGCGCCAGTTATAGAACGTCGCATCGCTGATGCCCATCTTGCGGCACACCTCCGCTGCCGGCGTGCCCAGCTCTGCCTGTTTCAACGCAAATGTAATCTGTTCTTCAGTGTATCGGCTCTTCTTCACGACATGACCTTCTACTTGTCAAGGTTGCATCATGCCGGATTTTTCTACTTTTGAATGGCCCAGTTTTTTGGGGTAGCCTCAGGCGAACTGGACCCCGACTACCCGAGCGATCCGCCGATGCTGGACGAAGCCAGGGTCACGCTGGTCAAAGCGTTGGGCGCGCTAAAGTCATTCACCTACATTTACGACTACGGCGACAACTGGCAGCATCGCATCAAGGTCGAAAAGGCGTTGCCCGCCAATGTGCAACTTCGCTCGCCTTTGTGCTTAGACGGACGCAACGCATGCCCGCCGGAGGACGTCGGCGGAGCCCCGGATACATCGACTTCCTCGATGCAATCATCGATCCCTCGCATGAGGAACATGACCACTTCCTCAAGTGGTGCGGCGGGAGCTTCGATCCCGATGCGTTCGATCTCGACCTCGCAAATCAACGGCTCTTCGAAGTCAAATTCTGAACGTCAATGCGGCCTTGAGACGACGCTTACGTTGCAACGTCACGCCCTTACGGCGCAGGTCACGATGCATCGCCGCGTAGTCCGGTTCAACCCTTCGGGTCGAGACCGCCGTCTGCGCAAGCAAGTCCAACCTGATCTCGAGCTCGTCGTCGGCGAGCGCTTCGACGGCAGCCCAGTCCAGGCCCGCCGCGCTGGCGTGTGCGGCGTATGCCGAGATGGCGCCGACGCTGATGCTGATCGCCCGGCTGATCTGGCGGTGCGACAAGCCGCACGCCCACTTCAATGTGCCGGCATCAACCTGTCCCCTAAAAAGAGACAAGGCTAACGCCCGTCGTTGATCACATGCGCAACACCACCGCCGAGCCGCAACGGTCATCTCGTTTCACTCGCGTGATCAGCTGTTTCGGTTCGCTGATCACTCATTGCGGGAACGTGATCACCCGTTTCGGCAAAGTGATCGCTCGTTTTGGGAACCGGTGATCAGCGATCACCTTCGAGCGAAACGACCGATCACCATCGATCGGAACCACTGATCACGTTCAACCGAAATTGCTGATCACGTTCACCGAAATACGCAGTTCGTACTTTAAACGTTTTGGTCAAGGCCCATAAAATTGCCCAGCGAAGCTAGTTAATGTTATCTAGGTTGTTCGTATGGGATATAAAAAGACAGTCTTGCACAGCCGAAAGGCGCGGTCCTCGTCGTCTCATCATTTTGTAGGGGTCCACGTCCGCCCAATCTTCGCGAGCTCGCGCTGCAACGCACGATCGATATGCGACCATTCGATTTGCGACGCGCCGGCGTCCGCCGCGAGCCACGCGGCCAGTAAAGCGATATTGCGGATATTGCCGCCAGTAATTTCGGCGCGCGCCGCCAGCTGCTGCGCATCGATATTGTCGGCCACGCGTACGGCATCGGGCCAAATCGCGCGCCACATTTTCTCGCGCTCGAGCAACTGCGGAAACGTAAAGCGCACTATGAACGTTAAGCGCCGCGTGAACGCGTCGTCTAGGCGTGCGCGATGATTAGTCGCTAAAATGACTAAACTCGGATAGCTTTCGAGCCGCTGCAACAAGTACGACACCTCAATATTGGCGTACCGGTCATGTGCGTCCTTGGTTTCTGTGCGTTTGCCAAACAGCGCATCGGCCTCGTCAAAAAACAACACGCCTGCGTCATGAGCCGCCAAATCAAAAATCCGCGCTAAGCGCTTTTCGGTTTCACCAATATATTTGTCAACTACAGTCGACAAATCGACTCGGATTAAGTCAACGCCTAATGCGTTGGCAATTACCTCAGCAGCCATCGATTTTCCGGTACCTGAGTCACCATAAAAGAGCGCGCTGACGCCGGTCGCATTGCCAAGCTTGCGAGCGAAGCCTTGCGCAAGCAGCATCTCGCGCTGGTTGATTGCGGCCAAGACTTCATGCAACTGCTGTTGCACGTCGTCCGTAAGAATTAAATCGTCAAAGGTCCGCGCTGGCGTTTTGCGTTGCGCCAAATCACCGAAGTCGCGCTGCGCACGCAGGCCAAAGGCGCGCGCGAGATCGACACGCTCCAGGCGAGCGTCCGTTCCCCGCTGCTGCCGGTACAGCTCCGCTTCACAAAGGGTAGTCGCGAGCATTGTCGGCGACGGTCGGTAGCGTTGCGCAAGCGAGGTCACTTCGGACGCAGTAAGCCCGTGGTGAGGATAAGTATCGTTGAGCGCTGTTTGCAACCACTCGCGGATTTCGGCGACCGAGCGTTCGGGCAGCTGATGCACCACATGAGGCCGCGTACCGAGCCAATCGATGTGCGTGCCCCCCAAAATCACAACGGGCCCGGGATGGGAATCAAGGCGAGTGCCCAGCTCAGCAGCGATACCTTTGCGCGTGGTGCGCAACATCGGCAGTGCGTCGAGAATCAAGCAAGCATTGTGCAAGCGGACTTCGCGCAGCGCCGCAATGATTGTGGTGCGCGCGTCTTCGTCATTCTCGGGTAACGTCGCTAGGTTAAGGCGCAAGGCCAGACGTTGTGCGCTCGCTGCGGCAGCCGTGGCCGCGGTCGATGCATCGCCGTTGACGTCATCGTGCAGCAGCACGATCGGGCTAACAGTGTTAGGCGCGTGCCAGCCAGCTGCCAGTGTAGCAATCCACTGAGCGTCAAACGCTTTGTTCACGGGCGTAAGCCAATCAGCGCAAGGCACCGCCGCACGCGTGTCCACGCCTAGCAAATAATGATATATGCTCGGAGCGATACACAATTCCGCTGGAATCTCGTCCGGCGCCTTTTGTTTAACCAGCGCAAGGGTAAAAAGCGGTGAATGGGCGCTAAGCCGTGCCTGTTCGACGACGCGTGTGCGGCCGTTTGGGCACAGCAAACGTAGGCCACTGCCCAGCGTTGGCCAGCGAAGCGCGTCATTGGCTTGCCAAAACGCGAATAACGCCCCGTAGCGCTCATCAATTTGAGGCATAAGACTAAGCAGCAGTAAATCTCGCTCTAGTGAGCCAAGACCGTAACGAGTTACCACGTCGGCGAGGCGTCCGCACGGGCATGCGGGGATTGGCCCTTCGATGACAGGGTTTACCGGTTCGTCCAACCACGCAGGCTGGCCATGCGGAGCGCTCAGCCGTGCGTCGACCTCATCGGATGAAACGAACAGCTCGCGCAAGCCCAACCGATCGTCCGGGTCTTGCCCTTGCCAATGCAGCTGGCGTTGTAGTAACAAATCAAGCCGCTCGATGTGCGGCAAGATGTCAAGCGTAGCGGCGGCGCGCGTGCCCGCCACGGAAGGCGGTTCTTTCATCTTCAACACTTCCTATCAACAGATTAAGCCGTCTTATTCGTTCGCGTTGTTAAAGCGCGGTGAGCGTGATCCGTTAAAAGACGGTCTTATCGACGTTTAGGGGCAACTGTTGAGCGTGACAACCAGCGTGGCGCTCATCAACCAGCGCTAGGGAATTTACAGCGTGCAAGGACAAGAAACAGAAACACTGACGGACCCTAGCACGCTCTCTACAATAACAAAGCTTCTTCATCGACCATAGCAATACAGCCCTTCAAATTGCCAATGTAAGCAGTATGCTCAAAATAGCCAATTAATTATGTTATTTTTAAATTCCGATATAATATGAAATTTTCCCGAATAATTTTCATTCATTGCGTCGCACACACAACTATTGCTCTGGCGTAGTCAGCTGATTGTCAACTTTGTCCACGCTCAACGCATAACCTGCAAGCGTGGCGACCGGCGTGGCGCTTGATATCCAGCGCTCGATTACCTGTGCGATGCGAACTTTATTGGCTGCCGTCACCATACCTGACAGCGTCACAAGCAGGTGCTGGGGTGTCACACTGATCGCCTCCCTTGTAATCAAGCGCTCAGCAGGCTGGCAACTTAAAGTGATTTTGTCCAATTGCGCGCGATCTTCAGCGTTCCAAGCGCTAGTGTGGGCTTGTATCAGCGCCATAACCAAAGCAGCCTTGAGAGCTTGAGCAGCTTGATCGCGCCAATCGACCCCTGAATATTGCTCCACCTGATGAGATACCGATAAGACGGGTGCGATTTTGACTTGGGGATCGGTTAGGCGAATTGGCACCGTCGCTGCATAACTGAAGCACAAGCGGGGTTTGTTGCCCATTGACTGCCAAAAATTGCCGAGGCTGTTCAACCCCTCGGACGGCGGCAGCACTCGCGTGTAGGCACCTGGCAGCGCGGGCAATAACCGGTTGTTCAATAGGCCGTTTAGCACATAATTCATTATCACCATTGCTTGGCTGGCTGCTCCCGCATCGGGAGCATCTGAACTTGAGCTGTGCGACGAATCCCAGTAAGTAATGAGATAACAGCAACGCATCTGGGCTGTGCCTGGTAGCAGTTGTCCTGACCCAGGATCGTATTGTCGGCCTTGCGTAGTGCGCAGTTGCAAGTCCTCTTGAATATCGTATAAAAACACACTGACAGTCGGTATATCCGGGTTTTCGCCAGCGTTGGGCAGTGTAAAGCGGATGGCGACATCGCTTGGCAGATAGGGTTGCAATGCATCTGCGATCGCGGTGTTTAGCTCGATTAAGGTGGTGTCGGACTGAATTGCAGGAGGCGTGGCCATAGTGAATGCCCTAAAGTTAGGCTGGCCAAACAAGCCGACCGGCCTTTAAGTGTTCAAGTACACAGTCGATTCGCTTTATGTTGATATAGGTGGCGTGGGTTCCAATGAGCGCACAAGATGAAGTGAACGGCGCCCTGGGCAAGCCCGTGTAACGGGTGCAAATCAGCCACAGGATTGACATTGGCCATCGCAACGTTACTCTCCTAAATCCGAGACGGAACGCACCAATTCACACGTAACGGCATCTCGAGCCATGGGTACATGACTGATTCGATCGGCCAAGGCAGCTGCATCAGCAACCAGTCACTTGCGTCCCGTTGCAGTTCGACTTGCCACGCGCTAGGCGTCGAGATGAGCGTACCCGGGCGCTGCAAAAATAAGGTGCGTATATCGGTCACGCTTAAGCGCTGCCAGCCTGGTATGCGACTGGGTAATCTTGCGAGCCAGGCGTCCAGTTTCGCGTGCTGCTCCGGCGTGAGCCGCACGTCAGAGTGCGCTGCGTAACTCGGCACCTCGGGCGGCAATGCGCACAGCAGCTGCAGCAACGGCGACTCGGGCGCCAGATCAGCGTCTTCCCAAATCAACGTTTTCAAGCTATATACTGCCTGGTAGCATGTTACTTGATCGGCCCGGCGTAGCTCGATACCTAGTTGATGCAGCAAGTTTGGCAGCAACGGCCAAAGTATGGCGAGCCCTGCATCGGGAATGAGCCACGGCACCGAAGCGTCGAGTGCACGCGGGATGGCTGTTGGCTGAATTGCAGTGTCGCGATCGCGACTTTGCTTCAAAGGTGTGTCTGCAGTATGAGCCAAACGCTGCACTTGTATGCGGCGGCTGGCCCGCTGACTAGATTTATCCGTCTGCGGCTGCACGACATGCTCCGGTGAGAAAGCTGGATTGATGGAACGGGCTTTCAGCGGCTGGAGTCTAGCTTGCATGGTTTGCATGGTGCCCTCGTGTCGACCGGCGCTAACGGGTGGTTCTGGTTCGGGCACTACCAGCATATAGTGCGCGATATAAGCCTGCCAGGTCGGCGCCGGGCAAATGCTTTTAAGCCAGCGCTCTATCGCTGGGCGCAGTGGCATCACCAACCGAGGCGCCAGCCAGCACCTGGCCATCTGTTCACTGACAGTCACCGCTTTATCAATCGGTGACACTGGCAAGGCAGGGTGCTGCTGAAAAAACACCAACGCACTGAGTGGTAGCACTTGAAGGAGCGCATCTTGATCGGGGGGAGCGTGAGCGCCAGCATTCACCATATTCGCTGCCTCCATACTAACGCCTGCCTTAGCAACCTGTGTGCTGTTGGGACACCCGTCGCTAAGCGCGTGCACGATCCGCTGTCGCGCGGCAGGACTTAATGTGGTCGTCCAGTGTGCAAGCTTTGGGGCCATCAGGCATTGTGTGGCCCAACGCCACTGATCAGCCAGTGCCACAGCAGGTGTACGAGCGGGCGGTGTAGAACCAAGGCGCGAAGGAGCTTGAGCGGTAAGCAGCTCATTACCGCTCCTTTTTTGATCGGTTGCGCGGCACGCGGCAGCTTCCGATCCTTGCAGTGCCAATCCTGAATCGTTGCGATATAAAAGCTGCAGCTGCTGCAGCAACTGTGCATGCAGTCGTTCGCAAAATACGCTTTCCCACGCGGGGCCGGGCAACCGCCCGAGCGATAGTATCAGCTGATTGAGGCGGACAGGTGCCGCTTGTGTGAGCACAGACCCGATATCGTCGAACACCACTTGATGGCACAGCGCATGCGCACGACACATCAATTGTTCACCCTGCACGGCACAATCTGTACGCAGGCGCAAGCGGATTGTTTGCACAAACGGAGATGCACGCATGACGGTTAGCGCTTTACGTTATCAATCGCGTGCGACTGTACACATACACCCGATCTTCAGCCATCACCAGCAGCACCGAACCATCCGCGCTCATATCGACTCGGGCGCCGTAACGCGATGCTGGCGTATTTGCCGTCAATCTGTGAGCTTCGCTCCAGCCCGCGGTGCCACGGTAGTACACGTACACTTCGTGCACGTCATCGGTGCTTTGACCAATCGCAATATCTCCGCGATCGTTGGTGCACACGTTCACTGTCCGTCTCTCTCTATCAGGCTGCGCCGAACTTGGTCCATCGAGGGTATCGGTTAATTTCCATGTATCGCGGGTAGCATTGAGTGTGTAAATGGACGCATGAGAAACCCCATCGCTCGTGCGTGTACCTACAATCACTTGCGACCCATCCTTGGATAAAGTTGCACAAGCATCTCCATGAAATTTACCATTGGGTGCTGGAATAGTCGCCCCGATCCTGCTGTGGGGTGCTGGAATAGTCGCCTCGAACCTGATGCGCATGTCGTATACATAAACGTCACTTATCCTTATTACCAGAATAAAGTTTTGGTCTGAACTGAGTTTTGCATCGAAAATAAAAAAATCTTTTTCCAAAGGAGTTGATAATTTCCAGTCAACTATATCGTATGTAAATACATAGATTGATGAGTTGTCCCCGTTAGGAATGACAGTTATTAATCTGATGTACCCCTCAATGATACTGACCACCAGCAATGGTCCCTGATAAAAGTCGTGCATCTTCGTAGCGTTCAAATGGTCATCGATCTCGTAGACGCAGCAAAATGGAGGATCAGTTTGGGAAATTGCGATCATTTGCCCCCTCTCACTGACCGCAATGTAAAACCCATGCAGAGCGTCTCCCCACTCCAGGGGAATATCGATGTCCACCGTCGTCTCTGGTGTCTCTGACCAATGCGTGCGACGATACACCCGGACCACCGGGGCGTTGCGCTTGTTTGTCGTCTTATACGCGATCGTGCGGCCATCCGCGCTGACCGCCGCCACTGTGCGGCGAGAAAAAACCTCATCGTCGCCGACAGTATGTGCCGCCCAGCTTTGCTCCCGGCCAAAATTCTCATACAATACCGCGTCCATTAATAGCTGATAAATCTTATAGCGCGCCTCATTTGGCAGTGACTGGAGCGCCGCGAGTGACACCACATGAGTTACGTCCAGCTGTAACTGCTGTGTAGTACCCCACTGCAGTCCGCCGTTCTGCTCAAGTGCCAGACGCACGCCGTGCTCATCGGCGTGTATCCCCGCCCCAGGGCTCGCTTGCACCGCAAGCCTGCCAGTCTCGTCTAGCATGAGGCCTGCTCCAACGCCGTTATCGCTGCCCGCCAACAGGTAGCTGGCTGACGCCAGTGTGATCAAGTCGTGAAAGTCATCTTCAGTGGGAATGTGTCCAGACGCGAAGTGCGATTGGAGGACGTTAAGTGCCTGCTCGGACTGCGGCAACTTACGCGCGATTGCCGACGCAATGGCCGTGCGCCTAGACAGCGGCGCCAGCGACGCGGCGGATGCGCGCACGCCGCCGTTCGCCGGCGGGGTGGCCGACTTAAGCTCCTGCCAGATCGCCGCTCGATCTGCCTCCGGTAACGCTTTTACTGCTTCGACTGATAGGACCTTATGCCGATCCAGCGTCAGTTGCCGCGCTTCGTTAAACTGCAGGGCACCGTTTGGCTCCACCGCCAAGCTAACGCCGTTTTCGCTGACCCGCACGCCCTCCCCTGTTTGAACGCGCAAAGTATTGTGATCATCGAGCTCAAGTCCATCACCGGGGCCACGGCCCGAGTCGATGAGCGTATAGGTGGCCGCGGCCATATCGATCACGTCGTGGAAATCCTGCTGACTCGGGATGTGGCCAGCGCTGAAGTGCTTGGCTAGCGTCTCTAGAGGTTGGCTCGGCTGGGGCACGACGGATGTGTGTTGCGTATGACGATCAGAAAAGTGAGGCATCAGAGACTCCTGTGATCAAGCTAATTGCCGCCCGCACAGATGGCATACTTGAAAAAGCAGTTGGTCAACTATGGCGTAAACCGGCCTTAGCCAGCAACCAGTAGATCTGCCGCAGCTCATCCTGGCTTAAACTACTGAAGGACTCAACCGACAGCAGATGCGTTGGCTCAATGCCGAGCTGGCCTTCATTAAGTCGTAGGCCGCCAGCAGGATCCAGTGCCACGCCCACGCCGCTGGGCTCAAGCGTCAATCCGCCTTCGCCCTCAGCCGTACTAAGCTGCAGCGACAACGCATTGTGTTCGTCAAGCGCGAGCCCAGCGCCCGGCTTGGAGCCGTCACCGCCCACAAGCGCATAGGCGGTTGACGCCAACGTGATTAGATCGTAGTAGTCCTGCTGGGCCGGCACCTTGCCAGCGCTGAAACGTTCCTTCAACGCTTTGACACTTTGCGTAGGCTGGACCAGCGGCCGAGCAATGTTGTTTGCGCGCATGAGATATCTCTCCACAGTGTAATAAGGTGACTAAAGGTGAATAAGCGTGCACCGTTGCATAAATCGTCACGAACCTATATTGGAGGGCGGCGAATCGGGCCGGCGCGGCTGGTTTGATGAGTTCAACCGCGGCACATAAACGATTTGTGCGGCTTTGACGCTGGCCAACTCGTGCCAGGCTTGCGTGGCTGGATCGATAAGATCGAGATTGGCCATATCGTCGTCGGTGGCCACATGCAGCACGTCCACGCCATCCGTTGGGCGCGGCACGTACAGTACCTCGGCGCTGCGCACCATCTCCTCAGTGGTCCACTGATGGTTAGCCGCATCCACCAATGCGGGGTCCTGCAACTCGGCTGCAGTAATTACGTGAGAGACACCAATCCCGATACTTTCGGTGTCCGGCAACCGTCCTAGCGCCAACATCTCGAGCAACGCATAGGTCTTATCACCCAATGGCACGTCACTCGCTTGCGCTTGCCAGACCGCATAGTCGTTCCCAAAGTTGACAAATGTCGACTGATCGAGCCAGTGAATCTGCGAGTTCACATGCGCAGGCATTTCTTCGTACACAATCTGCTCGACCCAGCGAATCACGTCATTGGGCCGATCAACTGCAATGGCCTCTGGACTGAGCCACCGCGTGCGATTGAGCACCACCCCCACTTTGAAAGAGAACAAGTCAAGCTCTGGATCTTTCTCATGCTCTGGGTCCCTCTCATGCTCTGGATTCCTCTCATGCGTCCGATACCAACGCGTCGAGTGAGTGTCTTGATCGTCCGGCCATAGATGACCGCCGCCATCTACCACCAGAAACCCATTGGCCACATCCACCGATTTCACTTCCCCGGTCCACACCAACTCACGCAGCCCAATTTGCTGACTCTGGCTCCTAGGCGCAAAGCTTAGTTTTTCGCCCTCTTTAAATGAATTAACGCTCAATTCCATCCACAGGCGTTTTTCGCTAGGCTGCAACGCGCTTTGATCGGCTGCATACTGCAGCTTATAGTCCATACCATGCAGCCAAATCTGGCAACCGCTGCATCGCACGGTGTCAATGTTCTCTTCAATGCGCTGCACTTTTTGCTGCAAAACGCTGTTTCGCTCCAGATCCAGTGTCAGGCTACGCGCATCCAGATTGGTCTGCGTGACAAGCGCCCATTTAATCTTAAATGGCTTGTCGCCACCCACGTCGATGAGGACCATTTGCCCGGCGCGTGGAAGATGGTCCTTCTCGGTGTCTTTGAAGACCAACTCGAGCGTCTTATCAGTAGCGCTCGCCGCGGTGGGTTTGGCAGCAGTAAATTTAGGATTAGATATCTCTGGCAGCAACGCACGATATTCAATAAGATAAATCGGCAGTTTAGACAAATCAGGTTTTGCATCAAACAACGCCGCGCCTATGCCCAGGCGCGCGCCAATGCGCTTGACCAGCGCCGAAACCTGATCGACTTGAACATGGGCCCGTTGATAGCCCAACTGCGCCCATTCAGAGAGCGCGCGTTGCTGAGTCGGTATAAAATCGTCTCCGGCGAACACGCGCGGCGCACGTGCGCTGCCAAAGTACCCCATCAGGTAATCAATAATTGCAAGCTCGCGCTCTTCACTCCGGAAATAATCAGCTTCGTCGGTTTGCTGTTTGCGCACAAAACCTAGCGTCGTTGGCAACGCGCCAAGCTGCCTTGCGCCATCAGTCAGCCATTGCTCAAACGGTTTTAAAAACCTGCACAGTCGCACCTGTTGCTTGTCGAGATTGACATGCTTGGGATTGCAGTCCTCGTCCACCTCGTCTTGCAGACCGTAACATGGCGGCAACAACGACGCAATGTTAATCGCTTCATCGAGCTTGCGAGGCTGACCAACCACTTTACCTTGCAGCTTTTCAGCATAGCGCGGCTCGCTCGGCATGTGCGCGGCGATGTCTTGCGCCAACGGCGTCAACCGCTGGCCGCGTTTATAAAGTTTTACCGGCGATGTAGTACTGCTCAGCATCTCATCAGGCGATTCGCCGTAGATGAGCGGGTAATGTCCGGCTTCGACCTCGCGGATCCATGGATTGGTGGTCTTCGCCCTATCTGGCGCATCATCCCAGCTCAATACACGAATCCGTGTTAGTCCATCGATGGCCAATAAGCGCTGCGGCAGCCCACGCAGATCGAGCTTTATGACCTGCGCCGGATCCCGTGCCGGCGGCAACGACGTGATCCAACCGTTGGCCAGCTGCGGCCCATTATAGATTGCCTCCGTCCCCGCTCCTCGTTCCCGCAACGCCTGCGTGCTGGCTCGCGTTGGGCCCGGACGCAGCCAGTCCTCCGCCTGCGCGAACACCTCGGCCATCACTCGTGCCGGCTCTTGGCAATCATCATCCAAATCTGCCTCGATCACCACTACAACCGACTTGGGCTGCAAATAGTCGATTGCGCGTACTTGCTCGCACAAGTTGCGGTGGCGACGCAGGAACTTAGCCAGTTTCTTTTGATCCGACTCTTTAAGATTGATCCCGCGCTGCGGCTCCAACCAGACGCGATAGCCTCCCAGTAAATGCAGTTTCTTTGCGTCATCAAGAGGTTCACCAAATTGGAACTGCCGGATAGCTGAGTTATACCAGTATGTATAACACTCGTCCGGCGTTTCCTTTACCCAATGCACGTTGCGAAAGTAAAATTTTTTCTTGTAACTGCTATATAAATCAAGGATCATACGCCGATAGTCATCAGCAGTGATCGGGTAACAGGCCAGTGCACAACCTGGGCCAAACTCATCCGGAAACACATGGCCGTCGTTAGATGGTGGGGTCAGCAGGTCGACCAGCGGATGCGTGTGGCGGTATGCCAAATCCGCTATCCCGTAGGTGACGGCCTGCAATAACGTAATGCCCGGATCGTGATCACCGTAGTCCGTCCATTGGGATGCGGCATTGTCGATCGCGGCACGCGCACGCGCCCACAAAGTCTCGAAGTGAATCGTCTCTCGTAGGCTTGGATCGCTTAAATCAAAGTTGGTTGGAGGCGTTGTCATACTATCGGTGACATCCATATTTAGACTCGGGGGACCGTAGAAGAAGTTTGTGCAGCGTCACGCGCCTCGGCGGGGCAGGTCGTCGATTAAACGGGTGCCTGCACCGTAGCGCGTTCTGGCTCAGGAAACTTAAGAATCAGCACCTCTATGCCATCCGCCGCGATCGATTTATCACCTCCGTCAATTTTGAGGTCGGTGACAGATGTCACCCACGGCAGCTGCTGCAACTCAGCAAACAATTGGTAGTAATCGAGCGTATCGCCCAATGTGACGGGATGCGTGCTAGCCGCTTCTCCCCATGGCATGTAGCGACGGCTCAGCGATTTCTTGACCTGTGCGTAGCTATACTCAGGGTTCAGTCCATCGCGAAACACCAGTGTGTAATCAACCAGTATGTCCCGGTACCCCGGATTGCATAGCTCTATATTTAGCCACGGCGAAGCCCGTCCTAGGATATCGTCTTGCATCGCCTTGAGCCGCGTTGTGTTCAACATCGGCTTAAGCGGATCGCCGTTGTCCTGCTCACCGGGCTTGGGTACCACCACCAATTGTTGCTTAGCGACCGTATCCACCACGCGCACCTCATAGAGCGCCGGAAATCGATCCAACAGCAAGCGCTTAATGTCGCGCCAAGTCAGCGCGCGATCACGATGACTTAAGCGCTTGGCAGCGCGTCGATAAAAATCGGATGTTGTCTCCGGCGTTTGGCCACCTTCTGAATTCCACCGCTGAATCACACCTTGAATACCGTCGAGTCCTTGCACTGTGCGCGTGACGCTGCCCGCCACTCGCAATGGGTCCACACCACTTATACGGGTGGCCGTGACTGCGTTCACACACAGCCCCACGAGCAACGGCATATCCGACGACGCACTCGGATCACTCAATAATGGATTTATGCCCTCGAAGCGGCAAGCTAACCAGTAACGGCCGCGAGGCATTGCGCTGGCAGTGGTGCTCGCATCGTGCGGCAATACCACATGCCACAGGCCGCTCTGCGAAAAACCTTCAGTCGTGTCGCGCACCTGCGAATCCAGCGTGCACCACACGTTGTCTTGCCTCAAATAACTCCAGTGCAGTGCCTGCCCCTGGGGACTTTTAAGCTGCCACCACAGATCTAAGTCCTGGCCAGGCTTTAATCCAGTAAAACCTAAGAATAAGGTGCGGGCCGTCACCGGTTGTGCGTCATCGTCATGCACATATCCAAAAGGCGTCAACACGAACTGGGCGTCTGCTTTGCTCAGTGAATAGGTAGTCCGGTAGCTCAACTGTGCACGCTTCAGTTGCGGTGTATAGGGTGCATTCCACACTTGCTGCGACGTGCCATCAGTTGGCGGATTCATCATATGTGTCCAGTACGCCTGGTGCAAAAAATCGTGCTCAGCCAACTCGAGGCGTAGATATGGTCCGTCTCGCGGGTCTAAGCTATCGGGTAATGCGTGCGCCGGCGCATCGAACTCCCATTCGAGCGGCTTCGCTTGTGGCGCCTCTAGATTTGCTTCGCCTTGTTTAGTATCGAAGATAGCGAGCGGTTCTGGACTGTAATCCGTTGTAGTTTGCTGTCCGAGCGACGCCCGAATTTTGAACGATTCGTTTTTGAGCGTCACACCGTAGTTTTCATACCATTTCTCAAACGAGACGTTAGGTAAATCCAGCCACTCCAGCATAAGCGTCATCGTGATCTTCTTACCGCACCAGCGGCCCCAATCGGGCGCGGCTAGGTACACACCACTGCCGATTACTGGTGACTGGCCAAACGGATAATTTTTTTCAGTCAGCTTCGCCAAACCTTCATCGGTACTGAAACGCACATCGGCCGGCTGCGACACCGCAATCTCGATCTTCTCGATGGCTGGTACCGGTTGCGCACTCATGTGCAGCAGCTTTAGAAACGGCCCCTCGCCCGGCCAGCCGTCCAGCCCAGGCGACGCTTCGACGGCCGGTGCGTCAGCGCCCAGTTGGAACACGGCAGTGGTACCCGGCTCGCTTGCCGCATCTATATTATTTAGCGCCAGCCATTTGCCGCGGCCGCTGACCGACGCTTGCAGCTGGTTCACTGCGACCGCCTCGTCAAATGTCAGCGTCAACGTGCGTACCCCTCCGGCAAGCGCCAGCGCGGCCAAACTGAGTACCCGCCCGGTGGCAATCGGATACTCTGCGTTCGTACTCGCGGCCTCGCTGTCCTGAGTGGCAAACAGCCGCACGCCAGCGTTGGGCCACGGCTGCTGTTCGCTCATTACCACGCGTGCAAGTCCCGCCGAAGCCCCCGGCACATTCGGGGCCGGCTGACACCAGCGCAAATCGGTTAATTGCCCGGCATTGGCTAGTAAATCCTGGTCCAATGCGTAGTATTGCGGCGTATGTTCATGATCCTGACCGCCATCAAGCAACGTGCCGGCGGCCACAAGCCGCTCGCGCCATTGCGGCGCAAGCTGCATCGACACGGCCACCCGGTCGGGACGCGCTGGCCGCTCTGTGAGCCCGAGTGCTTGACGGTAATACAAGTCGCGATGCCGTGCAGCAAACGTGTTTAGCAGCGCCTGCGGCGTTTTAAGCGTCTCTAAAAACGCGATCAAAAATGCTTGGTGCGGTTCCAGTTTTGTGCCATCTTGCAGCGCACGAATCAATGACTCGACGCCTTGAGGAAACCATACCTTATCCCAAGTCAGTTCGCCTTTAAAGGGACATTTAGCCGTCTCACTTTGCCAGCGACGCAGATGCCACGCGATGTCACGTGCATCTAGCACAAAATGTTGCTCTTGCTCGATCGGATCCGTCATCATTGCTTGCCCTATTTGAAGCTCGTTATGGCTCGTTTACTGCGCCCTCGCCAATAACTGCGTCGTGATAAATCGGCCCTTACCAATACTGGGCATCATTGGATCTGGTGCGCCCGACGAGTTTGTCGCTGGCACGGTCGGTATGAAGCGGGCACTAAACTGTTGCCCCTTAATAATCATTGGCGCACCTGTTGTGCAAAGCGGCGCTTGCTGATTGGGCAGCAGCTGCAGAATCATCACCCTCCCTTGCCCGCCGACGAATGGACCCGCGATATACGTAGCTTGCGCCTGTACTTTTTTCTCATCCCCGACAATGCAGATCCGGCGCCCGTCGATTGTGGCGCCTCCCGTGCCACGGATTACCACCGGGCCTATAACCGTCACCACTCGGTTGCCAAACATCGGCTCGAACATTACCGGATCATTGTCCACCACAATCCAGTCACTCATTGTTTGCTCCCCAGTGCATCCCCCCAGTCCAAACGCACGTCTACGGTCTCAACCGCATCGGTGCCCGGTAAGTGATACACAAGCTGCACCTGCAGCGTGGACGGCAGCTGCTCAAGCTGCGTGATTACCAGATCGTCGAGTGTCACGCGCGGCTCGTGGCGCAGCACCGCTTGCACAATTTCCGTGCGCAACTGTGCAAGTAGCGCTGCATTAATGTTTTGAAACACCGCCGGCTGCAAGTCGCACCCATAATCTGGCCGCATAATCCGTTCACCTGGCTGGGTGCGCAGTAGAATTTCCAGGCTTTGCTCGATGTTTTCTTTATCCGCCACCGTCTCCGGCCCTTGCTCATTAAATGTAACTGGAAATTTCCAACCGGATCCATACAATCCTGTCAATGTATTTGCCATCACTCACCTCCTTCACTGTGCCCGCTGCACGGCAGACCGATTGTTGCTGGCCAAGCGAGCGCTAACGGGTTAAATCCACTTTGGCCCCCTTAACCGTGACGCCCGCCGCACCTTGCAACGCCAACTGCTGTTTTGCTTTAATCTGCGTTTGCGTCGCCACCACTGTGGCACCTTGGTCACTATTGAACGTCATCGATTGTTTGCTATTAAGGGCGACCTTTTGCGCAGTGACCGAAACATCCTTTTCACTGTTGAGTGTCACACCTGTGTCGTCCTTTATCGTGATGCTATCCTTGCCATTTTGCAGCTTTAGCGACTTTTGCTGTACATCAAATAACCATCCTTGCTGCGCGTCGTGTTGGCCCAGCACCAGCCCTTTCTTCGCGTTTTCATCACTGGGTGGATAAGGCGCGGTATTTTTGGGATTGTGCATCGAGCCCAGAATCACCGGGTAGCGCGGATCTTCATCCATAAACGCGAGGATCACTTCGTCGCCGGCTTCCGGATACAAGCATAGTCCCACGCCGTTGCTCGCGTACGGCGCGCCCAGCCGCGCCCATAATGGCGTGTCGCCTAGTGCCGGCAGCTTGACTCGCAGCCGCGCCAAATTGCCCTTATCTACTTGATGCGGCTGCACCACGCCCGTTGCGAGCCCCGGCGCGCGGGGCAGCACGCTCGCATCGACTGTACGCTGAACGGGCACACCAGTAGCAAGGGTTGTATGCAGCGCGCCCGCAACCCACTGATGGCCCACTTCGCTAATCATGCCTTGTCCATCGAATGCGGCGTCGAACCCGCTAAGCATCAACGTATCGCCTAATTCGTACTGTAGCGATGCCTGCGAACTTTGGACCGTCAGGTGCACTTGCACGCCGGCCGCCAGTTGCGCCAGGTACCGAGCATCGGCAAGGGCTTGCGCTTCGGTCGAGGTCATTGGTACCGAATACGTCAACTGCCAAGCAAGCTGACTCAGCGGCTTAAGAGCGGCCGGATCTAGGCCGCCCTTACCCAGCGTCGGTTTGGCTGCTTTCAATGCGCTGGACATCACCTGCTGTGTAACATCCCAATACGCGACACTGAGACTGTCAGCCAGTGTGTCGTTACGAAACTGCCATTGCAGATCGAGCACCGCCGCTTCGTCATCGGATGAACGGTGTGCGTAAATTGTGTGGGTCTTGCCGCCCAGTTTGGGCGGACCAATGTCTACGCCATCGCGCTTTGGGATCAGCCACACCCCATAAGCGCCAAGGCGCGCGCGCAGCCACTGCCAGTCCGAGCATGCCCACTGCACCAATTGCGGCAGCGTCGCGTTCATCCCCGTAACTTGCCCGACCTTCACGTTGTGCGCCTTCAACAGCTGCTGCAACACGTCCGCATCGCTCTTGTCCTCGAACACCTGCGAGCGCTGAGTGTTCATCAGTGCCTGCAACGGGTGCTTCACTCGCACCGTCAATTGCCGCTCGCGCCAGTCCATGCGCTGCTCAGTCACGAGCCCTGTAAAAAGCTCCGCGTTCTTGAATCGGATGCTTAGCTCAGTGCCGGGCGCGCATGCTTTCGCCGCCTTCGCGCAGTCTTTCCACAAGCGCTCGCTCGCGTCGGCAACTGGCTCAAATACCACCGTCGCCGACGGAATCTGCTGTACCGCGCGGCGCGTTTCGATACGCACCGGCTTGAATGTGTCGAGGATTTGGCCTGCGCATTGCACTACAACATCCTCGGCTTGCCAGAGTGTCGTCATACGCGTGCTCCGCGCCCGGCCGGCGGGATCGAACCGGTGGTGTTGACGTCACGGCCGTTTGGCGCCACGGTGTCCGGGCTGCTGTCAGGCCACAGCAGCGTATCGCCGGGAGTGATTGCCGAGAGCGTATCTAGATTGTTTATGTATGCAAGCGCCAAATAGTCAATCGGCAGACGCCCCGGCGAGCGCGCGGCTATGAGCGGCAGCGTGCTACGATCAGGCACATGCACCACCGATAGCGGACCATCGGGGACTGTTCCAAGGTTTAGTGCCCGAGCGCTGGCACCGCTGGCACGCCCCATACCTGCAACCCGTAGTGAGCGCTGCTCCACGCTAGGCACTTGTCGACTGCCCCCGCCGGCGCCACGCATTGGACGAGCGCTTCCATCACTAGTGGCCGCACCCGCCTGTTTGTCTTCCAGCAGCTCCAGCGTCGCGCTCGCACGTAGTGGCGCGCCTTTGCGGTCAAACAACGTATAGCGTACCGACAAACGAGTCATGCGTCCTGCAAAATAGCCATCGCCGTGCCAACTGAGCTTACCCCACGTGACTTTTAAAAACCGGGTTTCGTGGCTACGGCCATCCACCACCCCGCACAACGTACGCAGTGCCCCCAACTGTTTGCCTACCTCGTCATCGTTGACTGGTAACGTACCGTCAAATAGCAGCGGCACGCTCAGCTGTCCAGGGCGCAGGCTTTTAAAACTATTGGCTAGCGTCCGGTCGTTGAGCGCCTCATGCACTTCGTACTCGGCTTCATACGTCAGCTCGAGGGACTCAGGGTTGTACATCACTTCGAGGCTACCCACCTCCTGCTTAAGTTCACGGTCGAGATACGCGGTAAGTTTAAGTTGCGCCAAGCCGCCTTCGGTCACACTGTCGAGCACGCTCATCGTTGATTCTCCCAATGCAGGCGGATCGCCTCGTTAAGTTCATCATGCAGCTCGCGCTTGAGTTGGCGCATCACTTCACGGGTGACCTGATCAATCAGCCGCGCTTCGCGTTCCCGCTCACGCTCGCTCGATTTGTCATCACTAATATGCGCCTCAATGACAAGTTCTTGAATTTCGATCATGCGTTGATCCCCATAAACAGCAGTTCGTGGTACGCGAGTTCAAACCGATTGATCAGCACCGTATTGCTCGTTGCATCTAAATCACCGGTTTCCCACTTCAGCGGCATTGCATCCGTAGCCGTCCACGTGCTCACCGGTAGGTTTACATCGTTGAGCAACATGACAACGACCGTTAAGTAATGGCTGTCAAATTCACCCAGCACACTGTTGAAGATGGCCGTTAGCGGCGTAAGCAGCATCACGCCACGCTCAAGTACCAGCGTGCCGTGCGTAAGCTGCTCTGGCAGGTGCACATTGCCTTTGTTGTCCCCGCCTTGCCGATGCTGCGTGACTTGCAGCTCACGAGACAGCCCCGAGATCCGTTGAAATGCGATATCCATGGGGCTAGGCACCGCGCTGATAAAAACGGTCGCGATAAATCGATGAGCAACCGACGGGGTAAAGAAGTCAAGGTCATTCATCTCACGCCTTTTTTGAGTTCAAGTCCAACGCACTACGGTGAGGAACCGCTTGTACCGAGCTGCTGACGGTGGACTCTCCAGTATGAAGTTGCAGCTGTAGCTCAATAAATTCTGCCGGGTACTGTAGGGCTAACCCAACATTGAGACGTATGAGACCCGTATTCGCTTCGTCGGCCGTCATACTTTCATGTAGGCCAATCTTCAGCCAAAACGCGTCGCTTTCCTGCGTGCCAAAGAGGCCGCCTGCCAGCCACAGGCGTCGCAGCCATGCGCGCGCTACGCTTTTTAGCTTGAGCCACGTTACCGCGTTGTTCGGCTCAAACACCGCAAAGCGTGCTAGATCGCTCAGATGTTGCTCAACATAGCTCATCGTGCGTCGCAGTTGTACGTACTGCCAAGGAGACTGCACGTTGTTTGCCGACACCGGCGGTGCTAGCGTGCGGCATCCCCACACCCGCACTCCCCGTGCTGCAAAGCTACGAATCCGATTCAACGTGATCCCATCAAAGCTCGCCATCGGCATGGCGTGACACGTCGGCCCTACCACACGGGCGAGCGCGACATTGGCCGGCGCACTCCAAATCCCGCGTTCACGATCCGTGCGCTGGATTACCGCCGCAACTGCACCCGAACTGGGCACAATTAGCTCGTCGCCTGTTGAACTGGACCGGTTCGTTCGCAAGCGCGGCCAGTACAGCGCGGCATGAGTCAGCGCATCGCCCAGGTCCAATTTTGCGAACTTATCGAGACATTGCCTTACTTGCCCGGGGTCATCCGGGCCATCCAGCAAAACAAACGCACGGGCTTCACGCGCCGGTGCAGAAACCAATACTTCCCACGCTTCAACCCATGCATCGTCACATGAACCTTCCATTAGCACGAGATCCGGCACAGCAAGCAACGTGGCTTGAGGCGCTTGTGCCCAACAAGCCGCCCAGGACACCTTGTTCAAGTCTTCTTTCAGCGTGACTGGTGCAGCCGAACTGCAGGTACATGATTTCGTGCACGTTGAAGGACACCCTAACGACAACACATAACAGCGCCCACCTCCTTGGTCAAAGTAATGACATACCGTGTCATAAAGGGCAAACGGCGGCACACGCGACAGCCCGGGGCCGCCCAGTTGCGCCTTGAAATCATCTGGCGACGTGACCTCGCACACAGATGTAAGCGCGCCCTTCTCGGTATAGCCGACAAACAACGGCACTGCCGTCGGTAACGAAACCGCTGCAGGGCCAATCGGCGTGCGCGTCACACTTACGCCAAGTTCAGAGTGAGCCTGCATAGGTATTCTCGGTTAGGTAAAGTTTTCAGGCTAAGCGGCATAAACGGTCAACTCACTAAGGGTTTATTGGTTGGCTTAGCGAGCAGCCGTTGAACTACCACCTTGCCATTGCATGAGCTGTAAAATAATGAACTCAGCCGGGCGTACAGCAGCCATACCGACTTGCACAATGAGCTTGCCCTGTTTGATATCATCTTGGGTCATTGTCTGGCCCCGGCCCACCTGCACGCGATACGCTTCCTCCGGCTTTGCACCCTGTAACGCGCCCAGACGCCATAGCGTGTGCAAATAATTGTCCAGCGCTACACGCACCTTTTGCCAGGTCGGTTCGCTATTCGGCTCAAACATCACCGCGCGCATCGCCTGCTGCATATCGCGCTCGGCCGCATTGAATAAACGTCGCACTGGGATGTAGCACCACTTTTTACTGGTGAAGGCGAGCGTACGAGCCCCCCACACCAGCGTGCCTTTGCCTTGGAATGTGCGCAGCGCGTTGATACCTTGCTTCTGCAGTTCACTTTGCTTTTCATCACTGATGGGGATGGGCGTCGTGCTTAAATCAGTGCCCTCGCGCTTAACCTCAACGAGTTGCTCGACGCCAGCCACTGCAACATTAGCGGGCGCTTTCCACACGCCGCGCGTGCGGTCAGTTTTCGTATACAAGCCGGCGACTGCGGGGGTGGCACGCAGTACAACCGGCTTTTCAGGCTGGATCTTGTCAACCAATGCTTTGTCGATGGACTGGCACAACGCTTTTGCGTTGTCTAGCTTGCGCAAATCATCCAAATTTTTAATTTTTTCATCTGAATAATTTTTTATTACGATTTGGTTATCAGCCTGAACCGTTTGACGATAGCGAGTCTCCAGCGCTGGATAATACACCGCGGTTTGCTCTGACGTCACACCCACTAGCGGCGTACCGTCATTGCTATCCGCCAATAAAAAGTAGCCCCCCGGCCTGTCCAGCAGCGTATTGAGTGCCCTATACACTTGTTGACTTTCAGTAGCCTCATCAACCCGATTAGTAGCCTCATCAACACGATCGCAATAACACAATAAAGTGATGTCGGGGCATGCTTGAATCGACTTCTTCAGTGCCTCCGTCCAATCCTTCGATGCCTCCGTCGAATCCTTCGGTGCCTCCTTCAAATCGACTTTTAGCTTATTAAGGGGAAACACATAACACAGCCCTCCGCCATTATCAAAATAATGGCGCACCGCATACGCTGCCCAATTAGGCTGGTATTCAACAATGCAGCTTGGCGCTTTCGCGTTTCCGTCACTCCCTTGTGATTCTGTTGAGCGTAGAGAAGAAGGAGGCGTCGAAGAAGGCAGTGTAATGGCCGTCTCCCGCACGCCGCCGCTCACGAATTGCCGCTCGAACGCCAACCAGTCGCTCACTGCCACACAATCGGCCGGAGGAAATTCAGCCTCTAAACCATAAAAGTTGCCGACAAACAGGGGAATAGCTGTTGCTCCCGATGACACACTGAAAGCCAAACTGGCGTCTTCTTCGACATACACGCCTGGGTAACTGACTTGTACTGGCATGTTCACTCCTTTCTGGTTTAGCGGGGCAAAGTACACTTGTGCCAGAGCCTCAACGCAGCCTGTCCCAATCGGCTGGGCTCACGCCGGCACACTGGCCAGATCCTGCGTCATTTGTAAGATGATAAATTCCGCGGGCCGTACAGGCGCCAGCCCGATCTTTACAATCAACTGGCCATTATTAATCTCGTCTTGCGTCATCGTCAGGCCCAAGCCAATTTGTACGAAATACGCTTCATCGGGCTTCGATCCTTGCAAGCCGCCCTGGCGCCACACCGCGTGCAGATAGTTATCAATGGCCGCGCGCACTTTTTCCCAAGTGGGTTGGCTGTTTGGCTCAAACATTACGGTGTGCATCGCGCGGCCAATATCTTTTTCTACTGCGTTAAACAGCCGCCGTACTGGCACATATTGCCAACGGTCAGTGTCGGTTGCCAGTGTGCGGGCGCCCCAAATGAGCGGATCGGTACCTTGAAATGCTCGGATCAAATTAAGCGGCTTAGCGTATTTGTTATAATCGCCTTGCACCGTGTCCGACACACGCTCCTTAGGCTTCACGCCGCCTTTAAGCCCAATATTAGCTGGCGCCTTCCACACGCCGCGTTCTCGATCTGTGGTGCATACTGCACCGGCTACGGCTGCGCTGGGCGGGATGCCTTTTGCATCCTTCGACAACCAGTTCGCGGTCAACCATGGCCCATAGACCGCCGCACAGGACAGGGACGGATAGTCCGCCATATCTGCTTTCGGTGTATTGAGTCCTACAGGCCCATCCAGCAGCGCAAACAGCCCTTTACCATCCTTGCATAATTGCGTTACGGACGTCTGCAAACTTTTTCCCGTATCATCCCATTGGCCTGCCGCAACAATCAACGTGACATCGTCCAAGCCCGGCACTTGCGTAGTCAATTGATCGGTCGGGCATACGTACGCATAGCCTCCGCCATTTTCAAAATATGTTTTAAGTGAAACGTATAATAAATCTGATGTCGGATCTTCAGATTTTGAATCTTCAGGTTTCGAATCCGCAGGTTTTGGACCCTCAGGTTTCGGATCCTCGGGCTTCGGATCCCCGGGTTCGGGCGCTTCAGGAGTAGAAATCAGCTTTATAAACTCGAGCCAGGAATCGATCCGCACGGCCTTTTTTTTCTTAATCAGCGCTTTATTGTGCGCAAACACTGGCACTGCGGTTGAGACCGCTGCGATCGACAGCGCGAGGCTAGCATCTTCTTCGATATAAACGCCTGGATAGTTGAGGTCCGTCATCTCCTTGTCCTCAAGTATGTGTGGTCGTACGTCGCATAATGTGGCATCCGCTTTCCCAGCGCCCACAAGTGCCGACAATTAATGAAATTCGACTGTCAAACGGTCTGCGGTCAATGAGACCTCTTCGATTGCCACCTCGTTGCTACTCGCATCAAAGTGTGGCGCCGAAAGCTTTGTTGGAAACGCGTCGGTGACATTCCACGTCACCAATAGCGCATCACCCGCTTCGCTGGTCAAACTGATGGACATGTCCTTTTTCTCCACTTGGTTCAGCGAAATCGAGTTGATCCAATCGTAAAGTTGGCTTTTACCTTTCACCACTCCGCGCCGTAGCGTGATATGCAGCGCTTGGCGCTGGCCCGGCATACGTCGGACCGCACCGGTACCATCCTTGTACTCGATCGTCTCGACGCCCAGTTCTAACCCCGACACCGCACTGCACGCCATTTCTTCGCTACCGACCACCACCTTGAAACGATAGGTCGGGATCGGATACGTCGTCGCTATCCCCGCTGCTGTGCTCGCCATTCGGCCTCCTACACCGTCAAATTTTCGCCGCAACTAACCCAGTTCAAGTTCCTAACCTTGTCGGGTGTTACTTTCGGCGGCTCACATCTGGTATCGTAGGCAGTGGTGAAACGCAATCCAAATCGGGAAGTTTTAAGACATGTAGCGCTTCAGCGCGTGGCAGCTTCACTATTGTTGTTTCTTCTCGTGCGAAAACTGCGCTTCGTTCATTGCGTCAAGCTTCAATTTCGAGCGCGACAGTCGCAGCAGCACGCATGTTCTTGTAGCACTACTTAGATGCTGTGCACGAGACCACCGTACCAGCCTACATTTTTGCTCCACCGTCAGCTCAAGAGTCTGCAGCACAGCCTGCAATAGTGCCCGGTCCGCTTTCGCACACTTTAGCT
Organism: Burkholderia sp. b14; assembly: GCF_900156195.1. NCBI lineage: Bacteria > Pseudomonadati > Pseudomonadota > Betaproteobacteria > Burkholderiales > Burkholderiaceae > Burkholderia > Burkholderia sp. b14. Next base: position 79,615 of record NZ_FTPJ01000001.1, read on the forward strand.
GATGCTGAAATACTGCGCGCTCGCGTGCAAGCTTGTCCCATCGCTCGATTGCCTCGGCCGACATACCGGTATAAATTTCCTTCCATAAGTACAAAGTCGCTCGGCTGATGTCGTGCTTCTTACACAACTCTAAAACCGTGCGTCCCGCGTCCCACGCGTTGAGCACGGCCCTGCGCTGCCGGGCGGACCACTTTCGTTTTCTCATCTCGCTGTTCCCAGAAATTTTTTCAATAAGCAAGGAAAGGCTTCAAGGGACCATCTTTAAAGTTCTTCCCTATTTCGTTTAATTAAAGTTAGTACTTGACATTGCGTCAAGTACAAAAAATGGAATTTTTAATTAACTTATGAAAATTACAGAATATAAGATTGGTACGACACTGGCCTAGGCCAATAATTCCAATACGGACTGAACAGTCTACTAAAATATTCAGTGATACTCGTTGTAAATAAGTCGTTTTACCGTTGACCAGCTTCATACTGCTGATAGCGTGGCGGACGCACGATTGAGCAGAAAGGTAAGAACTGGTGCGTAAAAAAGCCACGGCTTCTGCAAAATCAATGGGGGCCTGGGCCCGCCGAAGCTGCGTCGCCTGAAGCAACTTGGAGAAGAAAACGCAAAGCTTAACCGGCAGGTGGCAGACTTGTCGCTGGGCAAAGCCGTGCTGCAGGATGTGCTGTCAAAGACGCTCTGACGCCTTCCCGGCTGTATGAACTCACCACGGATCGGATGCAACGCTTTGGCGCAGGTCAGCGCCAAGCCTGTAAAGTACTAAAGCTGTCGCGTTCGGTGTACAGCTATCAGTCGCGCGAGATTCGAACGCGATTATGCTGTGCATCAAGCAGAATCACGCAAACACGCGTGCACTCTGGTTATCGCCGGATGCATGTGATGCTGCGTCGGGAAAGCTGGCGAGACAACCACATGCATAGCTTACTTCCGACGCTCAGATCCTCGAGTGTCGGAACGTCATCAGGGTTCTTGCGCCTTGCACTCACAAGCCACTGCCAAAGCCGAGATAGCGGTGCTACGCAAGCAGATCGACGCCCGTCACGAGCGGAATAGCGCTCACGATTGGGCCACCAAAATCCGCGATGTCCAATGCCCGGCCAGCACCAAGCGCTTCACGGCTGGAGCAGCCCCGTGAATCACCGGACACGGTCAGCCACTTAAACTAGCGGGTAGGCATAAGACTGTGTTCGTGACTAACACCAGGCAGGAAGTGATGGAAGTGTTGAGGGGCCCTGAGCGGCGGCGACGCTGGTCGGCACAGCAGAAGCTGACAATGGTGCGGGAGAGTTTCGAGCCAGGGAAATCGGTCTCGATGGTCGCGCGCCAACACGGCGTGAATCCGAACCAGCTATTTCACTGGCGCAAACTGTATCAGGACGGGAGCCTGTCGGCGGTCAAGGCTGGTGAGGAGGTTATACCGGCGTCGGAACTGGCCGACGCACTCAAGCAGGTTCGGGAACTGCAACGACTGCTGGGCAAGAAGACCATGGAGAACGAGATTGTGCGCGAGGCAGTTGAATACGGGCGAGCAAAAAAGTGGATTGCGCGCTCGCCCTGGCTGCCGGAGGACGACCAGTGAAGCAGGTCTGCGAAGTTCTCGGCGTGGCGCGCTTCAATGTGGTGACGAAACTGTCTCGTCCGGCACAGTGGCGGGATGGACGCCGGTGGCGACGGATGGACGATGGTGCTTTGGTCGAGAAAATCCGGCTGGTGGTAGCCGAGTTGCCCAGCTATGGCTACCGGCGCGTCTGGGGCGTCCTGCGGCGTGAACGCTGTGGCGCCGGCCTGGCACCGGTCAACGCCAAGCGTGTGTACCGAGTCATGCGTACGCACGCATTGCTGATGCAACGAAGGCCGCAGTTACCTCGAGCGCAACGTCGCCACGATGGCAAGGTCGCAGTCGAACGCAGCAACCAACGCTGGTGTTCGGACGGCTTTGAGTTCCGTTGCGACAATGGCCAGGTGCTGCGCGTAACGTTCGCGCTGGATTGCTGCGACCGCGAAGCGATAAGCTGGGTGGCGACGACGGCTGGCTATAGTGGCGACGCGGTGCGTGATGTGATGCTGGCGGCCGTCGAAAACCGCTTTGACAATGCGCTACAAGCACCCTCGGAAATCGAGTGGCTGAGCGATAACGGCTCCGGTTATACGGCCGACGAAACGCGCCGCTTCGCAACCGAAATCGGTCTGAAGCCGCAGACGACGCCGGTGTGCAGTCCACAGAGTAACGGCATGGCTGAGAGCTTCGTGAAGACGATGAAGCGCGATTACGTAGCCTTTATGCCAAAATCGGATGCGGCGACGACCGTGCTCAATCTCGCCATGGCCTTTGAGCATTACAACGAGAAGCATCCCCATAGCGCGCTGAAATATCGCTCAGCGCGCGAGTTTCGACGCGCCGTGGATTCATCAACCGTAGTGTGAGGTCGTGTCCGGGACTACGGGGTCAACTCCAACGGCACTGCACCGTAAGTCGATAGTCGATGCTGCCAAGCGTAATCATGAAAGTCTTCGGCTGCGCAAACAAAGTAAGCGTCGTCTCAAGCTTGCAATTACCTATATCTTGTTAGCGCGAGTTCATACCCGAGTTGGATATCGATCAAGCGCCGCATGCCGCGCCACATGACGGTGTTTCCTGGGGCAGGATCGCTAGCGCGGGCCAAATGGCCGCCAAGCCGGGCGCGCTTGAGCAAGTTGCGCAATAGCGGCAGCGCTTGCGCGCTACGAGGTGAGTCCTGGACGACACGTCCAAGCAATTCGATTTCGGTCTGTGTAAATGCCACCTCGGGCGGCGCCTGCGGGACAGATCGGCTGATCATAGTGAGCCAGAATATGCGCCAACTCAGGATGCAGAACATGCCAATCAGGTTCGCGAGCCTGTCGGCCGTACGCAACTTTGACTCTTCTGCCCTGCATCCCGATTTCAGGATCTTATGGAATGTCTCGATCTTCCAGCGCATGGCATACCAGTTTAATTTTTCGACTGCCTCGGCGCGCGATCTGACAGGCATATCGGTAATCAGTTTCCACTCAATGCGAGCTCGTCCACGGGGTGCATTGCGCTCTTGGGCGTGAATAACGGTCAGCTGCAGTGCAGGGTAGCGCTTGTGCTTGCCAATCGGTGGTAATACCGTCATTCGCTGGTAGCGAAGCTCAAGCGTAGCAGTCATCGGACCGACCTTCCTATCACGAAGCTTAACGCGGTGCAATCCCTTAAGCTGGACCTGCTCCATTTCGTGTGCGACAGTGCGCTGACCATCGCCGGCCAAGCGATCAACACAAGTGCGCACTAGGAAGTGTGTGCATAAATCGTATGCGCTACAAAACAGCTCATAAATGTCGCTTTCCCGATCACCGATGTGAACGCAACGGGCAGGCTCACCCAGCAGTGCCGTTGACTGGCGCATGTTCTCTCGCCAGCGATAGCTTTCCTTCTGCTCAATCGGTACGCGCGTCGGATTGACATGTCGCTTGAGCGCCGTGCAACCCTTGAACTTGCTGCGCGTCCAGAACTTTACCGCTGCCAGGCCCAGCGGCAGTCCATCCGCTGTGACAGCCAGACTCGAATGCATCAGGATGCCGCATTGTGTCAGCGGCTGTTGCAGACCATGCCTTGCCGGCCGGATCGACGTTTTGCCCGTGTAGCCGATGAGTTCGTTGCGTTCGCGCTGGTACGAGAATGCCGTTGTATCTTGCACAATGAGAACAGGGCCCTGTGTCGACCTTAAACGCTCAGCACTAGCTTGAAAGTGCCCGCTCAGGATATCGTGCTCATTGACACGCTTGTTGCACAGGAAACGATAGGCCGCCTTGGTTGAAGCCCAGTCCTGGCACGCAAATGGAATCGTCTGGCCCATGCCGTTCCACCATTGGATCAAAAGCTTGCCCAAACGCTTGCGTAGCCGCGAGTCCGCAAATTCGCTTTCTTCAACTTCATGCTCAAACCATGCTTGATTATCTGCCTTTCGGTTCCCTGCCATCTCGTTCGCACACCGGTCATCATAGATGCCAAGTTATTAGGATCCGCGATTGAGATGTGGGTAATTGCAAGGAAGACGCAACGCTTACGATCGACGAAGGCCTTCAGGACTTGAATCGGCGGTCGAGATGCGCCTGCGCGAAAAACACACTGGCCAGCTTGAGAATCTCGTTGGTAGGCGCAGTTCCTTGACCTCGCGCTCCAGGGCCTTGATACGCTCGCGCTCGGCGGTGCTCACGCCATCGCACTCACCGCGATCGACCTGCTCACGCTTGACCCAATGGAGCAACGTTTGCGGCGTGCAGCCGATCATCGGTGCAATCGATTCCACTGCCGCCCACATCGACGGGTGCTCACTACGCTACTCGCGTACCAAGCGCACTGCGCGCTCTCGCACTTCCGGAGAAAACTTGCTTGGCTTCTTGTTCGTGGCTCCATTTTCTCAAGAGTTGGAGCCTCCACCAAACCCGGTGTGGTTCATCTTTCTGTTACCTCCAATTTTCAGGGAGACTTCGCCAAAGGCTCACATTTCATTAGATTACGCCGTAAGTGCATTCTTAGCCCGTATCCAACGACTGTACCGATCGTCCAGGTGAAGCAAGGCAGTATTAATTCTACGCGTAAGGCCAACGAAATCGCCTTTATCCGCCCATCTATTTAATTTTTTGTATTCCCAGTACCAGCCAGCCGAGCGGGCTGCAGGGGCAGCCTCAAGTAATAACTCCGGATGATTAATTAAATCTAGACCCAGCGCTACACCGCACAACTTATAGTTGTAGCGACCGGTGATTTGAAGCAAGCCACGCCCTTTGTAACGTTGACCATCGCGGTCTGCTTCCGGTGTGTTGCCTAATTCTATGGCCTTATTTCCGGTGTCATAGGCAGCGCCGCTGGCGAACTCCTCGGTCCTGCGAAAACCAAGTGTCTCATGCCCAGTTTGGGCAATAAAGGCTGCTTGACGCGCCGGTGTATTGATTTGAAATTCGTCCATGGTCTGTAAAATAGGTTTGAACCATTTTGCAGCTAGCGAAGCGTTCATCCCCGTAGCTTGTTTAAAGACTTGGAAATTTTTAACGTTTCCTTTAATGGTTTGCGTTCGGCCAATCATGCTCCGATTGCGATCTTGCTCAGGTTTATCAAATAAATTTTCTGATTTTGATTGTAAAATTTTGTTGAATTTTTTGTGAACGTAAAAAGTCGCGTCAGAATACCAGGCCTCGAGCTCCTTACCAGCTGCTTCGCTAGCCAATGTCTGGTGCCTACGACCAGACATTTGAGATAAATATTGAGATAGATTATCTCCCAGCTGTGCTGGCACCGTTTCGTCAACGCTGTTTTCCAGCATATTTTGCTTTGCATTACCATTGGCATTAAACGTCCTTTTTTGCAGCCAAGGATTGAATTTAATGTGGGCGAAAGTGCCGTTAGAAGACAGTGTACGGATTTGACGTCTAACGAGGTCGTAGTAGAGGATGGCTGTATTAAAAATTTCGCGCAATGCATCTTTGTCTTCGCACTTGCACTTGGTACTAGCATAATGTTTGCGCTGTTTAGTCAGTGTGCCCTTGTTATCAAGGATGGTTCGTTCGTTACCCATAGATTCGCACCTTAATCATCAACACGTTCTCACGTACCGCTGCCGTTGAATTAGGCATAATAAGCCCTCATAGATTACTCCCATTAACAGTGGCAATGCCGTCTAATTACGGCCTACCATATAGTTTAACCCTTGAGTCGTAACATAAGTGTCCGGATCGGTCGAGAAGCTTGTAATCACTGCGGCCTGCTTTTTTGCCGTGGAGGACGAGCCGAGAAAAAATTTTTTTCACCCAAAATCATCTCAATCAGTACACCTTTAATGCTGCCAAGTACGCCAAGGGCGAGCGTTTTAACTGACATACTAAAAAATAACAGCCAGAAGTGCGCACCGGTCATAAAAAATAGGGCACCTGTAGATAAATAAGCGAGGTCACATGGGATGCGGCCTTGTGCAGTTAGCGCCATCCGCCGAGCATTGGCGTGGTCGGCGGAATTCGCCTTTGCCGTCTCGATGTTGACGGGGATGTGCGACTTCTCCAACTCAACGGCGATACGCTGCCGCTCGACTTGGCTCTCGACTATCGGTTCCTGAAATCGGTAAGCAAGTTCGGGGGCAATTTGGATTGCGGACAACGCTTGTTCTGGCGTGCTGGTGCCGGTGACCGCTTGGGCGATGTTGACCACTTTCTGCGCGACCTGTTCGGCCCGGCTACTCCCAATCCACTGTGCGATTTGGGGCGCGAACTGCGCAAGAGCAAAAACAATCGGTAACATGATTAAGCTCCGGCTACCCTCAGATTGGTGGCGATCCGCCGTGCCCAAAGCTGGGCCAAGTTTGCAACGCGGTTAAATAGGCTAGGCGCGCGGCCACAAAACGCAGGATAAATAGCTCCGGGGCGACCGCTTGCACCACGGCGATCGTTTTTGGTCCGAGTTTGCCGTCGGCGAGCGCGCCGCTGGCTTGCTGCATCCAAACAACAACAGGGCCGCCGTTGTAATTGGCATAAGACCTGAAACGCAACACGCGCATCATAGCTGTCGCAGCGCAGCGAATCCCAGTAAAGCGCCTTGGCAATGTGCCTGGCTGTCTCACGCAGCAAATCCTGCATGGGGCCGGTATAGCCTCCTGAGAGCGCGATCCGTTGGGTGATACCCCACATGGTTTCACCGCCAGGATCTTGAAGGTGATTGGAGTAACCCCCTTCATTGCCAATGAGCTGCTCAAAAGCGTCATCAAAAGTGCTCATGCTGGGCCACTAAAGTAACGTTCATTCATCTGACGCATGAAGCGATTTACATAACACGATAGGGAAAGTACGCCCGTCGGTCCTTAAAATTTTTTGCAGTACTTACGAAATTGACTAGTTGCTCCGATTTATGGGGCTACGCAACACACAATCCAATCAACACTGCGATGTACAACATTAACTACTAAAACGATACTAAGCACATGCTGATGGACCAACAATATGTAATCGCGTGGCACCGGCATGAAACTTGGCTGTATCGAATGCACCCTTCAAAAAACGAAGCCTTAACTTCAATCTATAACACTCAACTTCGATGTCAAGTGCTAAGCCGTGTTGTGCCGGATCATTACATAGACGGCAGCGCGATCACGTGACACCAACTGGGCTGTTCGGTGGCCGTTTAGCCAACTCGCCACCGCCGTTGCATGGCGTTCTGGCAGCAAATCCGATGGCCGGCATATCTCTAGATTGACCAGTAGGGTGCCATAGCGATGACCGCATCCAAATTCCCAGTTATCACCGCCAATCATGGTAAGCGGCGATGCCATCGCAACGTGCTTCTGGCCGTTGCGTTTGAGTCAACGCGCGACCGTTTTGCCGCTGATCGAAATGCCCAGCCGCTGCGCTAGGCGCGCACCCGCGGCACCACTGAGCGCCAAGCGAACTGCGTAAGGCATTGGGCAAATATTTGTCGGCGGCACGTTATGCACGGCCCGTACACATGCCGCCGCGGTCAATGGCAGCACCGGACGACTCGCAGCAGCTGCAGCCGGCGCCCTACACGCATGAAACGGCGTCGAACGATACCCCGCTCGTCAGCCACTTGAGAATAGGCCCCTTCTTCGCTTCAGATGCGCTGGTCCTACTGTACAAGAAGCGCTTTGCGTAGGCCCTCGGCGATTCGAGCGCGCCTATCCGGGAGCAGCGGCCAGCCCACAGAGCGTCTACTGCTACGCCATACGCATGCGAACCGTGCTGCTGAACGCGGGCGGCGATTTGGGAGCGTGCACGCGGAGCTAAGACACGTCAGTTCAACGTTTACAACGATCTATACGAAGGGGGACACGGCAAGACAGTACCATGCGCTCGAGTGGTTTTTCGGCACTGCGCTATCGAGGCCGCCCCACGTCGGTCTGATTAGGCGCCTCCGGTACGGCTTTGAGGAACACAATAGAGCGAACGCGGAACTTAGAAAGCCAAGCAGAGCTCGAAAGTCATTGCGAGCCGCGCCATTTCAGGCCGTACCACGCGCCGCGCCCACTGCCGTGCGGCTCGAGCCTATCTGATTTCTTGTGTGTGAGGCATAAACTATTGGCAAAGGAGCCAACATGCCTCGCAAGCGAAAAGAAGAATCGACGATTAAGCCCGGTCGCGGGCTGAACCTAGACCCGGAGCTGATCAAGCAACTGGTGCCCGGCACGCTGGAGCGAACAACGATCAACGAGCAGTTTGCCGCGCTCAAGAAAGCGATCTTCGAACGGGCCCTGGGCGCAGAGCTGACGCATCACCTGGGCTACGAGAAAGGCCAAGCCAAGCTTGAGGAAAGCGAAAACCATCGCAACGGCAGTAGCCGCAAGCGGATCACGACCGACGATGACCTGCTGGAATTGAATATTGCACGCGATCGCAACGGGACATTCGACCCGGTGCTCATCGCCAAAGGCGAACGGCGTTTTACTGGATTTGACGACAAGATCATCGCGATGTATGCACGCGGTATGACTGTGCGCGAAATCCAGGGTTTTTTGCAGCAGATGTACGGCATCGAAGTCTCGCCTGACTTTGTCAGCACGGTCACGGACGCCGTAATCGACGAGGTACGCCAGTGGCAGCAACGGCCCCTTGAAGCGATGTATCCAGTCGTGTTCTTTGATGCTCTGCGCGTGAAGGTGCGCGACGAAGGGACGGTGAAGAATAAGGCGATTTATCTCGCACTTGGCGTGCGCCGCGACGGCACACGCGATGTGCTCGGGCTTTGGATCGAGCACACTGAGGGCGCCAAGTTCTGGCTGCGCGTGGTCAACGAGCTCAAGCTGCGCGGTGTGCAGGACATCCTGATCGCCGTAGTTGACGGCCTGAAGGGTTTTCCCGAGGCGATTAACACTGTGTTTCCCGAGACGACAGTGCAAACCTGCATCGTTCATTTGATTCGCAATTCGCTGGACTTTGCGAGTTGGAAAGAGCGCAAGCAAGTCGCCGCCGAACTCAAAGAAGTGTATCGGGCGCCGTCGGCCGAAGCCGCGGCGCTGGCGCTCCAAGCGTTCGACGAGGGCCCGTGGGGGTGCAAATATCCGCCGATCGCCGCCCTGTGGCGGCGTGCGTGGGAGCAGGTCACTCCCTTCTTTGCCTTTGCGCCGGACATTGGCAAGATCATCTACACAACGAATTCGATTGAGTCGTTGCACATGCAGCTGCGCAAGATCATCAAGGCACGCGGCCACTTCCCCAGCGACGAAGCCGCGCTCAAGCTGGTCTGGCTGGCGCTGCGCAATGTCATTGCCAAATGGACCGGTTCCCGACATGATTGGAAAAGCGCGATGACGCAGTTCGCGCTGCTCTACCCCGAGCGCTTCAACATCGGACTGTGAGTTTCAACACGCCTCACACACAGAATTACGGATACGTCCTGCGGCTCCGGATGTCTTCTTTCCACTAAATCGCGGAAGTGTTGCTTAAAGGTATTGCGACTGCTACCAGCGAGTTTGATCGCCTCGGCCACTGTGATTTGTCCGTGCTACCAGGCGAATTCGACGATTTGTAAGGACAGCGCAGGCAGACACCAGCACAATCTTCTCGTGCTCCACCTTCTTCTCGAGCCGTCGCACCTGTGCGGCAAGCGAGTGAAGAAAAAACATCAGCCACCTCTGCCAACACCCTTAATAGTCGCCATCGGCAAGATGGAGCGGTTTGCTGATCCTGAATTGAAACGGTCCGAAGAAATCAGGCAGGTCACAGCCACCCTCTCCGGCTGCTTGGTGCTCATCTGTGACAGCTCCCGAGCGACGGCCCCTACCTTTTCAGCAGCCCGCACAAGACAGTCATCAGTCACATCGAGGCTTAAGCCGTTCGCTTTCGCCAGCCGGACCGGCCCGCTATGCGTTCGGTTTTCATTCTGAACTGCAATCGCTCTGCTCTCTTACCGTATGCTGCGATCAAGGCTGCAACCGATAGACGAAATGCTGGCATTTGGTACAGCTCTTCGGCTGCCGGCATAGCCTACCTTACCTATGCGCTGCTGTCGCATAGCACCTAAACGCGCTGTCCAAAGTTTGGACAAATTAAAACCCGGACTCGCTATCCAAGCAACTCAACGACGAATTTTTTCAGCTCGGCTGCTTTTTCATCAGATAGTGCCCCAGCAGCTATCTTAACCACAATGTTCTTATGATCGCGTGCGAAAGTTCCAACTTTACTGCCATTTGACATCAAAGGGGTTTTTTGAGCTAGCGGGACACCACCACCGCTCGTTCTCGCAATATGACGGGCGACCTTAGTCTGATCCAGCCGTCCTCGCTCCACAAGGGTGATGGCTTGATCGAGCCGCTGAATGAGATCGGGAGCACTCTCGCCGTCCTTCAGTACCTTGACGATATCCGCAGCCGCCACGCGACCGAGCAATGCTGGGTTCGCCCGCAACCGCTCCTGGACGAACTCAGGCAGAGCGTGAAACGCTAGATAGCGATAAAGATCCGACCGCTCGATACCCAAGTACTCCGCGAGCTTGGATCGCTGAGGAAACTGATCCATCACTAGCTTAATTCCGAGTGCCACTTCGAAGTCAGCCAAGTCCTCGCGCTGTAAGTTTTCCACAAGCGCAAGTATCGCAGTCTTCGCATCGTCCGCATCAATGACAAGCGCCTCGATCGTCGGGTGGTTCAGCAATTTGACCGCTCGCCAGCGCCTTTCACCAGCAATAAGCTGGTATCCGCCACCTTTACGACGCAGTAGCACCGGTTCCCCCAACCCGTCGGCGCTAATTGTGGTCGCGAGCTCGCGTATCTTGGCCTCGTTAAAGACGGTACGCGGCTGGAACGGATTCGGCTCGATCTTGTCGACCGGAACCATCATGTGCTGACGACCCACGTCAAAATCGCTCGTATGGCTTGCTTCATGGTGCCGCTGGGTGTTCTCAGCAGCCTTCGCCTCAAGCATCGCCTTCAAATTTTTTACTACCATCTACGCCTCCGCAGTTTTCGCCTCGAGACCGAGCATCTTGATAAGCTCGCTCGACAGCTGGCGATACTCGCGCGCCACCTTTGACGAGCGGTCCAACGCATGCAAGCTTTGCTGCATGACTGCCGCCTGATTCACCTTCGTGCTCGTCGAAATCTTTACCGGCAAAATCTGTCCGAATGTCTTAACTGCGGTGCTCCCGAGCATTTTACAAACTGTTTGACGCTCATCGTGCTTCAGAAGCAGGGCGCCGAGAAGCTTGAGCGTTGGGTTGACGCGCTTAATCTTTTCTATGTGCTTTAACAAGTCCTCGGCACCGTACAGGCCGTACTGGGAGCCTGACTCAACCGGAACAATGACATGAGTAGCGGCGGCTATAGCGTTACTCGTGAGCAGCTTGAGGCTTGGTGGACAGTCGATCAGGATCACATCGTAGATGCCGTCCGCCGGCTCCAACTTCATACGAAGTTCTTCGCACGGCCGCGGAGTTTGATCCTTCAGTTCATCTTCAGCTTTACCAAGGGCAAGCGACCCGTAAATCAATGAAACACCGTCGATGTGGGTGGTCTCATGAACCGCTCTTGGAAGAATATCGACGCCTCCAAGCAAAAGCTCAGCCGATGTCACCGTCACCGTGCTCGGGTGCTCCGTCCCAAGATGCAGGCTTGCGTTCGCCTGCGGATCCAAATCGACAACGAGAACGTTAAGTCCGTTGCTGGCAAAGCCGTCAGCTAGGTTGATCGTTGTTGTCGTCTTGCCGACACCACCCTTGTGGTTCGTCACGGCAAAAACTTTTGTTTGTTTGAAAAAGGTCATTTCGTGTGCGTTACATCTGATTTCCGTGCACGATACATTCGCATTTGGTAGAAGTAAATCCTTGCCTCGTCCAAAGTTTGGACACTGTAGCTGTGAGGCAACGGAAAACGCGTGTTTCCGCTATCGTCTCGAAGCCGTGCAGACGTTAAGCACGTTCCACGAGGCCACATATGTTTTAGTCTTCAAGATATGCCGTCTTTCAAGTCACGTGTGACGCGCGGCCCATATTTGTTCAATTCCAGAAAACAGCGCATATCTGAACCACAGGCAACGCAGAGTAAAGAAGGGCAGTTGGAAAATGGTATCCGTATTGCGTGGTTAAAAGGGTAAGATTTCGCCTTCCTCGACCAACAGCGCTAGTGTTGGTATGTCCACGTGACAGTCTTTCGGCTCGTGTATTGCTGGCAACCATTCGCGCGGTGCCTTCGCGGGCTCGTCAATGACAGGCAGGTTCGAAGGTCATCTGCATCGCGCCGTCCGGCGCGTGGTCTCGCGTCATGTCGTCGATCGTACGTCGCTTCACGCGCCACTCCAGCCTGCGCGGCAACCCGATGGCGCTGCTGCGTCAACGCGGCCGACGGTCGGCACCACGCATCACCCGCTGCCTATCGCTCGCGCTATGGAAAGAAGTCAGATGCTTCGTCGAGCAGCTGCCCCAGCAGACGGCGGCACAGCAAGCGTACTATGCGCGCTGCTGTTGGCTGACAACGCTTTTCTATCTGCAAGGCCTGCGCATCTCCAAGGTCGCCGGCGCAATAATGGGCGACTCCTCGCAGCGTCTGAGCACGCAGGAGCACGATTAATAGTGGCTCGAGATCGTTGGCAAGGGAAAACGCGCGCGGATCGTACCGGCGTTGCCGGAGTTGATCGCCGTGCTGGCCCGCTATCGCCAAGCATGTGGCCTGTTTCGTTTCCCGACCAAGCCGACACCACGCCACTAGTCATGCCTTTTAAAGGTCAACGCCGCTGCCTGCCGCGCTCGGCTCTCCATGACACGATCAAAGATATATTCAGGCGTACTGCGACATGGCTGCGTACGCACGGGCCCGAGTTCGCTGAGGGCGCCGACGAACTGGACCGTGCGTTGGCGCCCTGGCTCAGGCACACTACCGGGTCACACCAGGCCGATGGCGGCCTCGAGCTGCGCACGGTGCGCGGATAATCTGGGTCACATGTCGCTGACCAATACGAGCTAATAACTGCACGCGAAAGAGGACACGCGGCATCGCGAAACGGCAGCCCGTCACAAAATGCGCTGGCGCGATGCGCCGCCCATACCACCCAATGGACAAAACGAGGACAGCTCCGTCTCGTAGACTTTTATGCGTCGCGCCTCGCTCAATACAGCATCGAGAACGGCCTAAAAAGATAGCTCGCTACCGCTAACACTGATCGCAACAAATTTAGCCCACCATGACTTTGACCGGCTTGCCAACGCGAGCCAGCATGTCTACTAATGTGTCGATCGTGAACTTGCCCGCCTTTTTGTTGACCACGTCCGACACGCGAGGCCGCGTAATATGCAATATCTGCGCAGCCTCCGCTTGCTTGAGGTGATGAACCTCGATCCACGACGCGAGTTCGCCCATGAGTTGCTCTTTGAGCGCCATCGTCTGACTGATGAGCGCTTGCGACTTGGCTTGATACCGCTGCGCCTCGTCAGGCGCGAAGCCGAGTTCTACAAACAGGTTTGCTCCCGGCTTCGTCACATGCCGGATACGTGTATCAACTTTGCTCATCTTTGTCCCTTTCTTTCCCGGACAATCGCCCGATAGCGAGCCGCTGCGACCTCTTTGTCGGGCTTCGGCGTCGCTTGTGTTTTCTTTTGGAAGCAGTGCAACACGTAGATCGCTTCCTCGAACTTCGCCACGTACATTACCCGATAAATACCGCTCGCATCCCGGATGCGAATCTCCCGTACCCCTGCGCTCACATCGTCGAAAGGCTTCCAGTCTTCAGGATCAAGCCCCACTTGAACTCGGCCCAGTTGGAAGCCCGCCTCTCGGCGAGCCTCAGACGGGAACTCAGCTGCGCGTAGCCCAGCATTGCCTGTACGAATCGCATGTCCGCTCCGTTCTCCAGCATCAGCATTGTGTAACGGAACAGGTGACACGAACCGCTCTTGCCCCCAAACGCTTGATGTAGTCCGATACCATCCATCCCAAGCTACGCGTGCCGATGCTCTCTCCCACTACCGCCAGGAACAGCACGCCTTCATCCACAGCCAGCGACACTGAGGCCGCGCTTCGTCCAGATGCTTCTTGATCCACGCCAACGCCTGCGTCCCGATCAGGATAGGTATTGCGCGCGACGGCCAGGCTGATGTAGGGATGGCCGGGCAGACTGCCTACGACCCCTTTGGCAGGCACGTCAAAAGGCGCACCACACGTGCAGCACGCGCCGATTGAAGGAGCCGCATTGCCGAACTTGCAATCAAGGTGTTCTTGGTTTGGTAATCGGTACCTACGCCACAGGATCATGAGGGCACTCATTGAGTTCACCATCTACCGCCCATGCCTCGCTTAGGCCTTACCGAGTGTCGGGGACTGCGTCACTGAGTCTTCTTTTCGCGCACGGGTTTAGCCCATGCGTCGCCAGGCATTGCCGCCCAATATGGCCGGCAGTCCGACCCGATGCCGACTTAGCTTGCGCGCGCCGCGCTTTTTCAGTGTCGGTGTTGATGCGACGCAGCGCCGCCAAGCTGCCTTCAAAGACGCCGATCTACTAACACGCGTCACCCAGTTGCGCCTGCAATTTAGCGTGGTGCTGCACCGCATTCTGCTCAACCCGCCGCACAGCGGCATCGCGTTCTTGAATCAGGCGCGCGGTGTCGGCCCGCAATTTATCGAGTTAGCGGGCGCAATCAGCGCACGCCTGAGCCAGCGTTGACTCTCGCTCTTGTGCGTCGCACTGCAGGCGCTCTTGTCTAGCGACAACTACTTTTGCCGGTGACGATAAGTAGATTTGCCAAAGACACGGGGAGATACAGCATCCAATATGCTACAAATTACGTAACGCATATTACAAATAACGGTGCCGTCGCAGTTCTGCCCGAATAGCGCCTCAGACTGCCGTCGATACACCTGTCAAGCACCCTCCCTGCCGCTAATAAACCGTGAAACAATTACCCTATTACAGCGCTCTCCCTTGCTGCTATTGGTTTCCCGGTTAGGGTGTTTAAATCGCCATTGTTTCACGCAGACGGGTTCCGAGTATGGCTGACTTATCGTGCCACCGTATTCGCCGTCCATTTTGCGGCAGCCCCTAGCCTCGACCCGCAAACGGATTCAGGTGGACGGCCCCCTCTGTCGCCGTACCCTGTGCTCCTGGACAGCGCACGGGTTCACTGGGACAGCGGCCACGCGATTCAAGCGTTGAGCGGTTTGCAGCGGCTTGATGCTTGAAAGGGGCAGCCGGCGCTCACAGCAAAACTATCCACTATGGCTGAAAATCAGCCGGTCTACTTGTAGTGGCATATCATCGAGGTGAGCTTTTACGGGAGGCGCTCGCGTCCGTAGCTGGAACGTGCATAGAGTTTAGTTTTACCATGGCTCATTTTTGTGCACGTGCCCCATGTGTTGCCGATAAGCACACTGAGTCTTGTTCTGAATAGCGCAGCGTACGCGCGCGAGCGTAGCGCACCGCGATACGGTGCCACGCAGCACCCTCGCCATGTCAACTCGCGGCTTTCCGACCACGCCTGCGAGCGGCCGAGCGGGTGCCAGTCATCATCGCAATGGCTTCGTCCAGCAGATGTTCCAGTGCCTCCTGCTGCGAGGGCGATAACGCCGCCAACTTTGCGTGCATGCGCATAGCGCAGTCCAGCGCGCCGGTGCCCCCTTCTGCCACCCAATCCACGAGTCGACAGTCGAGCAACTGCGCGAGCTGCGCCAGCCGGTCAAGACCGGGCAGCGCCCTGCCGCGCTCCATCTGGGACGATGAGGCCTGCGCTAACCCCGCCGCTTCCGAGAGCTGTTCCTGTACCAGTCCACACAGCCTGCGCTGTCGCGCGATGGCTTGACCTATCGTTCGCGCGAGTTTGCTGTGCGACTCATTGTCCTGCGCCACCTGTCCTTCCCGTTAAACCGAAACCGCCAGTGTGCGAATAAGGGCCGGTTTACAGAAGAACGAATACGTTACATTTAAAAAATAAGCTTACGTACACCTTACCCGCACGACGCAGGGCTACCCGGCAACGGATACCGTGGTGAAAGGATTTCACGTCAATGCAGTGGACCAGGCACACATGCGCTTCATCGTGCCGCCGGCTTTCTTTTCCGAAAGCAAAAGCATGGGCGTATGGCTAGCCGCCGCCGGCACGACCACCACCGCGTTCATCGTGCATCTTGAATTGGGCATCGCAGTGGTGCTGTGCGAGATGTTGAGCGCCCGGTGTTGGCTGCGTCGGCTGAAGCTGGCCCTGAGCGAAAGCCGGTTCAGTATTAGTCCAGCGGGCATCGTTTGGTATGGGGTGAAATCGGAGCCAATCCATATCGCGATGCATCGAATTGATCGCGTTTGCTTGGTCTCGCCAAGCGGACGCCGCGCAATGCTGCTGTCGCCACGCGCAGCACCCAGTGAGCCGCCGGCCTCGCCGCGGCGGCTTTGCGATCCCAGGTACCCGGCGAAGTGGTGCATCGTAGTCGAGGCCGACGAGCTCGATTATGCGATTGTGCAGGGGCTTTATCGTCATACCGCAATCCGTCTCGCGCGGGCGATGCGACGGGCGTTGCGTGTTGCACTGCGAGATGAGCACCGGACTTGACGCGGCTCGCAATGAGCACAAGGCCATGCCAGCTCATGGCAAGCGCGTTATTTCATGCCGTACCACGCGCCGCGCCCACTGCCGTGCGGCTCCCAATGCCCTCATTCGACCAGATCGCGAAAGTGTTGCTTCAACATATTGCGGCTGCTACCGGTGAGCTTGATCGCCTCGGCCATCGTGATTCGTCCGTGCTCGCGGGCGAACTCGACAATTTTAAGGACAGCGCAGGCAAACACGCCAGCACGATCTTCTCGCGCTCGACTGTCTTCTCAAGCCGTCGCACCTGTTCGGCAAACGAGCAAAGGAAAAACAACAGCCACGGCTGCCAGTTCGGCTTATCGTTGCGGATTGTCCCTTGGCTCTGACGCAAAGCCAGATAGTAGCTCTCTTTGTTCGCCTCGATCACGCTTTCCAGCGAACTATACGGTACATAAGCATAGCCAGCCTGAAGCAGTAGCAAGGTCGTCAGCACGCGACTGAGCCGCCCATTTCCATCCTGAAATGGATGAATTTTCAAAAACACGACGACAAAAATGGCAACGATCAGCAGCGGGTGCAGGCGCGCTTTGTCGCGCTCGTCGCTGACCCACGATACCAGTTCGGTCATGAGGCGCGGCGTGTCAAAGGGCGTGGCCGTTTCGAACACGACGCCGAGCTGCCTGCCATTTTCGTCGAAAGCGGCGACGCTGTTGGAACTTGTCTTGTAGTGGCCCCGGTGCCGTTCATCTTCCCGGTCAAAAAGCCCGCTGCCTTCAATGCGGGTTGACGAGCCGATGCTCTCAATGGTCACCACTCGTCGCAGGAACAACGATCGGTCTGACGCAAGCGTGCCCAGAGGGCGCCATGTACCTTTGAATTCGTCGATCCGGGCAATCAGACCCAGAACCTCCGGCGTGATTTGAAGGGTGTCGGTTCGAACATGAGCCAATCATGCGCCCATTTCCGCCTATTCTCACAATGTAAAATGGGAAAAAAATAATACGACGGGTACGCTGCAACCCTGACCGATTGGTCTGCAAAACGACCGCGGGCGTCCGAAAGTGGTTTATTGCAGGCGGAAAGTCGCTGCTTTGCTCGCTACTTCGTCAGTTTGCTGCTTCAGGCCGAGCTCGTCGAGCGTCGCCGGCAGGTCTTCCCTAAGAAAGTTAACTTGCGTTTACTGGGGACACGTTCTATATTTCGGTCAATTCGACAGCAGCACGACTTTTTCCTCATGGCTGTCCAAAAATATTGCTAAAGACCGATGACGAAACAAATTGCAGAAGGGAAAGGCACGCCTTCCGACGCGTCCGGCATTAGAAGTCAGCTGAACCAGCCAGCCGAGGACGTTCTGTTGTCGGCACCAGACGATACCACAGCGGAAGATCTCCTGCTCCTCGCCAATAGGTCGACCGTAATGCTGCGGAAGATCCGAGACGAGGTTTTGAAGCCTGAGCCTCGCAAAGTCGCCCCACTAGTCTCTTCGACACGAGTTCAAGAGATGTGCGGAATCGACCGCAAGCGCATGAGTTATGCGCTTTCGACCACCTCTCTTCCCAAAGGCAAGCAGCATCGTACAGGTGGCCAGCGCTCTTTCACGGTCGAGGAAACTATTGAATGGGTCAAGGCCGAACTGCAACCAACACCGCGCAGTGGGCGAGGCAAGGTCATTACGGTCGCCAATTTTAAGGGAGGCGTGACCAAAACCACGACGTCAACTCTCCTGGCCCAAGGCCTATCGATGCGCCGCGGGCGTAGGGTTTGTCACATCGATCTCGATCCACAAGGCAGTGCGACGACGTTATATGGGTACAACCCACATGCCGAGATTGAGGCGGAAGACACCATTATTCCGCTGATACAAGCGTACGTTGACGGTGAGCCATTCGATATGCGTACTTTGCCTGTTAAGACGTATTGGCCAAATCTTGACCTGATCCCGGCTTCTCCTCAGCTTTTCAACGCTGAATTTATGTTGCCGGCGCGAGCGAATCTGGCAAAAGAAGGCGACGTACGGTTTGAACAGGTCCTTCACAAGGGCCTTACGCCGCTACTTGAAGAGTACGACTACGTGATCATCGATACGGCTCCGACGTTGAGCTACCTGACCATCAACGCTGTCTTTGCCGCGGATGGTGTGATCGTACCAGTTGTTCCGGACATGCTTTCATTTGCTTCTATGGTGCAGTTCTGGCACCTTTTCTCCGATCTCATTACGGGAATGGAGGAATTTGGCGATGCGGAGAAAAAGCGCTTTGAGTTTGTGGATGTTTTGGTAACCCGTGTCGCCCCTAACAAGCCAGCAACACGAGTGCTTCAGCAGTGGATATCAAACCTTTATGGCGCTCGTGTAATTCCGGTCGAAATTCCTGAAACTGACCTCGCGCGCAACACAA
Organism: Burkholderia sp. b14; assembly: GCF_900156195.1. Classification (NCBI taxonomy): domain Bacteria; kingdom Pseudomonadati; phylum Pseudomonadota; class Betaproteobacteria; order Burkholderiales; family Burkholderiaceae; genus Burkholderia; species Burkholderia sp. b14. Next base: position 98,522 of record NZ_FTPJ01000001.1, read on the forward strand.
ATATGCACTTTCAGACCATTTATGATCTCGAGAAGTATGAAGGTGGCTTGGAGACATTGCGACGGATTCGCAATCCGATTGATCGGTTCGTCGATTTGGTCGATGCAAAGGCCAGCGCCTCGTGGGCTAAGGGAGTGAAGGGATGAGTCCACTAAAAGAAAGGATGTCAAAAGGGCTGTCGATCACGCTGACAGCAGAAGATGAGGCAGTCGCGGCGTCAATGAAGCCACCAGGCCCAACAACAGGCCCTGGACAAACGATGCAGATCGCAGCACTGCGCAAGCAACTTGCCGAAGCAAAGGCCGCGTTGGCCGCCAAAGATAGCGCAGTGACTCAAGCGGCTGAGGCTCGAATCAAGGAACTTGAAGAGCAGCTGGTCTCAGCAAGCGCGATGGAGATCCCACTGGAGCGTCTTCATGAAGTTCCAGGGCGTAGGCGATACATGGATCCCGCAAAGTTTTCGGAGCTGCGCGAGAACTTGCGCCACAACAAACTTGTTACTCCCGTGACTGTGCGCTTACGAGCAGATGGCGACTTTGAGATCGTCTCTGGGCATCACCGCACAGACGCGTTCCGTGAATTAGGGAGACCGACGATCCGTTGCGTGCTTGAAGACAGCACTGAATTGGAGGCGGATGACGGAGCGTTTTTTGCCAATCTGATGCAGTCTGATCTAACCGACTACGAAAAGTATGCAGGGCTTAAACGTTTTCATGAAAAGCACCCTAATCTCACGCAGACAGAGGTCGCGGAGCGCACCGGAATTAGTCAATCGCATTTGAGCGCGCTGCTTTCCTTTGACCGATTGCCGGCCGCGGCGCGGTCAATCTTAGACGCAAATCAGTCGATCATGGGCGCGACGGCGGCAGCTGAGCTAGCGGCTCTAACCGATGCCGGCAAAGGCGAGCGGGTGATAGAGGCAGTTAAGCGACTCGCGGAACGAAAGCTCGATCAAGCACAGGCTGTCAAATTTGTTAAGGCAGACAGCGCTCCCAAATCATCAGCCGCGCCTTCAAGCGCCTTTAAGGTCAAGGCAGGTAAGAGTACTTGGTGTGATGTTCGGCGAGCGCGAAATGTAATGCGGATCGAGTTTCAGTCGGAAGAAATGGCGCAAGCTGCTCAGGATGCGATTCGGCAGCACCTAGAGACGCTGGCTAAGACTTTGTCCGCAGAAACGGAAAACTAAGTCTTTGATTTTTAAGGTTATTGGAGTCCGATAACACGACTTGAATTATCTAACCTAGAAAAACAAAGGCCTTCGGCTGGAACCGAAGGCCTTTGCGAAAGTGGGCTTGGCTGGAACCTCGCCCGCTGCACTCACCGGCTGGAACCGGACGAGCACTGACAACTCCGAGTGTAGCGGAACGCGACCGATAGTCAAGCGTTAAACAGCCATTTTTTGAAATGGATGCTGGGCATGTCTATCGCGCAACCTGCAGTTGCTTGCGAGGGTGAAGCTTACCCCAACGCAAGTCACCTTTCAATTTCAGTCTCAGACGACCAAGCACTGGCTGAATTCGGCTGCGACACAACGAACCTGCCGTGGGTCACCTTTAGAGCCGTTTTCCGTGCTTCACACATTGAAGGCCTTCCGGCCCGCGCTCGCGCGGTCCTCGCGGCTCTCGCACGAACCGTTCTCTCCCATCGTCCGTACGCTGCAATATTCGCCCGCCGCGAGCTTCTGACTGGCCGCGCCATGCAGTCCATGCGCACCTTCTATCGAAGCCTGGACGATCTTGAAGCCGCCGGCCTCATTCACCGCGCCCCGCAGCGACGCTACGAGGCAGAGGGGGTATTTGGCCGCGCCTATCTCTATCTGACCCAAAAAGCTGCCCTGCTCCTTGGCTTCGTTGAAGCGCCATGCACGCCTCATAACGCAATCGGTGCAGAGCGGGGCGACGGCGGTCAGTCGGATATTGCACACAGTTCAGAATTACCGTCTGCCAGCGTGGCAGACGGTCCTATATATAAGGAGGTATACCCAAAGTCTTTTCAAAAGAAACAACCAGGCGCCCTGCCCCAAGACCTCGAACGCCTCACTTCGCTGGGCTTTAATAAATTTTTCATCTTCAAACTCATGGTCGAGGCACGAAAAAGCGGCAAGCGCCTCTCCGATGTTGTCGACACGTGTTGGCACTCGCTCAAGAAAGCTGTTGCTCCCATTGCATACCTTCGATCGCTGCTTCGCAAACCGGTCGATTTCAGCTATCAGGCTCGCCAACGTCGCGACGAAGCCCATCAACGGACTCAGCACGACGCTGAACATCGGAGCCTAACTCAAGCTTTGCACGACGCGGCTGGTCTGACATTCGTCGATCCAATGAAAGGTCTGACTGTCGAAATCGGTGAAGACGGGGCGAGCGCCTTGCTTCATCTCCCTGGCGAAACGCGGCCGCGATCAGCGGCCGGGACTCGGATGCTAGACATTGCACGCGCCATCGTGAGCGGGCGATTACAGCGCAGCGCAAAGGTGTGCCATTCTGTTCATCAAGCGGTTGAGGGAAGCTGCAAGAGATCTGAAAAGACGAGCGAGGAGGGAGGGCAGGTTGCAAGCTCCCTTACACACGTGCAGCAAATGCGGGAGCTGTTGAAACGCCGGGCAACGGCGTACTTATTTTCGGCGTAATCGCGATCAAACACAGACAAACACCGTTCGCCGCAACACAGGCGAGTGCTTGGACGGGTTCAACGTCGCATCGGCCATCCAGCGTAAGCGCCGGTGTTCACATCGTATCGCCAGTGGCCCTTTGCGTATGGCTACCTTGCGGTAGTCGCAACATTAACGTCATAGAATGCACTGTTGAGGACTGAAATCCGTAGCGCTCGTAAAACTGACGCGCACGCTCATGCAGCGCATGCACGAGCAAAGCCTGAACGCCGACATTTACGATATGGTTTGCACCCGGCGGCAAATCACCCTTCGCCACGTTCCGCACAACATCGAGGTCAACTCGATAGCAGCCGTACGTTAAGGTATTTTACATTTCGCACGCATTGCCTCACGGCAGATCAGCAAGCCTTTCTACAAACTCGAAATGATGCTTGCGGAGGTTGTGGCTGGCCTCACCCACGATCTCGATATTACGAACTATCGCCCCCTGCACCCTTTCCGTTGCTTCGAATACGGTTTTGTCCATGTTCTCCGAATCGCGCTCAGTTCGCTCGATCACTTCCATGATGTGTTCGAGGTATGCGGACAGGCGCTATTCGTCCTTACTCATACGGACACTGCCAGGACCAGAACATCATCTCTGAATTTGATCGAAATAGTCTTTGGCGTCAGAGCATCCACTGGCACCCCAAGCAGAGCTTGCAGCTTGTACTGAATTGCGCCGATATCGAGCAGCGAAGTATCCGGCGTCGGATCGACAAAAATGTTCAGATCGCTGCTGTCCTTGTCTTCGCTACGAGCAGCAGAGCCAAATACACGAGCGAGGATTCGTTGTCCGATTAGCGACGACGACCCTGCGAATCTCTGCGCGATGCCGACGTAATGCTCCAACAGCAGCCGTCCACCGAAGTGACATACAGCGGCTCGATGCCAGGGTGTGCCGTAGGAACCCCAGACTTTAAGCAGGGAAGGCGTCAATTCTGACCTAATCCGGGTTCCCTTAATGTAATTTCGTTTGTTGTGATACAGTAAATACATGTGTTTACTTAGAGGTCCTTGACATGTCTACCTCAGTTCGTCTTACTCTTGAAACCGAGCAACGACTTGACTATCTAGCGTCTCATACTGGGCGAACGAAGGCGTATTACCTACGTGAAATCATCAATCGTGGCATTGCAGAGATGGAGGACTATTATCTTGCTGCTGACGTGTTGGAACGTGCTCGCAAAGGCCAGGAGAAAGTGCATTCCGCCGCTGACGTAAGGAGAGACCTTGGCCTGGACGATTGACTACACTGAGACAGCCAAAGGGCAGCTACGTAAGCTCGATAAACCAGTCGCACGACGCATCGTTGACTTCATGGACAAGCGTATTGCCAGCCTAGAAAACCCCCCGAAGTATCGGGAAAGTATTGACTAGCCTGCATATTTCAGGCCATCGTAGACAGTGTTTCACGCTGATCGTGGACGGCCAAGGGGGAGCGCGAGTGATCTGACCAAGGCATATGCTGATCGCTTTTTTGCGGATCAACTCATGCCGACATCCAGGATCACGATGCGCCAGATATGAAACGTTCTCCGCCTGCACTTGGAGGCAGGTTTGAGCTACGGCCAGATTGGCCGAGCCTTGGGCGTGCCCAAATTGACAGTGGGCAAGATCGTCGTGCTAGCACGCGTTGCCAGCATTGATTGGGCCGAAGTACAGGGGCTGGATGACGTGAGCCTCGAAGCGAGGCTGTACCAGCCGGCGGTGCCCCGCTCGGCTCGGCACTTGGAGCCTGACTTTGCCTACCTCCATCAAGAGCTCAAGCGCCCGGGCGTCACCTTGCAACTGCTCTGGGAGGAATACGCCCAGGCCAACGCGCAGGCGTACAAGTATACAAGTTTCTGCGTCACGTACCACAAGTGGGCGTCGTGCCTGAAGCGCTTAATGCGTCAGACCCACATCGCCGGCGACAAGCTGTTTGCCGACTACGCTGGCCAGAGCGTGCCCATCATCGACGCGGTCACTGGCCAGATCCGCGCTGCACAGGTCTTCGTTGCGCTATTGGGGGCATCGAACTACACCTATGCTTGTGCCACTGAGCGACAAACGGCGGCGGACTGGATCCGTCCGCTCATTGCCGCGCTGGAGTTCTTCGGCGGCACGCCCAGGCTGATCGTGCCAGACCAGCCGCGCGCCCTGATCGCTCAGCCCGACCGCTACGAGCCCGGCCTGGGGCGGCTGGTAAAGGAGTTCTGCGGCCATTACCACGTGGCGGTACTGCCAGCTCGGCCTGCTCACCCGAGGGACAAACCGAAGGTCGAGAACACGGTACTCGTGGTTGAGCGCTGAATCCTGGCGCGCCTGCGCAATCGCCGCTTCTTTAGCTTGGCCGAACTGAACACGGCAATCGCTGAGCTGCGGCACGAGCTGAACTGCCGTCCCTTCAAGAAGCCGCCTGGCAACAGGCGTGAGGCCTTCGAGCGTTTAGATTAACCGGCTCTGCAGCCCCTGGCATCCAACCGCATGGTCATCGTGCGCTTCAAGAGCGCGCGCGTGAATGTGGACTACCACGTTGAGCTCGACGGCCACTATTACAGCGTTCCACATCGGCTGGTGCGCTCCACCGTGCAGTTGCGCATCGGCGCCACGCGCGGGCCATCCACTTGTTGAGCGTCGCCAGGGGCGGGTTCACCACCGATTCCGATCACATGCCGGCCTCGCACCGCGCTCACCGGCAGTGGACTCCGACCAAGCTCATGGCCTGGGCAAGAGTACCGGCTCGTCGTGTGCCGTCGTGATGCATTGGCAGATGCAGAATCGTCCACACCCCGAACAAGGTTACCGCGCATGCCTTGGTTTGCAGCACTTGGGCCGGCGCTTCGGTGCGCTCCCGAGCCGGCAGGATTGCAGGTACGCGCTAATTAGAACCATTTCTGTGGGCTGCATAGGGCTCGTTTATGTATGGATCAGGACACGCGTATAGATAGCTGCTGCGCGACACTTTCGCGTGCGAAACTTCGTCGATGATAACCCGGAAAATTGCCGTACATGATTTTTTATGCTAGGCAATTTGCCGTACAATTACGTAAGGAGATATTAAATCATGGCTAGATTCGAAGCGCGGATGGAGCCTGAGCTTCACGCGATGATTAAGCGGGCGGCAGGTATCCAAAATCGCTCGATGAGCGATTTTGTGATTTCGGTCGCGCGAGACGCGGCGCAACGCGCTATCGAAGAGGCGGAGATAATCCGACTTTCGAGGGTAGATCAACAGCGCTTTGTCGACGCACTTCTTTCTCCGCCTGAGCCCAATGATGTGCTCAAGCGGGCAATGGCGTGCCACGATGAGTTGGTGCATCACGAATGAGTTAAGCGCCGTTTCTGATTGTTCCGCTTGCTAACGAGCACGACCGAAAGCGGTTCGAGTTCGGCACCACCGCGCTTGATCGCTATTTTCATGAGCAAGTTAAGCAGGACATTCGTCGCCGCATCGCGGCGTGCTTCGTCGCGGTTGACGATGCCGGTCAAGTAGCTGGGTACTACACCCTGGCGGCGGCCAGTGCTGCACTCTCTGACCTTCCGCTTGACGTTGCGCGTAAGCTGCCGCGATATCCATCTATTCCGGCGGTTCGCATGGGGCGCTTGGCCGTTGACGTGGGGTTTCGCGGTGCCGGGTTGGGCGAAGCCTTGCTGGTCAACGCTTTGCGGCGCGCAGCGATGGCAGAGATTCCGCGGCCGTAATGCTCGTTGATGCCAAGGACGATCACGCGGCGGAGTTCTATCGGCGCTATGGGTTCATCTCGTTCCAGGATCGGCCGCGGACACTGTTCTATCCATTGGCCAGCTTTCGCTAGAATCGAACGACTCGCGCGCACGCGAAGGTTGCTTCTATGGGACAGATTCCCCGACTTTTGCATGCGAAAGTCCGTGTTAGGCCATGACATTTCCAAAACAATTACCGAGGGTCATGCGTCGTTCTTGAGGTTTTGGGGCCGGGGCGCGCCTATCGTTGCGCTTTTGGTTTTCTTTGGCGGCCTGCCGGTCATGGCGTTGCGGGTTGTCGCCGGCGCATAGGTGAGGCTTGGCGCGCCACTGTGCAAGCAACTGGCGGCGGTCGTGGATGACGCAAACAAGGACGGCTTGCCGGTGAGTATTCTAGGAAGTCGCTATCAGGGGATGGTTGATGCCCCGGCTCCGACAGATTGGGATGGCCTGAGTCTATTACTTACAGTAATGCTAATTTATGAGACCCTGTCCGATGCCGCAGTGTCACGGATGGCACTGTCATGTGCCATCGTCCCGGTGCTTGGTTTGGGAAGCGGCGTATGGTCGAAGGTCAACATCGGCAAGTGGTATCAAAGCGCATGTGTTATCGAACGTCACCTGAAAGAAGCCAAAGGGCAGCTAAAGAATGTCATGAATGGCGTGAGATCGAAACTGGCGCAGAACGTGTCCGTGCTCAGTACGACTTTCTTCGGGCGGGCGATCCTATTCCTGGGAAAAGGCCGAAGTCTCCGAAGAAAGCGCTGACCGAGTTGTACTCGGTGTCGAGAAGCATACACGCAAAACAGGATTTGTCGGCATTTTCTAGCGCCGATTGACTTCCGCGTGCGAAAGACGCAACCGGGACATTGACGGTGCGCTAAGCGCCCGCGATCCTGATCCGCTCCGCGCGGGGGCTGCTGCACCGTCCACCTGATGCCCTGATTCGACAGCCTACGACCGTGCGATCACGGCAATCTCAGGAAAAACGCGAGCGAAAAACTCATAGAAATCAAGCTGAATAAATTCCTCGCTGAGGGGCGGTTCTGCGGCCCCGAAGACTGCATCCGCAAGGCAGCAGAAGCGGCAGGCTGGAGCTTCGTTTCCAACTCCATCTACGGCATCAGCCGCTGCCCGTGCTGCGCCAAACACGATCCACTGCCTGGTGTGGCAGAATGCACCGGCAAGGTATAGGGGAGGCAGGGGCGGCCTGGCCGCCCCTCAAAGAAGAGCGCGTTCGTTGCCTGACTCGCCTGACGAGCTGCTGGCCGCTTCCTTCGACGCCGTGAGGGTGCCGAAAGAAACCACGGACTGAGACCCGTCGCGTGCTGGAGCGCCAGTTATCTGATTTGACGTGAATCTCCGCCGTATTACAGGGCCCGCGCGCGACGTGCTTGCGTGGAGCGTTGAAGGTTTCCTGACGATTTTGGGAAGCAAGTACATCACACCCGGATTCCCGGAATATACGCACTGGCAAGAGGTGCCACGCAGACCGACTACTTCAGTGTGATTTTGCTTCAGCTGCAGCGTGCCCGATCGACAGATCAACCGCCGGCAGCCAGTCATATACGCACTGGCAAGAGGTGCCACGCAGACCGACTACTTCAGTGTGATTTTGCTTCAGCTGCAGCGTGCCCGATCGACAGATCAACCGCCGGCAGCCAGTCTAGAAGACCCTCGAAGTATCGGTAAAATACTGACTGGCCCACTCGGTAGCTTTTGGCGTTACCGGGTGGGCGATTACCGTGTAATTTGTAAGATTCAAAATAGCGCTTTATGCGTTCTTGTAGTGCAGATCGGTAACCGACGCGAGGTTTACCGTTAGCAAATTCGAGAGGGCCAAGGAAGCCAAACGGCGTCCCTCTCCTGAACCCCTGGAAGGACGCGCAACCTGAGGTGAGCGTACATATGCAAACGTTAACAAACCGGGCCGGTAGCTGCTGCAGCGCCGCAGACGCCCAAGACCCCATGGCCACGATGAAAAGACTCGGATTGCCCCGCGACGGGTTGACGCCTTTGCCCTCCACGCTCGACGAGATGTTGGACAACTGGGCGTCTGAGCGGCGCGCCGCACCTTCGCTGTACAACTCCACCGTGACGGCCGTTCTCTAAAGGTCATCCAGCAACTAGGCTAGACTAGTTTCATGATCGTAGCTTGGGAGAAGCCAGTGAAACCATCCGAAGCATTAGGTCGGCATCGCGAGGAGATTCGCAGGCTCGTCATCGCTAATCGGGCAACGAACCCTCGTGTATTTGGCTCCGTTGCTCGTGGCGAAGACGAGGTTGACAGCGATCTGGACATCCTTGTCGATCCCACGCCGGATACATCGCTGCTCGATATCGGCGCAATTCAGTACAAGCTGCAAGCTCTGCTTGGGGTGCCGGTGGATGTTCTGACACCGAACGCTATTTCGATCAAATTCAAAGATGATGTTCTGGCTCAGGCAGTGCCCGTATGAGAAAGACAAATAGCACCTGTCCGCGTACCTCGAACACATCATGGAAGCGATCCAGCGAATAGCGACAGGTGACCATGCCATGTCATCGCCTCGACCCGTGTCGGGATGAGCGCCTTCAGTCGCTTGCCGCAGATCTGGTCACCAAGCCTCCCATAGCAAGATCAGCGCGGCCCGCATTTGATCGTCATAGCGTCGCTGCGGGCCTGGCTTCACCTTCGGCGGCTGCGGCTCTCGGCGCAGCACTCGGATCGCGTGCTTGCGGTGATAGCCCGTCAATTCAATGAATTCCTCGAGAATCTGCCGCGTTTCGTTCCGCTCAGAACCGCGGTACCGATCGTCAACTGCCTCAATGAATCTCGTCATGCTCTCATGCTGAGCCGCCTCGTCATCAGTCGCCCCCGCCAGCCGTCTGCCAGATAGCAAAATACTTGAGACAACGGACCTAGCTCGGTAGCAAAAACCCTGAGCCAATGCGCCGGACTGAATGATTACCGCTGCTCAGTGCAGCTGCTGCCGCAGTAGTAGGCGAGTGGAAACGGAAGTTTGAATTTTCAGTTGCCGCCTGTCGAGAGAATATCCTATACTGCAATTGCCGCTGAAAACAGCAGCGGTCGGGTGTGGAAATCCGGTAACTCAAGGCGCATAGAAGCCGCGCCATCTTATGATTCGCGGCTTTTTTTTGCGTAACGTCTGGCACGTCTATGGCGAGCCGGGCGGGGCCAGCTTCGGCTGGGCCGGTTTCCTTGAGTCCGGTTTTCCACCCTCGTTCGGTTCGCCACCCTCCCGTGGAAAGGAGGTGGCGAGTATAAACCGTACTCAAGGCACCAGACATGAATATCCCATCTCTTGGCGGTTGTCCGCCCGAATATCGGCGTCTGCATTTTTCCCGGGCGATGCTTTTCCCTTTCTCCCGTTTGTGTGTGTTCTGTGCACCGTCCTTCAGCAACATGGCTGCACTCATGCGCGCCAAAGCTGGGCAAGGGCCATTGAACTTGCCGCTGTCATCTCCTGTGCTCGAACGCGTCACGCCGTTGTTCGAGCAACCCGCCTAGCGGCTTAAACACTTTCCTACTTTTTCGTTTTGCCTCGTGCCGATATGGCGCGAGTGGGCTCGCTGTGTCCAAAAAGGAGATCGACATGGCAATTTTTTAGTCATGGCCAGCTTGATATTTCGTTCGACTTGCCTCGCGCGTCAGGAGAAGTGCGCTGCGAATATCTGCGCACCCTGTGGGAGGCGGACATCAACGCGCAAATATTCATTGATATCGTGCACCGCCTCGGCTACGTGCTGAGCGCTCAATGGGACGGTGAGGCTGGCATGTCGATGCTCGCGCGTCGGCGCTCCTTAACACACAGCGCGCCTGCCCGCGATCGCGGCCAAACCGAACAGGGCTGGGTGACGTACGTGCAAAACCCGTGACCTTAACACGCCAGAGGGCGCTGATCGCGCCCTCTGGCGGCAAACGGGAACAGTACGTGACCCATTCATCCGAAAGCTATTATAAGGATAATATTATGAAGTCCTATATTATTGATATTATGTTTTTCGCTTATCTTTTTCCTATCGGCATCAGTATCGCCGTTGGTTGGCTGCTGTACCGGTCGGACCGTCAACGGGACGAGTCGCAGTTTGATTACTTCATTCTTACCATTTTGATAGGATGTCTAATCATTGTGTTTTTGCTAATCCTGCTATCAGGGGAATTATCGCGCCAAGCGAGTATAGAACACAAACGCACGGTTGCCTATCCTGAAGTGCTCAGTCTTGAAATCAAGGCGCAGTAAATCAAGCGACCGCCAGCGTTGACAGGCGCTGGAAATACGTGAGTGCGCGTCGGCTTCTACCATTGGGGCGCTGGCCGATGCGCCACCTTAGCTTAGCCATAAGGGTTCACACAACGCGGGTTCTAGTGCCATCGTGTGAACGAGAGTTTTCATGCAAGCTCGCTTGAATACCTCGGATACGTTGGTGCTGCCGCGCTGGGTTGCGGTGCTAAGCGTGTTACATGACCAAGTCATCAAGGTGAGGGGCGAGTCCATGTACAGTGGACACGACTGTGTATGGGCAAACGATTGACGTTTCGTCCAGCCCCGCGCGCCATGCTGCACCAATCGCCAACCATCATACCCTGTCACGTTTAGCAGCAAGCATCGTCTCGATCATCGACTGAATATGCTCGCGTTCAGCGTGCGTCAGCAGGGTCCAACTCGCTATCAGGTCCGCGAGTTCGTCTTCCTCGCAGTAAAAGTACGCGGTGGGAAGCTGTAACGCTTGAGCCAACTTCACCACAATACCAAACGGTGGCGCATGGATGCCCGTTTCATAGCGGCTCATGCGTGCACTGGCCGTCCCCTCATCCAGCCCGATTTGAACACCCAGCTCGTCTTGAGGTACGTTGGCTCGTTGCCTCGCTTTGCGCAAGCGTCGGCCCAAGACCGTAGCGGGTTCCTTTCGTTTCATTCTACAATTTTCGTAGAATTTAACTTGCCGTCTCTCTACGTAATTCGTAGAATGTGACGTAAAGTCGTCGATCGGATGGAGATGGCTGAAGGGGTAATTTTCACCGTGCTAGCCGAGCGACATATCGGTAACTTAGGAGACGTCGTGGCTGGCCGCGACTTTTACGCCATTTCAGTGGATCAGGCGCACGCGCGTTTCGTCGTGCCGCCGGCCTTCCTTTCTGAACGCAAAAGTGTGGGAATAGGGCTAGCCGCCGCGGGTACCACCGTCACCGCCTTCCTCATACGTTTTGACCTCGGCATTGCAGCGTTGCTGTGCGAGGTGTTGATCGTCGGATGTTTGCTGCGCTGGTTGGGACCGGTCCTGAGCGAAAGCCGGTTCAGCATCAGCGCAGCAGGTATCGTTTGGTATGGGTTGGAGTCGGAGCCAACCTATATCGCGATGCACCGGATTGGTCGCGTCTGCTTGGTCTCACCAAGCGGGCGCTGCGTTGTGCTGCTGTCGCGGCGCGCGGCATCCAGTGAGCCGCAGGCCTTGCCGTGGCGGCTTGCCGACCGCAGGCACTTGGCAAAGTGGCGCATTGTGGTCGAGGCCGACGGGCTCTATTGTGCTATCGCGCAGGGGCTTTCCCGCCATACCGCAATCCGCCTCGCACGGGCGGTGCGACGGGTATTGCGTGTCGCGCTGCGAGATGGGTATGGCGTTTGATCCCCGGTGCGCGGCAAGCTGCCTTCAGTCCGGGGAAGGAGCGCGTGGCGGTTGAGGCGGCTCGATGCCGCCCACCGACTTCCCTCGACGCTAGCCCTTGGGACTCGCGCCCTTTGCTGTCGCCCTGCGTTTCGACATCGAAGCATGTCGCTGCGCGGCGCTGCCGCTTGCTGCGCGAGAAAGCGCTCGCCGCGCGGTGTTCCGCCTCGCGCGTGAGCTACTTGCTGTCGACACTTACTGCCCCCTGGTTCGCCGTCCATTTTTCGCGACTGTAGCTCGGGCCCGCGCCGCACCAAGCCGCGTGGGGCCGCGTCAGTTGCTGTGCTCAATCCCGCACCACCCCACGCTTGATTCCTTGACGCGGCGCCAGTCTTCACTCTTTTCGTTGCGGGACGATGAATTCAGGGGAACGGCGGCAGCCGCCAAGCGCAGCCCATCAACTCGGCAGAACACTTAACGCCGGGACTCCAAATCTAGGGGCTCGGTCAGTTTAAGAAACGTAAGGAAAACGATGAATTCGACTAAAGCGAAAACGAAGGCGATGGAAAAGGTTAAGCGGCTGATATGCGGTGCGGGAGGCTAACACTATGATCACCCTGAACGTCATGCTGGTTCTTGATGTCGAGCCAGACCAAGCCGCTAACGCAGCCACGAGATCTTGCATGGGCAGCAAGCACGCTTTTGTCCGACATCGTGTTTAATCGACTATGCCATCGGCAAACACGCAGGGTTAATCGGCTGTGATCCTGAGATGTCATGAGGGCGACGCTTTTGCCTATCTGAACGGGAAGGCATAAGCGATGAATACGATGCGACCGACAGTGCAGCAGGACGAAGCAGTTCTCGTGGTCGGTGAAACAGCTGCCGGTGTGTCGTTGTTAGCCCCGTTCGCGCTCCTGCACTGCTCTGGCTATCTTGTTAGGCCGACATTTGCTGCGCCCGCCCTATCGCCAACCGGGTGCGCGTCGAAACTGGTAGCTGCTCAGTTAGCGTTCGGTGCGCTCCCGAGCCGACGGGGTTAGAGGCACGCACTAATTGGGACCATTTCTGTGGGTTGCATAGAGCTCGTTTATGCATGGGTTAGGACGCGCGTATAGCTGCTGCGCGACACATGCCCGTCTCAAGCTGATTGACGGTGAACCGCGACAAGCCGGCCAGCCTCGCTAGTTGCGCCTGAGTGAGATCGAGTTTTGTCCGCCGTTTCGCCACAGCCCATCCTATCTCGTAAAATTGCATGGCGAACCTCCCGGCCGCTCACTGGGCGGCGCATGCATGTAAAGTATACCTTACATAAGAGATTTTCAAGGCCCTGATAGCCGCCCTTCTTGGTGCGCACGGTGCCATAGGGAGTGAGTGGCTTTTTTTCCCGTTAACGATCCAATTTGCCAATACATACCGTGACGCAAGTGAAGAAAAAGATTAAACCGTCATGCGCTCTCGAGGGGACACCGGAAGGTGGCGGGCTCGATGGCACCGTCGGCTGACTGTTTCCCTCAACCCTTCGACGCGCGCAAGGACAAAGAGAATGCGCACCGAAGAGCGGGTCGAGAAGCCAGCGTCTATCGTTGCGACGCAGGGCCGCCGTGAGGGCGCCACGCGCGGGCGATGGTAAAGTAGGCGGACTTCATGATCCATGCTCGCCATGAAACGTTCATCGACGATGATGCCGCACGATGCGCTCTTTAAGCAGTTTCTCACGCATCCGGACACTGCGCGGGATTTTTTAAGCCTGCATTTGCCCACGCCATGGTTGGCGCAGTGCGACCTGAACACATTGCGTCTGGAGTCGGGCAGCTTTGTGGAAGAAGATCTGCGCGCTTACTATTCGGATGTACTGTGGTCGCTGCAGACCCGGCAGGGCGAGGGGTATGTCTATGCGCTGATTGAGCATCAAAGCCGGCCGGAACGTCACATGGCGTTTCGACTCATGCGTTACGCGATAGCCGCCATGCAGCGCCATCTAGAAGCCGGACATGACCAGTTGCCGCTGGTGATTCCGATGCTGTTTTATCACGGGCAAGTCAGTCCGTATCCGTACTCAATGCGGTGGTTGGACAGCTTCGAGGCGCCTGAGTTGGCGTCGCAGCTGTATGCGGGAGGCTTTCCGTTAGTGGATGTCACGGTGATTCCGGATGATGAAATTCTCACGCATCGGCGCATGGCGATGCTGGAGTTGCTGCAAAAGCATATCCGGCAACGTGATTTGGCGACTCTAGTGGAGCAACTGGCAACTCTGTTGACCGCGGGGTACACTACGCACGAGCAATTGGTGTCGCTGGTGCATTATATGCTGCAGTGGGGCGACACGACGGATCCGGAGCGATTTATGCGAGAGTTGGCGATCCGTTCACCGCAACACGAGGAGGTTTTGATGACGATTGCACAAAAGCTCGAGCAAAAAGGCGAGCAAAAAGGTCTGGAGCGCGGCCGGATGTTGGGGCGCGAAGAAGGGCGCGAAGAAGGGCACAAGGAAGCCGCGTTAAAGATTGCGCGTACGCTGCTGGCAAGCGGCTTGGAGCGCGAAACGGTCAAGCGTATGACGGACTTGTCCGAAGCCGATATGAAGCAGATCTGTCACTAATAAGTCAATACAGGGCTTAGCAGCATAGGGTCAGTTTTGCTTGATTGACCACACAAGCGCGCGCTTGGCTGCGGTGACGTACAGAACATCCTATGGAAGGCGCGAATTTGGCCTGGCCAGAGCCAAGCCGGGTTTCGTTAGCTGTCGTCTGGTTGCCCACGGTCAAATCCGGATGGCCGATTTTTCTCGCGCCCACTTCCGCCATGCCTTTTTGAGGCGCTCGGCGGTGATCAGCGCCACGCCGAGCACCTCGCTGACCGCGTGCATGCGTCGACTCATCTACACGACGGATGACAAGCCTGAAGGTCGATATTGCTTTGACTTCATGGGGTTTGCCTTGGCGGCCATTGCGTTGAGGCGGGTTTATTGCCGGGTCGTGTCTGTTTCTAGCGGCAGAACAGGCGCTGATACGCCCGCTCGGCCTGCTCGACCATCGCCCGCTCCTGGTCACGCACGTTCTTCAGGTTGTAGGCCGCTGCCCGGCCTTTCGGAGCGCCGCGGCGTGCAGGCATGCTGGCCTGCAGTTCGAGTGAGTGCATCCTGCGCGCGGTGAACGCCGGCCGCTCCCACGCAAAAGTCTCATGACGTGTGCGATTCACAGACATCGTTTCAACTAAAATGAGACGATGGACCGAGAGATCGCCGCGCGATTACGTTGGGTGCACATGTATCACGAGGCCGGCGTTGCCGGCCTCGTGTGTGCGCGGTGTGGCATCTCTCGACCGACACTTCGCAAATGGCTACGCCGCTATCAGTAAGCCGGCGAAGCCGGTCTCCAATCCCAAAGCCGCCGTCCACACCGAAGTCCAAACCAGAAGGTTTCTGAGAGCGATCGAGCAACGATCCTCCGACTGCGTGCCGAGCACAAAGGCGCGCGGCGGATCCAGAATGAGCTGTGATTGCATGAGCCAAGAGAACTATCCCTCGCGACCCTTCACAAGACCTTGTGCCAGGCGCGTGTGAAGCCATTGATTCGACCCAGGCGAGCAGCGCAGCCCAAACGTTATAGCCGTCCAGTTCCGGGCGATTGCGTCCAGATGGACACGATGAAGATCGCACGGGGCGTCTATCAGTACACCGCCGTCGACGAGTGTTCTCGCTTGCGTGTACTAGCCGTCTATTCGCGCAGAAATGCACGTAATACGTTGCTTTTTCTTGATCGCGTCATCGAGGAAATGCCGTTTCCGATTCAACGTATCTAGATGGATCGGGGCAGCGAGTTCTTCGCCGAGTCAGTGCAGCGGTGCCTGATGAGCGAGTGCATCCAATTCCGACCGATCCCACCACGCTCGCCACACCTCAATGGCAAGGTCGAGCGTTCGCAACTCACTGACTTGAACGAATTCTGGCCCCGTCATGGCCTGACCGAATGCACGATCGAAGAGCAAATTGAACAGTGGCACCTCGACTATAACTGGCGCCGCCCGCACGGATCACTCGGTGGCAAAACGCCCGTCGATCGCATAGCAGAACTGGGCGAACTGACACCCCTCTCGGAAGAGGTAGTTGGTGCCTACGACGAACTGAAAGAGCGCGTTCAACACCGCGAATGGCGGCTCGACAAGACCCTTGCTAAACATCGCCGGAGCGTGTTGGAACTCGTGACGCCGATAGCAGAGGCAAGTTCCAACACGCCACGAAAACGGCCCTCTAAAATGTGAAACGATGTCTGTGAATCGCACAGCTGCAGAATCTCGATCAGGCTGCCCGAAATGATCTGCTTGAAGTACGCGACGATCGCGTTGGCACCCGCTCCACGATCCTTACCAGCCAACTACCACTGGAACACTGGCACGCATGGTTGCAGGACCCGACGCTTGCCGACGCGATCCTCGATCGGCTCGTCCATCAGGCCCACAAGCTGCCATTGAAGGGCGAATCGATGCGAAAGACCAACGCCAAACAATCCTGCGCATCTTGATCATGATCACCTTCGTTATAATCCATTGACCGCGCAACACCACCCTCCAAACTGATCACGTTCGCCGAAACGGCTGATCACCATCACCGAAATCCGTACACGGGGGCACGTTGCGTGGGCAGTATGCGCTGAAAGAGGGGTTTGGAGCGCGCGAACCCAGAACTGCTGAGCTAAAGCGCTGACGGTTACGCGTGCGCGTGACCTCCTGGCTCCACTGACAGGCGCATGCCGACCGCCTTCAGTACGGCCAGCAAGGTTTTCAAGGTGGGATTGCCTTTCGGTGAAAGCGCGCGATAAAGCGCCTCGCGCGTGATTCCTGCCTCGACCGCAACCCATGCTAATCCGCCATAGGCTTCCGCGACCGTGCGCAGCGCTAGTAGAGCGCCGGCACGGTCTTTCGGATTATCGAGTGATTCCATCGCCGCTTTCAAGTATTCAATGGCCAGATCACGATCGGCGCGCAGCTCCGCGATTTCCCGCTCGTGATGTGACACGGTTGCTTTTGCCTTCGTCACGCTTGCCTCCGCTTCCAGTCAATCCAGTATTCCTTCGCACGCCGGATATCTGCCGTTTGCGAACGCTTATCGCCGCCGCACAGCAGGATCACGAGCGCATTGCCATGCCGCCCACAATAGACCCGGTAACCGGGACCGACGTGTACACGCAATTCCAGCACGCCTTCTCCAACCGGCTCACAGTCCCCGAAGTTGCCTGCTTGCACTTGGCGCAGTCGAAGCCGCACGCGCGCCTGTGCAACGCGGTCGCGTAGCCCATTAAGCCATTCTGTCAGGGGCTCGCGTCCGTTTTCTTGTCGGTATCGCAGCAGTTCAATCATTGTTTATTGTAACTTAAAAGTTACTGATAGCAATAGATTAAGTGTGCGCCTGTCATCGGAACCGTGTTTCATTCTCACGGTGGTGTCAGTCGCCGTCATGGTGCAGGTACCGGTTCGGGGCTGGCGTAGGAGGTCACGTTATCGCGTCACTCGGTTGGCTGGGCAATGGGCTGTAGGGCAGGCGCGCTAGACTACTGTCCATTTAAAGAATGGGGGTGCGGGCGTGAATACATTGAGGCACGGCTGCACGCTAGATTCGGACAATTAGTGCTGTGGCTCCCGAGCAGGGGGCTCGACCGGGTCCGTGTCGCCCCAGTTCATCCGATGGCCGCGCACCGTCTGGCGGTGGCGCGTGTCCTCTTCCTCATGCAGATACAAGCTTGTCGTGGTCAGCGACACATGCCCGAGGTTGTCGCGCACCGTGCGCAAATCGAGGCCGGCGTCGGCCTGATGCGAGCCGGCCGTATGCCGTAGCCAATGCGCCGACGCACGCACCAGTTCGTCAGCCCGATCGGCAAAGGCGGGCCCGCGCGCTGCGCGGCCGTTTCCTGAGGCAGCTGCGCGACAAAGTGTTTAACCTCGTCCCACAGCAAAACGGATAAGTAGCGCGTGATGCGCGGCGCCGAGCGCTTGGCGCGCTGGCGCAGTAGCGCCATCGGGTTGCCGCGCAGGTAGCCGGCGTCCACCAGCCAGGTGAACAAGCCATTGAGGATCACCCGCGCTTGCCGCTGGCTCGCTGCGGACAGCGGCCCGTTAAAAGGCCGCCAGCGGGCATCGCTGCGAGCATATTTGCCTCCAGTGGCCGACACCCAGCGGTTTGCGGGCTGCGGGTCGGCCAGGAACGCGTTGAATTGTTGTAGGTCCTCGTGCGTGAGCGACGACAGCGGCTTGCCCCGTTGCACGACGGCCCACAGCATGAGCCGCTCGGCCTCCTTGCGATAGGCCTCGAACGTAGTTTTCGTGTCGGCGTAATTGGATAGCCAGGCGCGCACGGCGTCCAGGTCGTGGTGCGCGGCGAGCTGCGCGCTCTCGGGCGTGCCGCGATGGGTGCCGTCGCGCCCGTCGAGGTGTTCGGGCAACACGAGCGTCTCGACCGGTTGCACGGCAGTGAATGGGGTGACGGACGCGGGTGGGACGCTCCCAGGGTGGGGTTAAACGAAACACGACGTTTGTTTAGGCGACACGGCATTATAGCCGATGTCTTGACAAATTATATCAAAACGATATGATTCACTCATGCACATCGTTTCTCTCAAGATGCTCCGCGATTTCTGGCAAAAACATCCGGAGGCAGAACAGGTGTTACGGCAATGGCACTCAGTGGTGGAGCATGCTGAGTTTAAAGATTTCAACCATGTCCGGGCGCTTTTTAACTCAGCCGACTACGTACCGCCTTATGTCGTCTTTGATGTCGGCGGGAACAACTATCGCGTGGTAGTCATTGTTCGATACAGATTCAAAAAGGTGTTCGTTCAGAAAGTTACGACGCATCGGGAATATGGCGACTGGACCAAGCTCTACCGCAAAGGCAAGGTGTAATCATGCAAGGCACGCATACGCACTTCAACATTCAAGCGATCCAGGCATCGTGGCAAACTTTCGATGCGATGGCGCACCTGCACCCTATCCACAGCGATGCGGACTATGATCATATGGTCGCGTTGATGAATGCGCTGCTGGACGTTGCAGGAGACGATGAAGAGCATCCTCTATCTGGTTTACTTGATCTTGTCAGTGATCTGGTTTCGAGATATGAGCAGGTGCGCTATCCAATTGAGGCGGCCGAACCTAAAGACGCGTTAAAATTTTTGATGGGCGTGCGCCGGCTTAAACAGGAAGATCTGTCGGAGGTGGTGCCCCAAAGCAATCTTTCCGCAATTCTGGCCGGTAAGCGAAAAATCAGTGCGACGCTAGCGGGCAAGTTGGGCAAGTTTTTCGATGTAAGCCCTGCCTTGTTTATCCCACGCTAAAACGATCAACGTCGGGAGGCTGGATAGCGTCAAGCAGAATGTCGTGTTCTCATGCTGAGCCGCCTCGTCATCAGTCGTCCCCGCCAGCATGCTGACGGGTAACCAATTACATGAGGCAACAGGCTCCGCCCGGTAGCAAAAAACCTGAGTCAATGCGCCGGCCAAGATGATTGTCGCTGTCCAGCAGCGTGTCTTCGAGACTGCTGTAGTCGCTCTACGCGTACGATGCGTCGCGTAGATCTTCAAGAGCGCACGATACGGCAAATTACCCATCAGATCCACGGACGAATATTGTCCTTCTTTTTCCTATCGTTACTCACTCACCGCGGCGCCCGACGCCTCCTGCATGCACAGCGCTGCGCCATACTCTCCGGGCGGACGGCAAGCTAGATCATCAGGTGTCGCAAATGGCGGCTCGATCGGACCAACAAAGCACTCACCCGGATACTAATACCGCTGCATCGCGGAGCCTTCCTTGATAACCCGCTCGCCGTTTCGGGTTCCGATCAGGACCAAACTGGGCAGCACCTCGCCGCACTTTTAGTATCAATAGGCACCGTCTTTCGACGGAATTCCTCCGATTCGTGGCGTGTCGTCGTTCATCGTCATAGTCGTGTCCCCTCTTTTTTTGTGATGTTTTAACCACCAAGCCTTGCTGTTCGCCCGCGATCGCTTCAGTTATTCGGGATGAAATTCTTGCGCAAGCACGTCATCAATAGACCACGGCAATGCTTCGGGAAATACATCAAGGTCAAGCCCCGTTTCGTTGCTCGCGAGACTACGGGCCTTTGACCACACGATATCGAGCCACGCCGCATCGCTGAACTTGCCGCGCAGGCTCGGCGCTTCGTTGAGTACGTAGGCCACTTCCTTGCGTTGCGTGCGGATCGTGAACTGCCAGCTCTTGCTGCGACGTGACGGCTGAAACTGCCACTTCAACAGATGCGCGAGGAGAACCGACAGGCGGCTCGCCAGTTCACGTTGCTCGCTCTTGCCCACGTCCTCGATCTCCTCGGCGATATGCTCAACGTCGATGGCTGACAACTTGCCAGCACGCAGCAGTGCAGCTTGCTCGCCTGCCCACGCCACCACGTCCTGTTCGTATCTCGTTCCCATGAACGCACTCCACTGAAAACGTAGGACTATGATATGCCCCCAATGGGGGTAGATCAACCCCCTTTTTTATCCCACACGAGGATTTCGCGGACATAGGCCCAAACGACGTCCGGCATGTTTCGATAGTCGCCAGTATCGACGGGAGCCAGCCATTTGTTCAACGTCTTTTCGGGCACGCTGATTCGTGCGGCAAAAGCACAACGCGTGAGCCCGAGTGACTGCATCGCCTCTCGCAGAAATTCTTGCTGCGTTTGCACCTTGGTCTTATCTCCTGCCATCAAATCAACCTGCGAACAACCGAGGCAAAGGTTTACTGGATCTTACTTGCGTTGCCATTCTTCGTTATTTAAAGGGTTCAAGACGCGCGTCCCGGTTCCCGCGAAGTCGTCAACGTTTTGCGTGACGACCGTTAGAACGCGCACGGGATCGGCGCCGCCGAACCCCATTCGGCATCGCTATGAGCACTTTCGCAAAGCTCTTGCGTTGCGCTCTGCGCAATGCCTTCGCGAGCATTTCGCGAGGTTCCGCCTTGGCGCTTCGACCGTACGCGGTCGCACGCTCTTTCTAACTGTGGACGAGTGCGTCATGCAAATCCCTTACCACAAGATTTGCCATCTCCCGTAATGCACAACACTCTGTCTGCGTGACGAGCAAGTATGGCTGCGGCGCATCCAAAACGCAAACTGAGGACGTGCGCCATCGGAGTTCATCAGAAAAACCAGCAGAGCGCTCGATTCTTCTATAGGCGTCTCCCTGCGCTGCGGGCCGGGCTGTCGCGCTGCGCGTCAAGCCTCGCGCAGCGAGTCTCGTCCCTTCGGGCATCCATCCCTGGCGCCTTCGCGTCGTGCCGGCGCTGCGCTTGCTTGGCCTGCCGGCCGCATCGTGCGTCTTTCGCATGCGACAGACGAAACCGACGCAGGCCGGTACTCCTGGCGCGCGTGTTTTGTCTTCGCTCGTGGGTGGGCATGTCATGCGATGACCTTTCAACCCGGAGCCCACGGTCGCCCGCCGCGATCCTGACGGATCGAAGCCAGTCACCGTGCGCGCCCAAGGTCGCACGGTGACTGGCTTCTTCAAGCGCTTTCGCGGCATATCCTCGGCCGCGCTGCGGCCTGCGGTATTCCACGTCGCTTGCCCGTCATGCTGCGGCAGGCGCGCGTTTGCTCCGGGCAGTACGGAACGCGAGCCACGCCTTTGCGGCTGCCCCTTTCTCGAACGCTAAGGAGCAGACCGTGAGCTATCTTTACCACGGCGATTGCCTTGTCGCCATGCCCAAACTTGCCTCTGAGTCGGTTGATTGCGTCGTCACTGATCCGCCATATCTCGTCAACTACCGCGATCGCGGCGGGCGCACGATCGCCAATGACAGCAACGACGAATGGCTCGCGCCAGCATTTGCGGAAATGTTTCGAGTGCTGAAGCGCGATGCGGTTTGTATCAGTTTCTACGGCTGGAGCAAGGTAGATCGATTTTTCTGCGCGTGGAGAGCGGCGGGATTTCGAATCGCCGGGCACATTGTGTTTGCCAAGTCCTACTCGTCCAAGGCCGGACTGGTCAGATACCAGCATGAATCGGCCTATGTGCTCGCGAAGGGACGGCCGCCCGTGCCGGCGCAGCCGATCGCAGATGTTGTGCCGTTCCCGTACAGCGGGAATCGACATCATCCGAGCGAGAAACCCGTATCGAGCCTGCGCACGTTGATCCAGGCTTTTACGAAACCAGGCGATACGGTTCTCGATCCTTTCGCGGGATCGGGCTCGACGTGCGTAGCTGCGCGCGAGCTGGGTCGGCACTATATCGGGATCGAGCTGGACGCACGCTATTTCGCCGTGGCAAAAGCGCGGTTGCTTGCGTTCAAGCAGGTGGCAGATTAATCGGCAGGGGGGCGCCAGTCGAAGGCCGGCACTGGCGGTGCCGGCGAGGGGATGCGTCGCGCGATCGAGAAAGACGTGTGTGCATTGGGGGCACCCCGCACACCAGGCGCTTCGCGTTGCGCCGCAAGCGGCGCGTTGGCTTGTTGCGGCTTCGCCGCAAATGGGCGCTCGCCGCGCGGCGTGCCGGTGCTGCCTGACGTTTGCGCATTCCGCCAGTCCCCTGAGTTTGCCGTCCCATACGCGACCGTAGCGTCACGCCGGGAGCGTGCAAGGGCAGGCGCAAAGCCGCATGCGGAGCGCAGCCCGTAGGGCGAGCACCGAACGGGTGCCGCGACTGGCGAAGCGCACGCTTGCACGCTCCCGGCGTGACGCTCCTTATGTCGCGGGACGACGAACTCAGGGGACTGGCGGCAGCAGTTCTGCCCAAGCGCAGACAGCACCGGCACAACCCCTACGTGGGGACTCGGAATCTAGGGTCCCGGTCAGCCTGAACCCTTTAAACCAAGCGAGGCATACATGAAACCGAGCCTTCTTCACCGTAACGCAGCTTTTTTTCTGGGTTGCGACTTGAACGCAGATATCCGCGTGTTGTATCGCCGGCGTCGCGTGGAGGATGACGTGCGCGCTGTGCGTCTTGAAACCCTGATCGATGGCCAGCTAAAGTGCATAACGCTGTATCACCACGCGCGCGGCACTTGGTCCCCGATGCCCCTGTAAGGAGATCCGCAAATGACGATTTACTCAAATGCACTCGACGCACGTGTCCAATGGGCACTGCACCGGATAAGTGTCGTCGCAGGTGACGAGCAGGCAGCTCAAGATCAGTTGTTCTTGGCGCTCAACTATGCTGAGCGCAGCGCAGCGGTGGCAGCCAGAAAGGACGAGGATGTGCAATGTCCGGCACTTCTCGCAGACGTACCGCAGCTTCGCGCCGCGTTTATGGGGGCCGTCGAGTCGGCGCGTGATCAGCGGCAAAAGCGGCGCACGCGTGAGGGCATCGAGGCCGAGATTGCAGCGATAGATAAGCGGGTAGGCCGACGCTGTGGCCTGTCGTATGAGTTGTTTGTGATGCGGTTTTCGGCGGAAGTGGACAACTTTCTCGAGACCGTGGAGGCACCCTATCAAGCACTTGCCCTCGAGGTTGCAGCAGCCATGGGCTATGCGACACCGGCGGAGCGCGAGGAAATGCAAAACGAAATCGAGGAATGCGGCGGCTGTCCTTTAACCGGAATCGATCCGGACTGCTGCCCGTGCGGTAGACACCTGTAACAAAGTACAGGCGCGGCTGCGCCCAGAGTCGCGCCTTGCGGATATTTGCGCATACGAACAAGCTTGCTCCGGCAAGCGTGACGCCTGTTTCGCGCGTTTTTCGCAAGCAAAAGACGCCACCGGGACGTTGACGGCACGCCAGTCGCCCGCGCTCCGCTGCGTGAAGTGGTGCGCTTGAGTGCTGCGCAAGTTGGAGTGATGGCGAGCCTGCTGTTTAGAGTCGCTAACGCAACCTGGACGTCAGGCCGTAAGGCGCGTATTCTAAGGTCATGGCAAGACGCAAAATCAGCAATGAATTGTGGGCGGTGCTGGAGCCGTTGATTCCAGCATTCACGCCCTCACCGAAAGGCGGGCGTCGGCGCACTGTTGACGACCGGGCGGCATTGAACGGTATTCTGTATGTCCTGCATACAGGCGTTCCATGGGAAGACTTGCCGCAGGAGCTCGGCTTTGGCAGCGGCATGACATGCTGGCGCCGATTGCGCGACTGGCAGGCCGCAGGCGTGTGGAGCAGGCTGCATCTGGCGATGCTTTGCCGGTTGCGTGAACATGACCAGATTGATTGGGAGCGAGCGAGCCTGGATGCGGCCAGCGTTGCCAGCCCCCGGGGGGCCAGGAAACCGGCCCCAACCCGACGAACCGGGGCAAACTCGGGAGCAAACGGCATCTGGTCGTAGATGCCCGGGGCGTTCCCTTGGCGATCACAGTCACGGGTGCCAACCGACATGATTCGATGGTGTTCGAGCGCACCCTCGATACCCTCCCAGCCGTGCCGGGCTTGAGCGGTTCGCCGCGCAAACGTCCGAGCAAACTGCATGCGGACAAGGGCTACGACTTTGCCCGCTGCCGACGCTATCTGAAGCAACGCGCAATCACTGCACGCATCGCCCGTCGAGGCGTAGAAAAGCGCGAGCGGCTCGGACGGCATCGCTGGGTAGTTGAGCGCACGCACGCCTGGTTTGCCGGTTTTGGTAAGCTGCGCATCCGCTTTGAGCGGCGTCTGGACATTCATATCGCCTTGCTCCGCTTGGCCGCTGCCGTTATCTGTTCACGTTTCGTGGACGACTTGTGTTAGCGACTCTTAGTCCGAGGTGCGCTGGTTGACGCCATGCTCACAAATGCAGCTGACGGTATGCCGTCTAGCCGGACATGACAAGAGCTCGTCGCGCAGCGCGGAAAAATGGCAAGTCGTGTTGTCCAAAGGTGCAGACCGTGTCTGCTGTCACCGAGGATGGGTACAGAGAAGGCCACGCCGCTTGTTGCGACGAAGAAAGACGCAGCGGCTATCGCCGCTGAGCATGCGCTCGATGCGTGGGTGTCGGAGCCGATGCGGCTACGCCGCGTTGCATACTATCTTTGAATAGTTGTATCCCATGGGATACAATCTAATATGAGAATTGAGCAGGCTGCCGAATTTGTCCAGTGGATGCGTGACTTGCGTGATCCCATCGCTCGCGCACAGATCGCCAAGCGGATTCAGCGGCTGGCGCGTGGACAGTTTGGCGATGTGAAACCGGTTGGCTCCTGCGTCAGCGAAATGCGTGTGCATACTGAGCCTGGCTATCGCGTCTACTTCGCTCAATGCGGTTCAGCACTCATCCTACTGTTATGCGGTGGCGACAAATCAACGCAACAACGGGACATTAAGCGAGACTTGATGCTTGCTGCTGAGTTGAGAGATTAGCATGGGAATCAAAACGACACCTTTTGACGCGGCTGACTATCTTGACGTGCCCGAGGCGCAAGCTGAGTATCTTCGCGTCTCGTTCGAAACGGGCGACGCGGCCGACATTCAGCAAGCCATCGGTACTGTCGCGCGTGCGCGCGGCATGACGCAAATTGCGCGCGCGGCGGGGGTCGGCCGTGAGAGCTTGTACAAGGCGCTAGATGAGCACGGCAATCCGCAATTCGCGACCCTCCTAAGTGTCGTGCGTGCGCTTGGGCTGAAACTTACCGTCACCCCTACCTACGATCATGCTTAATACCGATTCGATATCTTTCCAGTTTGCACGCGCGCAAAGGAATCGGCGCAACACGCGTAGAACGTGGCTTTGTGTATGATACGGCTGCATCGCGATTTAGACTAACTGAGCTGTAGCCGCCAAACACCTCATCGGCGCGATCATGCCGCGTGCCCGGATCCACCGGCTTTAGCAATTTTTGTATTGCGGCCGATGACTATAAGGCCCGCGGATCTGCGCAAAAACACATGACGCGCTAATCTCGGCTGCTTGCTCTCCAGCGGGGGCCGTCTAAAGAGGCTGTACTGGCGCTGTCGGCTTCGCAGAATTGACGACCAAAAGCGTTTTGATCTGCGGCAGCGCTTTTTCCCATTGCTCCGCCGGAACTACATCAAGCCGTTCCGCCTTAATAAGTTCCAACACCGCCTTTTGATTCCGTTCTCGTTGGCGTTTCTCCTGTTGCTTCTTGCGCTCTTGCAGCTGCTGTAGCTTATAGGCTGCCCGCTGGATTTCTTCGTCTAGTGTGCGAACCTTACGGCCTGACTTTGTGGTGGCGTTTTGTTGAGTCATGCTTTACCTTGGTCAATGCGATTTCCCAGGGAAAATCTGCCGGTTCAGATTTTTGACGTCTTGTGCTCCACGCTCGTCATGTTATCAAATGACGGATACCATCCACTAGAGCCTTGAGGTAGGAATAGCACGGACCGATCAGTGCACGGGGCTTGCCCCGCCCCCCGGCAGAGGCGTCACACACCACGCAACGTTGTTGCTAGTGCCGGACTCGCCGCAATAACAGGGATTTTAGCGTGGCGACACCGAAGACGTGACGAGGCGACACCGAAGACTGTAAAAATGCTCCAAACCCATAAGGAGAAAGAATAAATGCCACGGCAAAAAGGATCAGGCAAGGGACCTACAACACGCTTTAACATCCGCTTGGATGAGCACACTGGCGCATACTATCGGTCCAAGGCAAACGAGCACGGAGTGAGTGTTTCCGAGTATCTAAGGCAGATGCTGGTACAAGGCGTGATTGCGGAAAATGTCAGTGAAATCGAGCAGCGACTCAAGCAGGCTGTTGCGCAAATTAACACGGCATCTATGGGTGCGATGGGTTGCACGAGTGACGACGAAATGCTGCTTTCCGTCTTCACTTGCGAGGCGTTGCTGACGGCGATTGTTGAGGCGCGTGATCCGCAAGAGCTATACAGTGCACAAGACGCTGCGCGGGCGAAGCTAAAGCGAGTAAAGGGGCAGTGGCATGGTCAAACGTGACGCGAGGCGCAGCGCGAGTAGCTTTTCGCGCGGCGCAGAACTATGGATGCATCAGGCCAGAATGTTTGTTGTGGCGATCTGGACCGTTGCGCTCGTTTCCATGATCGTTGCCCTAGTCGTGGCGGTAGGCTACTTCTGGACCGCAACCCTTCCTGATGAGCGCTACGGGTTGGAGCGCAACCTCCTAGCCCATATCCGTGACGCCTTGTACATGACGGCGGGGAAGATGGAGCTGCACGTCAATGGCGAATTGCGCAAGATGGAAGTCGCGGATGTGGCGCTACTGACCGACGAGATAGCCGGCGACGCATGGCGCAAGCTGCGCAACGCTGGGGTGATCGGCTTGCTGTCCGGCATTGGCATGATCTTTCTTATCAGTTTGTACTGGTGGGGATACGGGCGCTCAAAGATGCAGGATGTGAAGCTTCGCGGTGCCGAGCTGGTGACGGGTCGGGAGCTGAAAAAGATTGTTGAATCGCGCAATGAGGCTAGCCCGTACATGCTAGCTGGCGTGCCGATGCGCAAGGGCTCGGAAAATCTGCATACGCTGATTGCTGGCACGCAAGGTACGGGTAAGTCACAGCAGTTTTTTTCGTTGATGAAACAGGTCCGCGCGCGCGGGAAGCGCATGATTGTGTATGATCCAACCGGTGAATTCACCCAGGCGTTTTATCGGGAGGGCAAGGATGTACTGATGAACCCGCTAGATGCGAGGAGCCCGAACTGGAACGTCTGGCACGAAATTAAGAAAGACTACCATTTCGATAATCTAGCGAACGGCCTGATTCCCGATCCGGCCGAAGTAGACCCATTTTGGTCCCTGGCTGGCCGCATGGTACTAAAGGATGTGTATCGCGTCTTGGGCCGAGAGGGACGGCGGACGAACCGCGATCTGTACAACGCCATCGCCAAGAGCAACTTAGATGCGATGCATGCGCTGCTGCAAGGCACTGCCGGCGCTACCTACGTCGATCCGAAGACCGAGCGTACCGGCATGTCGCTAAAGATGACCGTGCAGAATCAGCTCGAGTCCTTTCGCTTCTTGCACGATAGCGGCGAGCCGTTTTCCATCCGTAGTTGGGTGCATGAGGAGGGTGATTCATGGATGTTCATCACGGCGCGCGAGTCGATGCGCGAAGCGCTGGCACCGCTGCTATCGCTGTGGATCGATACGGCAATCAAGGCGGTACTTGACCTCGAAGCGGTGCATCGTGAACGGCTTTGGTTCTGTATTGATGAGTTGCCGACTCTACAAAAGCTTGACATCCTCAAGCTCGCACTTACCAACACCCGCAAGTACGGGCTGTGCATGGTGCTCGGCGTTCAAGACTTCTCTCAACTTTACAAAATCTATGGCATGCACCTGGCCAGTACAATCATTTCCGGCTGTCAGACCAAGCTACTGCTGCGTGTGACAGATGGCGAGGCGGCTGAGCTGCTGGCAAAATTGATGGGGCAATACGAGGTTGATGAGAAGGAAGAAACTTTGAGCTATGGTCTGCACGCGCACCGTGACGGCGTAAGCGTTTTCGCGCGCCGGAACATCCGCAACCTCGTGCTTACCTCGGAGATCCTAAAACTACCCGATATGACCGGCTACCTGACCATTCCCGGCGATTTTCCGATTGCTAAGGTGAGCTACAACTACGTGCCAACGCCAAAAATCGCCAGTGGCTTTATTGAGCGTACGGGGCTGGCCGTCGACTTCAAGCCGAAATATGCACTATCGGCCGTGGCTAACACATCGGCTGAAGATCCAGCAGATAAACAACCGGCTACTGAGCAGGCAGCGAAGGCCGATGCCGAGAAAAGGCCGGCCGTCGATCTGCTGGACGAGGACGATGTGGATGGTCCGACTGCCACAGTGACGGGGGGGAAGCGCAACGCCAACGGCGAAACCATTGACCCGGAAACGGGCAAAGCGCGCCCGCGTTTGCATGTGAAAGACGATGCCGCGGCAACCGATAAACCGGGCGGAAAGCACAGAAAACCGCTTGCCGACGCCTTGTAAAGAGGTCGTGAGTGGCACTGGACGGCCAACCGTGAAGGTGACCTGTGCGTAGATGACGGCGCTGCTCGCTCAATATGACCGAGCGCTGGCGAAATAGTGGCGTACTATGTCGGGCGCCAACGTGCCGATCTGACAGACTAAACGTGGCAAGGATGCGCAGTTGGATGGACGTGCTATTTGCCTTTCTTGCGAGCTTTCAGCGTTCTGGCACCGAAAGGGGGCAGGGGATGATAAGTATGCACAATGTGGGCAGCGCTGGGCAAGCGTTGCACTACTTCTCCAAGGACAATTACTACACTCAGGGCGAAGGGTTGGAGTACTCTGAGTGGTTTGGCAAGGGGGCGGCGCAGCTTGACCTGTTCGAGCAGATCGACCGGCAAGCGTTTTTTAACATCCTTTCTGGAGAAGTTGAGGGTTGTGAACTGGGCAAGTGGGTGAAAAACGGGGAAACTGGCGAGAAGGAGCGTGAGCACCGGCCAGGCATTGACGTGACATTCTCCGCACCCAAAAGCGTGTCTTTGCTGGCCGAGGTGCATGGCAATTGTCAGGTGCGCGAGGCGCACGAAGCGGCCGTCAAGCAGGCGCTTAGTTACGTGGAGTCGAACCTCGCGCAGACGCGGCAGAGCGAGGGCGGTAAGACGGAGGTGGTGCAGACAGGCAATCTAACGGTGGCGATGTTCCGCCACAACACAAGCCGCAATCTGGACCCTCAAACCCACACACATGCCGTCATTGTGAACGCCACCCGCCGCGATGACGGGCAATGGCGCTCGCTCACCAACGACGACATTTATAAAGCGCAGCGCGTGGTCGGTGCAATCTACACGTCGGAGTTGGCTGACCGCCTGCAGGCGCTGGGCTACGATCTGCGGCGCACGGACGAGAAAGGCAACTTTGAGATTGCCGGCATTACCCGAGAGCAGATCGAGCACTTTAGTCAGCGCCGGGCGGAAATTGAGGCCTCTCTAAAAGCCAAGGGCGTGGACATTGACGATGCGACGGCTCAGCAAAAGGAGGACGCTACCCTAAAAACGCGAGCCCGTAAGGTGGACGTGGACCATGCCCAACTCATTGCTGACTGGAAGGATCGAGCCAAGGAGATCGGCATCGACTTCGATGCTATCCAGGCCAAGGCTGACGCCCAGCGTGCCCAGGGCGGCGCCGTGCGAGAAGACAAAATGACTGGCCGACAGGCAATGGAGTTTGCTGCGGCCCACCTGATCGAACGTGAAATCGTGGTGACCCAATATGACCTCATGGCGGTCGCCATTGCACACGGTGTTGGCCGTGTCTGTGTATGCGAGGTGCAGCTGGCCTTCGATAGACTAGAGCGCGACGGCGACTTGGTGAAGCTGCCAGACGGACAGTACGCCACTAAGAAGATGTTGGGCAGCGAAATGTGGACGCTGGACCAGGTGCGGGCTCACACGGGCCAAGTGCCGAAAATGATTGACTCGGCGGCCGTGGCCGCCCGAATCCAATTGGCAGAGAAGAGGCAGGGTTTTCAGTTTACAGCCGGGCAAAAGGAGGCCATTCGCAAGGTGCTGACCAGCGAGGACCGCTATGTGGCGGTGCAAGGCTTGGCTGGCACTGGCAAAACCACAATGCTCAAATCGCTGCGGGAAATGGCCCAGGAGCAGGGCTACACCGTTCGAGGCATGGCGCCGACCGGGATGGCTAGCAAGGTACTGGCTCGCGAAACCGGCATTGCTGCTGATACTGTTTCGATGTTCCAGATTAAGGAGGGGCAGCTGCAGAAAGACATTGAGTTCGCCAAGCAGTACGCGCCCGACTTCGAGCGCAAGGCCGAGGTCTGGATTGTAGACGAGTCATCATTCCTGTCGCAGCGTCAGAAGGCCCGGCTTGACTACATGGCCGAGAAGGCTGGCGCCAAGGTCTTGTACCTGGGCGACACGCTGCAACTGCAGGGCGTGGAGGCAGGCAAGCCGTTCGAGTTGGCCCAACGTAATGGCATGGACACAGCCTACATGACCGAAATTAGCCGCCAGAAGACACGCGATTTGCAGCGAGCTGTGGATATTATTGTTGGCCGTGACGTCCTGCAGGACGGGCAGCGACTGACGCAAGTGGAGCTGGCCAACAACCGCAGGGCATTTGCCTACATGGATAAGGCGGGCATGGTCCGCGAGGTTAAGGGTGGATCCGGAGCAGTGATTGATGCTGTGGTGCAAGATGTGCTCCAGATGGGCAAGGCGGAGCGTGAGCGCACCATCGTCATCACCGCGTACAATAGAGACCGCGTAGCGATCAATAATGGGGTGCGCGAGGGCCTGAAGGCGATCGGTGAGCTGGACCGCAACGACGATACGCGAGAGATTCTGGTGTCAAAGGGCTGGACGCGTGCGATGCAAAGGGAGGCCCAATACTACAGCCAGGGCGACGTGGTGCGGTTTGGCCGCGACTACCAGCAGATCGACGCCCGCAAGGGTGAGTACATGCGCGTGACGTCTGTTGATGCACCGGTCGGGACGGTTGTGTTGCAGAAGGAGGATGGTTCGACCATCGCTTGGCAGCCTAAGAAGCACAATAAGATTGAAGTCTACGACACTGACACGCGCGGCTTGGCCAGGGGCGATCTGATCCGCCTGACTCGAAACGAAGGCGAGTTTAAAAACGGCGAGCTCGCCAGGGTAGTCGCCATTGCCGGCGACCGCGTGACGCTGGAGTTGCGCCAGGGCAAGCAGTTGTCACTGCATGACGTCGATCTTTCCAGGAACAAACATTGGGACCATGCTTACGCATCAACGGTCCACGGATCTCAAGGTGCCACTCAGCATCGTGCAATCTTCCATATTCGGGCGCCTGAAACGGATAGTGAACGGAAGCAACCACGCGTTATGGAGACCATGGCCAAGGTGTTCGGTGACCGCAGCTTTTACGTCGGTACAACCCGCGCGAGCCATGAGCTTCGCCTCTACACCAACGACAAGAACCTTGCGGCGCGCGCCGTGGCCGCCAAGCAGGATAAGACAAGTGCTGTGGAAGTCATCCAGCGGTACGAAAAAGGCACCGGCATTACGGCCGGCACAGGTTCGGTGTCGCCACAGCTAAACCGTGACTCTCAAAGAGAATCCCGTTAAAATGTCGACTTTTGCGGGCGCAAGTTGTTCGCGGCCTGTGCGTGCCAGGATAGGGTAAGCCAGCCTGCACTTTGCGACAACAAACCTTGATAAATATACAGAAGCTACGCCATGACTGACTGGGCAGACGCCGGAAAACCGGCCGAGGGACGAGGCGTCGGCGAATTTACAGTGGCAGAAGGACGGTATTTCTTTGCATGAAGCCCGAGTTGCACCAGCGCATGATCGATCTAGTGACGAGCTGGAGGCTCTTACCAATACATATATCATTAAATTAGCCGAGGCTGGCCTGAAGAAACGCCGCAAGTAATGTCACTATGGCCCTCATTTTCTGACTTTTTGATTTGATATCTTTACGTTCGGTCATTTAAGAAAAGGTAGGGTGTTGAGCACTTGGCATTGGTCATCGTGTCAGACGCTTTGATTACCTTGCTATTAGCAGAATGTTGGCTGCTTGGTCGGCATGAAGAATGCAAAGATTGTGGTTGCCTCGGCTAAAGCTAAAGAATCGAGTTAAATCAAGTTTTATCGTCCTGCTGGTCGCCTTTGCGGTCAGCATTTTTATGGTCAAGAAAAACTTGGCCGTCAGATATATGCTATGTGTGTAGGGTGGGTGGTTGATTGGCTTTGCCCTTCATTGCCCGAGCGAACATGATCTCCAGCGTGGCCGCTGGCCTTATGCTGCTTTTCTTCCTCTTCGCTCTGTATCTGACTGTGCGGTATGGCATGAAGCGCATCGATGTGTCACACGAGGAAATTCGGCGTGCCCTGGCTGAATCGAACCGACGCATAGATGAGGAGCGGCGCATTCTTGCACGGCGGTTGCACGATGAAGTTAACCCTCAACTGTTAATCAGCAAGAACACCCTAAAGCAGCTAGAACCGTTGGTGAAGGACAATGGGAAAGCGTCGGCACTGCTGGCGAGCGCGCTTGAAATGGTGTCCGACGCCTATGCGCAAACACGCGACATCATCAAGAACACTCGCATTGAGGTTATCGACTCCGTCGGTTTTACGGCCGCCTTAGAGTCTCTCGTCGTTTACTATACGTCATTCTTTGATGAGACCGCGATCACTTTAGACCACAATCTGCCCAAGCGTCCAGAGCTGCCGGAGGCTGTGGCCGTGAGTGCCTACAAAATCATCCGAGAGGCCCTGTTTAACGCGATGAAGCACGCCAACGCCTCCCAAGTGCGCATTTTGGTACAGTACAACAAAGCGTTTAACCAGTACAAGGTCGAAATCGCCGACGATGGGGTGGGTATGAAGGCGTCCGCAAAAAATACTGAGAACGCCGGCATCGGGCTGATCGACATGCGTGAGCGCGCACGTGCGTTGGGAGGAGGGTTAAAGGTCCAGGTTACCGATCCGGTCAATGCGCAGCGACCTGGCACCCGTATCAGCTTTTCATTTTCAGGGAAGTTGTCGTAATGCCGTAGCGGATGGCCAACTTGGTAATGTCGGCTTGGCTTTCCACACCTAGCTTGCTTTTTACGCTTTTCAGCAGAGTACTCACCGTTTTGGTGGATAGATCTATTTGCGCTGATATGTCGGATAGGGAGGCGCCGTCCGCGGCCAGAGCGAACGTGCGCATTTCCTTCTCGTCCAACAGCTTATTCGGATCGCGCTCTTTCACTGCTGACCAAGCCAAAAGCTGGGCAATCTTCGGCGAAAAATATTCTCTCCCCGCGGCGACTGTCCGAATCGCCTCGTTGAGTACTTCGGTACTTTCGTCCTTCCGCACAAAGGCTAACACGCCAAGCTTATAGGACTTTTCGATGATGTACTGATCGTCAAACTGCGAAAAAATGATGATTTTGGCCGACGGCTCGCACGCCAGTAGCTCCTCGCATACGTCCAGCCCGTTTCTTCCGGCATTCTTTCTGCTGAACCGAAGGTCAATCACCAGCACGTCCGGTTTGACTTTCAGATAGCGGTCAACTACGCCGTCTAGATCGTAGGCCGCCTCGACTACACTGACGCCGTAGTTCTTCAGCACGTCACGGAAGCCGGCCACCAGTAGCTGATGATCGTCCACTAAAAATACGTTGATTCCCAAGTCGTCACCTATTGGTCATGTGATCGGTCGATCCCGACGGTCAAGCGCTGGTGCTGTCGAGCGTGCTTCATGTGGTCACCGGTGAGGGTTCAACGCTTGAGCCTGTGTCCTACTCGCGAATTTTGACAGAAATGTGGCGTCAACTTCATCGCTATACATGTTCCACCCAGCGTAACACAGTCATATAGATTTGAAGTAGTAGAAAGATTTCCGAAACAATCATTGCATTTTTCCTGTAAGAGGAAGGTATTTTTCCGGTAGGGTCTTTCTTTTTCTTCTGGTTTGTGGAAATAATGCCGCGGTGAGTGAGGTCAGGCTCGCTTAGCGACTGGGCAGAAACAGCACCGCTTTGCCTACCGGCCTGTGCTAAAGAGCCGTCGTCATACTCGTTGCAGCACTTAAAGCTAAGTTGCTTTCATTGTGGAAGCACAAAACTGTTCAAATAGCGCAATTGAAAGGCCTATATGAATTTTGTTGCACGTACTTTGGCCGTCGCTAGCCTACTGTTGGCGCCAATCGCTGCGTCTGCAACGTGCTGGGAAGAGGCGGGGCGGGGGTATGGCATCGATCCTCTGTTGCTCAAGGCGATCGCCTGGAAAGAGTCGCGCGGCTGTGCCGGCGCAGTCGGTCCTAAGCTGGCCGATGGCAACCGCGCCCTGGGTCTCATGCAGGTCAATACGATTCATTTGCCGACCCTGACACGGTTTGGCATCCGCCGCGAGCATCTGTTCGACGCTTGCGTTAGCCAGAAGGTGGGCGCATGGGTGCTAGCCGACTGCATCCAGCGCTTTGGCACCACCTGGAAAGCAGTGGGTTGCTACTACACTGGCCCCAACTCCAAGAATGTCGCTGCCCAAGTCAGGTACGTGCAGGATGTGCAGCAATTCTACGAAGGCTATAGACAGACGCAGCAATACTCAACGACGCCGGCACAAGTTGCCAGCTACCATGGGGATTGACGCATGGCGTTGCCAGCTCACACGTCTCGCTTTTCTCTCGTCTTCGCGTTGGCCGCCGCAGGTGTGACTGTCGCCAATGCTCAGTTTGTGAATCAGCTCAACCCAATCGAGCGCCTGTCAGGTGTCGTGCAATTTGGCGTGCCGCGCGACACCAAGTTCGTCTTTTGTGACGGCGAGGACTGTCCCGAACGGTCGATCAAACATCTGCACATTCCGCCACAGCCCTTGCCGTTGCCACAACCGCAGTCTGCCCGCGTGCTAACCGAACTTTCGCGCGCGAAAGTCGATCCGGTCAAGCTGGAACCGGCGAAACGCAAGCCAAAGCACAGAAGGTCAACAGTGAAGTACGAATGCAAACCCGCCCCTACGAAGTGATCGGTTTCGCCGTCTTTGCGTGATCCCAGCGCAAGGCTCCAAAGTACAGGGAATTCTACTTTTCATATAAAGGAGTGCTTTGCAAATGACCGTAATGCAAGTAATAAGTGCACGCGACAGCAATGCTCAGCGGTGGCTTAAAACGCTGATAGAAGTAGGCATCGTCATGACTTTGATGATGCTTGTCTCCAGCGTCTATGCTAGCGACGGTACGGAGTTCGCCGCAGCAGTGACGAAGTGGGAACAGTGGGTCAAGGGCAACTTGGGCAAGCTGGCAGCCCTTATCGCTATCGGCGTTGGTTCAGTCATGGCCGCTGTCAAGAAGGACTGGAGTTGGTTTTTTGGTGCTGTTGTGCTGTCGATGGGGGTCGGCGTGCTCGTCGGCATCGTCAATAAAAGCTTTACGGCAATCATCTAAGCGTGCGGGGCGGCTATGTCAGAAAGAACCGACCTTTCCCACTACATCCCGAGGCGTTTGGACGATGCCCCCAAGTTCCTATTCTGGGAGTTGGACATCGCTGGCATTGGCTTGATGGGTGTCTTGGTGGGCATTGCTACGGGCTTTCCCATTCTTGGTCTGGGTTTTGGCGTTGCAGCTGCGTTTTTTTATAGCAAGCTCAAGACAGGCAAGCACCCGGGCATAGCCACCCACCTCTTGTACTGGTTCACCGGGTTCCCGCAGCCCAAGGAGCTGCCGGGTAGCCATATCCGAGAACTCAACGGATAGGGAAGCAAGTGCACCATGTCGCCAGAAAAAGCCAACAACGAGCGAGATTGGCTGAAATCGCAAGTGCGTTTTCATCGTGCGTTGAACGTCGGCTTGCTCGCCACCCTGTTGATGGGAGTGATCTTGCTGGGTTTCGTCGTTTTGCGCGATACCACCAAGATCGTGCCGCCTGAGGTGAAGCGGCCTTACGAAATCGGCTCGAACTACGCCAACAAGGACTACCTGCTGGACATGGCCGATTACGTGTTGGCCCAGGTGCTGACCGTCACGCCAGACAACGTTGACTACAACGTCAAGACCATCCTGCGTATGACTCACCCGGATGGCTACGGTGCGCTCAAAGCGTCGCTGGAGGCTGCGGCGCTTCGCATGAGGCATGAGCGGGTCACCACGATTTGGGTGCCGCGCAAAGAGGAGGTGAGCGAGCAGGATCTGCGCGTCAAGGTCAGCGGCAGGTTGAAGACCTACATCGCCGACAAGCTCACCTCCGAGCGTGACAAAGATTACCTTGTTGAATTTAACGTAACGGTCTCGGGGCGTCTGTATGTATCCAAAATTGAAGAAATCGTTAAGCGCGATCCTTCTAAGCCTACTGGTACTTGAATCACATGCAACGCAGATCGTTGACAACGCCGACCGGGGCCACATTCAGGTCAATATCTCAGCTCACGAACAGAATCGCCTGGCCATCGAGGGACGCCGCATCGCTAACGTCGTGCCTTCGGCCAAGGGCGTGTTGACGTATGAGAAAGACGAAGCGCTTGGTGCACTCTATTTCGCCCTGGCCAGCGACAGCATGAACCACGGCACTGTCACGCTGTTCGTCTCCGACGAAAAGGGCATGACCTACAAGCTGATTTTGGTGCCACGCCCCGTCGCCGGAGAGGAAATCATTCTGCGGCCGCCGAGCGAGAAGGTGGCCCTTTCGAGCCGTGCGGCATCGGGCAACCGCGCGTTATCGTACCAACGCCACATCAAAGACCTGATGCTGGTGATGGCCGATGAGTCGCAGCAGGAGAGCGTGGATGTCATCACGGTGAACAAGGAGGTGCCGCTGTGGAAGGAAGGCCGCCTGGTTTTGGAGGACAAGTACATTGACGATGACATAGTGGGTGAGAAATACCGCCTAACCAACGTGTCCCCTTCCGACATGCTGTTGGTCGAACAGGAGTTGTACCGGCGTGGCGTGCGCGCAGTCGCCATCGAGCATCAGACGTTGCCACCGGGGGAATCGACAAACATCTTCATTGTGCGAGAGCGCAAAGACAATGATTGATCCGAATTCCCAAATCAAGAAGCGCCAGATGCTGCTAACCGGTAGTGCTGTGGCTGGCATCATCGTGTTGATCGGCGCTGGCATGTTCCTGTTTGACAGCGGTCCGACCCACCACCGAGAAAAGCCCAAGACCGTCTCCATCACCGCGCCCGGCACGGTGGATGACAAGGACGCTTGGCGTGCTCAGCAGGCAGCGGCCGAAAAAGCGAATGCTACTCGCATTGACGAGGTAAAGGCTCAACTCAAGGCGCAGGAAGAAGCCAACAAGCGGCTCGCCCAGGCACTGGAAGAGCTAAAGGCAGGCAAGGCGGCTGACGCCGGCGCAAGCTCACCGGCTGCCGATGCTTCCGTGCTCGACAAGCCGCTGCCTACCAGCCATACCGGTGCCGGTCAGCGCGTGTTGAACTCTCCAACCGGCAACGGTGAGTCCGGCACGTTGAATCAGCCGCTCGGCTCCGCGCTTGAGCCGCCTAAGCGCGAATTGGAGATGATTACCTTCGGCTTGCCGGGCGGCAAGGTCGGCATGGATGGTGTGCTTAGCGGTGCGGCAGGCAGGAACATGGAAGGGGGCAGCTTCCGAAGCAACGAGAAGG
Organism: Burkholderia sp. b14; assembly: GCF_900156195.1. Lineage (NCBI taxonomy): Bacteria > Pseudomonadati > Pseudomonadota > Betaproteobacteria > Burkholderiales > Burkholderiaceae > Burkholderia > Burkholderia sp. b14. The sequence goes on from NZ_FTPJ01000001.1 coordinate 136,411, forward strand.
CCAAGCGTGCTCCTATAGATTTCATCCCTGCTGGCTCTTTCGTTAGGGTAGCGATGCTCAACGGCGTGGATGCGCCCACTGGCGGCCAGGCGCAAAGCAATCCGTTACCGGTGGCCTTTCACGTAATTGACGTGGCTAACCTGGCCAATAAGCATAAGCTTGACATTAAGGACTGCCGGTTCATCGCCGCAGCGTGGGGTGACCTTTCCTCTGAACGGATGATGGGCCGCACCGAAACGCTGAGCTGCATTATCAACGGCGAGACGGTCGAGATGCCCGTCAAGGGCCAAGTGATCGGCGAAGACGGCAAGACTGGCGTGCGTGGCCGCCTCGTCACCAAGCAGGGCCAGCTGCTCGCTAACGCGCTCTTTGCCGGCACGCTCTCTGGCATTGGTCAGGCGATTCAGCAGTCTTCTTCCATTGTGAATTCCGGCGCGGGTGGAATGACGCAGATAGTCGATCCGGACAAGGTGGCTCAAGCCGGCCTCGGCGGTGGTTTGGGTAGCGCCTCCAACATGCTTGCACAGTACTACCTTAAGGCCGCGGACAAGCTGTTTCCTGTCATTGAAACGGACGGTGGCCGTACCGTCGAAATTCTCATCACTAAAGGCGCTGTGTACGACGGCAAGGCGCTTGCCAAGGAGGAATACCGGGGGCTGCTCAAGCGCTCCAGTACCCGCAACAGGAGCTATCAAGATGATTAAGCGCGCATTGACTTTTGCACTGGCCACCGCGCTCGCCGTTCCCGCTTTCGCCAACGAGCAAGCGCCAGCGTATATCGTAGACAAGTTCAAGGCCATGTACCCAAAGACGACTTTCAATGAAGTTCGCAAGTCAAAAGTCTTGGGCCTCTACGAAGTGGTGATGGGCGAGAACATTGCCTACACTGACGAATCCGGCCGCTTCTTCATCTTTGGACATCTGTTCGACATGCAGGAGCAAATGGATCTGACTGCCCAGCGCCAGCGCGAGGCCAAGAGGAGCGAGTTTCCCACGCAGCACCTAGCCAATGCCATCAAGACCGTGAAAGGCGATGGCAGCCGTGTGTTCGCCGTCTTCAGCGACCCCGATTGCCCATATTGCAAGCAACTGGAAGGCGAGCTTGCGCGTCTGGATAACGTGACCGTTTACACCTTCCTTTATCCATTGGAGTCCCTGCACCCGCAGGCCAAGACGAAGGCGGTTAGCGTTTGGTGCGCACCCAACCATGGCAAAGCATGGAGCGAACTCATGCTGGCCAGCAAGAAGCCGAAGCTGGTGGCGTGCAACAACCCGGTTAATGACAACCTGGTGCTTGGCTCCAAGCTCGGCGTAGTCGGCACCCCGACGCTGATTGCCGCCGATGGGCGTGTGATGTCTGGCTTTGTGCCGGCCGAAAAGCTTGACCAATGGCTAAACGACGGCAAGCCAGTGGCTCAGCAAGGAGCGGCCCAATGAAGCCTGTGGTAAAGACGAGAGCAATGGCCTTGAGCCTGGGCGCTATGCTGGCTCTGTGCGGTTGCGCAAGCATATCCGGCCTCGATGCGAAATCTCACTTCGCGTGCAAGGTTCCAAACGGAATTTTGTGTGAGTCCATGAGCGGCATCTATGCCAATGCCCAGGCAAAGGAACTGCCTGGGCAGCGCGTGAGTCAGCGTGCGAACACTGAGGCTCCGATTGAGCTTTCGCAGGCGAAAGGCGTGATGACTAAGCCGCTCTACAGCGGCACACCGATCCGTAGTGCGCCGCGACTGCTGCGCGTGTGGTTTGCTCCTTGGGAAGACTCGGACGGTGATTTGCACGACCAAAGCTACGTCTACTTACAAGTCGATTCCGGCCGCTGGTTAATCGAGCACAATCAGCGTCGCATTCAGGACGCCTACCGCCCGGTACGCGCGCCGGCCAGCGCCACCGCGTCGCAATCGCCCGGCGCAGCACAAGGTTGTCAAGCCTGCCAGGATCAACGGTATGGCAAAACGGCTGTCCAGGGCGGTGAAGCGCAGGACGTAGTAATTGGTGTGCGTCAGGACCGCATGAGCGACGCCCAAGCTACACAATTGCTGGACGGCGTGCTAACACCTGGCGATGTAGCACCACAGGTCGAATAGGGCCCCTTCAAAGAATGCAGGCGCGAGAAACCCATTAAGGAGGCTAACGAATGCAAGAAACGGCGATAGAAAAGCTAAAAGGCGCCGCAGCCAAGTTTTGGAACGAAACAGTGCTGGGGAACGTTTCTGACGTGGGCAAGCAGCCCGCGCCGGTGGAGATGGCCAACGAAATCACCAGCCTATACGGATTGCATCGCATTCTCAAATATGATCAATACGATGAGGACACCGGGTTGTTCTACAACGACAACTCCGTGTCCTTTTGTTTTGAGCTTATCGCGCAGACCGGCGCCGATGAGGACATGACAAATCGGTTGACGACGCTCTTTACACCGATTCCTCCACACACCGGCATACAGTGGTGCCTGTTTGGTAGCCCGATCTTAGACGAGCCGTTCCAAGCCTATCTGGACCAGCGTCACATCGCGGTGGATAACGAGCGTACCTCACCGTTCTTTCAAGATCTGGCTAAGCGCCGCGTCGAATACGTCTACAAGAAAAAGGGCATTCCACTTTGGCCCAACGACAACTATTTAGTTAAGAACATTCGCCTGCTTATTTCCATCACCAAAACGGGTTCTCACCGAGACAGCAAGCTGGTGGAGGAAATGTACGAGTTGCGCGAGACGTTGCGCGCGTCACTGCGTACAGCGAGCTTGCCAGCTTTTCCCCTGAACGCCGATGGACTCATTCATTTCCTGTGGCCTATCCTCAATCCCGAGTGCATGTTTGAGCAGGAGCCGCTGCCGGACTTGCATTACGACGATGGAAAGTCGATTAAAGACCAAGTGACCCGGTTTGGTCAGCACGCGCGTGTCAAAGCCGACGAAATCCTGTTTGGCCTGCCGCCCGAGCAAGAGAGCGATGACGATACCCGCATAGCCGTGCGCGGCTTTGGCGTATTGCAGTACCCGAAAAAGAAAGAATTGTGGGAGATGGCCAACATCATCGGCGCCTTCTTTGACGACGGTCTGCAGTACCCCTGCCCTTTTTTGGTCTGCGGCGGCGTCTTCACGCTCGACCCCAATGTGGTGGACACCAAAGCGCAGTTCAAAGCTGCCCGCACCAAACAAAACGCCAAGTCCAAGATGGCTGAGTTTCAGCCCGCGCTGCACATGCAGGCGAGCGATTGGGACATTGTGCTTCACCAGCTCAACAACGGTGGCAGCATGTGCGAGCTATACCACACGCTGTTGCTGTTCGCGCCCAAAAAGATAATCAATCGGGCTAGCCAGGTCGCGGTCAGCATTTGGCGCAGCGAGCGCTTCACCATCTGTCCGCTGCAACTATTGCAACTGCCCGCGCTGTACGCCAGTCTGCCCATGACGTTGACCGAGCAGGTACGCGACGACCTGCAGAAGATGCGTCTGCTCACCAACAAGACCACCGTGAATGCAGTGGATATGTCGCCAGTGATTGGCGAATGGAAAGGCGCGGGTGATCCAGTAATGATGTTTTTCGGCCGGCGCGGCACGCCGACTTTCCTGGACTTCTATAGCAATCAACAGGGCAATTACAACGTCTTCGTGGCTGGCGTGTCGGGTTCTGGCAAGTCCGTGGCCATGAACGAGGTGGTGTCGGCCTATCGTGGCATCGGTGCTCGCGTGTGGGTGATGGATGTAGGTCGTTCCTATCGGAACCTCGTCGCATTGCAGCGTGGCACGTTCCTGGAATTCACACCCAGCATGAAAATTTGCATCAATCCCTTCAGCTGGGTGGGCACGGACAATGAGCTAGATTTCAAGGCCGAAATGCGGATGCTCAAGCCGATGATCGGCCGTATGGCATCCCCGAACGCGCCGCTCACCGAGTTCCAGTACGCGCTAATCGCGGAGGCCATTACTGAAACTTGGAATGATTACGGGCAGGAAACCAATCCCACCCGAATTCGCGACTACTTACAGTCCAAAATCAAGAACGAATCGGGCGGAGTCGAGCGCGTGGCCTACGAGTTGGCCAAACAACTCCAGCCTTTTACCAAGGAAGGCGTGTACGGCGATTTCTTTGACGGTCGCGCCAATATCAGTCTGGACGCCGATATGGTGGGACTGGAACTGGAAGAACTCAAAAACGCGCCCGAACTGCGCCGAGTGGTGTTGTATGTGCTCACTAGCCGTATCGCCCACGACATGTATCTGTCCCGCAACCGCAAAAAATTGTGCTTGATAGACGAAGCTTGGCAGCTTCTCGATTCAGACAAAGAGACCGCCGAATTCATCGAGGAAGGCTATCGTCGCGCGCGTAAGTATAACGGGATTTTTTGTCTTGGCACTCAGGGCATTGAGGACGCTTTTAAGAATGACGCGTCACGGGCTGCCTACAACAATGCTGACTGGAAGATTCTGCTGCGTCAGGATCGCAAGAACCTGGAAAAACTGATTGAGGACGGCATGGTGAATTTCTCGCCGGCTGTAAAGCGGATGCTGCTGTCGCTGCGCACGGAGAGAAACCGCTTTTCCGAGATGCTCATTTCGTCGCCCAACGGCGATGCTGTGGTGCGTCATATCCCAGATCCGTTCTCGCTGCTGATGGCCTCGACCAACGCGGACGACTTCAACGAGTGCGAGGCGCTACTGCAGCAAGGCTACACGACGATGCAAACCCTGGAAATCATGTTGCAGCGCCGTGGCCACACCAGCCACGCTCTTCAGTGTCCCGGATAAAAAATGTCTGAACCGAACAACGCAGTGCTAGCTCCCCGTGAGGCGGCAACGACCAGCACGCCGGCTGGCAACGACCGCATGCGCATCGCCATGCAGGCCCTGCTGTCGGCCTTCATCGCGCTGCTTGCACTGTCGCCAGTGGCCTATGTGCTCCACCGTAATATGCCGCCACGCGTGGCGGCTGTGGACCTGCAGATGCTGATCGAAGAAGAGCAAAAGCGGATGTTGGATGCGGCGAGCCAGGGCAGCGACGTGACCGACGAACAACGGGCGATGGCCGAAAAGCTGACCGTCGATTTTGCCAAGAAGCTGTCCGGCACCGTCGATGAATTGGGCAAGGAATGCAACTGCGTCATTGTCAACAAGGCTGCGCTGCTCGGTGGCAAAGCCATCGATTATACGGACCATGTGCGTGCAAGGATCACGCGATGAACGCCAAGCGCTTCTACCTGTCGCTATGCGCCGGCATTTTCGGCATGAGCGTGCTGGCCCTGGCCGCTACGCCCTGGCTTGTCTTCACGATCAACCTGAGCAAGAGCCTGCCGGGCACATTCTACGTCATCCACAAGGGCGGCAGCGTCAGCAAGGGCGAGCTGATCGCTTATCGCTGGCACGGCGGCGCGACCTATCCAGCCGGTACTACTTTCATCAAGCGTGTTGCCGGCATGCCCGGCGACACGGTTAAACGGGATGGCACGGCGTTTTTTGTCAACGACCAATATATCGGGGTGGCCAAACCCTTTTCGAAGGCCGGCGTGCCCCTGGTGCCCGCCAAAGGCGGGCCTATCCAGCCCGGCGAATACTTCGTGGCCACGCCCAACCCGGACAGTCTGGATTCGCGCTACGCGCTCACTGGCAACGTCAAGCAAGTCGAAGTCATCGGAAGGGCCTATGAGGTTTTCTAAACTAATCGCGGCCTGGCTGGCCGCGGCGATGCTTCCCGCTGCCAATGCTGTCCACTTGGGCAGCATCGGACAAACTTACCCGATTGGTGAGGAAAGCGCGCTTGACATGATGATGAAGAAATTGCGCCAAAAAGAGCGTACCGGCGAGCTGAAAAAACTGCAGGAGCAAGCGATCCAGCGCTCGATAGACAGCGTCAAGCACATGAAGCCCGTTGACGGCATCACCACCGTGACCGAGCGCGCCCAGCGTCTGATCGACCCGACCGTCATCTATGCCAAGGCTGTTACCACCGACGATGGACGCATTGTCATCCCGGCGGGCACTCGGATCAATCCGCTGGACGTGATTAACCTGACAAAGACCCTCGTGTTTTTTGACGGGCGCGACACCGCGCAGTGCGAAGCCGTGCGCAAGCTGGTGGCGCAAGGGTCTGCTCGCCTAAAGCCGATCCTAGTGGCCGGATCCTGGCTGGACTTGACTCGAGCCTGGAAGACTCAGGTGTTTTATGACCAGCACGGCTCGCTGACTCAGCGGTTCGGCATCAAGGCCGTGCCTTCCGTGATTCGCCAGCAAGGAAAGATGCTGCTCGTCGAGGAAATTCCCGCGAAGGAGTTGCAATGAAACGCGGGCTTGTCACCGTCTGCATATTTTTGTTCACTATCTTCGCGCGCGAGAGCGTGGCCGGGGTGTGCCAGGGCAAATTCGCCAATCCGATTACCGACATCTGCTGGAGCTGCCTGTTCCCAATTACGCTCGGGGGCATCCGGATCATGACGATGGGTCAGGAAGACACCGGTAATCCAGGCGGCTTTCTCTGCACCTGTACCGATCCTTTGCGCATCGGGATTAAGACTGCCTTTTGGGAACCGGCACGGCGCGTGGACGTGACCCGCACGCCGTACTGCTTTGTATCGCTGGGCGGTATTAAGATCGATCCCGGCATTCGTGCGCCGGAGGGTGAAGTGCGCCTGCAACAGGACAACACGAAGCAGTCCAGCTATCAAGTTCACTGGTACATCGATCCCATCCTTTACTGGCTCGAGGTGTTATTAGACTTTATATGCCTTGAAACGGGCTCTTTTGACGTGGCCTACATTACCGAGGTCGATCCGACTTGGAATGACGATGAGCTGACGATGCTGCTGAACCCGGAGACCTTTCTGTTCGGCAACCCTATTGCTCAGGCCGCGTGCGCTGGCGACTGCGTACTGTCGTCCTTTGGTTTTGGCAGCAACGTGCTGTTCTGGTGTGCGGGCTGCCAAGGCTCGATTTACCCATTAAACGGCCACGTACAAGCGCACGTGTCGCATGTGCAGGCAAGCTCACTGCTAGTGCAGCGCATGACCGCGAAGCTGCACCGTGAATTTCTCATGTGGGGCACATCGGGCGAGGATGGTTTGTGCGGCATTTATCCGTCGCCGGTCATGGACAAGACCCAATACAAATACCACATGCTCTATCCGATCCCGCAAACGCAAAAAATCAATAGACGCTGTTGTCAACCCTATGGGCGCACGACGGCTTTATGGGGAGCCGGCAAGAGCTATCCCTATCAAGGTGAGGACTTTGCCTACATGATTTTCCGTAAGAAAAACTGCTGTTTGGGAGTGGGATTCTGATGAAGAAGGTTGTCATCGGGCTGCTGCTCGCTACGTTTGTATGGGGAAGCGTGGCGCAGGGCATGCCGACCGCGTTTGAGGTGGATCAAGAGCGTCAACGTATTGAGACGCAACGCAAGCAGATGTTTGATGCCTCCAACCCGGCCACCCTGACGAAGAAAGGCGCCACGCCTAGCACGCACGACATCGAGCGCGAGCGCCAGAAGATAGAACGGGAGCGTAAATTCATGTTCGACGCAAATAACCCGGCCACCCAAAACTCGGCCAACGTGCTCCCAAACGTACCGGCGCCCGAGCGGGCCGGCATCGACATCGAAGCGATCACCCGGCAGTACGAGCGCAAGGCCGAGGCACGCAAGTTGGACGATCTGATGATCTTCGCCAGCTTCACTATGCCGCGCGAATCGCTCAAGCGGTTGGTGAGCCAAGCCAACCGGGTGGGTGCATCAGTCGTGCTGCATGGCTTCAAAAACAATTCCTTTAAGGACACCGTGCAGGCAATCAACGCGCTGAACGAGCCGGCCGGCAACGTGGTAGTGAATCCAAACGCCTTCAACAAATACAAGATTAAAGTGGTGCCGACCATCGTGCTGGCCAAGGCAGCCACTCTAGACAGCGTGGATAACGAGGGCCGCGCATTGCCCGATCAATTCGCAGCGGTGGCCGGAGACGTCTCTCTAGACTATGCCCTTGATGAGATCGGGCGCAACGTGCCGCAGCTTAACCACGTGGCAAACCGCTACATTCAGCAGCTCAGAGGGCACCTATAATGCGTGTTTCTTATCTCGCTACGCTGGCCGTGCTTGCCGCTATTGCCGCGCGTGCCGAAAATTCCATCAACACTCAAGCTGACGCCTTTAACGCCGGCAAGGCATTTGCCAAGGACGCAAAGGGCGCCGCGGTCGGCAAGGTCAATGGCGACACTGGCAGTCAGCAGTTGCCGTACTACGGAACGAGTGCGCCGGAAGCCGCGCATTTTCAAGGCGGACGCAATTTAATCGGCGCAAACGGCACGAATAAGCAAAATGTTTGCCAATCCTACAGAGCTTCCGACGCCTTTCAGCAACAGGAATGCGATGCGGTCAATTTTTTGTCGAAGATGCCGGCTACCCGGCCCAAGTACACCATCGACAAAAAAACGGATCCGTTGTTAACGGGTTCAAAATCCGTCATCGACAACCCAGGTTCCGTGCCGGGAGCCCATACTCAGCGATGCCGGGTGGAGAAAGTTATTCACCCAGCGACATTCATCACCGAAACCTGTACAGAATCCCAAACGCTTGAGAACGTGAAATGCAGGCGGGGGTTTTCTGCAAACGTTGGCACAATAGTCGAAACCCCGTATTTTGAGGTTGATCATGGGATTCACGTGCCTCCCTGGACAGCACAAACGTACACGATGAATTTTCACGTCAACGGCAACCCAGAGCGCCTTATACTCACTTGGTACCGGGTCGATAATTACGGTCAGCTGTGGATTAACGGCACTAAGGTCTTCGAAAACGTGCTCAGCGGTTACGGCGATATGCGTTGGGGCAGCGTCAGTCAAGAAATAATTCATAGGGGCAGGTGGCGCCAGAAGAGGACCGTTTATAAAGATCGCAATGGTGTCTCGATGGGCCACTTCTATGATGATGGATGTAATTGGGGTTGCCTTGGTGTGTCACCCAATCTCGATATCACGCCACACTTCAAGGAGGGCGATAACGAGATCGTTTTGGTGTGTGCAAATGCGGAAGCTATTGGTCCCTGCACGATTAAAATCATCGGCAGCGCCAAGCGATTGGTCATGCTGGGCTCGCTCATCGATAACCAATGCGCAACGTTAGAGCAAAGAGCGCAATGATAAAAAGGCTGCTTGTTGCGATGATTTTCTTGGTGTGGGGTCTCAAGCTGGCAGTCGCCGGCGACTGCCAGCGCCTATCCAGCGTGTGCATTGACGCGACCCCCGTCAAAAACATCCAGGGCCTGAACATCACGGTCGATCAGGTCGGGGGCTGTTGGGCTTTCGAGGACACCTACCAATGCCGTAGTGCTGCGACGGTAAACGACTGCCAATCGTTGCGCGATCGCGGCTGCGTACAAATTGGGGCGACATGCGTCGATAAAGACGATGCCGGTACATGCGTCATGTATGAATTTAGTTATCAATGTCCGGACAAGCCCGAAACTTACACAGAACGTACCGTGTGCGACCAAAGCGCTTTTTGCCAAGATAACCAGGCAGGGTGCTTTGACACCAGCGCCCCGCCCGATGAGGATTTTGGCCAAGCCGCAGTGATGATGGAGGCCGTCCGTGAAGCTGGCGTCTACGGTGTCGATCCGGATAAGGTGGAAATCTTCAAGGGCTACATGGAGCAGTGCAGTATCAAAGTGCTGGGCGGCGCCACACTCAAGAGCTGCTGTAAAAGCGCAGGCGGGGGCGAGAAGTTCAGCAACTACCAGCTGCTTGGCGCGGGCATAACGGTTGCCGGTCAGGCCGGCCGCGAGGCGGTGGCGATGGGCTCGAAATACGTCTACGACGCGCTCTATGGGCAGTTAGACAGCACCTTGATGAAGAAGGGTCTGGGTGCAATGAATAACTGGGCGTCTACTGTTGGTGACGGCGTGTTGAATCCGCAATTCGGCTTTTACGGGTTCACTTTTGAGTTCAGTTTAGCCAACGGTTTTCAATTTGTCGGGTTCGATCCTTCGAGCTTTGCCTTGCAGATTGGGGTCATGCTTATTCAAGAGTGGCTGGCTTGCGATTCAAGCGAGCAGGTCATGTCGATGAAGCGCGGCCAAAACCTTTGCGCTCACGTCGAAACGTACTGCAGCAAGAAGGTGCTCAAAGTTTGCGTAGAGAAGAAAGAGCGGCATTGCTGTTTTAACTCGAAGCTGGCCAAGATCATTAACCGGCAGGGCCGCGCCCAACTCGGCATGTCCATGAATAGTTGTAGTGGCTTCAACGAAGCGCAACTTAAAGCGCTTGACTTCTCGCGAATCGACTTGTCCGAGTTCATCGCGGACATGATTCCCAAAGACGCCAATCTGCCTCAAATGACTAATAAGGTCCAACAGACCGTGAGCGACAAAGTGCAGGGGTATTACGACCAATGAGAAAGTTCACCTTCGTCTGCTTGCTGCTGGCGTGCTCGAGTGTGGCTCGAGAGAGTTTAGCCCAAACCTTCTACACTCGTCAGCATGACCTATTGGCGGACGCCATCAGAAATGGTAGCGCATCCGGTGTCATGGAAGGTGAGGTGGCCGAACACTTCACCCGCCAATTTCGCAGCACCGGGCCGCTATTAGTCAGCGCCAAGATTATCCAATCGTTTGAGCGCGGAGAGTGCAAGCGAGTGGAAACCGTTTTTATCAAAAAAGACGTAAACACGGCGAAGGGGCGCACTGACGCAATTTTGAAGACCCAAGTTAACTACTGTCTTGACGGCACACCGCCTATCTCGCTGGAGTGACGCCACCATGCTGACGCGCACCTTGCTTGTCCTCGTCATCGTTTCGGGTATCGCCCAGGCCAAGAGCGTCCTGGATTATCCCTCGGTCTGGACGTGCGATGCCGACAAATTCAACTGGTATTGCGACATGGACGAGGCTCCGAAGAAGACCCTGCCGCTAGCTACCCGGCCGGTCAAGCCCAAGCGTATCGAACTGAAGGACATTAAGACGGCCGAGCAGCTGCGCCAGGAGCTAAAGCGCCGTGAGGATGTGGCGGTGATGAACCCCACCGACCAGAATCTCAAGGACTACCTCGAACTGTGGCAGCTTACGCAGAACAAGGGCGCGGTGTTCGCGGACAACTGGCGGCGCGTGGTCTGGCAGAACCCCAATCTTGACTACGCGCTCAAGCGGCCGGCTAACAACTCGGCGATCAAAGTCTATGACGAGGCTCGCTTGCAGAACGAGGCACAGCAGCTGCGCAGGCTGGCCGAAGACCACGGCCTGATTTTCTTTTTCAGCAGCCGCTGCTCATATTGCCACGCCATGGCGCCGACATTAAAAGCGCTGGCCGACAAGTACGGCCTCGATGTGTTGGGCGTGTCGTTGGACGGCGTGGGGCTGCCTGAGTTTCCAAACCCAAGGGATGGTCGTGCGCAGGCCGCTGCCTGGGGCATCGAACGTGTGCCGGCCCTGTTTATCGGCTCGAAGCATACCGGCGATCTTGCGCCTATCGGCTTCGGGATGATGGCGCTGTCGGAAATCGTCAATCGCATCTTTGTGCTGACTGCCACCCAGCCTGGCGACAATTTTTAAGGGGCGACCTATGCTGCGGAAAAAACTCATAGCGTTGATCATGGCTTTGACCTTGAGCAGCTTTTCCCATGCGATGTCGATGCAAGAGTTGTTCGATTCGGTCAACGCGCAAGGCAACGTCAGCAACCCGGCCGTGCTGCAGGGGCAGACGATGAACCTCTATTCCGGTGGCAGCCTATTTATGCGCATGCCCAAGCGCACCTATCAGCTTGCCACGTCAACCCCGCCAAGCTGGGGTGCCAGCTGTGGTGGCATCGACTTGTACATGGGCGGCTTTTCCTACATCAACAAAGAACAGTTTGTGGCCATGATGCGCAACATTGGCTCAAACGCGCTCGGCTACGGCTTCAAGCTGGCGATCCAAAACCTGTGCCCCACGTGCGATAACGTGATGCAGGCGCTGCAGGCGACCGCTCAGCAAATCAACCGGCTCAATATGGACTCATGCGAGGCAGCCAAGGGCCTCGTTAATGCCGCCCTGCCGGATACGTGGGAGCGCGGCAAGCAAAACGCGGCGAAGAACTACGGCGTCGATATGAACCTGTTCGAGAACATCACGGATGCGTGGACTAACGTGATGAACAACGAAAGAAAGGCCAACGAGCCCATCGAACGGGCAAAAAACACCCGTCCAGAAGCCCGGGACGCACTGCCGACCGGAAACGTCGTGTGGAAGGCGCTCAAGAAGCTAGAGGGAATCACAGATGAGCACCGCATGATCCTGATGTCGATGATCGGCAGTGCAATTCTTTTGACAGAAGGGGATCCAAATTCGATAACACCGCTTATAAGAAAGGAGATTACGGTGGAGGCACTGGTTGGCGCACGTAGCACGTCCGACCGAATTACCGTGCCGATCTGGCGTTGCGATACCACGAGCGCGGAGGGGTGCCTGCATCCGGCCGAGGATATCGCCACGGTTAAAAGCTTCAAGGCGATGGTGCGGGAAAAGATGGCGACAATTTCGCAGAAAATCGCTAACCGCTCCGCGCACGATGATATGACGGCTGTGCTCGGCTTTTTGAATGCCACTGATTTGCCTATCTATAAGATGCTGGCTGTCACCACGACGCTAGATAATACGTCGCTGGCCGACGCGCTGATCAGCCGCTACGAGGAGTTGATCGCGGCCAAATACGCCGAAGTCTATATCCAGCGTGCGGTCAACGACTTGCGTGCCGCGATCACCAAATTCTCGCTCGTGTCCGACGCTTCCCAAAACGAGGCGCTGGAAGAGATTAAGCCAGAGTTGGAGAGCATTTCCCGCGCGGCCAAGCAAGTGCTAGCCACCGCCTACTCACAAACCATTAGCACCTACAGCATTGCTCAAGAGGTGCGGCATATGGAGCGGGTCATGAACGCGAATCTATCGCAGACCCTGCGCGCTTCGCTGGCCTTCGGTAAGAGCCTGCGCTAAGGAAGCGCCGATGATCGACATCGAACTTCATACCTACTGGAACGTCGAGACACTCTACTACGTGTTCAACGCGGTGGCATCTGTCATGAGTGGTGCCGGTTTCTCCGGTCTGCTCAAGTACGTCTTCATTCTCGCCATTGCTGTGGGCATATTTGCCTACGCGGGTAACAAGCAACTCGAAATGGCCAAGTGGTTTTTCCAAGCGCTGGTCTTCACGTCATTGCTCAATATGCCGATCGCACGTGTGATCATCACAGATCAGACGGGCTTGGAGCCGCCGCGTGTAGTAGACCGCGTACCGTTCGCATTGGCAGGGGTCGCTCAAGCGAACAATTTGGTGTTCGGTTTTCTCACGCGGACCTACGAAACCGTCTTTGGGGTGCCCGACGATCTCGGGCTGCAAAAAGGCGATGTGGGCTTTGGCCACCGCATTTTAAAGCAGGTCAACAACGCAACAGTGCGCGATCCAGGCTTGCGCGCCGACCTGATGCAGTTCATCAAGGAATGCACGTTCTACGATGTGAGGGATGGTGAAATTACGCCGCAGACAATCGTCGGTGGCACCGATACCTGGAATGTGGTCTTCAACCACACGAGCCCGGCGCGTTTTGTGACCTATGATACGTTGACCAGTAAGCCGATCACGGACACGTGCGCTAGCGTTGCTGCCATTCTTAAACAGCGAGTGAATGATGCCGTGGTGGCCGGTCAGCGCTTCTATGGCAAGCAGGCCTTTACGCGGGCCACCTCCGACGCCATTGCCACCAGCATGTTTATGTCCGCTGTGGGTACGTCCTACGATTGGATTCTGAACAACGCCAGCAATGCATCCGACGCCATCAGGCAGTCGATGTTCAACAACATCTGGAAGGAGGCGGGTGCCGAACTGCCGGTGCTGCTGAACGATCCCGCACGCGTGTCCGAAGTCAGTGTCTTGGCTGGCGCCGCGCAGGCCGCACGTCAAGCGGATGGTTCCAACTCCACTTTGAGCCTGCTGGCCCAGGAGACATTGCCTCATATGCGCAACTGGATTGAGGCGATCCTCTATGGCCTTTTCCCGGTCCTGGTGGTGCTGATGGTGGTGCTTCCTACGGAGGGGGCCAAGAAGGTGTTTGGCGGTTATCTGATGTCGCTGGCCTGGATTGGGCTGTGGCCGGTCTTGTTTGCCATGGTTAATCATCTGTCGCTGATGCATCTGCGCTACAAGGCGCGGGCGCTGGAGCTGGCTGCAGGCGTGCCGTTTCAGCTTTCCGATGCCTTCGGCGCGACCCTAACCGACGAGCAGGCGATGATCGGCTACATGGTCGTGCTAGTGCCGTTCATTGCCGGCGCGGTTATTAAAATGGGGCAAGGCGGCTTTATGTCCGTCTCCCATCAAATGTTCTCCGGTTTTGCTTCTGCTGGTTCAGCCATCGGCTCTGGCATGGCCAGCGGCAACGTGAGCATGGGGCAGGCTGGCTTGGATACTGCCTCGGTGAATACGACCTCGATGCACAAGTACGACAGCAACATCGGTTTGTCGGGTGGCGGTGCGACTATCGGCCGGGGCGATGGCTCAGTAGCCACGATGGCTGCTAACGGCGCGGTGGCGTTGCAGCAATTCCAGAACCGGATGCTTACACAGATGGGTTTGGACAAAAAATTTGAGTCTTCGCGCAATCAAGAGGCTCACCAAACCGACATCACTTCTTCGGGTGACCAGCTGGCTTACCGTCACAGCGACGTATCTAATCTGACCGACGCGAAGGGCCACGACAGCACGCGCGGCGTCTACCAGCAGCACGGCGTGCAGGCCAGCACGACGGAGCAGGGCGGCTACGGTGGCCAGCACACGACCGGCCAGAGTCTGGGCAAGGATTTCCGCGAGGGGGCGAACTTTAACATGCAGGCCGGCGCTCAAGACGCGTTGGGCATGAATCTGGGTGTCGGAGGTGGCAGTCGGGGCAGCAGTAGTGCCCGCGCCGCTGCAACCGGTGGCGGTATTAACCCGCGCGAAGAGAAGCGAATTGCTGACTCGATGAAGCAAGGCGGGGCAACGCAACCGCAAATCAATGAGGCGTTGGCCAATTATCGTGCAAGCAAGGGCGGCGGTGCCGGCAGTATCTTCAACGCTGGCCTCGGTTTCGACTCGCGCAAGTTCTACTCGGCGGAACAGGGCCGAAACCGGGAAGTGTCCACTCACCACGGTCTAAACGAAGTAGCGCACACTGAGCGGCATTTCTCCGTCACCGGCGCGCGAAGCGAGCAGTCGATCTCGGGCCAGCAGTCAAACCAGACGGATCGCCATGGTCGCGACGCTACCCGCTCGAGCACTCACGAGCGTGGGCACGTACTCGACGAGTCAAATCGGCATGAGTATGGGATTGGCGACCGGGCCAGTCGCAGCGAGACTAATTCCTTCTCGGTACACAAGGACCTGATGGCCGACCCGTACCTGTTCCAGAAGGTGGCCGCGCGCTACGGCATGACTGCTATGCGTTTTGCCAATCAACCCGAGAACCGGATCATGGAAATGGTCAGCGACTATGTGACCGAGAAGGGC
This sequence comes from Burkholderia sp. b14, assembly GCF_900156195.1. NCBI lineage: Bacteria > Pseudomonadati > Pseudomonadota > Betaproteobacteria > Burkholderiales > Burkholderiaceae > Burkholderia > Burkholderia sp. b14. The sequence goes on from NZ_FTPJ01000001.1 coordinate 151,896, forward strand.
ATGGTGGAGCAGTCTAAGACCATGCCGCAGCACACTTTTGCGGGCGAAAGACTGCCTATAACCCAGAGCGAGCTCAAAGAGCAATCAGTCAAGGCCCGCGCCGAGATTCCGGAGAACATTGCTAGCGTCCACAAAAACAAAGTGGCTCAGACCGGGTATCACGATGCTCGGGTGCTGAGCGTCGATACCAGCGCACCACCCATCGTTGGTAGTTCCAAGGACAGTGTGCGCGGCCAGCTCGATCCGAAAAGCAAGGGCAGCATACCAGCGCGTGCTCAGGCTTTAGACGAGAACGTGAACGCCTGGGCCAGCCCGGACAAAGAGGTCGGCGCAGGGCGGGTGAACCCAATGGGCGCAGTGGAGAGCATGGAGCTCCGGGATGTCACGGACTACGGTAAGAAGGTGTTGGATAAAATCACGGGCGGTGATGGCACTGCTGATGGCGAAAAGCTTAGCAGCAACATGAAGCGAGAAAGTGCGGCTAATGTCCAGATCAATACGGGGGAGAAAAAAGATTAGGGGAAGAGGCTTGACCCTTCAATCGCCGCCTATACGTAAACATCGCCCCAAGATAAATGATGAATCATGCAATATTTTCCCGTTAGCGGGTGGATGCCACCGCCTGTAACAGTGGGTGCTTCGAGCGGCCAGCTGGACATCCCATTGAATCCGTCGCTCAGCCACCATGCGAGCCAATAGGGGATCCAGAAAACTAACCCGCCGACAAGCAACGTGCCAAATTCAGCGACGGTGGCTGAGGCTAGCGCGGCAAGCGGCACGGGAGCCCAAAGCATCCAGCGTCGGCGGCTAAATAGGGTTTTGAGGATTTTCATCTCCCTTGCTCTTCTATCACCAGATATTGACCCAACTGCATTGTCTTATTAGAGAGGCTAACAGGATACGAACCGACTACCCGAAACCCTTTTTCGTATATCTGCTTGATCGTTGCTTGACCAATGTGCTCGCATTTCCAAACGATGTCCGCACTCCCGATTCGAAGATGGTTCGTAAAGCACATACCGCCCCGTTGTGTCGATCCTGTCTGGGCATACACAGCGCTTGACAGTGTTGTCATCATGAAAGCGAGGACAAACATTTTTTTCATTCGAGTGCTCCTTTCGTCTTGGGTAGGAAACGGGGTTGTTGGATGACAAAATATCCTTTATTTGCCAATGACATGAACGCTTACTACATACCAGTCTTGACAGCGCACCGCAAGTTTACCCCTGCGGTTTTTATAAAAACCGCCAAGCGCATGCGGCTTTCACCAGCAGATTACCGTATTGTGTAAAAAATTGTCCGTCTAGGAATTTAGGCAGGCGACCGTCGCGCGGCATGTGGGCGGTTCACGTCAGCATTTCGTACGCCTAGAATGGCTTGAGGAACCAACAATTTAATCCCAGGAAGGGGAATTGAATGAAAAGGAAGTACATTCTACTTGCTGTCTTTGCGGCTTGGGTTTTGGGCGGTTGCGCCACCCAAGCGCAAGTGAGCATGCGCAATGACTGGCGCACCGGCACCGACCAGAGCCCGTACCGCTCCGTATCCCCCGCCATTGTTTGCGATGACTGCAGGCTCTGATGATTCCATCGCACTGGTTCCGACGAACTCTCCTAATCGTCTTCATTATGGAGGTGGGTGGCGGGATTCTATGGGTGGCAGCGCGTCTAACGCCAAGCCCCGCCTATCAGGTACTCGCTCAGACCGCCGCCAGCCTAATTTTTCTGTTCGGCTTGTACGCCAGTGCGCCGCTCGCCGCGCGGGCCGCCCATCGCAAGTAAGCTGAGCGGCTGCTGCTGTGGACGGTGATTCAGCATGGCAAGCCGCTGTCCTCACTCACACACGAGGACCTGCTTGTCTACCAGCGCTTCTTGGCCGATCCGCAGCCCACTTGGCGGTGGATCATGACGGCCCACAAGAAGGCCGGACGCGCCTCGCCGGAGTGGCGGCCATTTGCCGGTCAGTTGTCGCCAACCAGCATACGGCACGCGATGACGATTCTCAACGCGATGCTCGCCTGGCTTGTGTGACGCGCTATTTGACCCACGAGTGGCGGCCACTGGGTGCTTGCACCCAGGCTGCTATCTGTTAAAATGTGTACACATTGATTCACATTTTGCGTTCGGCGAGCGAAGGAGCATGCACATGGAAGCGATCACAGTCGGAATCCGCGAGTTTCGTGCTGACTTGGCGGAATACATCGCGGCGAATATGCCCGTTGCGGTAACGCGGCATGGCCAGACGGTAGGGTACTTCATTCCGGCACATGGTCAAGCCGAAGCGCATCTTGCCGCTATGAAAAAGGCGAGTGAAATCTTGGATGATTTGCTGACTGGACGTGGCGTGGATGTCGAAGAAGTGGTGTCCGAGTTTAAGGCAGTTCGCCGGGCATCGGGCGGCAAGGGCAAGACTGGCGCCAAATCCGTATGAGCAATAAGGCCATGACAATCGGATGCCCGGTTTGGACGGAGGATGCGGATTTCTTCGGGACGGGAGTGGCGACTTGGACGACAGATCGAATCCAATTCTATTTGAATTAGATCCTACGTAGCGTGAGAATAGACAAAGGGAGTTGCGTCCGACTTACGATATCGGATCACCAGCCGCTCAATCTGACGCACGCTCAGGCCCAGCCGTTCGGCCACACGACCCGGTTTCAGACCTATGTCCACCACGGCCTGAATCAGCTTTAGGTAATAATTGTTAGAGTCTCGAATATGGCCAAGCAACTATTCAGCCGTACCGGCGTTCGCTACGAGGTGGCGCTGGACGTGTTAGGCGCTATTATTGCGCACCATTCTGAGGCCATTGCGGCTGAGCGCGACAAGCCAGTGCCCGACGAGGCGGCTATTGAGCGTGCCCTGCAGGACAAGGATGCGCTACGCGCACTGCGCGACGAACTTGATCCAAGGGAGCCTGAGGCTATCGAGCGTGTTATCCAGCAGTACGCCCCGCAGGCCCGCAAACTATACGGTTACTGAGGACGGAGAAAAACGATGCCCGGCGAAACGTCCAAGTACACGGTGGAAAGCGCTTACAAAGACGTAGAACGTGATGCTTTGGCGAGAACCCGGGCCCAGGAACAACCCAAGGCGATCATGCTGGGCGGCCAGCCGGGCTCTGGCAAATCTGTGCTGGCCGCTGAAGTGATCCGCGAGCTACGCGGCCGCGGCGGTGCCGTGATTATCGATGCGGACCGAATGCGCGAGGAAAACCCCCGCTATAAGCAGCTTTCTCGCGAAGACCCGCAGCACGCAGCCGATCGCACGCATAAGGAAGCAGGTGAGTGGGCAACCCGGCTGACCGTCGTGGCCGCCGAGAATCGGCGCAACCTAGTGATTGACGGCACCATGCGCAGCCCGGAGGGCATCCGTGACCTGGCGCACCGGCTCAAGGATGTAGGGTACAAGGTCGAAGCCCGCGTCATGGCTGTCAATGCCAAAATATCGTTTGCGCGAGCCCGGCTGCGCTTTGAGGAACAGGTGGCCGAGCGCGGCACCGGACGCTTCGTGAACGAGGAGCAGCACGATAATGCCTACATTGGTATCGTTAAATCAGTGCGCGCTCTGGAATACGAGAAGCTAGTGGACGCCGTACGCGTCTATGACGCCAACCAGCGGCCCGTCTACGAAAATTTGCAAGAACGCGGCGACTGGCAGAAAGCGCCCGAGGCTGTTCAGGTGCTGGAGCAGGAGCGCGCGAGAAACTGGACTCACGACGAGCGCCGCGATTATGTATCAGCGCTGGAGAAAATCAATGCCTTGGCCGGTCAACGCGAGAGCTACCGCGACAACGTGGCTGATACCGTACGCATGGTCGCGGACGGGAAGACCATGGGCGGCAATGAAAGGTCACTAAGGCATACCGATGCGCAGGTAAGCCGGCCTGATCAGGACCGCGTGTGGCGCACCATGCCGACCGACCGTGACGAGTTGGCCGCCAAGCTCGAATCCGCGCGCGCAGACTTGGCGCGGTTTGAGCGCAGCCAGACGTACCAGCGTGCACAGGCGTTCGACCAACTGACCAAGCGCGAGGCCTTGGCCAAGTACCCTGAGCTAGACGGCGCCTATAAGCAGCTTCACGATATCAAGCAGGGCCGGGACCCGCAAATATCACAAGACAACCGCGAAACTTTCTACTTCAACGCCCGCGCGAGATTATCTGAGCAGCTTCACCGCGGACAGGTGCCCAAAGGCAATGTGACCCTGGACGAGTCGAGCCGCGTAATCGAAATGGCTGCAGGAAAGCGGGGCCTTATAGTCCGAGATGCTGGCCAAATGGAGCAGGACTTCAAAGGCAAGGTGGTCGCCACATCCTCGCATCATGCCCTGGTGCAGGTATCTGACATGGTGGCCGTCCGCTACGAGAAGGCCCATCTCGACCGTGAGGTGCACGCCGGCGAGAAGGTGGCCATCCAGTACGGTAGTAAAAAAAGCCAAGTTTATGAACAGGGCAAAGAACCGGCGCGTGAGCACGCGCGTGACATGGACCGCTAATCAGACATCAATGAGGGCATATGGCTCGGGTACCAAATGGGCAACCGCTCAATCCATTTCAACAAGCCGGCCCGATCTTGAGGTTGTAGGCCGCTGCGCTGCCTTTCGGACCGCCGCGCGCTGGCGATGACTCGGCTCGGCTTTGACGGGATATTCGCATCTCGTCTTTGAGGACACGAGGCTATATTTATATGTATTAGCCGGAACTTGATCTGACAGATAGTCGGGCCGATAGAAAAGAAGCGGTCAATGTGGAATGAGTTTCTCCTTGGCAAGTGCTAGTGAATCGAGGAAGGTGCGCATGGGCGTCTTGCCATAACACCATCGCCCCTGATGCTCACGTTCATTGTTGTACTGATCGAGCCATGCATCAAGATCGGTTTGTAAGGCGTCGATCGATTCGTAGATCTTCTTGCGGAACACCACCCGATAGAACTCGTTGAGCATGGTTTTGTGCAACCGTTCGACGATGCCGTTGGTCTGCGGCGACTTGGCCTTGGTGCGGGTATGGTCGATGTCTTCTACAGCCAAATACAGCTCATATTCGTGATGCTCGGGATTGCCACAGTATTCGGTGCCACGATCCGTGAGCACGCGCAGCAGCGGGATGCCGAAACTGTCGAAGAATGGGACAACACGATCATTGAGTAAGTCAGCCGCCGGCAGCGGTGTCTTGCGATCATAGAGCTTAGCCAATGCCACCTTCGAATAGGTGTCGACAAAGGTTTGTTGATAAACACGACCTACGCCTTTGAGGCTACCGACATAGAATGTATCCTGCGCGCCACAGTAGCCTGGACATTCAGACTCGAACTCGCCGTGGGCCTCTTTTTCCTGTTTGGCGCGCTCCAGCGCGACCAACTGGGCTTCGGTCAGCACCAGCCCGTCCTGAGCGGATTTGGCTTCCAGCGCCTTTAGACGCTTGTTCATGGTCTGCAGATCGTGACGCAGCCAGATGCTGCGAACGCCCTGAGGCGAGACCTTTAACGCATGGCGCTTGAGCACTTCATTGGCGATGCGGATCTGACCATAAGCGGGCAGTTCCAGGGCCAGTTCAACTACGGCCGCCTCGATCTGCGGATCCACGCGGTTTTTGGGCAGCGGGCGGCGGTGGGAGATTTCCTGCAGCGCCGCTTCGCCGCCTTTATCGTACAGTTCCTTGAATCGGTAGAAGCTGTCGCGTGAGTAACCCATCACGCGGCAAGCTTGGCTGACGTTGCCCAGTTGCCGGGCCAGTTCGAGCATGCCGACTTTGGCACGGATGACCTTCTGTTCCTGAGTCATGGCGGACCCCTTGCTGTTCGTGGCGCGCGTTGCCGCGCAGGGCGTAGCCCGTAGCGGCAACGCGCGCCAGCATGAAAAACCAACCACTGTCAGTTTTAGTCTAGTTCACTGCAATTTATAAAAAATCGTATTTTTCGGTTGACTTACCAATTTCAATGTAAAACAGTTGTGTTTTATGGTTGATATTCTACGACACGGCATGAACAAGCACCCGACCTCGCTAATAAGCATGTCGTATAGCCGACAATGTGGATGTCATGCACAGGCTGGGCATCTCCTATGAAGTTGTTTAAGCAGCGACTGGAACCAAGTGCTAAACAGGGGCCGATGAAGATACAATACCATGGTCCCAACTCTTCTGCTTACGTCAACATCGCTCAGGCGCCGTGATTAACAGCGTACGGCAAATATGTGCCGCCTCACTTGCTGACCTCATGTAGATTAGCATCAACTGTGCAATCTCATGCTGCTGGCTGGTGCTCTACGAGAGTTTGCCCTTTCTAGAAAAATGGCTTTTATCATGAAAACACTGATCTTGGTCATAAAATTTCACTGGCTTCGCTTTTTCTTTGGCATAGCCATGCTCGTGTGCGCGTTCGGCTTCTGGCGATCGTATGTACACACACCGGCTAATATGCCTTTCGAATCACTCGCGGGCACGCTCTATCCGTGGTTCCCAATTGTAACTGGCGCGGTAGGTCTTTGGTGCGTTGCGTCGGCTTGGCGCAGAGGCTGGTATCTAGCGTCAGCCGACGACGATTAAGTTGCCGCCCTATGCCGCTACCGGAACTGATGTCGTTGGCTTAGTACTACAGCCGTAACTATTCACGGTGGCGCGCAACCACGAGCGCGATAATGAGCCTGCTGCGCTCGCCATTGATGGGTGCGACGCCAGATTGACCATCGCAGAACAGCGTTAATCGAGCTCAATCCCCTCCATAAAAGACGGCATAGCAATCGGCGAATCTCCTGCACGCTCAGCGGCACCCTGCCTTCAGGCGTTTTTTTTACTGCGCGCGCTAAGCGTCACCAGAACAGCATGGGCTAGCAGCGCGAGGGTGATATGGCGATACCAGCCCTGCCATCGGCGTACCTCGTACTGATCCAAACCGCATTCGCCCTTGGCTGCCTCAAAGCTGGTCTCAATTTGCCATCTGCGCCCTGCCACATTAACCAGTGCCTGCTTCGAGGCCTTGCTGCGGGGCGCATAGACGAGGTAATAGGCATGCTCCCGTTTCTCATCGAGGCTGCGCCGTACCAGCAAATAGTGTCCGAAGCGGCGCTCCTCAGCGCTAGTTTGCAAGCGCCACAGCTCAATGAGTGCCCAGTCGTAGAAGCGCTCGCCTTTCGCTCCAGCGCCTGCCGACAAACGTTGCCATGCCCGGGCAGGCACGCTCTGTGCAATGCGCTGCGCACGAACATACGTCGGCCCCTGCCACCATAGCGGTTCATTCTTTGCCACCGCCATTACAAACGGCTGCTTGCGCGATTCCAACCATAGCCTCAACCTTCGATCGCCCCCGTACACCTCATCGCCCGTCACCCACCCACAGGGCACGCCCGCCTCCAGGGCGCGCTCAAGCATCTGTCGAGCCAATTGGGGCTTGGTGGCAAACTTGACCGTCTCAGGAACGCCCGCCGCCGCGCAACGCGCCGGCTCTTCTGTCCAGGCTTTGGGCAGATAAAGCTCTCGATCAATGAAGGCACTGCCCTTCTCGCCGGCATAACAGAGAAACACCCCAACCTGGCTGTTCTCGATGCGCCCCGCGGTGCCACTATACTGACGCTGCACGCCAACCGAGTGCTCGCCCTTCTTGACGAATCCTGTTTCATCCACAATCAGCACGGCATCCGTGGCTCCCAGCTGTTCGACCACATACTGGCGCAGCACGTCACGCACGGCGTGGACATCCCACCTGGCCCGATCAAGCAAATACTGTACGTTGTCTGCTGTCGATTCACCCATCCATTCTGCTAGCTGCCAGCCATTCTTGCGCTCCACCCCACCCAACAGAGCCTTCAAATAGGCCAGTGAGCGCTGTCGCGATTCCGAACGACTGAACTGGCATGCAATCCTTGCGTGTAACGCCACTAGCTCGCGCTCCCATGCTTTCGCCCGTGTCTTCATCAGTCGTGACCCACATAACATCCCCGCGTGAGTTTAATCGAACATAGGTACGGCTGTAGTATTAGAGTCGCTAACACAAGTCGTCCACGAAGCGCGAACAGATAACGGCAGCGGCCAAGCGGAGCAGGGCGATATGAATGTCCAGACGCCGCTCAAAGCGGATGCGCAGCTTACCAAAACCGGCAAACCAGGCGTGCGTGCGCTCGACTACCCAACGATGCCGTCCGAGCCGCTCGCGCTTTTCTACGCCGCGACGGGCGATGCGTTCAGTGATCGCGCGTTGCTTCAGATAGCGTCGGCAGCGGGCAAAGTCGTAGCCCTTGTCTGCATGCAGTGTGCTCGGGCGTTTGCGCGGCGAACCGCTCAAGCCCGGCACGGCTGGGAGGGTATCGACAGTGCGCTCGAACGTCATCGAATCATGCCGGTTGGCACCCGTGACTGTGATCGCCAAGGAAACGCCTCGGGCATCTACGACCAGATGCCGTTTGCTCCTGAGTTTGCCCCGGTTCGTCGGGTTGGGGCCGGTTTCTTGGCCCCCCGGGGGCTGGCAACGCTGGCCGCATCCAGGCTCGCTCGCTCCCAATCAATCTGGTCATGTTCACGCAACCGGCAAAGCATCGCCAGATGCAGCCTACTCCACACACCTGCGACCTGCCAGTCGCGCAATCGTCGCCAGCCTGTCATGCCGCTGCCAAAACCAAGCTCCTGCGGCAAGTCTTCCCATGCAATCCCTGTATGTAAGACATACACGATGCCGTTCAATGCCGCCCGGTCGTCAACAGTGCGCCGACGCCCGCCTTTGGGTGAGGGCGTGAACGCTGGAATCAACGGCTCCAGCACCGCCCATAATTCATTGCTGATTTTGCGTCTTGCCATGACCTTAGAATACGCGCATTACGGCCTGACGTTCAGGTTGCGTTGGCGACTCTTAGTGCCGGCAGTTTTTATCCGATAGCTTTTTGGGCGGCATCCCCGAAGGCACCGCGCGAGCGTGTCGAACCAATACATGAGCCGAAAAACTACGGCGCTGACATATCAACGCTGGCGCGGCTGATCGAGCGAGACGAAATCTGCCCCATTTCAATACGAATACCTCTTTTACGAAGGATACGGTGCTCCGTTTGACTGTCGGCATAAAAGGTAGCTACAGGTCGTGCGTTCTAGAATTTGCATCACCAGCCGATTTCAATTAGGTCCCATGGCGCCTCCAAAAATCCGCCGGCGTGACGATGGGATATCGATCCGCCAGCGCCAACAAATCTTTGTCCCCCGTAATGAGATACTGCGCTTTCGCTGCCAGCAGCGTAAGTAATACAGGCTGATCAGCGGAATCACGCAAACTTGCGTCCTGTGTGTCTTCTGGCTCGACTACATCGGCCAATAACATAAAACTATCGGCTAGGTCGCGAATTTGCGCCGGTGTCATGCCTACCCTAGGCAACCGCGGTAGAACCCGGACCATCTCGTCTAAGATGTAGTGCGATAGTGCCACCTCCAACCCGCCTTGGCGCCAAGCCGCAACGATGCGCCCAGGCACACTGCTCGGGTAAGCCAAGCCCGATACCAGCACGTTGGTATCAAGCACAACACGTAAGCCAGCCATCAGCACCGCTTCCGCTCAGCGGCCACTGCGGCATCGATCTCCGCCTGACCTTCCTGAACCGGCACGCCGGCATAGGCTTCGGCGATTCGGCTGCTAAGCGCATCGAAGCGGTCCTGCATACGCCGGATGCGGGCGAATAATTCGGCGTCGACGAGCGCTGCGACTGGCTTGCCGTCCTTATTGATCACGATACTGTCGTTGCGATACTGTACCTGATTGAGCATTTCGCCCAAATTTTGTCGGAAATTCACGGCATTGACTTCGGTAATCATCGCACCCTCCATTGCTACATTGACCATAATGATCATTATGGTCAAAAATAAGTATGGTGTCTAGCTTTGAATCAGTCACCATCGCCTCGGCGAGTGAGCCAAGGCGATTACGCTGCGAAATAGTGAACAGGGTGGGTTGCAGTGACGGTGCCAAAAAGGCAAGACTTGGCCCATGGTGAACGAACGTGATGCTCGTCAAAGCCTAATCCGCCACGGCGAGAGCGAGCATCATCGACCGACTGACTGCGCGTTTTGGCTCATCGGTGACTCGACAGCCGCTTTTCAGTGGCTTACGTCTGCAGCAGCTGCACAATTTCACGAAGCCGATCTCGATATAGCTCGGTCAATGCCAGGTTGCGCTCATCTCGCCCCAGTGGGTAAGGCTCTGACAGCAGCGCGCCGAACGTTTGCAGCGCAACGCGCACCGTCATCGCTTGCCCGGTGGTCAGATGTGTCCCATTGAGCGTTATGCTCGGTTCTTGAGTCATCCGTCAGCTTCGTCCTCGTTGGTAAACCACGACCATTGTTCTTAGCTTAACAAGTAGACAGCGTTAGCACCGCGCGGTCTGCGTTCACGGCTCACATGCGTGGCGAACCACCATGACACTATAGCGCCTTTGATGCGTTGTGCCCCCATGACGCTTTTCCGTAACACCTCACGCCATAGGCTGTGCGATATCGGTCGATTTATTAATTCGTGCCAGATAAAAAGCGTCTTCTATCGATATAGTATATCTGTATATCCATACAGTATTTCGTTTTCCATGGATCAAGCTTTGCCCTTTTCGCCCCAGTCACTGCACCCGACGCTGTGGGGGGGCGCTGAACTTGCGCGCGCGAACGAGTGCCGCATCGATACTGGCTACGCCACGCTCAATGCCGAGTTGCCCGGTGGCGGCTGGCCGCAAGGCGCGCTTGATTGAACTGCTTATCGCGCAGCCTGGTATCGGCGAGTTGCGCTTGCTCGCGCCGGCGCTGCGCACGCTGCAACCGCGTGCCGTCGTGTTAATCAATCCACCGCACACCATGCAACCGTTGGCGCTGCACTATTGGGGCCTGGACAGCGCCCACTGGTGCGTGCTGCGCGAGCGTCGACAAGCGGCCGAGGCAAGACTGGCACTCGCGCGGGGCAGGGTGCTTGGCACATTGATCTTCCACGACTGCAAGCAGACCACGAGTTGCGTTGTGACGCAGTGGGCGAATGGCCACGGCACGCTACGCGGTCGCCGAGGCCGCCAAATTGTCAAGATTCAGTGCGATGCGCTAGCGATCGAATATGCGATCAAGCGTTTTCTTGAGCGTCGTGTACTACACACAGACAAGCAAGTGGCGCCGCAGGCAACGCTCTTCACTTAAGCCGGGCGCGTGCCCTGGTCACTGGCAACCGACATGCAAGAACTGTCTTGATTACGCCTCGGAAGATTGGATCGTCGCTATCGTGGCCACGCTCGAGATGGAGACAAGGGCAGGGTAGGAGGCCGGGCCGAACGCGGACGATGCTATCGAGTGACCGTTTTCCCATGCCTGCTTCTGTGGTCGGGCGTATCGGTCGCTCGCGCAGTCTAGTGGATTCCATCCTTCTCTGGATCTCAATCGAGTTTGGGGCGTAGCCTGTAAACCTTTAGTCCGTCTGGGTCTTTTCGGCTTTACGGAACAAAGTCTGGGGCGTCAGCCGGACTTTCCAATTAGCACTTCCACCAAGATAGGCACCTGTGTTGCACGGTAAGCCATGCAGCTTGCCGTGAGTGGCCGCCAGCGCCGCTCGATTATCACACTTGCGCCGAGGTCGAAGCCTCGTTGCTCGGTTGCTTGCCGGCTTCGCTGATGGGCCGATGGGTGACGACAAAAGCTTTGTAATACACCTCTTTTTTATTATTATTAGGGTCGGGAAGTACAAAGTGTCCATTTTTCGTAGCCAGTTGGCTTAAGTCAAACTCTTTACCCTTTGCCCCCGGGCTAGCGATACAGTAGCCTTTATGCCATTTCAGCTGACTTAAATCAAGCTCTTCCCAGCCGACAGGACTACCGATTTCAATGCATCCATTTTTATGTCCGGCGGCTTTATTATCACCCGTGGTAAGCATAACGTGGAAAGGCTTGGTTGCTATGCGAGCGGACTCGGTTAATTTGTCTACTTCGGCTTCGAAGAAGCCTAGGGTGTGTCCAGGTGGCACGTTTCTCAATTCATTGGCATTCTTTATCCGTGTATCGGACGATGCAATCAAATCTGTTTTAGCATTCACCAATTTATACCTATTTTTAGGAATAGCTCCTGATTTAAACGCACAGTCCTTGACCGCATCCCAACATATGTTGCCTTTACTCGTCAAATCTTCATTTTCTTTTTTATGCAGGAGGTTACCATTCGAATCGCGTGCTGCGGAACGCCTGGCATAGTCCGCTGCCTGATTGCAGTAATACTCGCTGCGCTGTTCTGGGGTCAAGTTGGAGAGATTCGGTCCCAAACTCGGCAAGCAACTCGTTATACAACTGTGCATCCCAGAGAGCACTGACTGACCGATCGATTGTCCCTGAGTCTCTTCCGCTGAGACAGACCCATTGGACTCAGTGCTTGAGCTTCGGCTTAGACAACATAGTCCCGAGAGCGCCGAAGGCGTAGAGCGAGGGGTTCCCTGCAAAGGAGCCGTTGAGCGCTGTGAAATGCTGGGTGGCGCGGATGATGTGCTGGCGCCTACATTAATGGAAGAGAGAGGTATCCGGTGGTCCATGGTGAATCCTAGGATGGTGTCACCACTTGAAGATAGACGGTGAACTGACATCACCCTGTCCGACTTGCGAAGGATCCCCCGGATAAACGAAGCATGCGGGTTCAGCCACTGGTTAATATAGTTAATGTGGCAGACTTCTGAGCCAAGGCACGCTGTCCTGGAATCGCGCCCGGGCCGGCTCGGAGAACTGGTTGGCTTCCATAAAGCGGGTGATTTCAACCACCGCCATATTCCATTGATGATCGTCTAAGTTACTTATCGCACCCTGCGCTCGAAGTCTGCTAAGCACATCGCATACGGTAGCTTCGCTCGCGCCATTCAGTAGGCTCAACCCCCGCTGCCAGACCCACTTTGCCAGTGCATCGTCCAGTTTGTGGGTATACATGAATAGGCCGAGTGCGGCCTGCGCACGCTGCGCTGGCAGTACGCGAAGCAATGCCGGTTCCAGTAATTGCAGTTCGTGTGCGTAATGCTCGCTCGGTAAATCTGTCACCCCCTCTAGAAGATAGCGTAGCGCAGCGCCCAACTGCTCGTCAGGCAGCGACAGCGCCACATCACGCAGCTGCGTGTACTGGGCGAGCCGCTCCGCGTACGGCAAAACCCATATGGCACTGGCTAACATGCCAACCGGTGCGCCTTGATGAGAGGGCGGCAGCTGCAATGCTTGTTCGCGTAACACCGCATACAGCCCAGGGAGGCGGTCGTCGCTTCCCCCAAAGTGAACCATTCGCCGACACAATACTGGGATCAACTCCGCTTGCTCGGACATCCTTAAGGACGCAAGCCGAGCTACGAGCGCCTGATAACGCTCGACAAACTCAGCTGAGCCAAACAACAAGAATCTCAAACTGTCAGCGAGTTCCGTCCAAACATTATCTTCTTCGGGCGCACGCCGCTGCGCCATCGCGTAAGCGAAGTCGAATAATTCATCCCGATGGCTCCAATGAAAATCGCGCAATGAGTGCAACAACAGCGCTTTTTGTATCTGCACGCCATCCTTCGGAATGCGCTGCGCCGCCGCGTACATGCGCTTAAAGGCTTCGCCCTGCTCGCGATATGGCAACGCTTCCAACCGCTGGCGCAGCGCCTCAAGCGGCTCGACGTGCTGCGCCGGATCGGCGAGCGTGCTACCCATCTCACTGAGCAGCTGGTTGACTGACGCGAGGCTCACGGCTTGGTTGGCTCGTTGCCAGTAGCGGTAGACTACGCGCCGACTTCGCATCGCATGATACGTACGACGATCGACCGCTGAAAAGTTTCCTACGTCTTGAATGGGCACGTAGTCACCGATCCGCTCAATCAGTTCGCGCGGCAGGTCATGATATGTCGTGGGCCGGCTGGCCGACGGGTTCGCCAGCCCACCGCCTGCTGGTCTCAGTGGCGGCGGGGGCGCCGACGCAGCAGGCTGCGGGCACGCCTCCAACGCACACATGTAGGCTTGGTAGTCGTTCAAAGCGGCATGCAGATCAAAGTCCATCTGTAGGCTCGGCAGTCGATAAAAAGAAATGGCGCAATACGAAGTCGATGCGGGCACGCACAACAGCGTCTGTAGACATGGTGGGGTCCTCCTCGATTATGAGTTACATTGTGGCCCATACATTCAATATCTTAATGCATACCTCATTCATTTTTTGCCACTTTACTGCTTGATAGCAAACACGGTTAGCCAGCTTGGTCACGCATTGCTGGCATGGTTGAGTGCGTGTCGACCAGCGATGCTTAGGTCTTGGCGCGAAACCAGCGGTCGTACACCTGAGATTCTTCAACCGTGGCGAACGCCGATTCGATGGGGAAGAGGGCAGTCGCCCTGTGGCAAGTTTCCGCTCGCCTATTCTTGCAGCAACTGTACGATCTCGCGAAGCCGAGCTCGGTATAGCTCGGTCAGTGCCAGATTGTGCTCATCTCGCCCCAGTGGGTACGGCTCTGACAGCAGCGCGCCAAACGCTTGCAGCGCAACGCGCACCGTCATCGCTTGCCCGGTGGTCAGGTGTGTCCCATTGAGCGTTATGCTCGGTTCTTGACGCACTTCAGTCATTCATCCGCCTCGTTCTCGTTAGCAAGCCACGACCATCGTTCATTAGCTTAGCAAGTAGACGGCGATGGCATCGCACGGCGGCGTTCACGGCTCGCATGCTGGGTGAACCACCGCGACACTGTAGCGTGTCTGACGCGTTGCGCCCTCTATGACGCCTTCCTCTAACGCCCCACGCCATGGCTTGTGTGATGTCGGTCGTCTTATTAATTCGTGCCAGATAAAAAGTATCTTCTATCGATATAGTATACCTGTATATGCATACAGTATTTCCTTCATCATGGGTCAAGCCTTGCCTTTTTCGCCTCAGTCGCTGCATCCGACGCTGTGGCGGGGCGCTGAACTGGCACGCGCGGTCGAGCGCTGCATCAATACCGGCTACGCCACGCTCAATGCCGAGTTGCCCGGTGGCGGCTGGCCGCAAGGCGCGCTGATTGAACTGCTTATCGCGCAGCCCGGTATTGGCGAGTTGCGCTTGCTTGCGCCGGCGCTGCACACGCTGCAACCGCGTGCCGTCGTGTTAATCAATCCACCGCACACCATGCAACCGTTGGCGCTGCACTATTGGGGCCTGGACAGTGCCCACTGGTGCGTGCTGCGCGCGCGGAAAACGGCCGATGCGTGTTGGGCGGCCGAGCAGGCACTGCGCACCGGCTCATGCGGCGCCGTACTGCTTTGGTTAGCCAGCGTGTCCGCCGACGTGCTGCGCCGGCTGCATCTGGCCGCGCAACGTGGCGCGGCGCTTTTTTTCTTGCTGCGGCCGCTGTGCGCGTCGCGCCATGCGTCGCCCGCGCCGCTGCGCGTGGCGCTCAAGCCCGCCCGTGCAGGCGTGCACGTGACGCTCGCCAAGCGTCGTGGTCCGACACACGACGTGCCCCTGCATGTCACGCTCATTCCTTCTCCCGTTTTATTGAGTTGCCATGGCCGTGTGGATCGGCGTGCATTTGCCTTATCTGCTACTCGAAGTGTTTCGTCCGCGTGGGTGCTCGCCTGATATGCGCGGGTGCGTGGTACTGGAGCAAGACTGCGTCGCGCATTGCGATGAGATTGCACGCGCGCTGGGTATTCGCGCCGGCATGCGTCGTGGCGGGGTGCTGGCGCTTGCACCGCACGTGCGCTTGTACGAGCGCGATCGGCTACGCGAAGCGGCGCTCCAGCACAGCGTTGGCGTAGCGATGCTGCGCTTTACCCCGCATGTCGTGGTGGCCGATGAGGCGTGCGTGATGTTGGACGTGACCGCGAGCCTGCGGCTTTTTCGGGGTATTCGGGCGCTGCGCCGCGATGCGCGTGCACGCATTGACGCACTGGGCGTGTCGGCGCAGTGGGCCGTCGCGCCCACCGGCTACGCCGCCTGGCTGCTAGCGCGCTCCGGTGGCGGCTATGCGCTGTCATTTGAATCGTTGGAACGTGTGCTTGGGCTTCGGCCGCTGAACGTACTGCCGCCCGCACGACGCTACGCTGATTGGTTCGACGGCTTAGGCTGCCACACGATTGCCGACGTGTGCCGTCTGCCACGGGCGGGCCTGAACAAACGGTGCGGCACGGCCCTGCTCGAGGCGCTCGACCGCGCGCGCGGGCGCGCGCCCGACGGGTATGTGTGGCTGCAGGTGCCACTGCAGTTCGAGGCACGTGTCGAGTTGCCCGATCGCATTGAACAGGCTGACGCGCTGCTGTTTGCTGCACGCCGACTGCTCGTGCAGATGTCCGGTTGGCTGATCGCGCAGCAGTTGGCAGTGGTGCGTCTGACGGTGAAACTGGAGCACGAGCGTGGCCGAGCGCCGCTCGCGCCCAGCGTGCTGGACATCGCGCTGGCCGAGCCGACGTGGCACGATGCGCACCTGGTGCGGCTGATCAAAGAGCGGCTTGCGCGCACCCCGCTCGTTGCGCCGGTCATCGCGTTGCGGCTGCTCGTCCAAGAAGTGCGCGCCGCGCAGCCGCACAGTGACACGCTCTTTCCCGAGCCGGGTGGCACACCGACCGAGCATGCGAAACTGCTTGAGTTATTGATCGCGCGCTTGGGCCGCGAGAACGTGCTTTATGCGCAGCCGCTTGCCGATCACCGCCCGGAAGTGGCCGCGCATTGGGTGCCCCTCGATGTGCGGCGCCAGACGGCAGGTGAGCTGCCCGCGTTGCCACGTCCCATCTGGTTACTGAAGGAGCCTATTGAGCTGATGGTGCGAGACCATCGGCCGTTCTATGGCACGCCGCTGCGTCTGGTGTCGCCCGCCGAGCGCATTGAAGCGGGCTGGCATGAACGGCAAGCGCTCGTGCGCGACTATTACGTCGCGCAGTCTGACGAGCCAGTGTACTACTGGGTCTACTGCGAGCGGATCGGCGCGCGCGAGCCCAGCACGCTGCGCTGGTTCTTGCACGGCTTGTTCGGCTAACCCGATGGAGACGCCAAAAGAGCGTTTGCTGCCCGAGTATGCGGAATTGCAATGCGCGTCGAATTTTTCATTCCTGTACGGCGCATCTCATCCCGAGGAATTGGTCGCCCGTGCCGCGCAGCTCGGTTACACGGCGCTCGCGATCACCGACGAGTGCTCGGTGGCCGGAGTCGTGCGCGCGCATCGGGAGGCGAAAAAGGTGGGTTTGCCGCTGATCGTAGGCGCGCAGTTTCGCTTAGCGCAGGGCCACGGTGCCCCCGCCGTGGCGTTGAGTGCGCTGGCTATGAATCGCGACGGCTATGGCAATCTGTGCGAGTTCATCACGCTTGGTCGCCTGCGTGGCGACAAAGGCACGTATCGGTTGTCGTGCGATGACCTTGCTCACGCTGACGCAGCTTATCGGCATCTGTCTGCGTTGCCAGACTGTTGGGTGATCGTTCATCCGGACTATCCGGCGCAGCAGCCGCAACTTGCCGCGCAACTGGCGTGGGCCGTGCAACAGTTTGGCTCACGCGTGGCCGTTGCGCTCACGTTGCATGCGCAGGCGATGGACGATCTGCACCGCGCGCTCGTGCAACGCGTGGCGGCTCGATATGGTGTGCGGGTGGTGGCCACCGGCGCGGTGCGTATGCACGTGCGCTCGCGCAAGCCGCTGCAAGATGTGGTCACCGCGATCCGGCTCGGTCAGAGCGTGTCGGCATGCGGCTACCAGCTGGCGCCCAATGCCCAGCAGCACTTGCGGGCACGACTGCGGCTAGCCCATCTGTATCCGCGCGATACGCTGGAGGCCACCGTTCACCTGGCCCGCCAATGCGCCTTCTCACTGGATGAACTGCGCTACGAATACCCGAAAGAGCTGGTTCCCGACGGCCATACGGCAACGACATATTTGCGTGAGCAAACCTATCTGGGCGCGCATCGGCGCTTTCCAAACGGCATACCGACGGCAGTGCAGCAGCAGCTTGAGCATGAACTGGCGCTGATTGCGACATTGCGCTACGAGCCGTACTTTTTGACCGTGTACGACATCGTGCATTTTGCGCGCAGCGAAGGCATTCTCTGCCAAGGCCGGGGCTCGGCCGCCAATTCTGCCGTGTGCTATTGCCTCGGTATCACCGAAGTGGATCCGGCGCGCTCGAATCTGCTCTTTGAGCGCTTCGTGAGTCGTGAGCGCAATGAGCCGCCGGACATCGACATCGACTTTGAGCACCAACGCCGCGAAGAAGTCATCCAGTATCTGTACCGTAAATATGGGCGCGAGCGCGCGGCACTCACCGCGGCGGTCACCACCTACCGGCCGCGCAGCGCGCTACGCGACGCGGGCAAAGCACTGGGCATCGATCCGCTGATCATCGATCGCGTCGCGAAATCGCACCACTGGTTCGACAGCAGCACCGAGTTGCTCAAGCGTTTCGAAGACGCGGGATTGGATCCGCGCGCCCCGACGATCGAGCAATGGGCAACGCTGGCGACCACGTTGCTCGGGTTTCCTCGGCACTTGTCGCAGCACAGCGGCGGCTTTGTGATCAGCCGCGGCAAACTCAGCCGGCTCGTGCCAATTGAGTCCGCAGCGATGCCCGAGCGCTCGGTGATTCAATGGGACAAAGACGACATTGATGCGCTGGGGCTGCTGAAAGTCGATATCCTGGCGCTGGGTATGCTGTCGGTGATTCGGCGCGCGCTGGCGCTCGTTGCCCACCAGCGCGGTGAGCCGTTTGAGTTGCACGATATTCCCGCCGAAGATGCAGCCACCTACGAGATGATAAGCCGCGCCGACACCGTGGGCGTGTTTCAGATTGAATCGCGCGCGCAGATGAGCATGTTGCCCCGCCTGCGCCCGCGCTGCTTTTACGACTTGGTCATCGAGGTGGCGATCGTGCGTCCCGGCCCGGTGCAAGGCGGCATGGTGCACCCGTATTTGCGTCGGCGCGAAGGCGTGGAGCCGGTCACATATCCGAGCGACGCGATGCGAACGGCGCTGGCGCGCACGCTTGGGGTGCCGATTTTTCAAGAGCAAGTGATGCAAGTGGCGATGCTGGCCGCCGGCTTTACCGCCGGGGAAGCGGATCAGCTGCGCCGCGCGATGGCCGCTTGGCGCCGTCAAGGCGGCCTTGAGCATTATTACGAGCGCATCGTGTACGGGATGGTCGCGCGCGGCTACGATCGGGCGTTTGCCGAATCGATCTTCGCGCAGATCCGGGGTTTTGGCGAATATGGCTTTCCGGAAAGTCATGCGGCCAGCTTCGCGCTACTCGTGTACGTGAGCGCGTGGCTTAAATGCCATGCGCCGGGTGCGTTTCTGTGCGCGTTGCTCAACAGCCAACCGATGGGCTTCTATACGCCGTCACAACTGGTGCAGGACGCACGCCGGCATGGCGTTAAGGTGCTGCCGGTGGACGTGACCGTGAGCGACTGGGACAGCACGCTGCAAGGGCAAGGCTTGGAGGCGCCGGTGCGGCTGGGCCTGTCGCTGATTCGCGGCTTGGCCGAGGAGGCGGCCGCGCGCATTGAACTGGCGCGGGCGGTGCGGCCCTTTATGGATGTGGCGGATCTGGCGCGGCGCGCGCAGCTCACGCGGCGTGATCTGCAGGCGTTGGCCGGCGCCAACGCATTGGCGAGCCTCGCGGGCAATCGCCGCGCGGCGCTGTGGCACGCGCTCGCTGCGGTGCCTGACAGAGACCTGCTCCGTGCAGCTGGCACCGACGACGCGACACCGGCGCTCGCGTCGCTTACGGAAGGGCAAGCGATCGCGCACGACTATCGCGCGCTCGGCCTGACGCTTGGGCGCCATCCGCTTGCATTGCTGCGCGCGCAATTGCTTGGGCGTCGCTTGCTGCCGGCGGTGACGCTGCAGGGTTATCGCGATGGACAACTGGCGCGCGCGTGCGGCCTGGTGACGGTGCGTCAGCGCCCGGGCACCGCCAACGGCGTGCTGTTCGTGACGCTCGAAGACGAAACCGGCCACACAAACGTGATTATCTGGCCGTCGCTGTTGGAGCGTCAGCGCAAGGAAGCGCTCGGCGCGTCGCTGCTTGCCGTGTACGGCGTCTGGCAACGGCACGGGCAGGTGACCCATTTAGTCGCTCAGCGTTTGGTGGATCTGTCGCATTTACTCGGTTCGCTGACGACAACGAGCCGCAATTTTTGTTGACATCCCATCTTAGTTAAAGGCTTTACCGTAGCCAAACATAAGCAGCGTTGCGTCAGTCAGCCCGCACGGGCTGCATCGGAACATCAATCGGCACGCGTACCAACCATGTTTGGGGCCGCCTCACTCTTTATCTAGTATGCCGTGCTTCGCCGGATCGGTGGCGCGTTCGCACTCGCGTACAACGCGCAGCGAATGTCGTTCAAGGTGCTGATTTTCGATCACGCGCAATACGCTATGTCGCCAGTGGCTTGGGATAGTCTCATTTGCTATTTGAACGAACTTGAGGCGGGCAATACTGCGCAAACCGGTGCGGGTTCACTTATGCGTGAGAGTCGGTGTACGAATGACCTAACGTCAGTGGGACTATGCCGGTGACGTCTGTGTATCAGAAAGATAAACCGTTTGGTGCCCGGCTTAACCTCAGCCCACTCGAACGCATAAAGATTGAGAAACATTATGGTGGTAGTGCCACCCTGGAGTTTATTTCAAATCAGCACGATAAGCTTGCTCAAGTACTGAGTCGGGCTGATATCTTAAAAATTGCAAGCTATGACTGCGCAGCCCAGGCGTTGCAAGCGGTGCTCGACTGTGGGCCGATGCTTGGCAAACGCGGCTTCAGTCGAGCGGATATCGTCAAAATCGCGGGCAATGGCGGTGGGGCGCAGGCACTGCAGGCGGTGCTTGAGCTTGAGCCGACGTTTCGCGAACGCGGCTTCAGCCGGGGTGATACCGTTAAGATCGCGGGCAATGGCGGTGGGGCGCAAGCACTGCCTGCAGTGCTTGAGCTTGAGCCGACGCTTCGCGAGCACGGCTTCAGTCGAGCGGATATCGTCAGAATCGCGGGCAATGGCGGTGGGGCACAGGCGCTGTATTCGGTGCTTGACGTTGGGCCAACGCTAGGCAAACGTGGTTTCAGCCGAGCGGATATCGTCAAAATCGCGGGCAATGGCGGTGGGGCGCAGGCACTGCATACGGTGTTTAAACTTGAGCCGACGCTCGGCGAACGCGGTTTCAGCCGGGGCGATATCGTCAAAATGGCGGGCAATATCGGCGGGGCACAGGCATTGCAGGCGGTGCTTGAGCTTGAGCCAGCGTTTCACGAGCGCAGTTTCTGTCAACCCGATATTGTCAAAATGGCGGGCAATATCGGCGGGGCACAGGCACTGCAGGCGGTGCTTGAGCTTGAGCCAGCTTTTCGCGAGCGCGGTTTCAGCCGGGGCGATATCGTCAAAATGGCGGGCAATATCGGCGGGGCGCAGGCATTGCAGGCAGGGCTTGAGCTTGAGCCAGCTTTTCGCGAGCGCGGTTTCAGCCGGGGCGATATCGTCAAAATGGCGGGCAATATCGGCGGGGCGCAGGCATTGCAGGCGGTGCTTGAGCTTGAGCCAGCGTTTCGCGAGCACGGTTTTAGCCAACCCGATATTGTCAAAATAGCGGGCAATATCGGCGGGGCGCAGGCATTGCAGGCAGTGCTTGAGCTTGAGCCAGCGTTTCGCGAGCGCGGTTTCAGCCAATCCAATATTGTCAAAATAGCGGGCAATATCGGCGGGGCACAGGCATTGCAGGCAGTGCTTGAGCTTGAGCCGATGCTTCGCGAGTGTGACTTCCGTCAGACTGACATCGTCAAAATGGCGGGCAGCGGTGGCAGTGCTCAGGCGCTGAACGCGGTGATCAAGCATGGACCCACACTGCGACAGCGCGGTTTCAGCCAAGCCGACATTGTGAAGATGGCAGGCAATAACGGCGGCGCTCAGGCTCTGAAGGCAGTGATCGAGCATGGGCCAACACTGGACGAGCGTGGCTTTACTCTGACCGATATCGTCAAAATGGCGGGCAATAATGGCGGGGCTCAGGCGCTGAAGGTGGTGCTTGAGCATGGGCCGACATTGCGGCAACGTGGTTTCAGCCAAACCGCCATTGTGAAGATGGCAGGCAATATCGGTGGCGCTCAGGCGTTGAAAGCGGTGCTCAAATATGGGCCGGTGCTCATGCAGGCAGGACGCTCCAACGAGGAGATCGTAAATGTGGCCGCGCGTCGAGGAGGAGCCGGTCGAATACGAAAGATGGTGGCACCCTTGCTGGGGCGGCAATAGAGGCGGTGTTACCAGCAGCATTGAAAGCACGTGACGGCATGGTTAACGGTCGTTATCTTATGACCTAACGAGGGAAGCGGGCCGCGTTAGCGGCCCGAGGCAGTAGTGGGCATCCTACCACTTTCTAGATCGGCGAACCTCAGCGAGGCAGTAGGAATGCGTCAAGGCCAACCATGCTTCGTTTTTCAGGTCGGTCTTTCTGATTTGGCAAACTGCTTAGCTATAGTCGATATATTTTTTTATTCTTTGAATAACTAAATTGGGATTTTGTCAAATGAAGATACTTGGCCACAGTAGGGTTATAGCGGCATTATCTAACATTAGAGATTTGCCGAGGCAAATCAATAGCAAAGCTATCTCGCAAAATTTGCGGAGCCCTATTCTTCAGAGTCTACAGCACTTGCGCGGCACTAAAAAAGATGCTTATTCTGGTTTTCGTGCTAGCCGGATGTCAATAAATGGTGCCGATGCGCAGCGGAAAAACATTTTTGGCGACAAGAAAATAGTCAGTGCTTTTTGGCAGAAATCCAATAATGTGTCTGACCAAAAGCGCGATGCTCTTATGGAGAAGGCCAACGATTTTATAAGTAGGTTAGATAATGTGGAGCGTGCAGTTGGAAAATTGCGGAATGATAGCTACAAAAATATAAAAAATAATATCTTAGAGGCGCGGGTAGGGCAGCAATGCGAAGCAAAAGAGGTTTATGATAGTATTGACAATAATATCATATCAGCGAGATGGAAGATTAAAAAAATTCTGCAAGAAAACAATTTGTCGCTCCACTATAAAATGTCGACACAAAAGATGGGGCTATCACAAAACCAATATGATGGAATAAAAAGAGATATTAATAATATCAGAAGGGATTTTTATTCTAGTCTAAAATTTGCAAAAATCAGACTTGATGAGATAAATAAATTATAAAATTCTTCAGCAATGTTGTGGATCGTTAATCGGCGAGTCGCATGGTCACGCTGCATCAGTCTTTCCCATACGCCTCGCCAAATGAGCGTTATTTCATCGCCGGCCCAGCCGTGCCTTGATCCAATCGACGATAGGTCGCCGACGGCGCTCGCTATCTGCGGGACCAGCCGCCTTCCGTCGGTTGGGATCTTCCCACCATGTTACCGGTGATGGGTCAGGGTCAAGGTTAAGTAGCGGCTCAGGCGCCAATTTGGCGCGTTCGTCGCGGATGCGAGCCTGTATCGGCAAAAACAGCTGTTCCTGCTTGCCCAACGTTTTGTTGAAAAACTTCCAATCTAGCCACTCTTCAAGGTCGAGAAGAAGTCTTTCTCGTGTGGACGATGGAATACCGCTACTCAAATCGAGGACACGTCCCAGCGTCTCGGGAGAGTACGTGTGGGTCAAGTTGCCGCGAATCCCTCGAATGATGTCATTAAATCGTTCTTTATCCATGCCTTTGCCGCCAGACGTCCTGTCAAAGGTATCAAGCGCCAGCGCCAGCGCAAATTCGGGATTGTTCCCCTCGGCCAAGTTGCCAAATGCAGCGATTAATCCTGCAACGATCGGCTCCTGATCGGGTGAGCTCAACATCGGCAGGATTTCGTACTTCCACTGTTGCAGTCTTCGGTGTTGTTCGGCAGCGGTCAAACCGGCCATCGCTTCGGGCAACCCTGCCAACGCTTCGCCTTTACCTATTAACAACCGCTTGGCTGCTTCAAGCATGGATTCGTAGGTAGCAAGACGTATGTGCTCAGGCAGCCATCGGATCGCACGACCCAGCGCCTTGCGAGGTGTCGCTTGAAGCTCCTCGGGAAGCGCTTCAACGTAATTGAGTAAGCGCCGATGCCGCTCTAGTACAAGGGATCGATCCAAACAATGGAGCAGAAATAACTGGTGGGCGAGTTCTGCGCTTAATTTTGCCCGTCCGAGGTCATCCAGCCGCGCCATTTCGTTCAGCAGCCGATCGAATCGCGTCGTCAGCTCGGGCCTCGGGTTGTAGGGTCTGCCGTGAACGGCTGCCCAATTCTGATACCCGGTCCAATGAGAAGAGTCCAATTGCAGCGCGAGGAATGGCAGTATCTTGCGCCGCTCTTCCAATGGGCTAGCGATCGTGCGGTCGAGAATTGCATCGAACATTGCGATCATCGATTCAGCAGGCACAACATGATAGGAGCCCAGCCCCGCGGTGCTCACCACATGATAGTCAGGTCCAAAATGATGAATCATCTTGTCTTGCAGCGCCTTACTGTTCGGAATTTGCACCACCTCAGCAAAGATGTGCGCAAATGCTTCCGTTTGTGCTTCAAAAGGAAGCCCACTGATGCCAAACATGGCCAGCCTGTCTAGTGCTGCCAATAGGATGTTCGGATCCGCAACGTCGCTATTGAGCGCATCCAACAGCTCACGCAACGCTCCTATGCGGACCTCAATTTCGACGTTCTTCTCACGCAGTGTCTTTAAGAACGCGCTAACGCGTTCCATAGGCGCGATGCCAGAAGAATGGCCTGACGTCTGCCGCTGAGCCGTATTGGAGTCCCCGGCGTTGAAGAAAACGCTTGAGGGCGGGTTGCCAGCACCGCTCTTGTGCGAGTCGATGGACGCATAGATGGCGGCATTGTGAGCGTTCGGCGGGGGCGTAGTATTGAAATCCATACTGGGCGTATCGAGAATGAAAGAAAGCGTAAGGGTGCACTGCCACCTGGGCGGATGCGAATAGGGGTGCGCCGACTATATAACGCATGGGTGAACGGTTTTCCGAATCGTTGCTGATCAGGTATGTACAAAGTCGTTTTCAATGGCTTTGTCGCATCAACACACTAGGATAGAATTGCAGACCGCCAAGGTCTGGTAGGCGCGACTGTGCGGGGGACAAAAACGGCTTGCCTGCTGGCTGTTGCTACGGTACCGAAGCCTTGTGCTACTTGCTGGACGTGATTTTTTATCTGGAAAGGGCGGCGCTAACCTGGCCCATCAAAACTATAATTTTCGGAACAGAAAAGTGACAATCTGAAGCGCGATTTGGCGTAGTGCCGTAAAGCAAATAATAGACGAGTCACATAGTGAGGCTGCACCAGTCTTTTCCATACACTTCGCCAAATGGGCGTTATATTATCGCCGGCCTAGCCGTGCCTTAATCCAATCGACGATGGGTCGCCGACGACGCTCGCTATCTGTATGACCAGTCGCCTTCCGTCGGTCGGGATCTTCCCACCATGTTACCGGTGATGGGTCAGGGTCAAGATTAAGTAGCGGCTCAGGCGAAAATTTGGCGCGTTCGTCGCGGATGCGAGCCTGTATCGGCAAAAATAGCTGTTCCTGCTTGCCCAACTCCTTGTTAAAAAACTTCCAATCTAGCCACTCTTCAAGGTCGAGAAGAAGCCTTTCTCGTGTGGACGATGGAATACCGCTACTCAGATCGAGGACACGTCCCAGCGTCTCGGGAGAGTACGTATGCGTTGAGTTACCGCGAATCCCTAAAATGATGTCGTTGAACCGGTCTTTATCCATGCTCTGGCCACCGGACGTTCGGTCAAAGGTATCGAGTGCCAGCGCCAACGCAAATTCGGGATTGTTCCCTTCGGCCAAGTTGCCAAATGCAGCGATCAATCCTGCAATGATCGGCTCCTGATCGCGTAGGTCCAACACGGGCAGGATTTCGTACTTCCACTGTTGTAGCCTTCGGTTTTGTTCGACAGCGGTTAAGCCGGCCAGCGCTTCGGGTAATCCCGCCAATGCCTCGCCTTTGCCTATCGACAACCGCTTGGCTGCTTCGAGCATAGATTCGTAGGTAGCAAGGCGTGTATGTTCAGGCAGCCATCGAATCGCACGACCCAGCGCCTTGCGGGGTGTCGATTGAAGATGCTCAGGAAGCGCTTCGACGTAACTGAGTAAGCGCTGATATCGGTTCAGCACTAAGGTACGATCCAAACAATGAAGCATGAACAACTGACTCGCAAGTCGGGTGCTCAATTTCGCCTGTCCGATGTCGTCCAGCCGTGTCATTTCGTTTAGTAGTCGATCGAACCGCGTTGTCAACTCGGGCCTCGGGTTATAGGGCCGCCCAGGGGCGGCCACCCATGACTGCTCTCCGCTCCAATGAGAAGCATCCAGTTGCAGTGCAAGGAAAGGTAGTATCTCGCGTCGCTGCTCCAAGGGACTCTCGATCGTGCGGCTGAGGATTTCATCGAACACTGCGATCATTGACTCAGCAGGAACAACATGATATGAGCCCAGCCCCCATATGCTCAGTCGGCGATAGTCTCCTTCGAAATGGCGAACCATCTTGTCTTGCAGCGTCTTACTGTTCGGGACTTTCAGTACTTCGGCAAAGATATGCGCGAACGCTTCGGTTTGCGCATTTAAGGGCAGCTCACTAATGCCAGACATGGCTAGCCTGTCTAATGCTTGCAATAGGGTGTTCGGATCTGTCACGTCCCTGTGCAGCCCGTCCAACAGCTCACGTAACGCGCCTATTCGAACTTCCCTCTCGACGTCCTTATCACGCAACGTCTTTAAGAACGCTTGAACGCGTTCCATAGGCGCGATGCCAGAAGAATGGCCTGACGCCTGCCGCTGAGCCGTATTGGAGTCCCCGGCGCTGAAGAAACCGCTTGAGGGCGGGTTGCCAGCACCGCTCTTGTGCGAATCGATGGACGCATAGATGGCGGCATTGTGAGCGTTTGGCGGTGGCGTGGTATTGAAATCCATGCTGAGCGTATCAAGAGTGGAAGAAAGCCTAAGTTCGCACTGCCCCTCGGCGGATGCGAGTAGGAGTGCGCCGACTATATAACGCATGGATGAACGGTTTTCCGAACCGTTACTGATCAGGTATGTACAAAGTCGTTTTCAATGGCTTTGTCGCATCAACACAATAGGATAGAATCGAAGACCCGCTAAGTTCCTGTGGGCGTGGCTGTATGGAGATAAAAACGGCTTGTCTGATGGCTGTTGCCACGGTATCGAAGCCTTGTGCTACTTGCTGGACGTGATTTTGTTATTTGGAAAGGGCGGCGCTAACCTGGCCCATCAAAACTATAATTTTCGGAACAGAAAAGTGACAATCTGAAGCGCGATTTGGCGTAGTGCCGTAAAGCAAATAATAGACGAGTCACATAGTGATAGTGAGGCTATAACAGTCTTTTCTATTCGCCTCGCCAGATGCACGTTATCTCATCGCCGGCCTAGCCGCGCCTTGATCCAATCGAAGATGGGTCGCCGACGACGCTCGTCATCTGCGTGACTAGCTGCCTTCCGTCGGTCGGGATCTTCCCACCATGTCACCGGTGACGGGTCAGGGTCAAAGTTAAATAGTGGTTCAGGCGCCAATTTGGCTCGTTCATCGCGGATGCGAGCCTGTATCGGCAAAAATAGCTGTTCCTGCTTGCCTAACGTCTTTTCAAAAAATTTAAAGTCTAGCCATCCTTCGAGGTGAAGGAGAAGCCTTTCACGTGTGGACGGTGGAATACCGTTACTCAGATCGAGGATACGTCCCAGCGTCTCGGGAGAGTACGTGTGCTTTGAGTTACAACGAATTTCTAAAATTATATCACTAAATCGGTCTTTATCCATGCTCTGGCCACCGGACGTTCGGTCAAAGGTATCGAGTGCCAGCGCCAACGCAAATTCGGGATTGTTCCCTTCGGCCAAGTTGCCAAATGCAGCGATCAATCCTGCAATGATCGGCTCCTGATCGCGTAGGTCCAACACGGGCAGGATTTCGTACTTCCACTGTTGTAGCCTTCGGTTTTGTTCGACAGCGGTTAAGCCGGCCAGCGCTTCGGGTAATCCCGCCAATGCCTCGCCTTTGCCTATCGACAACCGCTTGGCTGCTTCGAGCATAGATTCGTAGGTAGCAAGGCGTGTATGTTCAGGCAGCCATCGAATCGCACGACCCAGCGCCTTGCGGGGCGCTGATTGAAGCTTCTCAGGAAGCGCTTCGACGTAGTTAAGCAAGCGCCGATGCCGCTCCAGCACCAAGCTTCGGTCCAGACAATGAAGCAAAAACAATTGGTTGGCGAGGTCCGTGCTTAATGCCGCCCGTCCGAGGTCATCCAACCGCGCTATTTCGTTCAGCAACCGATCAAATCGCGTCGTCAATTCGGGCCTCGGGTTATATGGTCTGCCGTGAACGGCCACCCACGACTGCTCCCCGGTCCAATGAGAAGAGTCCAGTTGCACCGCGAGGAGTGGCAATATCTTGCGCCGCTCTTCCAATGGGCTAGCGATCGTGCGGCTGAGGATTTCATCGAACACTGCAATCATCGACTCAGCCGGTACAATATGATAGGACCCCAGCCCCGTGGTGCTCACCACATTATAGTCAGCTTCAAAATGATGAATCATCTTGTCCTGCAGCGCCTTACTGTTCGGGATTTTTAGCACCTCAGCAAAGATGTGCGTAAATGCTTCTGTCTGCTCAGCGCGAGGAAATTTATTAATTCCGGACATGGTCAGCCTGTCTAGTGCTGCCAATAGGATGTTTGGATCCGCAACGTCTCTATTTAGCTCATCCAACAGCTCACGCAACGGTCCTATTCGAACCTCCCTCGGGCCGTCCTTTTCACGCAACGTCTTTTTTAGAAACGCGTTAACGCGCTCCATAGGCGCGACGCCAGAAGAATGGGCTGACGCCTGCCGCTGAGCCGTATTGGAGCCCCCGGCGCTGAAGAAACCGCTTGAGGGCGGGTTGCCAGCACCGCTCTTGTGCGAATCGATGGATGCATAGATGGCGACGTTGTGCGGGTTCGGCGGGGGCGTAGTATTGAAATCCATGTTGAGCGTATCAAGAGTGGAAGAAAGCCTAAGTTCGCACTGCCCCTCGGCGGATGCGAGTAGGAGTGCGCCGACTATATAACGCACGGGTGATCGGTTTTCCGAACCATTGCTGATCAGGTATGTAAAAAGTCGTTTTTAATGGCTTTGTCGCATCAACACAATAGGATAGAATCGAAGACTCGCCAAGGTCCGGTAGGCGCGGCTGTATGGAGATAAAAACGGCTTGCCTGATGGCTGTTGCCACGGTATCGAAGCCTTGTGCTACTTGCTGGACGTGAATTTGGCCGTGCAGCAAGCGCTAACGCCAAGCGGTGCGCGCATATCCAGGGCGACAAAACAAGCAGCATCGTCGAACACGACCAACCCACCATCTAACGCCTAAACGCCCACAAGGGCATTGCCTAGACGACTGCGGCACAATTCTGTTCATAAGCGGTGTCAGTCGTCGGCCCTGAACATTCTTGGGAAGACATAGGCAAGGCCGCGAAGTCGCAGCGGTTTCTTTTGCCAACTACTGCGCGAGCAGATTCACTTAGAGTCGCTAACGCAACCTGGACGTCAGGCCGTAAGGCGCGTATTCTAAGGTCATGGCAAGACGCAAAATCAGCAATGAATTGTGGGCGGTGCTGGAGCCGTTGATTCCAGCATTCACGCCCTCACCGAAAGGCGGGCGTCGGCGCACTGTTGACGACCGGGCGGCATTGAACGGTATTCTGTATGTCCTGCATACAGGCGTTCCATGGGAAGACTTGCCGCAGGAGCTCGGCTTTGGCAGCGGCATGACATGCTGGCGCCGATTGCGCGACTGGCAGGCCGCAGGCGTGTGGAGCAGGCTGCATCTGGCGATGCTTTGCCGGTTGCGTGAACATGACCAGATTGATTGGGAGCGAGCGAGCCTGGATGCGGCCAGCGTTGCCAGCCCCCGGGGGGCCAGGAAACCGGCCCCAACCCGACGAACCGGGGCAAACTCGGGAGCAAACGGCATCTGGTCGTAGATGCCCGGGGCGTTCCCTTGGCGATCACAGTCACGGGTGCCAACCGACATGATTCGATGGTGTTCGAGCGCACCCTCGATACCCTCCCAGCCGTGCCGGGCTTGAGCGGTTCGCCGCGCAAACGTCCGAGCAAACTGCATGCGGACAAGGGCTACGACTTTGCCCGCTGCCGACGCTATCTGAAGCAACGCGCAATCACTGCACGCATCGCCCGTCGAGGCGTAGAAAAGCGCGAGCGGCTCGGACGGCATCGCTGGGTAGTTGAGCGCACGCACGCCTGGTTTGCCGGTTTTGGTAAGCTGCGCATCCGCTTTGAGCGGCGTCTGGACATTCATATCGCCTTGCTCCGCTTGGCCGCTGCCGTTATCTGTTCACGTTTCGTGGACGACTTGTGTTAGCGACTCTTAAAGCATCCGTTGATTTGCCTTGCCGAGCTGATCCGCTGGGATCGGTTGAGCGCGGCGATGCATGCGAGTTCGTGCCGCACCGAGGCCGACAGACAAGCTTGCCGCGCTTGATCGCGGCGCGGCTGTATTTGCAGCACGCCCTCGACTCGTCGCTCTGGCGATGGCTGGAGAAAACGTAGTAGCAAGTATTCACCGGCAAGACGTACATGTAGACTAAGCTGCCAATCGATCCGTCGAGCCTGACGCGCTGATGCAAGCGACTGCACACAGCCAGCGTTGAAGAATTGCTCGCCGAGGCGCTCGAAGCGGCCAAGCGTGCCCACGCTGTCAAGACTTCGAGCCAGCCATTGGGTGGTTGCGGCTCAAATAACTTGCCCCTCTTCGCCATGTTGAGCGCTCACGCTCATTGTCAGGTAGTCCGCTTCGCCCAGTAGGTGAAGTGTTCGCTGTTGAGCGCAACGCGTTTGCCTTGCCATTCAAAGTACGTGTCTGTCAATGGCACGGAGTGCTTGAAATGGATAGGTGGCCAGGTGTTTGGGATCAGCTTACCAACCATGCCCAATCTTTTGTCGATCTTGATGCGGACGAGGTCACGCAAACCAGTGCGCGCTCGCTCGTGCGAAAGGGCCGGTGTTCCGATGGTTCAGCGTCGGTTTGACTCATGCCGGCGACGTTTATGCATCAAGAAGACAAGCGATCGGCTAACGGGCTTAACCTCAGCGCACTCGAACGCATAAAGATTAAGAAACATTATGGTGGTGGTGCCACCCTGGCGTTTATCTCAAATCAGCACGATGAGCTTGCTCAAGTACTGAGTCGGGCTGATATCTTAAAAATTGCAAGCTATGACTGCGCAGCCCAGGCGTTGCAAGCGGTGCTCGACTGTGGGCTGACGCTTGGCAAACGCGGTTTCAGCCGGGGCGATATCGTCAGAATCGCGGGCAATGGCGGCGGGGCACAGGCGCTGCAGGCGGTGCTTGAGCTTGAGCCAACGCTTGGCGAACGCGGTTTCAGTCGAGCGGATATCGTCAAAATCGCAGGCAATATCGGTGGGGCACAGGCACTGCATACGGTGCTTGAGCTTGAGCCGACGTTTCGCGAGCGCGGTTTCAGTCGAGCGGATATCGTCAAAATCGCAGGCAATATCGGTGGGGCACAGGCACTGCAGGCGGTGCTTGAGCTTGAGTCGACGTTTCGCGAGCGCAGCTTCAACCGAGCGGATATCGTCAGAATCGCGGGCAATGGCGGTGGGGCACAGTCGCTGTATTCAGTGCGTGACGCTGGGCCGACGCTAGGCAAACGTGGCTTCAGCCGGGTTGATATCGTTAAAATCGCGGGCGGTGGCGCGCAGGCACTGCATACGGTGCTTGAACTTGAGCCGACGCTTCGCAAGCGCGGCTTCAATCCGACCGATATTGTCAAAATCGCAGGCAATGACGGTGGCGCGCAGGCACTGCAAGCGGTGCTTGAGCTTGAGCCAGCGCTTCGCGAGCGCGGTTTTAGCCAACCCGATATTGTCAAAATGGCGGGCAATGACGGTGGCGCGCAGGCATTGCAGGCAGGGCTTGAGCTTGATCCAGCGTTTCGCGAGCGCGGCTTCAATCCGACCGATATTGTCAAAATCGCAGGCAATATCGGCGGGGCACAGGCACTGCAGGCGGTGCTTGAGCTTGAGCCAGCGTTTCGCGAGCGCGGTTTTAGCCAACCCGATATTGTCAAAATGGCGGGCAATAGCGGCGGGGCGCAGGCATTGCAGGCAGGGCTTGAGCTTGAGCCAGCGTTTCGCGAGCGCGGCTTCAATCCGACCGATATTGTCAAAATCGCAGGCAATAACGGCGGGGCACAGGCACTGCAAGCGGTGCTTGAGCTTGAGCCAGCGCTTCGCGAGCGCAGTTTTAGCCAACCCGATATTGTCAAAATGGCGAGCAATAGTGGCGGGGCACAGGCACTGCAGGCGGTGCTTGTGCTTGAGCCGACGCTTCGCGAGCGTGACTTCCGTCAGGCTGACATCGTCAAAATGGCGAGCAACGGTGGCAGCGCCCAGGCGCTGAACGCAGTGATCAAGCTTGGCCCAACCCTGCGACAGCGCGGTTTCAGTCGAGCGGATATCGTCAAAATCGCGGCCAATGGCGGTGGGGCGCAAGCACTACAAGCGGTGCTCAAGCATGGGCCAACACTGGGCGAGCGCGGCTTTACTCTGACCGATATCGTCAAAATGGCGGGCAATAATGGTGGCGCTCAGGCGCTGAAGGCAGTGCTCGAGCATGGGCCAACACTGGATGAGCGCGGCTTTACTCTGACCGATATCGTCAAAATGGCGGGCAATAATGGCGGGGCTCAGGCGCTGAAGGCAGTGCTCGAGCATGGGCCAACACTGGATGAGCGCGGCTTTACTCTGACCGATATCGTCAAAATGGCGGGCAATATCGGCGGCGCTCAGGCATTGAAGGTAGTGCTTGAGCATGGGCCGACACTGCGGCAACGTGACTTGAGTCTAATCGATATCGTGGAGATTGCGAGCAATGGCGGCGCCCAGGCGTTGAAAGCGGTGCTCAAATATGGGCCGGTGCTCATACAGGCAGGACGCTCCAACGAGGAGATCGTACAGGTGGCCGCGCGCCGAGGCGGAGCCGGTCGAATACGAAAGATGGTGGCCCCTTTGCTGGGCGGCAATAGAGACGGCGTTACCAGCATTGAAGGCCCGTGACAAGGCGCAGGGCGTGCTGGTGGTGCCACGGTGGCCACATGGTTGCCCGTTGCCGTGCGCGTGAGTAAGGCGCTGAACTTCAGTCGGCTGAACACGGGCGCTCGGGCCGCATTGCGTCACCCGCCAGGTTGTAGCCGCCACACTCGCCGGCATAAGTGAGGTTGCATGTGACGGATAACAATCATAAAAAGTTACATGTAACAAAAAGAGATCAGTATGGTTCATGTAAACTCACGCGTTCAAAAACACCGTGACGCACTGCGTAAGGTAGGACTTCACCCGATACAAATCTGGATGCCAGATACACGTCGCCCCGACTTTGCGCAAGAATGCCGTCGCCAGTCTCAGCTTGTCGCCCAGGCGGACATGGCCGACCCGGATATGCAGCAATTTGTCGATGATACTGTGGCGGATGTGAATGGCTGGACAGAATGAGGCGCATGCAAGGCGATTTTGGCAAACCCAGATCTGCTTTGGTAATTCAGGCCAACCAATTCGACGAGCACGCCACCGTGACCGTGCTACCGGTAACGAGTACGCTTGTTGCCGCACCATTGCTGAGCATCACGATCCAACCCAGCGCTGAGAACGGTTTGCAGAAGCCCTCACAAGTGATGGTGGACAACGCCATAACCGTGAAGCGGGGCAAGGTCGGACCAACGTTCGGGCGCATTAATATGCACGCATTGCTGGAGGTAGAGCGTTGCTTGGCAGTCTTCTTGGGTATCGCTAAGTAAGCGTTTGAGGAGTTGGCGGCGTGCCTGCCGCGCCAGCAGTTCTCGAACACGCGCACCTCGACCTCTTCGCTCACGCCCTCGTGCACAAGCGGCGAGTAGGCGTTACGTAGTCGGACCTGAACAATCCGTCCAGGCTTATGCAGCAAGGCTGGGAAGCTGAAAAGGTATTGTGGGAATTGCAAGAGGCAGGCATATTGGCGTGAATTTCCTGCAAATTTCGACGAGGGTTGAATGGGTCCGAAGACGCCGGCGCCAGAGGGAGATTTGTTCCGCCAGCCGCTGCGCGAGCAGATCAACTTAAAGCATCCATTGGTTCGTCTGGCCGATCTGATTGATTGGGACCGATTGAGCACGGCGATGAGCGCGAGCTTCGTGTCGCAGCGCGGCCGGCCGGCAACGTCGCCGCGTTTGATCGCGGGGCTGCTGTACTTGCAGCATGCGTTCGACTTGTCGGATGAGGACGTGGTCTGGCAATGGCTGGAGAACCCATATTGGCAGGTGTTCACCGGCCAGACGTACTTGCAGACGAAGCCGCCGATTGATCCGTCGAGCCTGACGCGCTGGCGCAAGCGGCTAGGCGAAGCCGGCGTTGAAGAACTGTTGGCCGAGACGATCGAAGCGGCCAAACGCGCGAACGTCATCAAGACTTCGAGCCTGAAGCGGGTGATCGTCGATACGACGGTGATGGAAAAGGCGATTGCGCATCCTACCGACTCGCGTCTGCTCGAGCGTTGCCGGGAACATCTGGTAAAAGCGGCCGCCCGGCACAGGCTGAAGCTGCGGCAAAATTACAATCGCGAGGCGCCGCGTCTGGCAAGCCAGGTAGGCCGCTATGCGCATGCGAAGCAGTACAAGCGGATGAACAAAGCGCTGCGCACTTTGCGTTCTCGAGTAGGACGCGTGATGCGTGATGTCCAGAGGCAGCTGGACGGCGTCGCTGAGCAAAGTCGCGCGGCGTTGGAAGCGCTGATTGGCCGCACGAAGCGAATTCTCACGCAAAAGCACAAGGACAAAAACAAGCTGTATGCGCTGCATGCGCCGGAAGTCGAGTGCTTGGCGAAAGGCAAACCACGCAAGCCGTACGAATTCGGCGTGAAGGTGTCGATCACGACGACGCACAAGGAGGGTCTGGTAATCGGAGCTCGTTCGATGCCCGGCAATCCCTACGATGGACACACGCTAGCCGAAGCGTTGGAACAGGCGGCGATCCTAAGCGACGTTCAGCCGCAGATGGCTGTCGTGGACCGCGGCTACAAGGGCGTCGCGGTCGATGGCGTGAAGCTCTATCATCCTGGCTTGCGACGCGGCATCACGCGCGGCCTGCGAGCAATGATTCGGCGTCGCAGTGCAATCGAGCCGGCCATCGGACACATGAAGTCAGACGGCAAGCTCGATCGAAATTGGCTCAAGGGTACGCTGGGCGATGCGATTCATGCGGTGCTGTGCGGCGCCGGCCACAACCTGCGCATGATCCTGCGCAAGCTGCGGCTTTTTTGCGCCCTGATCTGGCTTGCTCTGCTCAATCGCGAGGCTCACATGGTGTCAGCAGCATGAATTCGCCGCAGAGCAAAGCGAATTGTTCAGGACAGACTACGTAGGTACTTGCGCCCGCTGGCGTCACAACGTTAAGTCGCGGCCGCTTTCACAATTGGATAAGCTTTAGCTGGTTCGCCTTCGATTGCGAGCTTTGTTTTCCGGCATCTACGTTTCCTGGTCTGCTGCCGCGACGATGCTTGCCGGCACATCAAACGACACGCTGGCTTGCTAACTCAATCTTAAAATTATTGATGACGCCATTTTACAGTTAGCGTTTTCCAGTCTGTCATACGGTTCTGATCTCGTTAAGCAGCTCTGGGTGACGATCCAGCAACTTGAACAGCTTGACCAAGGCCAGCGGCGGTTTAGTCTTGCCGTTTTCGTAGCGCGAGAAAGCATTGACGCCACCGCCGAAAAGTTCGGCGGCCTGTCGCTGGTCAAGGCCGAGCCTCTTGCGCACCTTGGAGATATAGCTCGGATCAACATAGGCCGCATTGACTTGGCACTGGAACAAGCCCACCAGTTCGCTATAGCGGTCGCCGTGTTCACGGTCCAAGATGACTTCACCACAGGCAGGGCAAAAGTCGCCCGTTACCGCTGGAATGGAGGTAGTTTCACCTTTATAAGTGTAGGATACATCGCGGGTATCGTGGATCAGTTCCGCCGCGCCGCAGCATGGGCATTTCATGGTCACAACTCCTTGAAAGAAACGATCAGCACGTCATCAATGACAGTCAGCTTCAGGTACACCTCATCGCCAATTGCTGTCTTGGCGTGGTATACGTCCTGCCAGACACGATGATCGGCATGGGTCGTCATGCTCTTGTAGAAGTCGGCGGGAGTGAGCGCCAAAACAACGGCACATATTCCGGCCAGATCATTGAAGCCAAGCTCACGCGCTCCACTGTAGGCGCTAGCTGTGGCCCGGACTTGCTCGACCTTTACCAAATCTTTGACGACGGCTAATTTACAGTGCGGGGTGCCTTTCTCCACCAGGTCATTTTAACCTAATTGGTTGATTTGTGAGGTAGGTTAATAGCGAGAGTTGGAAGACGCTTACGCTGTCGAGGACGGGGACAAGGTGGAGGCGCAGGAACCGCGGCGCGCGCAGATGGTCGGGCAGCTGCAAGCCATCGAGCGTGCCCTGCAGGGCTGTGCCTCGGAGGTGCGCGCCGTGGCCGGTGCCATCGTCACCCTTGACCATGAGGGCGAAGCCGTGACGCATCGCGGGCTGCTGCACGAGGCTGAAGCCAAGGCGCTGCGCACGCTGCAAAGGCTGCGGCAGAGTTTCACCGGAAGCGAGACGCGAATGAGGACAAAGGCGATGAGGCTGACGAAGTGGCCAAGACTGCGAAGTTCTCCGACTGGCTGCGCAACGGTTGAGTATCCACCGCATGGCGGCACTGCAAATCGAAGTGGCCCGACATCCGCAGGTCGCGCCACTGTCGGTCCACGTCGGTCGTTCCTCCATGTTGAGGCATGCTTTGATGCCGCGGTCGATACGCTCGACGAGCTCTATCGCGGCGTCAGCCGAAGAGAATTCCGCTACAAGCTCTCCGGACTTCGAGGGATTCGTAGCATCCGCGCCGTACACGACGCAATGCGATTCAAGGTCGATGTTTCCATGGCGCAACGCCTTTTTTGGACGCTCAGTCGTTTGACGCCGTCGCCCCGAGGCGGCCGCCAACTGATAGCCGAAACCAGGCCGCGGGCCGATACCAAGATCGTTTCCTTACTGACTCGGACGTCAAAGAGCGGGGCCCGGAGACGGCAAAGCCTGTAGCGTTAAAACGGCATGTCGTCCGACGGCTCGCCTGGCAAAGGATGATGCCCGTAACCCATCAATAGTAGTCTTCTTCCCGTTGCGAACGTACCGCGAGGATCGTGACCGTGCATCCTTCCTCAATCTCGAACAGCACTACATAACCCGATGAGCCAAACGATACAATCAATTCGCGCAGGAACGGATTTTCCCCTTTAGCTTTGCGGCAGGTAAACGGAAAGGTACGCAGTACGTCGACACCCCGGTGGATCGCGTCGAGCGCGCGGGCAGCCGTATCCAAGTCCTGCTCAAGCAGGAATCGGTACAGCCGCACCAAATCCGCCCGCGCGGCACGCGTATAGCGAACGCGGTAAGTCAACCGTGCGACCCGCGAGCGGAGCGCGCCGCGTTGAGCATATCCTCAAGCTCAGTCAGTACTGCATCGGCCTGCACATATTCACCAGTGCGCTGCGCCTCTTCTCGGGCCGCAAGGCCACGTGCGATGAAGGCTCGCTGCAGCCGTCGATGCGCGACACCGGCCCGTAGGGCCGACTCCATAAACGCCGATAGTGTCTCGTTTTCGTTCAGCACGTCTTCCACCGCGTGTCGTAGCGTGGGCTCGACACGCAGTGCTGGGAGTGTCGCTGTCTTCATCATGGTGCCTTCATGTATTACATTTGCAATACAGTTTAGCGTCATCTGGCTTGATCGACAACGTTTTGTTTTACCCTATCGTATTATTGCGGCACAACCTCGCTGCTTACTCCATCGGTAATCTCCCCGTTTTCCACGAGGTTCAAAAGTAGAAACTATACGGCCATGGCCAGCCGCTGCTTTGGCGTCAATGCGCCTAGGATCATGTTCGGGTGATCGTGATTGTAAGTCCACATCCAGTCGGTTCTCGTCTACGCTCTCCAAAAGCATATCGAATTGCCACAACCGAGCCATGTACTTGAGCACTTCGTCAGTACGCAAAGCTTTCGAACGCGATTCTTTTTGCCCAAGAAAACTCGCCATACTGCCGAGACGCCGTTGTAAAAATCGACGCGTAGACTTTCAATCGTGTGCGTAGCGCGCATTTCCGATCTGATTTTCTCCTTTATATCCGAAGCCCGGGTGACGGCGGCTCATCGTCGGGCCGGTGATCCTCGTGCGGACCGAGCACGTCGAGGTATGCATCGAGAGCATGCTGAACCGACGCAGCAACCAACCGCGTAATGCCACTGTAATCGTCTGCCACGCGCAATTGTAAAAAATGTAATCGACATGAGGCGACAGAATACGTAAAATACGTATTGATCCTTATTAGGAGGTCAACATGCAGGCAATCACCGCCACCGAACTTGCCCGACAAACCCGTCAGATTTTAGATACCGTCGCGCGCCAAGGCCAAACCATCATCGTCGAGCGTAACCATGTTCCGGTGGCGCGAATTGTGCCCCCCAAACTGACCATGACCGCCACCCAAGCGCTCGCGGGGCTGTCCGTAGCGCTCACGCCGCGGCAGGCCACGGCTTGGCTGGCTGACAGCCGTACTGACTTGGATAACAGCGTGCGAGATTCATGGGCGTAATCCTTGACAGTTGCATTTGGGTCGCATTAGCCGCAAAAACGCTTGATTCGCAAACCGTGATCGAACTCGCTGGCGACGCACCCGTGTTCATCTCAGTCATTTCGTTGGGCGAACTCGGATTTGGCGTGCAAGCTTGTACGGATCCTGTCGAGCGGGCCGTGCGCGCTGCCCATCTACAACAGCTTGAGCGGCGCCCGATTCGTGAGGTGTCGCAGCAGACTGCCGCCGCGTTCGGCGTGCTTGCGGCTTTTGTCAAGCAATCTGGCCGGTCACCACGGCCTCGCTACAATGATCTGTGGATCGCTGCACAGGCGATCGAGCACGGCGATGCGCTGATGACACTTAACCGTGCCGACTTTGTCGACTTGCCAGGGTTGCGGCTCGTGACGCCTAGATAGAAGCGGCGCGCTTAGCCATTTAACAATGTAGCGACGTAGCCATTTGCGACGTGTCGGTTGGCAGATGCCACACTGCGTGCACACGAGGCCGGCGTTGCCTGTCAACAGCAATTTAGAAGTGGCTCTTCCACACTTTGTGTGAAGGTTCATGTCACAAGTCAGCACCGATTCAGCACGCGAGTACGCAGCAGTTGGAAGCCGGCACGGCCATACATTGGGCGCTTGAGGAACTTGAGCCGATTGACAGGGCCCTCGACGATACTGTTGCTGTAGGGTGTGAGTCGTGCAGCATGTACGGCATCGTAGTCGTGGCCAATGCTTGGCTGCGAACCGCTGCATTTCTGGTACACCGCTGGTTTGCGCTTGGCGCAGCCAGCTTGCCAACGCTTGATGTGCGCGGCGCTTGACTATGTCGGTGAACTCGAGCGACAGCCGCCGGATCGCCACAATCTGAGGGTTTCGCTCGGCGAATCGTTGAACAAAGCGTTGGATGTGCCGCTTGTTGTCGTCGGTGAGCGACGCCGTGCCCCGACCCATTAACTAGCAGCCTACGCGGCGAGTGGAAGGCACCGCTCATGACACAGCAGTATGCAGCTGCTGCGTGATTGCACAGGCTTGTCGCCAAGGCTGAAGGGCTTGGCGTACGATGCCGTAATCGCCGTTGAACCCTTGACTGACGATTTCCCAATACAACCTCGCCGCGTTTTGGCAGCCTTCACGCCAGCGCTGGGCAAGATACGCTTGATTCGTCGATCAGCGTCAGCTTATGGCAAAGAGGCCCCGCTACGGACCTTCGGGCAGGGGCGAAGGCGCCCTCATGCCCATACCCTTCGATACAGGTGAAGGTCTTTCGACCAAGTGGCGAGGTTCTTCCAAATCTTCCGCGGTTGCGTGCCAGAACTCTTGGCGGCTTCCTCGACTGCCTTGACCACGACTGGCACAGGCACCTCATCAAGGATGACCGAGAGCTGCGATTCGCAACCTTGGGGGATCTGTCCTGTTGCCAGCGCGTTCAACAGCAAAGGCTCAGTCAGATGCTCTTCGTAGCTGACGTTCGCACTTACGGCCGCCTTGTAAAGGCCTTTCTGCTCCGGCCGTCGCTTGACTGTCAATTCGATCCCGAGCACGCTGAGTAACGCAATCAGCTTGTTGACGCCGAGATCCTTTAACTTGCCCGTTTCAAGCTGATTGACGGTGAACCGAGACAAGCCGGACAGCCTCGCTAGTTGCGCCTGAGTGAGACCGAGTTCTGTCCGCCGTTTCGCCACAGCCCATCTTATCTCGTAAAGTTGCATGGTGAACCTCCCGGCCGCTCACTGGGGCGGCGCATATATGTAAAGTATCTTACAGAAAAGATTTTCAAGGCCCTGATCTTACGTGGCTGCAATATGGGGTAACTTTATAAGCGTGCGCTAAGCTGCCGCCCCCTTGGCGCGCGCAGTGCCAGAGGGAATGAGCGGCTTTTTCTCCGTTGACAATCCGCCGTGTAACGTCCACTTCGGCTTCAGCCCGCTCGGTTCGCTGCAGTGCTGACTACAGTGTGGGGCCGCAATTGTCGTGTCTACCCGCGCGAACAAGAACCTGCAAAAATAGGGCGGCTATAGATTTAGCCGACAATCAAAATGATTTTCCGAGTATCCGAATTTGAGTGTGTTTTGTAGCTTGACGCATATGAACATTGTTCGTAATATTGAGCCACTTTCGACAACTGCTGCAGAGGTCAACAGTGAAGACTATTCTCTGGATGTTGCGTTTTCAATTTGTGCCGTTCTTCATCGGTGCTATCGCCGCTGCTGTATCGGGCTATATCTTGTTTGTCGACGTTCCCGCAACAGACAATTCGGCCCCCTGGGTTGCAGCTCATTTAGCGTTTGGCGAGATGCCGTGGACCTTGGCATTCATATCCGGTTGTGGTTGCATCATTTACTCATGGTGGCAAGCGTTTAAACGCAAAATGTGATGGCGAGCGGATCAAGGGCGGTTCGCATCAACTTGCCCAGCCCAATGCCTGCCGATATTAAGGCGATTCGCGTGGCTGCTGGATTGAGTCAATCAGAAGCAGCCTTCAAGGTCTATCGAACAGTTCGAAATTGGCAGCAATGGGAAGCTGGAGATAGGCGTATGGACCCGGCCCTGTGGGAGTTGTTCAAGCTCAAGATTGCCATGCACAATGTTCGTTAGCTGTCGTATGGTTGCCCAACGTCAAATCCGGATGACCGATTTTTCTTGCGCCCACTTCTGCCATGCCTTCTTAAGACGCTCGGCGGTGATCAGCTCCACGCCGAGGACCTCGCTGACCGCGAGCGTGGTCTGCCCGGCCTCGAACAGCGTCGCGATATAACTGTTTCGCAGCGTCTGGGGACTGGCGCGTGCCTGCCGCCTGTCGGCCACGCCGCAGGCACGCATGATGGCCTCGGTGGCGCGCA
Organism: Burkholderia sp. b14; assembly: GCF_900156195.1. Classification (NCBI taxonomy): domain Bacteria; kingdom Pseudomonadati; phylum Pseudomonadota; class Betaproteobacteria; order Burkholderiales; family Burkholderiaceae; genus Burkholderia; species Burkholderia sp. b14. The sequence goes on from NZ_FTPJ01000001.1 coordinate 193,351, forward strand.
GCGCGGTGACCGCGTGCATCGGCCGCGCGTCCCCTTCACTGGGAAAGACCCATGAACTGTCAACACCGCTGGTGTGCCGTTCGACTAACCCGCGCGCCAGCACCGAGTGGGCAAAGGGTTCGGGCCGGGATACGGTTTGGCTATTGGCGCAGGTCGTCCATCTGATAAATGATCGGCTCGCCGCGGAACGCGATTCGCTCGAGCGTTCCCGCCAGAAGTTCAAGGCCGAGACGGCTGAGGCTTTGGTATTGGCTAAGAAGCCCGAAAATGAGCGCAACGAGGCTCGACGATAGGCCGCGGAAGTCCAGTCCAGGATCGCTTGCGGAAGGTTCAGCGCGAGCTGGTCGTTACTGTCGGGCGGGCTGCGTCGGCGGAAGCGAAGCCGGTTGAGCTGGGGCAACGCGCGGAAGTGTTTGCGGCCGACCCGCGAACCGAACGTGAGCGCCGTGACTTGGCGGAGGCGGCTCGGCGCGACGCCGAGGTGGAAGCAGGGCGTGTCGCCAGTGAGGCGAAAGCATTGCGCGAAGCGCTCGACAAGCATGAAGCCCTGATCGGCAAAATCCAGAATTACGCTGGCGTGTGAGGCCGTGACCGGGACAAGGTCAGCCGCTTCTGTCGTTTCCTTGAATTGATGACACGTTCTAGAACAATTGCCTGTCTTCTATTAGTCTTTTCCTTGTAGCGCGTTGCGCATCATGCTACACTTGCTGCATGATAATCAGCTTTCGGCACAAAGGGCTTGAAGCCTTGTTTCGTGAGGATTCCACGCGAGGTGTGCAGGCAGCCCACGCGGCCAAACTCCGCCGCATCTTGGCTGCGCTCAACGCCGCCTGTTCGCCGCGAGAATTGGATCAGCCTGGCTATAGATTGCATCTCTTAAAAGGAGACATGAAAGAGCACTGGTCAATATGGGTCAACGGTAACTGGCGCGTCACCTTCCGATTCGTCGGGGTTGACGTTGAGCTGGTCGATTACCAGGACTATCATTAAGGATTACAACATGATGAAGCATCATCCGCACCCCGGCGAGCTGCTGCGTGAGGACGTGCTGCAACCGCTTGAAATTGACGTGTCCGAAGCCGCTGCGCGGCTCGGGTATAATCGCACGTCGCTCTCGCGTGTGCTGAACGGGCACTCCGGCATCAGCCCCGATCTTGCCTTGCGGCTGGAACGCGCAGGCGTCAGCACGGCGCGTTTCTGGATGAACCTGCAAACCAATTACGAACTTTGGCAGGCTGAACAGCGCGAACAGCCGCCTGTGAGGCCGTTGCAGTCGAACGACTCCATCTCGGATGCATTAAAAGTGCGATGATAAGCATCGCACAGCTTATCGGCGACGATCGGGTGAAAGTTGACGAGGAATCGCAGCTCGTGTACTGCGGCAGGCGGCGCATCCCTCAGGCGTGAGCAGTGGCCGGGCGGTATGATTGGTTTGCCTGGCCGATCTGGTCGACTGGAATCGGTTGAGTACGGCGATGAGCGCGCGTTTTGTGTTGCACCGGGCCAACCGGTCAGCCACGCTACGCTTTAAACGCAGTGGGCGACACGACGGATCCGGAGCGATTTATGCGAGAGTTGGCGCTCCGTTCCCCGCAACACGAGGAGGTTTTGATGACGATTGCACAAAAACTCGAGCAAAAAGGTCTGGAGCGCGGCCGGATGCTGGGACGTGAAGAAGGACACAAGGAAGCCGCGCTGAAGATTGCGCGCACGTTGCTAGAAAACGGCTTGGAGCGCGAGACGGTCAAGCGGATGATGGTCTTGTCCGAAGCCGATATGAAGCAAATCTGTCGCTAATAGAGCAATTCAGCGCTTAGCAATATAGGGGCTGTTTCGCGTCTGGTTGCCCACAGTCAAATCCGGATGGCCGATTTTTCTTGCGCCCACTTCTGCCATGCCTTCTTAAGACGCTCGGCGGTGATCAACTCCACGCCGAGGACCTCGCTGACCGCGAGCGTGGTCTGCCCGGCCTCGAACAGCGTCGCGATATAACTGTTTCGCAGCGTCTGGGGACTGGCGCGTGCCTGCCGCCTGTCGGCCACGCCGCAGGCGCGCATGATGGCCTCGGTGGCGCGCAGCGCGGTGACCGCGTGCATCGGCCGTCCGTCCCGCCCGCCCAGAAAGACCCATGGACTATCGACGCCACTGGCGTGCCGTTCAGCTAGCCAGCGTGCCAGCGCCAAGTGTGCAAACGCCTCGGGCCGGGGTTGATGCGAAAAACGCGAGCCTGGCGAGCTGATGTGCATGAGTCGGTCTGGCCCAATATTAATGCAGTTAACCGTCAGTTTAAGCGCCTGCGACACCTTCAACCCCGCTCCCAAAAACGTGGCCACCAACGCACGATCTCGTAAAGTCTGCCAGCGTGCGTAATGGGCATTATCGACAGGGGACAGCAACGTGTCGATGATGTGCTGCCTTTCCTCCGATGTTAGGAAATCGGTGTCCTGGTTGCCCTTGACGCGCTTCCAGGTGGCTTGGCTGTCTCGCAATGCGCCGACAGCGGGATTGGCGTTTTTGCTTTGTTGCGTACACGCATGGATATCGATGAACACACGCTCAATTAATTTGCGGTAACGCGCGCGTTGGTCTCGATTCTCGCGACGCAAGCTGGCTAGAAAGGCGCAGATCGTATCGGGCGTCGTTGCGCTCAAAGGGATACGGCGCACTTGAAGATAGCGTACGAACGCGCGCCATTGCGCAAGATAGACTTTAGCCGTGGAAGGCCGCAAGGTGCGAGAGGTGCCCCGCCCAGCTTGGCGAGCCAACCAGGCTTCAAATGATTGAATGGGCGCGCGGTCCCAGTCGATGCGCTCTCGGGCAGCAAACAAATCAGCTTCGGTCATGGCACACAGAGGAGTGGGTGTTGATAGGTAAATGACTGTTAACTGCGTAGTTAATATACCGCGTACAACTTTCGGACAACAGGCAACTCTATCCATGGCCGCCGAGATGATCCACCTTGGGCTGCGCTAAAGTAGCATCATCTTGGCACAGAAGGCCGTCGGCGTGACGATACACGTGCGACCGATACTGTTTGGCTGCAGCAGCCCAACGCGGCGATCGCCGGTCACCAGGTAGTCGGCTTCGCTAGTCAGCGCCATTGCCAGGAGAAATGCGTCACTCGGATCGTTTGTGTCGATGCCTTCCGGTAAGGGCCGCAGCGCGTTCAACACGACCGCACGCTGAAAGCGAAACAAGTTCAGCAGGCAAGTTATTATAGGGAATCGACGGCACTGTCAAATTGGTCAATTCGATAAGGGAGTGAGAAAGACGCAGCGCGAAGCGATGCTGCACAGCAGGCTAGCGGAAAGTGGGCGGATAGTGCAATGTCAATGCGCAGACGCTGTTACAGCCTCTGTTGGCAATGCACACTGCTCTGCCAGGCGGCATCCAAAACGCTCCATTAAGGCTGGAGGCATTGCCCGGTTGATGCTGCTTCTCGTCAGCCGCTTGCATGGCCCGCCTGGGATGTCGCGGCTTGTTCACCAGATTAGCTGCCAAAAAACTTACGTTTACGACGTATCGCCGCGCTCATCTGTTCGCTTTTCGCTAACCTGCTGCGCAACCTCGCTATGCGGGGCGCCTTCGTTACTTATCGCTGAGTTTGCCGATGGACTTCGATCTGAATGCCGCCTTAAACGACTATCAGGCCTATATCTGCGCGTTAGAGACTCGCCCGCAAACTGCTGCGTTGGCGCCCCCACCACCGCAGCCGCTCGGCGCCGCGTGGGCTAACCCATCGGCCAAGCGGCCTATCACCTATCAGGACCTACCGGCCGAGGTGATCGCGCGCATTGGCGACTACGTGCCCATTCAAGACGTGATGTCGTTTTCCACCGTCGATCGGTGCACGTATCATGCGATGCAGCCCAGGCGCTTGGTCCACCGCTATTGGCAACGGGCGAAGCAAGCCGTGAACCATGAGGCGATTAAACAACTGCTTAATGAAATGGATGGCACGCTCGCTGATCCAGCGCAGCACGCCGAACCTCTAGACGCACTGTGCCAGCGGCTGCGAGCGTTGCCGGAAGCGGAGCAAGTCGACGCATTCAAGCGATTATTTCTCGCCGCAGAGCGTATTCCGAAGAACGGGGTGACGATACAAAAGGCGATGATTCTCGCGTTTCGTGATTTTCCTTGGCACCAGCGTCCCGAATTATTCGATTTCTCCTATGCCATGGCCGAGCGGCGGAGGCACAAGCAGGAAAATGTCTGGCCGGAACTGGCGTTCGGATTGAGGTCTTTGCCGCCTGGCTCACCTCAATTCGCTGAGCGTTACCAAGTGCTTTTAGCCCAACTTTCGTCTTTAAGTGTATCCGAGCAAGCGAAGCTGATTCCGATATTGTCCAATTTACTATGGAGCTTTTGTCCTACAGACGCAAGAGTTTCCGGGCTGTATGCGGTCTTACGCGAGCGGACCTTGCAACTGCCACCGTCCCAGCAAGGCGCGTCACTCGGCGCGCTGACACGCGACTCACGGGCGTTGCCGGAAGCGGAGCAACCCGCGCGCTATGCGGAGATGCGCGATCTGGCCATATCACTGCCGGATGAGCAGTGGGGGATCGCCTTACGCTATGTACCGCTAGGAATCAAGGGGTTGCCAGCTGCACGACATGCACAAGAATTAGCCTTATTAACGCACCATTTGGCACGCGTGTTGCCGATGCAGCGCAGGCAGGCGGCAATCGGACTGCTTTTATGTACCTCTTATATGGATGATGTGCTATCAAAACGGGTGTGGCAGCAGGCGTTGAATCTGCTGGTTGGCGCTGGCGAGGCAGCACTATTGGATGTTCTCAGCGAGCTCCGAGAAATAGGCTTGATATGTCGCTTGAAAAATCGCCAACTGCAACTTGCGACGGACGAAATCACCCTCTTTATGGAGGCCAATCGATTTTCTGAATCGGCACGTGCGCGAATACTGGACAGTTTTCATGGCTGAGAGGTTAGCTATCTTAATGGTAGTTTTTGCGCGTATATGAGCCTATCCGAAATTTTATGTGTGAAGCTTAAACTGATAGCCAAGGCCGGGGACGCTGGAGCGGACGACGGTCCACGAGCAGTTCGCGGCGTTCAAGAAGGCGATTTTCGAGCGTGCGCTGGACGGCGAGTTGGCCCACCACCTGGGTTATGAGAAGGGCGAAGCCAAGCTGGCAGGCAACACGAATCACCGCAACATCACGAGCCGCAAGCGTGTCACGACCGACGACGACACATTCGACGTCGAGATCCCCCGCGATCGCGAAGGCACCTTCGATCCGGTGCTGATTGCCAAGGGCGCGCGGCGCTTCACCAGGTCAGACGACAAGATCATCGCGATGTACGCGCGCGGCATGAGTGTGCGCGAAATTGAGAGTTTTTTGCTGGAGATATATGGCATCGAGGTATCACCGGATTTCATCAGCACGGTGACTGGATAGCGTCAAGCAGAATGGCCAATCGTGTTGCCTCATGGGATGATGTTACTCTCGGGTAATTGTCACTCTCCGGTTTTTTTTCGATGAAGGCTGGTGCTGCATAGCAGCGCCAGCCTTCATCGCGTCGGCATCACCCAGTATTCTGACTACCCGTTCTCTGGCGCGGTTCGATCGCCATGCCTTCACGCGGCGCTGCACAGTGCGCAGCTGCGCGCCGGAATACATCGCCGGTGCCCTGGCGACGAGACGCTCATGTAGCTTCTTGGCCGTGATGCCGGGCTCAGTTTCCAGCCATTGCTGTATCGTCGGCCACGTATGCTCGAATGATCTCGTACCGACTGTCAACGCTTATTCACGGCCAGAAACGATGCTCTACGCTGATTGTGGCATGGGCTGGTTCCGACGTGATTGTCGGACTTCGAGCGGCACAGTGAATTGCGCGAGAACGATACGCTTGCCTTCCTGAACGGTAATCGCGTTACCTTGCTGGTCCCGCAGCACATACGGCTGGCCAGTCTTGAGCACACGATAGATACGATTGATTAGACGCGTGGCGACAGCACATATGGCCTGCTTGTGGTGGTGGCCTTTGTTCACCATGAGCCTCCAGTAGACGGCGGCAAGGTCCGGGTCAATCTTGCGAGCGACGTCTGCGGCGATATACAGTGCCCGCTTGATGCGATCGCTACCGCTCTTTGTTAGCCGTTGCCCTGGTTTGTCTATGCCGCCAGATGAATTTTTGGTCGGGAACATGCCGCAGAATCCACGAATATGGTCTTCGTTACGGAAACGCTTTGCGTGGCCGAGTATCCCGATAAGCAACGGGGCCAAAGTTGATCCGACGCCGGGAATTGACCGAAGCGCATCGGATGGATGCACCCGCTGATAGATCCGTTCCACCTCGCGCTCTATCGCGCCGATGAGGCTCCCCCAAAAAACTGGGCCATTCAAAAGTAGAAAAATCCGGCATGATACAACCTTGACAAGCAGAAGGTCATGTCGTGAAGAAGAGCCGATACACTGAAGAACAGATTACATTTGCGTTGAAACAGGCAGAGCTGGGCACGCCGGCAGCGGAGGTGTGCCGCAAGATGGGCATCAGCGATGCGACGTTCTATAACTGGCGCCAGAAGTATGGGGCCTGGGCCCGTCGGAGCTGCGTCGCCTGAAGCAACTCGAAGAAGAAAACGCCAAGCTCAAGCGGCTGGTGGCGGACCTGTCGTTGGACAAAGCCATGTTGCAGGATGTGCTATCAAAAAAGCTTTGAAGCCTTCCCGGCTGCGTGAACTCACTACGGATCTGATGCAACGCTTCGGCGCAAGCCAGCGCCAAGTCTGCAAAGTACTGAAGCTGTCGCGTTCAGTGTACAGCTATCAGTCAATCGCACGAGACTCGAGTGCGATTATGCTGCGCATCAAGGAAATCACGCAAACACGCGTGCACTATGGCTATCGTCGGGTGCATGTGATGCTGCGTCGGGAAGGCTGGCGCGACAATCACATGCTGTAATTGTCTCTGTGACTTACTTTGGAGGCGGACATGGAAACGTATGTGGGTCTCGATGTGTCCCAAAAGGTTACGGCAATCTGCGTTGTTGATCGCGATGGGAAGAGCGTATGGCACGGATGCGTCATCTCGAACCCTGAGGAGATCGCCCGAGCTATTCGCCTACATGCGCCGGAGGCGGTGCGAGTCGGCATGGAGACGGGACCACTCGCCGTATGGCTATACCATAGCTTACGAGCCGATGATATCCCGGTTGATTGCATTCATGCTCGCCATGTCCACGCGGCTCTGGCGACCAACTGAACAAGACGGATACTAACGACGCACGCGGCATCGCTCAGCTCACGCGCAGCGGATGGTACCGCGGTCTCGAGGTCAAGAGCATGGCTAGCCACGAAGTGCGACTTCTGCTGACCGCGCGGGGAAAACTTGTGAGCATGCGAACGGGTCTATATAAACCAGGTTCGGGGCGTACTTAAGACGTTTGGCGTCATCCTGCCTGCAGGTAAAGGTGTGACATTTGAACGGCTTGTTGAGCAAAACATGCCCCCCTCATCTCTCGTACAAGGCGTACTTGATATCCTAATAGAGTAAGCATCCGGCGAAGGCATTCCAGGGCGTAAATGGCCGTCAATCAAGCTGCGGTGGGCACCCAGCGATGTGGTAGCAGGGTGGCGATGTCGTCGGCTCGATGGGTGGGCAATCGATTGAGCACGTCTTTGAGATAGACGTACGGGTCATGATCATTGAGCTGCGCGGATCGAATCAGGCTCATGATCGCCGCGGCGCGTTGTCCAGCGCGCAACGAACCGGCAAACAACCCGTTCGAGCGACTGATAGCCCAGGGACGAATCTGATTTTCCAGCCAGTTATTGTCGATGGGCACATGCCCATCGATTAGATAACGCGTGAGCGCCTCCCAGCGCTTGAGACTGTAGTCGAGCGCTTTGGCGATCGCCGATCCTTCACTGACCCGTTTGCGCTGAGTGAACATCCACTCATGTAGCGCATCGGCAATGGGCCCAGCGCGCTGCTGACGCACTTCCCCCCTGCGATCAGGCTCAAGTTGTGCAACGTCGCGCTCGACAGCGTAAAGTGCGCCGAAGTATTCCAGCGCCTGTTCAGCGATCTGACTCTT